>JAENWA010000123.1 GCA_016650295.1 Desulfuromonadales bacterium | reverse complement strand
TGGAGCACAGGTTTGAACTTTTTTGTTGGCACCGCTCCACCTGCACCAACTATCAACAGTCCACAAGGCAGCGTTATTTCTACTACACCGGCCTTCACTTTCAACGCCGTGCCAGGAGCAACTGGATACCAGATTTACCTCCAGAACAACACTATCTCAACGGGTGGTCCTTCTGCCATATTCACTCCAACTCAGGCCGGATGCGCCGCAGGCACGGGCACATGCAGCATCACTTTGCCAACGCCGCTTCTTTCAACCGACAACTATTCATGGGTTGGATCGGCATTTAACACGGCAGGCCAGGGACCGTGGAGCACAGGTTTGACCTTCATAGTTCAATGATTTTCTTCTGAAGATTGGGATGCAGTTCTAACAGACTGCATCCGAAACAAATAAACCCCGTCTTTTCAGGCGGGGTTTATTTGTTTCCAGAGTCATGACCACCCGCAGAGCGGGTGGCTTGAGGAAAGCCCCTAAAAGGGGCTAGGGATTATTGGTAAAGTCCAGCTCTCCTGTTTATCCAAATGCTCTTGATCTCTCACGTAAGCACGGATCATTTCTTCATTCAAGCCTACCAATACTCGCGAGACCAAAAGTGTCTCCCGGTAAAACCTTGCTTGATGCCATGTATTGTGCGGTGGATGTGGATAGCTGATTTGCCTTTCAGATACCCCAACACCATTGCAATACGGTACTTCGGTGAAACACTCAATACCAGGTGGACGTGGTCGGGCATTGCGTGGCCCTCGATAAGTTACACTTCTTTCTGGCGACACAACTTGTCGGATGATCTTTCCAATTTCGCCACGGAGGCGGCCATAAGAACCTTCTTACGGTACTTCGGGACGATCACCACATGGTATTTGCACTTCCATTTAACATGGGATAAACTTTGCCACTCTCGCATGGCATTTCCTCCTGTTGAATTCCCTTCGGGGCTTTCCTCAGGAGGAAGTGTCGCTGGAACGGCATAAGCTTTTCAAGTCTCACCGGCAGAGCCGGTGGTTTACTGAACTACATCAATTACCAAACCTCTAGCCGGTGCGATACCAACGTTGTGCCTGCCACCCCTGGGTTTTGACTCCGTTTGGTGATCCTGCACCAACCGGTGCCTACAGCCTGACTGCAACGGCAACATAACAGTAACGCCTCAACCAAAAACGTCACCAATCGTAGCAGTAACAGTAACTCCCTCGGTTAAGATTACGGCACCTGCAAGCGGGGCAACATCACTTGTGGGTTCACCGATAGCTATTACTGCTACTGCAACGCCTCCTGCCGGTTCATCAGTGGTCATTGTGGAGTTTTTTGCAGACGGCGCTGCGACGCCGATCGGATTCAGCACAGTATCTCCGTATAGTTACTCGTGGACCACTGCAACAGATGGTGCGCACAATCTGACGGCAAAGGCGTTTTACAGTAATGGAACGACTTCAACATCACAGTGGTGCCGGTAGTCGTCAGCGGTGCATCAGCCACAATGATCACCACGGCCTCTGCCTCGGCTCTTGCAGGTTCAAGTCAGACCTTCACCTGGAACAATTCCGGAGCAGCCCAATATCAGTTATGGGTCGGCACATCCCTTGGCACATTCAATGTCGGTGCAACCGCACCGGGAACCGCCACCACCGCCACCATTCCTGCTCTGCCGACCAACGGCAGTACCATCTTCGTCCGTCTCTGGTCGAAATTCGGCGCAACGTGGCTCTCCAACGACTACACTTACGTTTCTGGCCCGTAGTGGTTAGAAGACCACTATTCCTCTGAAAAACACAAAAATGCATCCCGATCCGGGGTGCATTTTGTGTTTGACGCTGTTAATAACATTAAGGCAGCTACAATTCGGTGTTTCTTGACGATTTCATGCTGTTTCTGTCATAATTAACAGTGTTGACGAGACATAATTTAACAAACCGGTTCGTCGTCGTCGGGGAAACCCACATGGACGTTATCACCACTCACATAAATGCCGATTTTGACTGTCTGGGCGCCATGACCGCCGCCGCGCGGCTCTACCCCGGTGCAGCGCTCTCTTTTCCCGGTTCCCAGGAAAAGGGAGTGCGCGACTTTCTTGCCCGCCATCCCGGCTATCTGCCTGTTGTTACCCGCTCCAGGGATATTGATCTCGACGCCGTTTCCCGCCTGATTATCGTTGACTGCCAGCAGGCCGCCCGCATCGGACGCTTTGCCGAGCTGCTCGGACGCCCCGCTCTGGAACTGCATATCTATGACCATCATCCGGTCCTGAACGACAGTATCCCGGCTGGCGGCGGTATGGTCCGTTCCTGCGGTTCTTCATCCACCATCCTGGCCGGCATTCTCCGGGAACAGGGTACAGTGCTGACGCCGGAGGAGGCGACCCTGATGATGCTCGGGATCTACGAGGATACCGGTCGCCTGCTGTTTCCCACTACTACACAGGAGGATTACCTGGCAGCCGCCTGGCTGCGGGAGCAGGGCGCCAACCTGAATATCGTGGCTGAGTCCGTTTCCCACGACCTGACCGGCAAGCAGGTCGGGCTGCTGAACATCCTGCTGAAAAACCTGCGCACGACCACGATCGAGGGTATCACCATCTCGGTGGCCTTTGCCTCCTGTGATACCTACATCCCCGACATTGCCGGACTGGCGCACCTGGTGCGGGATATGGAAAACCCGGATGTGCTGTTTCTGGTGGTGGCCATGGAAAACCGGGTTTGCCTGGTGGCCCGCAGTCGGGTGGCAGAGGTCAATGCGGGCGAGGTTATGCGGAGCTTTCACGGCGGCGGCCACCCGTCGGCGGCCTCGGCCACGGTCCACGACCAGTCGCTGAAACAGGTGTTGGCAAGGCTGGATGAGTTGCTGAGGGTGGCGATCCGTCCGCGGGTCTCCGCCGCAGACATCATGTCGGCCCCGGTCAAGACCATGCCGGACGGCATCACCGTCGCCGAGGCACGGGAACTGCTTACACGCTACAACTGCAACGCCATGCCGGTCATGGATGCTCAGCGCATGATCGGCATCATTTCACGCAAAACCGTCGAGAAGGCGCTCTACCATGGCCTGGCCGCATCACCGGTCAGTGAATTCATGCACACCGAGTTCATGCTCGCTGCGCCGGACACGCCGCTTTCCGATATCCAGACCTACATGGTGGACGGCAACCGCCGCTTTGTACCGGTCTTCGAGGGTGAGGCGCTGGTTGGGGCGGTGACGCGCACCGACCTGCTGCGCCATATGTACGGCGGCCGCCGGGGGCAGCCCGATGCGCTCTACGATGTGGAAAACCTTGAATCCCCGCCCCGCCGCAATTCTATCACCGGCCTGATCAATAAACGCCTGACTCCGGCCACCAGAAGCCTGCTGCATGAACTGGGCGCAATCGGCGATGAACTGGGGTTGGCAGTGTATGCCGTGGGCGGCTTCGTGCGCGACCTGTTGCTGGGGGTGGAGAACCTGGATATGGATGTAACCGTGGAGGGCGACGGGATCTTCTTTGCCGATCGCTTTGCCGAAACGCACGGCTGCCGGGTTCGCAGCCACCACACCTTCGGGACGGCGGTCGTTATCCGCCCTGACGGCAGCAAGGTGGATGTGGCCAGCACCCGCCTGGAGTATTACGAATCCCCCGGTGTGCTTCCCACCGTGGAACGCTCGTCCTTGCGGCACGACCTGTACCGGCGCGATTTTACCATCAATACCCTGGCGCTCTGCATCAACGGGGAGCGTTTCGGGCTGCTGACCGATTATTTCGGTGGCCGGCAGGACCTTCAGAAACGGACGGTCAGGGTGCTGCACAACCTTTCCTTTGTTGAGGACCCGACCCGTGTCTTTCGTGCCATACGTTTCGAACAGCGCCTGGGGTTTCCCATCTCGGCCCATACCGAGAATCTGATCCGCAGCGCCGTGAGGATGAAGATTCTCGACAAGGTCGGCGGCCGGCGGCTCTTCAGCGAGCTGATGCAGATGCTCATGGAAAAGGAACCGGTCGGCGCCATCGAACGCATGGCAAGCCTGGGGTTGCTGCAGTTCATTCACCCGAACCTCAAGCTTGTTCCGGAGACGGCCCGGGTGGTCCACGAGGCCGCCCTGGTGCTGACCTGGTTTCGCCTGTCGTACCTGGAGGACCCTTGTGAACAGTGGCAGGTATACCTGTTGGCGCTCTGCCACGGACTCAAGCCTGAAGAGTTCGAGGAGCTCAGTCATCGTCTGACAATACCCGGTCGCCTGACGGGGCGGGTTTTTGGCCAGAGGAGGCATGCCCTGGGCATGCTTGACGCACTGCAGCGCAGGATCAGGCGCGGTCCCGCTATTCGCAACAGCGAGATCTACACCTGGTTCCACGGGTTGCCGCCGGAGATACTGCTGTACCTGGCCGCCGCCGGCCAGGAAGGGATCAAGCGTTATGTCTCACTGTATCTGACCCGTCTGCGTCAGGTCCAGTGCGTGCTGAACGGCGAGACACTCAAGACGATGGGTCTGGCGCCGGGACCTGATTATCGCCGCATCATGGATCGCCTGCTGGCCGCTCGCCTGGATGGCGAGGTCAGCACTGTCGAGGAAGAACGTGCCCTGCTGTCAGGATTGATTACGTCAAAAAACAGCCTCACTGTGTCGTAAATGCAACAGGTTTGGCACCCTTGAGCCCGCACATGTGCGCATAGTAATGCGGAAATATGGCCGGAACCCTGCGTTAATGAGAGGTTGCTTGAAACGATTGGATTCCATACCAGTTGGCACCAACGTTGCAATCTTACTACCCAAGTCTAGTTTTGTTTTGCAAAGGGAGAACAATGAAACAATTCAATAAAATGGTCGTGCTGTTGACGATAGTTTCCCTGCTTGGGGCAACTACGGTGGCATTCGCTGAAGATAATGCTTTTCGCGATACATTCCAGTCGGCTTTCTACGGTGGCGCGGTAGGGGCTTTGGTAGGGGCGGCCCTGATGGCATTTGCCTATAAACCGGCCGATCATCTGGACTATATGGGATACGGCGCCGCTGTCGGTGTTCTGGCCGGTACGGTCTATGGTGTTGCAAAAACAGCCCGTTCCCTGGCGTATATAGAAAACGGCAAACTCAAATTGGGAATGCCGACGATCATCCCCGATCTGGTTGAATCTCCGACCTCCCGGCAGATGAATGTTTCCTGGCGGACGGACATCCTGCGGGGGACCTTTAATTAGGATGAGGGATGAGGGATGAGGGATGAGGGATGAGAGTTGAGAGTTGAGAGTTGAGAGTTGAAGGTTGAAGGTTGAAGGTTGAGAAAAACCACTGTTCGCACAAAAGTCAAATGTCATACCAGCCCGTCGCAGTCATCTGCGACGGGCTTTTTTCTTTTGCGTCATAACGTTGATTGCAGGTATAACTTGACTACCAATTTCACGAAGGAGGCAGTATGTCAGAATTCAGCAATGTAACCGTAGTCAAAAAGGCCAACATCTACTTCGACGGCAAGGTGGTCAGCCACACGGTCCTGTTTCCCGATGGCAGCAAAAAGACCCTGGGTGTCATGCAGGCCGGTGATTACGAGTTTTCCACCGGCCTGGCCGAAATCATGGAGATCCTTTCCGGCGAGCTGCAGTGGCAGATGAAGGGTGACAGCGACTGGAAGAAGGTCCTCGGCGGTGAGGCCTTCAATGTCCCGGCCAACTCGATCTTCCTGATGAAGGTTCCGGCGGTCTGTGACTACTGCTGCTCGTTTATTGCGTAACAAACCACCCGATTAGCTTGATAATAATGTGATGATCCTGCCGACAGACTCCTAGACTAGGGAGACAGATGGAAACGACACGCGAACTCTATTGGAATGTCGGTCACGGGGCGACGCTGCTGATACCGATGTATCTGTTCACCTTTGTTGCCCTGGGGTTTCTGGTGCGGAGCGGGATACGGCGTCTGAAGATCTACCGGCAGGGCAAAGCGCTCAACCGGACCGGTCAGCCTGGCGTACGGATCGTCGAATTTCTCAGGAATGTGCTTTTGCAGGGCAAGGTCCTGCTGGTCAAGGGACCGGGCTATGCCCACGGGTTCTTCTTCTGGGGATTCCTGCTGCTGTTAATCGGCACCTGCCTGGTTGCCGCCCAGGCTGATTTTACCGATCTTCTGTTCGGGTATCGCTTTCTTAAGGGCGATTTCTACAAATACTTCTCCCTGGTGCTGGACCTGGCCGGTCTGGCAGCCTTTGCCATGCTGCTGGGGCTGTTTGTGCGCCGCTACCTGGTCCGCCCGGACGGGCTGGAAACAACCCGCGACGATGCCATCATGCACGGCCTGCTGTTCAGCATCCTGATCACCGGCTTTGTCATTGAAGGCGCCCGCATGGCAGTCAGCGAGCTTCCCGGCAACATGGCCCTGGCGCTCTGGTCGCCGGTCGGCCTGCTGTTCGCTCGGGCTCTGTCCGGCATGGGGGAGGCGGGGCTGCGGGCCCTGCATGCCAGCCTCTGGTGGCTGCACTTCTTCCTGGTGATGGGTTTTATCTGCGCCATACCCTTTACCAAATTCCGCCACATCTTCACCACCTCGATAAACTTCTTTTTCACCGACCTCGGTCCCAAGGGGGCCCTGGTAACCATCGACATGGAGAGCGAGGCCGCCGAGAGCTTCGGCGTTGCTCTGGTCAAGGATCTCACCTGGAAGGATATCTTCGACACCGACGCCTGCACCACCTGCAAGCGCTGCCAGGATCGCTGCCCGGCCTACTACACCGAAAAACCGCTTTCACCCATGAAGGTTATCAAACAGCTGGGCGAGGTGGCCTGCAGCACCACTTCCGGGGCCAACCTGATCGAGACGGTCGGCAAGGAGGCACTGTGGGCCTGCACCACCTGCCGGGCCTGTCAGGAGATCTGTCCGGCCGCCATCGAGCACGTCAACAAGATCGTCGATATGCGCCGCCATATGGTGCTGATGGAAGGGGAGTTCCCCGGAGATGAGGTCATGGTGGCCATGGACAACACCGAGGTCAACGGCAACCCCCTCGGCCTGGCGTTCGCCACGCGGGGCGACTGGGCCGAAGGACTGCCGGTCACCAGAATGGCTGATAATGCCGACGTGGATATCCTGTATTTCGTCGGCTGCTACGCCTCCTTCGACAAGCGCAACATCAAGGTCGCCACCAGCTTCATCCAGCTCTGTGCCGCCGCCGGCATCCGGGTCGGCATCCTTGGCAAGGAGGAGAAATGCTGTGGCGAACCGATGCGCAAAATGGGCAACGAATACCTGTACCAAACGCTGGCACACGAGAACATCGAGATCATCATGGGCTACGGCGTCAAAAAGGTGGTCACCGCCTGCCCGCACTGTTTCAACACCCTCTCGAAGGACTACCGGGATCTGGGATTCGAGATTGAGACTGAACACTACACCACCTACCTGCACCGCCTGCTTCAGGACGGCCGGCTCAAGATCAGGTCCGAAGGATTCGACTGCACCTACCATGATTCCTGCTATATCGGCCGTTATAACGATATCTATCGCGAACCGCGGGCGCTCCTGGCGGCAGCAGGCGGAAGCATCCGCGAAATGGATAAAAACAGGTCCGAAAGCTTCTGCTGCGGCGCCGGCGGCGGACGGATCATGGCCGAAGAGAAGCTCGGCACCCGCATCAGCGAAAGCCGGGCCCGCATGGCATCAGATACCGGCAGCGACCTGCTGGTATCCAACTGTCCCTTCTGTCTGACCATGTTCGAAGACGGGGTCAAGGGGGCGGATCTGGAGGGAAAACTGGCGCCGCGGGATGTTGCCGAGATTCTGGTGGAGCGGCTGTAGAGCTGATTCCGGGTTGCCTTCACGTTGGCTTCCAACAAACCTCCGAGGTTTTGACCCAAGGCGGGCCTAAATAAAACCTCGGAGGTTTTGGTGAAAGTGGTGTCGGCATGATTGCAGGTGAAACATTTCCCCGAAAGGATTGTTGCCACGTCAGCGATAACATGGTATCTTTACCTGCACCTCAACCACAGGGACAGCCCCTGTGTTTTTTTTTGTCACATACCCGGGTCAACGTGCGTCCAGAGCCGCCCGAAGCTGACTGTTGCCACGAAACACCGGATGTCCCCAAGGAGAATCTTTTGAACAGGCCCCTATCAGCAGGAAGTCTCATCGTAACCAAATGTACCCGCTGCCGCGCGGAATTGAATCACACGATTGTCGCCATGGTCGGGGATAAAATTGTGCGTGTTGAGTGCGATACCTGCCACGGCACCCACGCCTATCATGCGCCCAAGACCGTCAAAGAGGCTGCTGCCGCCAAAACCGGCCAGACGAAAGTGGCTGCGGCCCGCAAGGCAAAGGCCGACCCTGACGAGGCTGACCGCGAAGAGTGGGCCTCGCTGCAGTCGGGAATGGACCCGGATAAGGCAGTCCGCTATGATATGAACGCAACCTACCGCGTCAACACCCTGCTGATCCACTCCCATTTCGGGCTCGGTATCGTGAAGGCTGTCCTCCCGCCCAACAAGATAGCGGTACTGTTCCAGGATTCGAAGAAGCTGCTGCGTTGCGGGTGATTTGTTCTGAGTGACTGATGCCGTAAGGGAAGATGTCGATGCAGGATAAGCGGTGACCGGAAAAGCCGGCCCGATACGAAAAAGAACCGAGAGCCCGTGACAGGGAGCCCGGTTCTTTTGTTTTGTGGTTGTGCGGGCGGCGTTACCGTTTGCCTTTGGAAGGACCTTTCCGGCTTCCCCGTGAGCCTTTCTCTTCTTTCTGACTCCCACGACCTTCTGTTCCACGTTTAAGACCGGCCAGGCTTTTCCCTTTGAGCGCTATACGGGGATATTCTTCCGTCGCGGCTGATCCTGTCCGGGGTCTGGCCGCCGGAGCAGACGGCGTATGGCTGACCAGCACAAACTCGATCCGCCGCGTGGCCGGAAGCACCGCCGCAACCTTGACCCGTAGCGGGTCACCGATCCGGAAGACCCGTTTCGAGTGGCGGCCGATCAGGGAGTGCTGCTTCTCCATGTGGGTATACAGGTCGTCATCCAGAGTCGAGATGTGGATCAGCCCCTCCACAAACAGCTCACCCAGTTCCACGAACAGTCCGAAGGCGGTCACTCCCGAAATATAGCCGTCGAACTCTTCACCCAGGTGCTGCTGCATGTACTGGACCTTTTTCAGTTCGACCACATCCCGCTCGGCATCCATGGCCACCCGTTCACGTTTGCTGGTATGCTCGGCGATCTCTCCCAGGCGTTCAGTGGCAATGGCGAGCTGTCTGGCGGCGCGGCCCCCCTCCCGGCCTCCCCCCGCTGGGGGGAGGAGTTTAACTCCCTCCCCAGGAGGGGGAGGGTCGGGGAGGGGGGAGAGCGCCAGCGCGGCCTTGAGGATACGGTGCACCACCAGGTCCGGAT
>JAENWA010000122.1 GCA_016650295.1 Desulfuromonadales bacterium | reverse complement strand
GATCCCGCCCTGCTGAACGGCTGCAAAACACCCTGCTCAATCCGCGCCCTGGAAGGCGATGCCGCATTTTGCCACCAGCTGTTGTTCGATTCCTGGGGTGAATGTCTCACCGCACGGGATTTCCTGGCGCATAAAACCGGAAAGGCATCCGGTGCCGGTGATGCCCCCTATCTGTTTATCCCCGACCTATGCCATCAGTACCTGCTCTCCAGCGGCACAACCCTGTTCAAGGGGATGGATTTCACCAGCCTGCACAGCCTGTCTCTCGACATAGAGACCCTCTGCGCCGAGGGCTATGAGTTTTCCAACCCTGACCGGCCTGATGACCGGATCATCTCCATCGCCCTCAAGGATTCCCACGGCGAAGAGATCGTGCTGCGGGGCGATACCTTCTCCGAACAGGAACTGTTGCAGGCTTTGAACAAGGCCATTCATCGCTGTGACCCGGACGTGATCATCGGCCACAACATCTTCCGCTTCGATCTGGACTATATCGGAAAACGCGCCCAGCGGCACGGCATCCGCCTGGATTGGGGCCGCAACGGCAGCGTGCCGCATGTCACTCCCAACTCCCGCTGGAGCTTGGCGGACAGGATCATCGACTATCCCCGCTGGGATGTATATGGCCGCCATATCATCGACACCTATTTCCTGGTGCAGCTCTACGACATCGGCCTACGCAGCCTGGAAAGCTATGGTTTGAAACCGGTTGCCCGCCACTTCGGCATCGCCTCCGATGAACGGACCTATCTGGACGGCGACCGCATCAGCGAGACCTTCCGCACTGATCCCGAGCAGCTTTTCCTCTACAACCTGGACGATGTGCGCGAGACGCTGGCGCTCTTCCGGCTGCTGGCCTACCCCTGGTTCCTGCAGACCCGCATCTTCCCCTATTCGTTCCAGAACTGTCCGCTGCGGGGCAATGCCACCCGCATCAACACGCTTTTCCTGCGTGAATACCTGCACCGCGGCCATGCCATACCGGCCCGCAGCGCCGGGACGGAACCCTTCGAGGGGGGCTATACCGAACTTGCCCACGAGGGGGTCTTCGGACCGGTTGTGCATTGCGACGTGGCCTCGCTGTATCCCTCGCTGATGCTGGCCTACCGGCTGGGACCGGCCAAAGATTCACTGGGGCTGTTCCTGCCCATGCTGGCTGAACTGCGGCGCTTCCGGCTGGATGCCAAGCAATCGGCGCGCGAGTCTGCCACGGATGGTGAACGACATTATTTCGAGGCACTGCAGCAGGTTTTCAAGATCCTGATCAACTCGTTTTTCGGCTATCTTGGTGCACCGCTGCACAACTTTTCCGATCCCGCCGCCGCGGCGGAGGTCACCCGGCTGGGGCGGGTCACCATCAAAGACATGATCGCATTGCTGAAAAGTGAAGGTGCGGAGCCGCTGGAGATTGACACGGACGGGATTTATTTCCGGCCGCCGGCCGGATGCGGCAGCGCAGAGCAGGAGCAGGCCCTGGTCAGACGGGTTTCCGAGAGATTGCGGGAGGGGATCGAGGTGGAGCTGGACGGGCGCTATTGTTCCATGTTTGCCTACAAGACCAAGAACTACGCCCTGCTGGGATACGACGGCCGCGTCATTATCCGCGGCAGCAGCCTCAAATCCCGCGGGATCGAACGCTATCTGCGCGAGTTCATGCAGGAAATGATCACGATGCTGCTGGACGGCAATGCCGGCGGGATCGAGCGGCTCCACACGGACTATCTTGCCCGCCTCCGCTCGCGAAACCTGGATGTCGCCTGGGTCAGCCGCACGGAAACAATCAACGAATCACCGGCAGCCTATCGCGAAAAGCTGAGGCTCGGCAGACGCAACCCCTCGGCCGCCTTCGAGATCGCCCTGGCCTCGCAACGCACCTACCGGGCCGGGGACCAGGTCAGCTATTATGTCAGCGGAGCGGCCAAAAACGTCGTCGCCTATGAAAACTGCCGGCCGGCAAACGCATTCGATCCGGCCCACCCTGATATCAATGTTGCCTACTATATTGAAAAGCTGCGTAACCTGAAGAAACGCTTCGAAGCCTTCCTGCCACGGGAGCCGACACTGTTCGACCTGTGATGCTTGCACGCGGCAATGCTTTGTGATATGAGACACAGCAGGATTACACTCGCCCTGAAAAGGAGACACCATGAAAAAAAGAGCATTCATCCCGCTTTTGCTGCTTTCCATACTCCTCATGATACCGCTGGCGGTCTCCGCGGAACAGCAACCTGAAGTGATTGCCGGAAAAATGGCCGTCAAGCTCACCCGCGGGCTTGCCAACGCTGTCACCGCTCCCGTAGAACTGCCCAAACAGATCATCCTGACCGGCCGGGATATGGGTGCTGTCGGGTATCTTGTTGTCGGCCCTCTCAAGGGGATCGGCATGACGTTTTACCGCGGTATTATCGGCCTGACCGAGACCGTCTTCTTCGCCGTACCTCAGCCCGGTTACTATGACCCGACCATTGACCCGGCCTATGTCTGGGAAGGATGGGAACCCACCAGGCGGGACATGACACCGATTGTATCGGAGAGCGCTAAATAAACCGCTCTTCGGAAATGTGCTGTACATGAGAAAGGCGAACCAAACGGTTCGCCTTTTTTGTTTCATACCCAAAACGGAATTACGTGCCTCAGGTACATGCCAACCGTTGACGCAGGTACTTTTCAAATTCCACCTTGAACTCATCTCGCTTGAGCGCCATATCAACCGTGGCCTTGAGGAACCCCAGCTTGTCGCCGCAATCATGGCGCAGCCCCTCAAAAAGGCAGCCGAAGACATTTTCCTCCTTTGACAGTTTCAAGATGGCATCCGTCAGCTGGATTTCGCCCCCCTTGCCGGCCTCCTGCTGTTCCAGGATGCTGAAGATGCGGGGAGTCAGCACATAGCGCCCGATGATGGCCATATCCGAGGGTGCTTCTTCCGGGCTCGGTTTTTCAACCATGTCCGTTACCCGGAATACCCGTTCGGAGAGCTGGTCGGCACGAACACAGCCGTAGGAGGAGATGTTCGCCATGGGCACCTTTTCCAGCGCCAGCACAGAGCCGTTGCGCTCATCAAAGACATCCAGCAGCTGCCTCAGACAGGGGCGCTGACTGTCGATAATATCATCCCCCAGCAGCACGGCAAACGGCTCGTTTCCGATAAAGTCCCGGGCGCAGAGGATCGCGTGCCCCAGCCCGAGGGCTTTCTTCTGGCGGACATAGAAGATATCCACCAGGTCACTCAGTTCTCGCACCGCCTTGAGGGTAGTCTTTTTGCCTTTCTCCTCCAGATGCAATTCCAGCTCGGTCGAGGTGTCAAAATGATCTTCTATGGCACGCTTGCCGCGCCCGGTGACAAACAGAATCTGCTCGATGCCGGCCGCCACAGCTTCCTCAACCACATACTGCACCAGCGGCTTATCGATCAGCGGCAGCATCTCCTTGGGAGAAGACTTGGTGGCCGGCAGGAAGCGTGTGCCCAGACCGGCCACCGGAAAAACGGCTTTTTTAACCCTCATATGCATACCCTCCTATAATTCAGTTCAGTGCTGCAACAATTGACGGTACTACCTCATCACGCCCCATGGCCATGAGATGCACTCCATGGCAGGTCGTGCGACACTCCAGCGCAACCTCCACCGCAATCCTGAGACCTTCGGCGGCAGGGTCGGCGGCCTGCGCAAGCCGTTCCACAATCGCCGGCGGAATCTTCAGGCCGGGGATGTTGCGATTGATAAATTCGGCCATCTTTGCCGACCTGAGCACAAGAATGCCGGCGACAACCTTTACCCCCAGCGGCTTAACCGTTGCGCAGAACATGCTCAGGCGTTGCGGGTCAAAGACCGCCTGGGTCTGATAAAACCGGGCTCCGGCAGCGGCTTTTTTTACCAGCTTGGGGCGCGTTACCGCAAACGGTTCAACCTCGGGCGCGGCAGCGGCGCCGACAAAGAAGGCCGTCTTTCCGTCCAGCGGCTTGCCGTTGATGTCTCTCCCCTCGTTCATGCCCTGAATCATTTGAATCAACAGCACCGAATCAAGATCGAATACAGCCCGACCCTGACCGTGGTCGCCGCAGGTGATGTGATCGCCGGTCAGCGCCAGAATATTGTGAATCCCCATGGCGGCCGCCCCCAGCAGGTCACTCTGCAGGGCCAGACGATTGCGGTCGCGGCAGGTGAGCTGCATGACCGGTTCAATCCCTTTTTGCACCAGCAGAGCCGCAGCGGTCAGCGGGGTCATACGCATGTTGGCGCCCTGGTTGTCGGTGACATTGATGGCATCCACATGCGGCGCAACAATATCAGCCATCCGCTGAAACAGGGTCAAATCGCTGCCGCGCGGAGGCGCCAGTTCAGCGGTGATGACAAAACGGTTTTCGCCCATCTTGCGGGAGAGCGTGCTGGGCATCGTTATTTCTCCGGTTTTAGTAAGTTACAGATTGTTTTCTGTGTTTTCAGAAAATAATCTATCTAACGCACTATCCCTTTTTCAGGGACAGGTTGTGGGGATGACGTTTGTGGGAGAAATCCCGTGACGGGGTTGCATGATCCATGGCTTCCAGCCGTCCCTGGTGCTCCAGTCGTTCGTAGATGGTCACCCAGGCGCAGCGGTTGCTGTCGTCCACCTCGCAATTACCGTCCTCCATGCCGCCGCAGGGCCCGTTGAGCATCCCCTTGGGGCAGACCGTTACCGGACAGATACCGCCGGTATCGTTCAGGCGGCAGTCTCCGCACAGGGAGCAGCGCTGTTCAAACTGGCCGAAGCGGCGGATGTTCCCGAGGAATTTGGAGTCGGAGCCGGCCACGACCTTTTTGTCGGAGGCTTCGGCCACCGACTGGATACCGGCGCCGCAGGAGAGCACCAGCAGAAAATCGGCCTCTTCCACCTGTTCCTTGCGGGATCGCAGATCCCGGCCGGTCCGGAGCATATGACAGGTCTCATCGATGATGATCGTGCCGGTCACCTCCTTGCCGGCCGCGATCAGCTCCTCCTGCATACGGAAGACCTCTTCCTCGCCGCCGGTCTTGCAGACCGTGGCGCACTTGGCACAGCCGATGATGAAGACCCGGGTGCCCCCCTCCAGGGCGGGCAGTATCTGATCCAGCGGTTTCTGGGTGGAGACGATCATAAATATTCCTTTGACCTGCCGTGACAAATGCTGCGTGTATACTACTTTCATGGACCGCTTTTTGTAAAGCAGGTTTGTGCCTGAAAATGAATAAGACCCCCGAGGGAGGTTCCCCCGGAGGTCTCAGTGATTCGGCAGCATCATGGAACTACTGGCCGCCGCAGCATCCGCCGCCGGCCGCGCAGGCAGCCGGTTTGGGGGCTTCCGTCTTGGGGCAGTAGCCGGTTTTGAACCAGCCGCCCCCTTTCAGGCTGAATGCGGTGGATGAGATCATCTTTTCCAGATTGCCACCGCACTCGGGGCATTCGCTGGCCGGCGCATCGGAGAACTTCTGACGCAGCTCGAATTGGTGGTTGCAGGCAGAACATTGATACTCGTACATTGGCATAACGTTTCAACTCCTTCTCTTTATAAGCAGTGTACCTATACTATAATGATCACAGGTGCGGTTTGTCAATGTTGACTGAATCGTTTTCAACACCAGCGGGTTCCTGCTTCCTGTCAAATAATTGCCAGAACGGGCTGCTCCTGCGATCCGGCCGGGACAGGGACGCCGATAAATATTTCCACTTGCGTGAGATTCTGGTACACATAGCTCCATGAAGAAAATCATTTCCTATCTGTTTTTGGCAGTTATCGCCTATCTGGCCTATATCGGTATTTCCCTGTCGATGATGCCCCCGGTTTCCGAGCTGGCGGACAAGAAATACTCCACCACTATCCAGGTCAAGGATTGGCAGGGTGAATATCACCCGTTTGTGGTCGGCCCGAAAAACCCCAACTGGACCCCTTCCGGCCGGATCCCGGCTGAGATGAAGTGGGCCGTGATTCTGGCCGAGGACTCCAATTTCTACAAACATGAGGGATTTGACGTCAAGGCCATCAAGAATGCCATCAAGTACGACCTGGAGAAAAAAAGCCTCAAGCGCGGAGCCTCCACCATCACCCAGCAGACCGCCAAAAACCTGTTCCTCTCGCGCGAAAAGTCCGTCACCCGCAAGCTGAAGGAGATTTACCTGGCCTACCGCATGGAGCAGGAATTGACCAAAGGACGCATCATCGAGTTCTATCTGAACGTCGTCGAACTGGGACCGATGGTCTACGGCATCGGCCACGGCTCGCGTTATTACTTCGGTAAACCGGCCTCGGCCCTAACACCGCGCGAGTGCGCCTTTCTGGCCGCCATGCTGCCCGGCCCGCGAAGCGCCTACAACCCCTATAAAAACCTGGGCAAGGTACTGAGACGCTCCGATATGATCCTGAAACTGATGAAACAGAATGGTGTGCTGGGTGATGGTGAGTACCAGGCGGCCCTGGCATCTGAGCTCAATATCGCCGGATTGCAGCGCAAGGTGGATCAGAGCGTGAACCAGCCGCCGGTCTTCAGCTCCCCATCGTCGGCCGGTAAAGAACCGGCCGGGCAACCGACCGGAGAACTGCGGGAGATAGCTCCGGAGACAGGGAAAGAGTCTTCGGAAGAAAAGACGGATGACAGCAAACAGGCCGCACCCGTGGAGGCTGTCCCGGAGAAAAAATGACCAGACAAGGCACCGGGGGTCAGCCGATAGTGCTGCGTCCTGCGGCGGAAGCAGAATAACGATGTTGAACAAATAGGATATCCTAAATATGAGAGTAAAATCTTATCAAATTGGAGTAGCATTTCTGTTGTTAACCGCATTAATTGCAGAGCCCGTGCTCGCATCATATGGCGGCACTCCTCAGACACTATCTGGAAAAATATCACTACTTATATTTCAAAAATATTTTTACACTACTTTGTTTTTATATTTTATTCCAATGGTAGCATCTATATCATTGATGTTGATGTACAAAAATAAAAATAAAATTTTACTACTTTTAATTACATTGTTTAGTACTTGTGCACTTCTTGTACTGATTCCTCAGTTAAAGGATTATTTCTGGGGTCTATCGCTAACAACAAATGAGAGGATTGTTAAGACACTAATATTTTATCTCATATACACTTACATTGCAGCAGTGCAACTGTATGCTGTATATTTTGCTACTAAAACTAAGCTAGTCCTATCAATAGCTAAGGGCGCTGCATACAGCGGATTATTGATAATTATAAGTATATTGGTGCTATTTTGGAAATTTACTGGGCACGCCACAGGTTATTCTGATTATGAATTAGTACTTATATATTCATTGGCAATAGTTTCCATTATGATTTGGCTAGATTATAAATACAAATGCGAAATTATAGGAGCTTATGCATTGCCATGCATTATTTTGGGATTAGCCAAAGAAACGACTCATGTATTTAGAATAGACACTACTGTCACGTTATTTCAGAACAATTGGTGTTTTTTACCCTTTGTAATCACACATTCGCTAGGTTCTGCCTTTTTTGCCATAAGCTTGGGTATTTCTGTCATGTATTTGCTGGCGCTAAGGAATGAAAGAGACATTACAGAAAAGTTATTGCTTGTTGCCCCCTTACCATCTGCAGAGTTACTTAATGGCTTGCTCTACACTATTATTAAGATCGGGTTCTTGTTCCTGACCCTGAGTATAATAATGCGTGCTGTCTGGGTAACTTCAACCTGGGGTTTTGAATGGGGTACTATATGGCCATATGCTACCTGGATGCTGTACGCCATTTTAATGATGTACCGCGCTTCCAACAAGCAGAAAGCAAACCTATACGCTTGGGGCGCCATTCTATGTTTTTTTGTATCTATGCACAACTTTGTTGGATACCACGACTTTCTGCGCGGGCTTTAGAGATTAATTCCAGGGTCGAGTCTCCAAATTTCAAATAATCCGCTGGAAGCAAGTTCGTATGTCCAACCAAGCGCATCAGCGGTGTACCCTCTGTGCTCACTAACTTTATAGCACCATAAAATAGAGTTAAAAAATTTGGGCGTTTTTTCAAAGTGTTTATTATAAATCAGCCACTTAGATCAATATTTCGGACGCCCGAAATTTCGGTTCATCGGCCTCCCGTCAGGCCGGAAACAGAGTTGGCAAGCGTGAGGGTTGGGTGGATTTGGTCTCGTTACCAAGCTCCAGCTCGGTAACGTACTAGCAAGGCAAGCTCCAGCTTGCCGTACACGCCAAGCTGGAGCTTGTCGCACCATTGTGTTACGCAGCTGGAGCTGCGTAACAAGAATAAAAATCAATGACGTGGTAACCATGAACAAATGGTCGCAATTATCCCCATGTTACACCCACATCGAAGTTAAAAAAAGTCCCCCGGAATTTCCTCCCGGAGGGCTTTTGATTCAGTAGAACAACAGCCAGGCATCCACGAAGAAGAACAACCAGCCGATGTTGCAGAGCAGGGCGATGTACCAGAGATAGTGGCGCTTGGTCAGACTGGCCAGGGAGGACAGCATCAGGGCGATCTGCAGGAAGATCAGGGCGTAGCCGAAATTGCCTCCCATCTCCTGGGCTTTGAGCTTGCCAGCGGCGATGGCTTCGGCCTTGTCCTTGATCTCTTTTTTCTCACCCTCGTAGCGCTTGATATCATCCCCGTATTTTACAAGGGTCTTCTCGTACTCTGCCGCAACCTCGGGCGGCAGAGCCTTCTGCGAGTGGAACTGCAGTTCCAGCGCTTTTTTGTTAACTTCAAAGGTGTGCTGTTTGATGCTCTTGGCCTGGTAAAAGGCCCAATTATCACTCTCCTGCCCTTGAGCCATGATGGCCCGCGAAGAGAACTTCCCCATATAGAGCGTAGTCAGGGCCGCCAGAACCGCCATGATGGCGGTGGAAAGCGCCAGCCACCCCATCCATTTTTCTTTTTTTTCTTCATTGGTTGACATGCCGCCTGTTCCTCCTTATTCAAGTTCGTTGATATCGCCCACCAGCTGCTGCCGCAGCTTGACCGGCGGGGCTGAGCTTTTACGCACCTTCAGATTGATCATCTCCACAAAAACCGAGAAGGCCATGGCGAAGTAGATGTATCCCTTGGGGATGTGGAACGACAGGCCATCCGCCACCAGAGATACCCCGATCAGCAGCAGGAACGACAGTGCCAGCACCTTGATAGTCGGGTGCCGGTCCACGAAATTGCTGACCGCACCGGCAAAGAACAGCATCACCCCTACCGACAGGACCACAGCCGTAGCCATGACCGCCAGCTGGCTGGCCATGCCGACCGCCGTGATAACCGAGTCCAGGGAGAAGACGATATCCAGAAACATGATCTGGATCACGACACCATTGAAGGTTGCCCCGGATTTCCCTTCGGATGAGTGATGCTCATCACCCTCCAGCTTGTCATGGATCTCCATGGTGCTCTTGGCCAAAAGGAACAGCCCGCCGACGATCAGGATGATGTCGCGTCCCGACACGCCATGACCGAGGATGGAGAAAAACGGCGCCGTCAGCCGCATGATCCAGGTCAGCGAGAAGAGCAGTAGCAGGCGGGTCAGCATGGCCAGGGCCAGGCCGATCTTCTGCGCCTTGGGGCGCTGGCGTTCCGGCAGCCTGCCGGTCAGGATCGTGATGAAGATGATGTTGTCGATGCCGAGGACGATCTCCAGGGCGGTCAGGGTCAGCAGCGCCAGCCAGGCTTGTGGATCGGAAAGCCATTCCATAAAATATTCTCCAGTTTTATCTCTATTTGGCTTGAATCAGATGCATATCCGGTGAAACGCTTTGTAGCCTTAACCTTTTGATTTTCCTCTGCGTTACTCTGCGTACTCTGCGGTAAAAGCATTTTTTAGGATCAATGCATTCTAAAAGACATTACTCACGCGACGACGCGACGTAAGGCAAAAACAAATCTTTGGTTTATGGTTTAGCGTTGCGTCGTCGCTTAGAAGCGCCTACTTTTGGTGCGTGAAACGTGTTTAGGGTTCAAGTTTGACTGGATCAGGTTTGTCAGGAAAACAGGTTAATGTCAGAGCGCGGAATTATTCCCGAATTTTCTGCTCTACGCAAGAGTTCCGCGATGGCCCGTTCGCCCTCTTCGCCCAACTCCGCCGAGAAATCGTTGACGTACAGCCCGATGTGGGCGGCGCAGACCTCGTCGCTCAGCTCCTGGGAGTGTTCGCGGATGTAGCCGGCCGCCTCGGCCGGATGGCTGCGGGCATAGGCGACGCCGGCATGCAAGGCCTGCTCGATGACGGCAATCGTCTCCGCGCCCAGCGAACGGCGGGCAACGATACCCCCCAGCGGGATCGGCAGGCCGGTCTCCTCTTCCCACCACTCACCCAGGTCAATCAGTTTGTGCAGGCCCAGGTCCTGATAGGTGAAACGTGATTCGTGGATGACCAGGCCGGCATCTGCGGTTCCGCCGGTCACGGCTGCCATAATCTCGTTGAAGGGCATGACGATGAAGTTGTCCAGCCGCGGGTCGAGCAGGCGCAGCAGCAGCAGGGCCGTGGTGTAGTGCCCCGGCACGGCGATCTTCCTGCCGCGCAGGTCGGCCGGGTCAATTTCCTGCCGCGCCACCAGCAGTGGTCCGCAGCCGCGCCCGAGGGCGCTGCCGGAATGGAGCAGGACATACTGGTCGCGGATATGACCCAGGGCGTGGTAGGAGACCTTGCTCACATCCAGTTCTCCCGCCAGCGCCAGCCGGTTGAGGGTCTCCACATCTTCCAGCCGCTCGCGAAAGGCCAGACCGTCCGTGTCCACCAGGCCATGCACCAGCGGGTAGAACATGAAGGTGTCGTTGGGGCAGGGGGAGAAGCCGAGGGTTAAGGTTGGTGTCGTCATACCTGCAACTTCCCCGCATCCAGGATGATCTCCTCCGTTCCATCCGCCAAGACCAGCGTCACAGTCGGCTGGTAGAAGACGTAATCCTCGTGGAAGGGGGCGGCCACGACCCCGCCGAAGCCGGTGTTGTCACCCAGGGCCATATGGATGGTGCCCATGATCTTCTCGGCCTCCAGCACGTTGTCCGGGCGGCTGGCCTTGTCGTTGGTGCCGATGCCCAGTTCGGCCAGGTTGCGGCAGGCCTCGTTCCCGGCAAAACGGGCCTCTAGAATTGCCCGTAGCGGGTCATCGCCGTCGATGCGCAGAACCCGCCCGTCGGCGATGGTCAGGGTCAGCGGGCTGTCCAGTTTGCGGGTCGCCCCCCACTCAATCACCATGATGCCGTGGCTTTCGCCTTCCAACGGGGCAAAATAGGCCTCGCCGGCCGGCAGGTTACCGAAGCTGCCCGGTTGGGTCAGCAGGCCGTCGTCTCCGCCGGCGTCCCGGCCTTGTTTGCAGATGTGCATGGCCGTGCCGTTGGGACATTCCACATTGACCCACTCAGCGCGGTTGACCGCCGCCACCAGGCGGGCGGTGCGGTCGGCCAGTGCCGTCCAGTCCACGTTCATGGAGGTTCCGAACATGTCGGGGTCGAAATGGGGCAGGGAGGCGAAACGGGCCCCGGCGGCGCAGGCCAGCTTGCGGTAGTTGGTGTGGCTGGAGGAGTTGTTGCTCATGGCGATGATAACCCGCGGCACGTCGGCGGCATGGGCGGCGACGATCTCGCGGGCCTTGATCAGCTGTTCGGGGGTGACGCACTTGTCAAACAGATCGTCCAGGATGCCATTCTTCTGCAGCCCGGACATGATGTTGCGGCCGAAGGTGGCCTCCCAGAGCATCTGGGGCGGTTCGACGCCCGAGGCGCCGGTGGCCGGAAAATCGACAAACTGTCCGCTGCCGTAGCTGCTGCTGGCAAAACCGGCCGTCTGGCGGGCGGTCTCGTTCAGCCGCAGGCGACGGTCGCGGTCCGCTTCGGAGGGGGCCTCGTCCTGGCGGATGCGGTCGCTGAAGACCAGCACCGTTTCGCCCGGCTTGATTCCCATGTTGGTTTCAAAAAGACTTCGAAAGGCTGTGTCCAGGATGCTCATGTCGACTGCTCCTCAGATGGTGTCAGACTGCAATTGACCATGTATATCACAGAATGAAATCAGTTCAAAGACAAGCGGGCTTCGTTACGATTTTTCCCTTGATTTCTGGAGTGTTATTGTGCTAATTATGCATACTGTATACAATTTTCAAGGGCTGGTTTTTATAATAATTGCAACTACTTAACCCCATCTTAATTCATGGGTCTAGGTATGTGGAGGTTCGTGTGGCACAGGTAGTCTTTTCCACGTGGGGCAGAAATGTAGTCGACAACAGGAATGTGTCCGGTGAACCGCAGGAGGTCAGCTTCAAGCTGCCGGTGGCTTTTGACGGAGAAAAGCCGCTCAAGGCCTTCATGGGATGGGACGGCATCATCCTGTTCGACAAGTATGTGGATGTCCCGGCCATGACCGCCGAATACATGAAGCGCGTCCAGACCCTGTACTGCTGCGGTCGCTGCACACCCGGCAAAAAGGGCACCAAGGTCCTGATGGACCTGTTCCGGAACGTGCTGGACAGAAAGGCAACTGAAGCCGATCTGGACACAGTCGGCGACCTGGCCGAACTGCTGAAAAACTGCAAGTGTACCCTCTGCCAGAGCGCCACGGTGCCGGTTTTTGACGCTGTCACACACTATCGTGCCGATTTCCTGGCCTATATCAACAGCGCCTGCGGACCGAATACCGAGCCGTCGAAATTTATCCACAAGATCACCGCGCCATGCATGGACAAGTGTCCGGCCCATATCGATATCCCCAAGTACATAGAGGAAATCAAGAATTACCAGTATGGAGAGGCGCTGGCCACCGTCCGCGAGAGTATGCCGATGCCGGCCGTCTGCGGCCGGGTCTGTCCGCATCCCTGCGAAACCGCCTGCCGCCGCAAGAACGTGGATGCCGCCATCAATATCATGGTGCTCAAGCGTACCGCTTCCGATTACGAGTGGCAGCACAACCTCACCCCGCCCATGCAGCCCAAACCGGCCAAAGGCAAGAAGGTCGCCATTGTCGGCGCCGGTCCCGCCGGACTGGCCTGTGCTTACTACTTGGGGCTGGAAGGGTACAAATCGACCATCTTCGAGGCGCTGCCCGAAGGGTACGGCGGCGGCATGATCGCAGTCGGCATCCCGGCCTACCGCATGCCGCGCCACATCCTGCAGCGCGATGTGGACATCATCGAATCGGTCAATTCCGAGATCAAATACAACATGCGGGTCGGCAAGGATATCTCCCTGCCCGAGCTGAAGCAGCAGTACGATGCCGTGTTCCTGGCGCCCGGCGCTCATCGCTCCAAGCCGATGGGTGTCGAGGGGGAAGATAAGGGCTACAAGGGCTTCCTCTCCGGCGGTATTGATTTCCTGCGCGAGGCCTATCTGGGGCGTCCGACCGGCATGGGCAAGAAGGTCTGCGTGGTCGGTGGCGGAAACACTGCCATCGACTGTGTACGGGTGGCCCTGCGGGAAGGCGCCGAAGAATCCATACTCCTGTATCGCCGCTCCCGCAAGGAGATGCCGGCTGATGAGTGGGAGGTTGACGGAGCCGACGAAGAGGGCGTCCGTTTCGAGCTTCAGGTACTGCCGACCAAGATCATCGTGGATGCCAACGAGCAGGTCACCGGCGTGGAATGTGTCCGCATGGCCATGGGTGAGCCGGATGCTTCCGGTCGCCGTCGTCCCGAGCCGGTGCCGGGCAGCGAATTCATCGTCGAGTGCGACACGGTCATCCCGGCCATCGGCCAGGACCCGGACCTGAGTTTCATCCCGCCCGACATGGGCATCGACATCACCAAGTGGAACACGGTCGTCACCAAGTATCTGCCGCTCAAAGATGCTGCCGGGAAAGACCTGAAGGACGGCATGGGCAACATGCTCTCCCGTTCGCTGATCACCGACTGCGACGGCGTATTTGCCGGCGGCGACGCCGAAATCGGCCCGCTGACGGTGGTGGCCTGTATCGGCAATGCCCATCGCGCCGCCCTGGTGATCCAGCGCTGGCTGGAAGAGGGCAAGGCCTATCTGTCCGATCAGGATATCTTTGACGACCTGCTGACCTACCTGGGGGTCTACGACAAGAATGAACAGGTGCCCTGGCTGGATTCGGCGGACCGCGCCAACCAGAAAGAGGTTCATGGCCGGGAACGCGCCGCCAAGGGCAATTACCGCGAGGTAGAACTGGGCTTTGCCGACAGCACGGCACAGGCCGAGGCGGATCGCTGTCTGCGCTGTTACCGCATGGCGATGGTGGCGGTCTAGAGCCCGGTTCAGCTCTTATTAAATAACAACATTCACGCTGTACGGAGATAGCATAGCATGGCACACACAGAGACCTGCGACACCAAGACGACGGCAACGGTAACTATCGATGGAAAACAGGTCACGGTGCCTGTCGGAACCACCATCCTGGAGGCGGCGGCACAGCTGGGGATCAAGATCCCGACCCTCTGCTGGCTGAAAAAGGTCTCCACCACCGGCGCCTGCCGGATCTGCGTGGTCAAGGTGGAGGGTGTCGAACGCTTCATGACCGCCTGCAACACACCGGTCAAGGACGGCATCGTCGTAATTACCTCGACGCCCGAAATCGAGGCGACCCGCAAGAAAACGCTGGAGTTGATGCTGGTCAATCACCCGCTGGACTGCCCGATCTGCGATGCCGCCGGCGAGTGTGACCTGCAGGATACCTGCTACGGCCTGGAAGTGGACAAGAACAAGTACACAGCCGAACTGGAACGCCTGCCGATCCGTTACGACTGGCGGCTGCTGGAGAGCGACCCCAACCGCTGCATCCTGTGCGAGAAGTGCGTCAAGGTCTGCCGCGAGGTTGTCGGGCGCGAGGCGATCGAGATCGTTGACCGCGGCGACCGCACCATCATCGACACCCTGACCCGTGAGCCGCTGGACTGCGACTTCTGCGGCAACTGCATCAACGCCTGTCCGACCGGCACCCTGATCAGCAAGCCGTTCAAATTCCGCGGCCGTCCCTGGACCTTTGAAGTCACCAAGAGCATCTGCGCCTTCTGTTCATCGGGCTGCGAGATAGAGTACCATGCCAAGGATGGACGTATCGAACGGGTCACCAGCTCCGATGACGGTTACAATAAGGGCAACCTCTGCATCAACGGCCGCTTCGGCTATGCCGCTTTCAATTCATCAGGCCGTCTGACCGCACCGCTGATCAAGGATGCTTCCGGCCATCAGCAGAAGGCGACCTGGGATCAGGCGCTGGGAGTGGCGGCAGGAAAGCTGAAGCAGATCATCTCGGCCAGCGGCGGGAGTGCCGTGGCCGGTATCGGTTCGCCGCGGGTCACCAACGAAGAGAGCTACCTGTTCCAGAAGTTCCTGCGCGGAGCGGTCGGGACCAACAACATCGATTCCGAAGCCCGTCTCGGTTTCCTTCCGGCACAGGTCATCCAGTTCGGGATGCTCGGCTACAGCGGCGGCACACTGCCGATGGATGCCATCGAGCAGGCCACGGCGGTGATCGTGATCGGGGCCGACCTGAAGGGTGAATCGGCCGGGTTTGCCTATCGCGTCATTCAGGCTGCCACCAGGAACAATGCCAAGCTGATCCTGGCCAACAGCCGGGCAACCTCCATGAACAAGTTTGCCAACTCCTTCCTGCAGTGCAAGCCGGGCAGCGAGGCCTGGCTGGTGGCCGGTCTCAACAAGGCGATCCTGGCTGAAGGCCTGCAGAACAGCGCCTTCATCCAGAAGAACAGCGCCGGTCTGGATGCCTGCACGACTGCCCTGGATGCAATCTCCTTTGAGCAGGTAACCGCAGCAACCGGCATCACTGAAGCGGCACTGCGCGGGGCGGCTGTTCTGGCTGTCAACGGCGGCCACACGGCGGTTATTTACGGGGCTGATGTTATCAGGTCGGCTGATCTGCCCAACGCGGTCAAGGGGGTCGTCAATCTGGCGCTGCTGACCGGTGCCGTGGGCGAGACCGGAGCCGGCATCTACCCGCTGGACGAGAAAAACAACACCCAGGGTATGCTGGATATGGGCGTCTGCCCTGAATATCTGCCCGGCTACCACACCTACGAGCGTATGGCCGCCACATTCGGCACGGCCTGGAACGCTGCCGTCCCTGCCGCGCCCGGCAAGGATCTGTTCCAGATCATTGAGGGTATCGAGAACGGCGAGATCAAGGCCCTGTATGTCATGGGCAGCGATCCCCTGCACTTCATGCCCGACCGCAACCGCGTACTGAAGGCCCTGCAGAAGCTGGAACTGCTGATCGTTCAGGACCTGTTCCTGACCGAATCCGCCCGTCTGGCCACGGTTGTCCTGCCGGCTGCCACCGGTGCGGAGAAAGCCGGCTCCTTCACCTCGGTCGATAATCGCGTACAGTGTTTTGGATGCGCCGTAGCCCCGGCCGGTCAGGCCCGCAGTGACGCCGAGATCCTGGCAAAGCTGCACGGACTGGTGGCTCCGGTCACAGCGATTGGCGGACAGACACCCGAGGAACTGCACCACGAGATGAGCGGATTGACCGGTCTGTACCGTGAAACCTGTGATCACGACGGCTGCCGCATGGGCCGGGTCAAGAACCGTGTCGCCTTCAACGACAAACCGGCTGCCTTTGCCGCTGCCATACCGGCTGCCGTTCCATCAGCCGACAATTCCTACCCATTCAGCCTGACGGTCGGACCGATCCTGCATCACAACGGCAGCATGTCCACCTGGTCGGAGAACAACCTGCTGGTGGCCGGCAGCTGCTACGCCGAGATCTGCTTCGTCGACGCCGCCAAGGCGGGAATTGCCGCCAATGACAACGTCAAACTATCCTCGGCACTGGGCAGCATTGTCCTGCCTGCCAAACTGTCCGATGCCCAACAGCCCGGTTCCGTTTTCGTGCCGGCCCATTTCCGCGAGGCACAGGTCAACCTCCTGCTGAAAAATGCAGTCGGGACCGTGTCAGTCAAGGTGGAAAAGGGCTGATGCCCCTGAAATACGCTGGTTTGAAAGCGCTGCCCCCGGCAGCGCTTTTCTTTTGTGCAATTCACTCCCCCGCTGGTATACTTCCCCCATGAGCTGGAAAATCAAACAGAAACTGCGCGCCCTGCTGGCGGCCGAAACCAATCTGTGCAGCAGCGGATACATCCGCGGCGGCGATCTCTCCATCTGCCTGGTATATCCCAACCTATACCGCACCGGCATGGGAAGCCTGGGATTTCAGACAATCTACCGTCTGCTGGCAGCTTCGGCCGGACTGCAGTGCGAGCGCTCCTTCCTCCCCGACCGTGAGGACCTGGAGGAATACCGCCGTAGCGGGTCTCCCCTGCTTTCGCTGGAGTCGCAGCGACCGCTGGCGGATTTCGATGTGATCGCTTTTTCCACCTCCTTTGAGCCGGACTACCTGAATATCCCCAGCATCCTTTCCCTGGCCGGAATCCCGCTCCATGCTGCGGATCGCTCGCAATCGAACCCGCTGATCATCGCCGGCGGGGCGGCCTTTTTCATCAACCCCGAGCCGGTGGCTGATTTCATGGATGTCATCTGTATCGGCGAAGGTGAGGATATCATCCCCGGTCTGGTGGATGCCCTGCTGTCTCCGCGCCGGGATGAGACGCGCAGTGCCCTTCTGTCGGCCTTGGCGGCCGTTCCCGGCGTTTATGTCCCTTCCCTGTATTCTCCAACATACAGTCAGGGCCGGGTGAGCGGCTGCGATGTTCAGGTTGGGGCGCCATTGCCGGTGGTCCGGGCCTCGGCCTGCCTGGAGCAGCACCAGCCATCGTCATCGCAGATACTGTCGGAAGACATCGAATTCGGCGACATGTTCCTGATCGAGGTCAGCCGCGGCTGTCCGCGAGGTTGCCGTTTCTGCAGCTCGGGCTTTATCTACGGCGCCTTTCGTCAACAGCCGTACGAACACCTGGTGGCGCTGGTGGACAAAGGCCTTGAACAGCGCGGCAAGATCGGTCTGGTGGGGGCGGCAGTGTCGGATTACACCGATATCGGGCGACTCTGCCGCTACATCGTCGACCAGGGGGCCAAGGTTTCGGTCTCGTCCCTGCGCATCGACCGCATTGACGGGGCTATGCTGGACGCGTTGCTGGTCAGCGGACACAAGACGATTTCACTGGCTCCGGAAGGGGGCTCGCAGCGGCTGCGCGACCTGATCCGCAAGAACCTGACCGAGGCTCAGATACTGGATGCCTGCGAGATGCTGATTTCGCGGGATATCCTCAACCTCAGGCTGTATGTCATCATCGGACTGCCGACCGAAACGGATCAGGATCTTGATGAACTGCTGCGACTGGTGGAGGCGATCCGCGGACGGGTCATCGAACGGGCCCGGGCCAACAAGCGGCTGGGCGAGATTACCCTCTCGGTCAATCCCTTTATTCCCAAGCCCTTCACCCCCTTTCAGTGGTGCGGTATGGAACCGCTCCCCTCACTGGAGCGCAAGGTCAAATTGCTGGAAACACGGCTGCGCCCGCTGTCCAATGTGAGGCTCAAGGTGGAAAGCCTGCGCGAGTCCTATCTGCAGGCGCTTCTGTCGCGCGGAGATCGGCGTTTGTCTCCCCTTCTTGCGGCGATGTCGGAGGGGGCCAACCTCAAAAAGGCTGCCAGGGCGTGCGGCATTGATACGGATTGGTATGTACAGCGGAGCATTGCTGCTGATGAAACCCTGCCCTGGAGTGTCATAGGCACGGCGGAGACCGTCATGCTGCGTAAAGAGTACGAGCGGGCGTTGGCGGGAGAGAGGGAAATCTCGTGAAGATCTGCACGATGTGCCGGAAGGAATATGATGAGAGCGCGCCGAAGTCCGAGTATGCCGAAGCGGGCGAATGGCTGGCGGATGAGGTCTGGCAGGACGCCGGGGAACTCTGCCCGCTCTGCCTGGAAAACCGGGCGCGGCTGGTGATGATGTACTATCACGAATATAATGGATAACTCTGACCGTAGTAGGATAAAATACTTTTAGGAGCCTGAGGGGCAATCTAACATACTGGAAGAGAACCCCCATATTGTTCCTTTAATTTACTCCAGGCTCAATTATCCACAGGATAACACCATGGCAAAAAACATCTTCATTGCCGCTACCGGGCAAAACTGCGGTAAAACTACTACCTGTATCTGTCTGATGCATCTTGCGCTCAGGAAATACGGGCGGGTCGGTTTTATAAAACCTCTCGGACCAAAACCGGTGATAGTCGGCAATCGTACGGTTGATAAGGACTCCGCTCTGATTGCCCAGGTATTCGGGCTGAACAAAGATCTGCGCTGGATGTCGCCGGTTGTGGTCTATCCCGATACCACGCGCAGGGTGGTGGACGGGGAGGTTTCGCCGTCGGAATTTCAGGATCAGATTAAAAAAGCCTATGCGGAGCTGGAAAAAAGATGTGATCTCATTATCATAGAGGGATCGGGTCACCCCGGTGTCGGGTCGGTAATGAAAATGTCCAATGCCCGCATAGCTCGCTTGCTGAATGCCCCGGTGCTGATGGTAACCGGTGGCGGTTTGGGGAATGTCGTTGACAAGGTCTGCATGGGGTTAGCCCTCTTTGAGAAAGAGGGGGTTGAAGTACGTGCACTTCTGGCAAACAAGCTGATCTCGGAAAAGCGGGATCGCACTCTGGATTACCTCAAACGGGCTCTGGCAGATGAGGCTTTAACGGTTGTGGGCGGGGTTGACTATAATCCGATCCTGGCGAATCCGACTCTTCGGCGGGTGTCGAATCTGCTCGGATCGCCGTTGCATGGCAACCGGCGTGAGGCGGGAAGAATAATTCACAATGTCCAGATCGGTGCCGCCTCGACTCAACGTGTTACCGAACTGCTGCAGGAAAATTCACTGCTGATTGTTACCAGCAGTCGTGACGAGTTGCTGGTAACGGTGGCAAATCTCTACAAGGTGCCTGAATATCGATCACGGATAGTTGGCCTGCTGATCCCGGGTGTCGCTCCGATCAGCATCATTACCCAGATGATACTTGATCGCAGCAATATCCCGTATATGCGGTGTGCAGAACATACCACCGCAGAGCTATATCGAGAAATCACCGAGGATGTGTCCAAAATAACCGCCGCTGATATCGAAAAACTCGACCTGATAAAAAAACTCGCTGAAACTCACATTGATTTTGACCAGCTGGACGCTTTGTTCTCTTAGAGATATAACGCAGTCAGATAGCGAACGACATCAGTTATCAAGTCCAATTCCGGACATTGGATCTCCCCTGTAATTATAAATAAAAAAAGCCCGGGTCTCCAGGAGGGGGATATAGGAGATCCGGGCAAATGAGAGCGGCAACGCGGGGCGCTGCCGCTCTGTCAATTCTGTGGGAGGTCAGTCTACCGACTTCCTCAGGAAGGTCGGGATGTCGTACTGATCGTCGTCATCTTCATTAAATGACGAGATTGACGGACGGATGCGGGTAACGTTCTCGTTCTGCTGGCGATCGCGGATGAAGGTCGGTTTGTCCAGCGTATTCCTGGAGGATGAGGTCTGCTTCTCTATGACCGGGATGGCGCCGAAGCTTCGTTTGTGACCTCGTTCCACATCAAAGCGGTCGCCGAAGCCGGTGGCGATGACGGTAACCTTGATGGTGTCGCCCATGTCGTCGTCCCTGACAACACCGATCTTGATGTTGGCGTCTTCGTGGACCTTGTCGTGGACAATCCGGTTGACCGTATTGTAATCGTCCATGGTCATGGTTGTTGAACCGGTGATATTAACCAGCACACCTTTGGCGCCGGAGATGTCGTTGTCTTCCAGCAGCGGGCTGGCGATGGCATTGTTGACCGCATCGGCGGCACGGTTTTCGCCAGCGCCCACGCCGATGCCCATCATGGCCATGCCGCGTACGCTCATGACGGTTTTTACGTCGGCAAAGTCGAGGTTCATGAAACCGGTAGAGGTGATCAGTTCGGAAATGCCCTGCACGGCCTGGCGCAGGACATCATCAGACGGTTTGAAGGCGTCGAAAAGCGACATGTTTTTGCCGGCCTGGCTGATCAGACGGTCATTGGGGATGATGATCAGCGAGTCGACATGTTTTTTGAGTTCGTTGATGCCGGATTCGGCAGCTTCCGTCTTTTGTTTGCCTTCGTAGGTAAAGGGCTTGGTGACGACGCCGACGGTCAGGATGCCTGTTTCGCGGGCTGCTTCGGCAATGACCGGTGCAGCGCCGGTCCCGGTGCCGCCACCCATGCCTGCGGCGATGAATACCAGATCGGCACCCTTGATGGCTTCAACCAGGGCATCACGGTCTTCCAGGGCGGCCTCTCTACCGACCTCGGCCTTGGTGCCGGCTCCCAGACCCTTGGTAAGCTGGCGGCCAAGCTGTATCTTGACCGGTGCCTGCGAATTGCGAAGCGCCTGTGCATCTGTGTTGGCAACAACAAAATCAACTTTATGTATAGAACTGGCAATCATGGTGTTGACAGCATTCCCGCCGCCGCCGCCCACTCCGATTACCTTGATCACGGCACCCTGGTCTATCGCTTCATCAAATTCGAACATGCATTTCCTCCCCCTTCGTGCAATGGCAGTATTTCGTCCAGTAAGGGTAAAATGTAACCGTAAAGTTACAAAGAATCAAAGAAAAAAAATGAAAAAAATACAGTATAAAAAAATGGCTTAAAATTCAGTTTGTTTGCGGTCTGGCACCAATAACAAACCTGCCGGTTAGATTAGAAAAACTCCCGAAACCAGGTCTTCATGCGGCGCATGGTGGTATTGAAGATGCTGTCGTCTGAACCGCCCTCTTTGAAGTGCTCACGTGTCCCTGAATTTTTGCTGCCATATACCACCAGGCCGACACCGGTGGCATAAACCGGCGAGTTGACTACATCTACCAGGCCGCCGATTCTCTGGGGCAGGCCGCGCCGGACCGGCAGGTTGAAGATCTGCTCGGCCAGTTCCGGCATGCCTTCCAGGATACTGGAACCGCCGGTGATGACCACGCCGGAGGCGATGGAATCCTCCAGCCCCGATTTGATGATTTCCCGGTTGACCAGGGTAAAGATCTCTTCCACACGGGGGCCGAGGATTTCACACAGCACGTTGCGCGAAAGCTCGCGCGGCTTGCGGCCGCCAACGCTGGGCACCTCGATCTTGTCCTCTTTGCCCACCAGAGCCGACAGGCAGCAGCCGTATTTCTGCTTGATCTTTTCGGCCTCGGCCATGGGGGTGCGCAAGCCGACGGCGATGTCGTTGGTGAGATGGTTGCCGCCCAGCGAGAGCACGGAGGTGTACTTGATGGCGCCTTCCGCAAAAATAGCAATATCGGTGGTGCCGCCGCCGATATCCACCAGGCAGACCCCCAGCTCCTTTTCGTCGTCAGAGAGGACGGCATGGGATGATGCCAGCTGTTCCAGGACGATGTCGGCTACATCCAGCCCGGCCCGGTTGCAGGATTTGACGATGTTCTGGGCGCTGGCCACTGCGCCGGTGACGATGTGCACCTTGGCTTCCAGACGGACGCCGCTCATACCGAGCGGTTCGCGGATGCCGTCCTGCTCATCGATGATGAACTCCTGGGGCAAGATGTGAATGACCTCGCGATCCATGGGGATGGCGATCGCCTTGGCGGCGTCGATTACGCGGCGGACATCCTCCTGGGCAACCTCGCGGTTCTTGATGGCGATTACGCCCTGTGAGTTGATACCCTTGATATGGCCGCCGGCAATGCCGGCATACACCGATTTGATCTCGCAGCCGGCCATTAGTTCGGCTTCGTCGATGGCCTTGCGAATGGATGCGACCGTGCTCTCAATGTTGATGACGACACCCTTGCGCAGGCCGCTGGACGGACTGGTGCCGATGCCGACGATATCGATGCCGTCGTCCGTAACATTTCCCACAATGGCACAGATCTTGGTAGTGCCGATGTCGAGGCCGACGATCAGATTATCTCTTTTGGTTGCTGACATATTCCCCCCTGCCTGATAATAAATTCTGAATTCAGCTCTTTTTGACGACGATTTTATCGTTATAATCCAGGTCGATGTAATGCAGTGAGGATCGTTGGACCATCAGTTCCCGGTAGATCCGTGCCAGGCGGTCCACCTTGGCGGCGAAATCACCGGAACCGACTTTCACCGGAAGCGACCCGGAGGCGGTGAAAAGCGTGAAACCGTAGCCCTTATCGTAATGAATCTCCGATACATCCGCAAGGATAAACGCGCCTTTTTCCCGCAAGATCCCGAGCAGTTCGCAGGTGGTTTTCAGTGCGTCCCTGGTCCCGGCCGGATTGCTGCTCATATCCTCTTCACTAAAACCGGTGATAACCGGGTAATCCAGTTTATCTCCCTGACTGAGCGACTTGAACACGGTGCCCTTTTTGTCAAGATAGTAGATGAAACCCATGTTTACAATAGCCAGCGGTTCACGTTCCGTAATGGATATGGAGAGCCGGTCAGGGAAATACCTGTGAATGCGGACAGTCTCCACCCAGGGATTCTGCGCCAGCTGTTCACCCATCCGTTTCAGGTTCATGCGTGCCAGGTCCTGCCCCGCTTCAACCCCGGCCAGGGCCAGTATTTCATCACGGCTCAAGCGCTTGGCGCTGGATACCTCCATGGTATTGAGACGGAAAAAGGTTGTTGAACCGATGGCCTTGTACGCGATGAACAGAATGCCGAAGAGCAGTGAGACCCCCGCAACTCCCAGAGCAATCGTGCCCATCGGACGCAGGTATTTTCCCCATTCAATCGGCTTGCGCTTGATCTTGACCTTGTTGACGGCCACTTTCTTGCGCTGGTATGTCGAACTGGAAAAGTCTCGCACAGTATTCAGTCTGCCTTTATGTGCAGCGTTGCCGACTCGATGATTTGTTGCACCAGAGTCTCAAAAGATAGTCCGGCACCCTTGGCTGCAATCTCCGGCAGCAGGCTCAGGGCCGTCATGCCCGGCAGGGTGTTGACCTCCAGCACAAAACAATCTCCGTCTTCCGTTACCAGCAGATCAACCCTGCTGTAGCCGTAACAACCCAGCGCCTGGTGGGCGGCCAGACCGATCTGCTGGGCTTTTTCATACAGAGCCGGCGCAAGGCGGGCCGGGAAGAAGTGCTCGGCCATGCCGTCGGTGTACTTGGCTTCGAAATCATAGAATTCATTTTTCGGTACGATCTCGATGGCTCCGATGGGACGGTTGTCCAGTATGCCGACCTGCACCTCCTGCCCCTTGATGTACTGTTCCACCAGGATTTCCGAATCGTGCTGAAACGCAGCAGCCAAGGCCGCTTCGAGCTGATCCGCCTGCCTGACGATGGAGACACCGACCGAAGAGCCTTCCTGCACCGGCTTGACCACCAGCGGCAGGCCGAAGGCAAGATCCTCCAGGCGGACCTGTTCTCCCCGCCGAAAGTGATGAAAGGGCGCCGTGAGGATGCCGGCCGAGGCAAAGGTCTGCTTGCTGTACAGTTTGTGCATGGCCAGTGCGCTGGCCAGCACGCCGGAGCCGGTGTAGGGGATCTGCAGCAGTTCCAGCAGTCCTTGTACGCAGCCGTCTTCTCCGTATCGGCCATGCAGTGCGATGAAGGCCGCCTCGATTTCTTCCTGTACCAGAACGGCCGCCAGGTCGCGTCCCGCGTCAATGGCTACGGCTTGATACCCTTGGGCCAGCAGGGCCTGGTGAACTGCTGTTCCGCTCTTCAGGGAAACGTCCCGTTCCGCGGAAAGGCCACCCATCAGGACGCCGATTTTGTTTGTTTTCGCGGCTGCCATGTACTAATCCTCGCCCGTAATGCGTACTTCTTCTTCCAGCTTCACACCGCTCGTGTTGAAAACCCGCTCTTTTATGATGTCAGCCAGACGGAGGAAATCAGCAGCCTGCGCACCACCCCGGTTGATCAGGAAATTGGTATGCACCTCCGAAACCTGCGCGCCGCCAACGGTCAGTCCGCGCAGCCCGGCTTCATCAATCAGCCTCCAGGCTGCCTGACCGGCCGGATTCCTGAAAAACGAGCCGGCGTTGGGGAACCTGACCTGCTGCGTTTCTCTCCGTTTCTGCAGGCAGGCATCCATTTCAGCGCAGATATCTTCCTGCGAGCCTGCGGCAAGCTGAAATTTGGCCGCAATTATAATTTTATTAGGTTCAAGTTGCAAGCAACGATAACCGTATTTAAAGGTTTTTTTATCATAGGTGTGAACGCCGTCTTCGTCCAGCAGTTCCAGCGATACGAGGTGGTCAAATATCTCACCCCCGTGAGCACCGGCGTTCATTCTCAATGCGCCGCCGATGCTGCCCGGAATGCCGATCAGAAACTCCAGGCCGCTCAGTCCGTGAGCCTGGGCCAGACGTGCCAGACCGATGGTGCTGACGCCCGCCTCGGCCCTGACTTCACCGTCTTTACTGACGGTCATCTGCTGTATCTTGCACAGTGAGATGGCCGCCCCGCGAAAGCCGCCATCGCGCACCAGCAGGTTGTAGCCGCCGCCGATCACAAACCGGGGGATCTGCAACTCATCCAGGATCTTCACCAGATTCCGGAGGTCCGCGATATCCCGGGGAATGGCAAAGATGTCGGCCGGTCCCCCCACCTTCAGCGAGGTATGCCGAGCGAGCGGTACCTGTTCCAGCAGTTCCCCGTCAAAAACAGAACGGATTATGTCGATCGGCCGGCTCATGTATCTCTCAGCTCTGCAATCGTTTCAGAAGGCCTTCGCCGGCCTGCCAGATATTCCCGGCCCCCAGCGTCAATACTATGTCGCCAGGTTTTGAAATGCCGGCCAGGTATTCGGGCAGCGTTTCCCGCTCGGCAACATAGCTGACGTCGCGCTGGCCGTGTTTTTTGACGGCTGCGGCCAGTGACTCCGCTGAAACCCCGTCAATCGGCTGTTCGCTGGCGGCATAGATGTCGGTCAGGACCAGTACGTCGGCGTCGTAGAAGCATTTCACAAAATCATCGAACAGCTCTTTGGTCCGCGAATAGCGATGGGGCTGGAAGGCCACCACCAGTCTTCGTTCGGGCCAGCCCCCCTTGGCAGCCGCCAGGGTCGCCCTGATCTCAGCCGGATGATGCCCGTAGTCGTCAACCACCATGATGCCGCCAACCTCGCCCTTGACCTGGAAGCGCCGCCCCACACCGCCAAAGCGGGCAAACCCCTCCTGAATCATGTCGAAGGGAATGTCCAGTTCCATGGCGACCGCGATACAGGCCAGGGCATTCAGGACATTGTGGGCCCCCGGCATGGAGTAGGAGATATCGCCCATGCGGTAGCCCTTGTAATGGGCCACAAATGAGGTGCTGCCACCTTCCGGTCTGATATTGGTGGCGCGGATATCGGCCTGCGTGGAAAGCCCGTAGGTGACAAAACGTTTTTTGACGCGCGGGATGATGCCGGCAATGTTGTCGTCGTCCAGGCAGAGCACCGCCAGGCCGTAGAAGGGGATCTTGTTGATGAAGTCGACAAAGATGTCCTTGATCTGGCTGATGCCGCCGGTATAGAAATCCAGATGATCGGCGTCGATGTTGGTCACCACGGCAATGGTCGGGGAGAGCTTCATGAACGAGCCGTCCGACTCGTCGGCCTCGGCCACAAGGAACTTGCCCTGGCCCAGCACGGCATTGGTTCCCAGGGTGTTCAGCTTACCGCCGATGACGATAGTTGGATCGATGCCGCCGTGGGTCAGGACCGTCGCCACCATTGAGGTGGTGGTAGTTTTCCCGTGGGTGCCGGCGATGGCGATGCCGTACTTCATGCGCATCAGTTCGGCCAGCATCTCGGCCCGCGGAATTACCGGTATCATCTGCTCCCGCGCTTCCAGAACCTCCGGATTGTCCTCCTGCACAGCGGTCGAGGTGACCACAACATCCACGTTGGTCAGATTCTGCCGGGCGTGGCCGATATAGATCTCCCCCCCGATGGATGCCAGGCGCTCGGTAGTATCCGACTGGCGCAGGTCGGAGCCGGAGACCTTGTAGCCCAGGTTCAAAAGCACCTCGGCGATACCGCTCATACCGATGCCGCCGATGCCGACGAAGTGGATTTTATCTATTTTACCGTACATGTGAACCTTCTTTCTGTGTTTTCTCCATCTCATCCACGATGATCCGCCCTGCATCCAGTCGTGCCAGGCTGAAGGCCGCTGCTCCGGTCTGTCGCAGTGTTGCCGGGTCGTTCATCAATTCCCTGATCATAGCGGCCAGCCGTTCTCCCGTCAGTTCGTGTTCCAGCAGCATGAAGCAGGCCTGCTTCTTCAGCAGCGCCTCGGCGTTGCGGCGCTGGTGATCGTCCGCCGCATGCGGAAAAGGGATGAACAGGCAGGCCTTGCCGCAGGAGGTCACCTCGGCGATGGTAGTGGCCCCGGCCCGGCAGATGATCAGATCGGCTGTATGGTATTCGGCAGCCATATTGCTGATAAAGGGTTGCACAGCAGCCGGCAGCCCGCTTTCCCGGTAGGCGTCCCGGATGTGGGAGCAGTCTTTTTCTCCGGTCTGGTGGCAGATCTCAAGCCGGTCGGAAAGGTCCGCCAAGTGGGGCAGGGCGGCGATCATGGCCATGTTGATGGCATGGGCGCCCTGGCTGCCGCCGAATACGAAGATGTGGAAGCGTTGTTCGTTGTCCGTGGTCCGCTGTTCGTGACGAATTGTTTCCGCCATTTCAACAATCTGACTCCGCAGGGGATTTCCGGTCAGCAGTGTTTTCTCCAGTGGAAAAAATTTGCCGGATTCCTCCAGCGTTATGAAAACCTGATCGGCAAATCTGGCCAGCAGCTTGTTGGTCATGCCCGGAATGGCGTTCTGTTCATGGATGAAACGGGGAATCTGCATTCCCCTGGCCGCCAGCACCATCGGTAGGGAGGCGTAGCCACCCACACCCAACACCATGTCCGGCCGGAACGATTTGAGGATCTTTCTGGACTGGGCATAGCCGTAGAGCATCATGGCAGCACCCTTGATCTGGCTGAAGATGCCCTTGCCGCGGATTCCGGCCGCCGAAATCAGTTCGAGCCGGTGTCCGGCGGACGGTACGGCACGCGCCTCGATGCCGCGCTCGGTGCCGACAAAGAGGACTTGGTTGGCCGGATTGCGGGCCAGAAACTCCTCGGCCACGGCTATGCCGGGAAACAAGTGTCCGCCGGTACCGCCGCCGGCTATCAATAATTTCATTTTTCCTCCTTGAGCTTGATCGGCTCGATCTTCAAACCGGAGGAGATATTGAGCAGGATGCCGACGGCAAACAGGCTGATCAGCAGCGAGCTGCCGCCGTAGCTGATAAAGGGGAGCGCCAGCCCCTTGGTGGGGAGCAGGCCGGTAACGACACCCATGTTGACCGTGGCTTCGATGCCGAACAGCACGGCGATCCCCAGGGCCAGAAAACGCCCGAAGGTGTCGGGTGCGGCCACCGAAATGCGCATGGCGCGCTGCACCAGCAGGAAGAACATGCCGATAATGATGATGACCCCCAGAAAGCCCAGTTCTTCTCCGACGACGGACAGGATGAAGTCGGTGTGGGCCTCAGGCAGATAAAAAAGTTTCTGTTTGCCTTCGCCCAGTCCCTGTCCGAACAGGCCTCCGGTGCCAAGGGCCAGCCAGGACTGGATGATCTGGAATCCTTTACCCTCCGGGTCGCTCCAGGGATTGGTCCAGGCCTCCATGCGCCCCTTGTGATAGCCCCTGCTCAACTTGTAGGCCAAAAGCGGCATGGCCAGCAGGATCATGGAAATGATATGGCTCAGGCGTGTTCCGGCGGCGAACAGCATGGTCATGGCCACCGCCACCAGGGTCAGGG
>JAENWA010000121.1 GCA_016650295.1 Desulfuromonadales bacterium | reverse complement strand
CCCGGCAATGTCCGCGAGCTGCAGGCCATGGTCGTTGATGCCGTTGCACGTCGCCAGTCCAGCATCATCTCGCTGGACTCGTTCCGCCAGCGAATCGCACCGGACCTTTCGTCCGAAGCGACAGCCAGCCCCGTGATGGACCGCGAGCAGATCCAGCACAAGCTTGAGGAAATCTGGGGGCATTTTCCAACATTGCGCGAGGCGGAAGAGTGCATCATAGATACGGCCCTGACGTTGGCGGGAGGAAATCAGGGCATCGCCGCCACCATGCTGGGGCTCAAGCGCCAAACCTTGAACATGCGGCTCAAATCCCGTTCCGAGAAAGAAAACAACTGACAGTTTGCCGGATTTATTTCCGGCAAACCGGCGCAGGGCCTGTAATCCGCAGTCATACACAAACAGGGGACAAATCAATTGATCTGTCCCCTGTTTGTCTTCCCTCCTGCTTTATCAAAGCAAGGAATCTACTTCATCAACCCGCTGTACTTCAGGGTCCCCTTCTTCAGTTCCCTCTTCTTCATCAAAACGAATATGACCGGTGTCATGATCAGTACATGCACGGCCGATGAAATCATGCCGCCGATCATCGGCGCGGCGATCGGCTTCATTACATCCGCACCGGTGCCGGAGGACCACATGATCGGGATCAAACCCAGGAGAGCCACGGCCACGGTCATCAGTTTGGGCCTGAGCCTGAGTACGGCTCCCTCGAAGGTGGCGTCGTTGATGTCCTGCTCAGTGCAGGGGCCGTTGATCAGTTTCCTGTCCAGGGCCTCATGCAGGTAAATCACCATCACCACCCCGGTCTCCACGGCAATGCCGTACAGGGCGATAAAACCGACCCAGACCGCCACCGACAGGTTGTACCCCAGGGCCGAGACCAGGTAGACCCCACCCACCAGGGCAAAAGGCACCGAGAGCATGACCATGGAGGCTTCCAGGGCCGAATGGAAGGTGAAATAGAGTAGGACGAAGATGATCACAATCCCCAAAGGAATCAGAATCTGCAGGCGGGCCTTGGCGCGGAGCTGGTTTTCCCACTGGCCGGACCAGGCCAGGTAGTAGCCGGGGGGCAGTTTAAGGCTCTTTTCCAGTGTCTGCTTGGCCTCGGTAACAAAACCGCCCATATCCCGACCCCGCACATTGAGAAATACCAGCGAGCGGAGCAACCCCCCCTCGCTGTTGATCTCCGGTGCGCCGGTGGAGACCTTGAGCCGGGTCACCAGCGAGAGCGGCACCTGCGTGACGCCATCCTGCCCCGAAACCAGAATCTGCTGGATGGACTGGATGCTGTCGCGGTAGTCGCGCAGGTAGCGAATGCGAATCGGGAAGCGATTGCGCCCTTCGACGGTAGTGGAAAGCGCCGCGCCACCCAGGGCAGTCTCAATGATTTCCTGAATATCGCCCACCTTCACGTTATAACGGGCGGCTGACTCGCGGTCGATATCGATGTCGATAAAGTTGCCGCCGGTGACCCGTTCGGCCACCACATCGGCCGCGCCCGGAATCGGCTTGAGGATCGCCTCGGCCTGCACCGCCAGGTCATTCAGCACGTTCAGGTTGCTTCCCAGTATCTTGACCCCCAGGTCGGTGCGTACGCCGGTGGAGAGCATGTTGATGCGGTTGATGATCGGCTGGGTCCAGCCGTTTCTGACCCCGACCTGCTGCAGCTTGCCGTCCAGCTCGGCCACGATATCGGCCTTCTTGATCCCCGGACGCCACTGTTCCTTGGGTTTGAGTATGATGATGCTCTCGAACATGGAGACCGGCGCGGGGTCGGTGGAGGTTTCGGCCCGTCCGACTTTTCCCAGCACCTGGCTCACCTCGGGCACGCTCTTGATGATTGTGTCCTGCACCTGAATCAGGCGTTTGGCTTCGGTGATGGAGACATTGGGCAGGGTGACCGGCATGTAGAGCAGCGAACCCTCGTCCAGTGGCGGCATGAATTCGGATCCCATGCGCATGAAGAGCGGTACGGCTATCAGCAGGGCCACGATGTTCAGGGCAATGGTGGTTTTCTTCCAGACCAGCACCCAGCGTATGACCGGTGCATAGAGTTTGATGAAAAAGGTCGATACACGGTTGGAGCTCTCGGGGCGCATCCTGCCGCGCATGAACCAGCTCATCAGTGCCGGAACCAGGGTGATGGCGATCAGTGCCGAACCCATCATGGAGAAGGTCTTGGTGAAGGCCAGCGGGTGAAAGAGTTTCCCCTCCTGTCCCTCCAGCATGAAAACCGGCACAAAGGAGAGCACGATGATTGCCAGGGAGAAGAAGATTGGCCGGCCGACCTGTTTGGCCGAGTTGATGACAACGTTCAGGCGTTGTACGTCCGGAGTATCCGGCGGCATCTCGGACAGGTGGCGATAGCAGTTTTCCACCATGATCACCCCGGCATCAACCAAGACGCCGATAGCGATGGCGATGCCACCCAGGGACATGATATTGGAGGTGACCCCCATCAGTTTCATGGTGATGAAAGCGATCAGTACGGAAATCGGCAGAGTCAGCACGATCACCAGGGCACTCCGGAAGTGCAGCAGGAAGACCAGTATCACCAGCGAGACGACAACCGATTCCTCCACCAGCGATTTCTTGAGGGTGCTGATTGCGCGCGAGATCAGGTCGGAGCGATCATAGGAGACCAAAATCCTGACATCGGGCGGCAAACCTTTTTCCAGCTCACTGATCTTGACCTTGACCCGGTCGATGACATCTTTGGCGTTCTCGCCGTAGCGCATAACCACGATGCCGCCCACGGCTTCGCCTTTGCCGTTTTTATCCAGCAGGCCGCGTCGGATGGCGCCCCCCAGCTGGACGGTGCCGAGGTTCTTCAGGTAAACGGGGGTACCGCCCTGTTCGGCGGCGATCACAATATCTTCCAGGTCGGTCGGCGACTGCACATAACCGCGGCCGCGGATCAGGTATTCGGCATCGGACTGTTCCAGCAGGCGGCCGCCCACATCACTGTTCGAGCGTTTGACCGCCTCCACGACCTGGCTGATGGCAACCTTGTAGGCAAACAGCTTGTTCGGGTCCAGGTCGATCTGGTATTCCCGGACAAATCCGCCGATGGAGGCCACCTCGGCCACACCCGGGACGGTGTTGAGCTGGTAGCGTACGAACCAGTCCTGCAGGGTGCGCAACTGTTCCAGGTCATAGCCCTTGCCTTCAATGGTGTACCAGAAGACATGCCCCACCCCGGTACCGTCCGGGCCGAGGGTCGGAACCACTCCCGGCGGAAGGAGCGAGGAGGCGTAGTTGAGCCGTTCCAGAACGCGGGTCCGGGCCCAGTAGATGTCGGCCGAGTCCTCGAAGATGACGTAGATCATGGAGAAGCCGAAGGCGCTGGATGCGCGTACGGCCTTGACCTTGGGCAGGCCTTGCAGGTTGGTGGCCAGAGGGTAGGTGATCTGGTCCTCCACCACCTGCGGCGAGCGGCCGGGGTAATCGGTAAAGACAATGACCTGGTTGTCCGACAGATCCGGAATGGCATCCACCGGTGTGCTGTAGATCGACCAGCCCCCCCAAGCGATGATCAGCCCGAAGATTGTCACAACGATAAACCGGTTGCGGGCGCTGAATTCGATAATTTTTTCGATCATGTAAAACCTCGGGCACCGGCACTCGGGATTCGGGACTCGCAAAACCGGTTTTTACCAGTCCCGAATCCCGAGTGCCGAATTCCGATCCCTGCCTTCCGGTTTCTAATTCAAAAATTTCTTGGAGTAGAGATACAGCCTGCCGTAGTTGGCGGTCTGCATGGACAGCTGGTAGAGGAGCATGACACCGGTTTTGGGGGTATCGAAACCGGCATATTGTTCCTGCCTCATTACTGCCGTCGCGGTGACCGGGCCGAACCGTTTTGAGCAATAGGCTAAAAGCTTTTCGTAGTTATCGAATCCCTTGAAATCAATGCTGACGGAAGTAAACCGCCCCTTGAAAAAGATGTAGGTGATCCCATCGGCTTTTATTCCGCCGTAATTCAGGTCTTCGTCTCTCCGCTGATAGGCCTTGACCCCCGGCATGACCCCCATATGCCCCTCGACCAGCATCGGATCCGATTCCAGGATCACTTCCATGTTGCTGCCCCAGGTGAAGTCCCGAAAACCGTTCATATCCTCCGCGGCAGCCGAAACGGCACATACCAGGATCATGGAAGCCAAAAAAATGCTCAGCAATCTCATAGTTATCTTTCCTCTATATTCCCTGTCAAGCGACATCAGGGACGACTTCTTAGTTCATCTTCATATCTTTCATGTCCATTTCATCTTTATGCGCCGGCGATGGTGACGGCGCCTGCTTCGCCGGTGCCGCAGCCGGTTTTTCCGTCGCTGCGGGAGGTTTTTGCGTCTCTTCAGCACCGCGACTGAGCTGAGCTTCCGAGTCGATCAGGTAGCCGCCGGTGGTGGCCACCTTCTCCCCGGCCTTCAGACCGGACAGTATCTGCAGCTCCTTGCCGAACCGGGCGCCCGTTTTCACATCCCGGGACTGAAACACGCCCGGACGGGACTCGACCCAGACCACCTGACGCGTACCCGTGTCCTTGACGGCCGCAGCGGGAATGACCAGCGATGCCGTCTGGGGAACGCTGATGGCCGCCTGCACGTACATCTCCGGTTTCAACTTCAGTCCGGGATTGGGGATCTCGACCCTGATTTTGATTGTACGTGACTTGGCATCCAGAAAGGGATAGATCAGTTTCACTTTCCCGTGAGAGGGCTCTCCCGGATAGGAACGGGAATGAATGGTGACGTCCTGGCCGACCTTGATGAAGGGAAAATCGCTTTCGAAAACCTCAAGTTCCACCCAGATCCGGGAGAGGTCGGCGATGGCGAAGAGCGGATCACCGACATTGACGTACTGTCCCTCCTTGACAAGCTTCTCGGTAACCACGCCGGAGAAGGGGCTGTAGATCGGGACCCGGATCGACGGACTTGTGGATTTCTGCAGCCGGATGAACTGCTCTTCGCTGAATCCGAGCTGGCGCAGACGCTCGTAGGCGTCGCCCAGCGACATCTGGGTGTTTATGGGAAATGTAACGGATAGGGAGCTGTTCAGGATCTTGAGCGTCTTGTAGGCCATCAGGTACTGCGCCTCGGCATTGTACAGATCGACCGAGTAGAGTTCGGCCACCGGCATGCCCTTGCGCACTTCAGTCCCCACGCTTTTGACCAGCAGGCGGTCGAGACGCCCGGCCACCCAGGCGGATACCTTTCCCTGGCGTTCCTGGTTGAAGGCTACGATACCGGTACATTTTATCTCCCTGGTGAAGGGCTTCACACCCACCGTCACCGTCGCCAGATTGGCTATGACCTGCTGGGTCGGCGACAGCGCCACATGGCGTACACCCCGCAGATCATTGTCGGAGAGTTCGGCGCCGTTGATTTTCTGCACCAGTTCCATGTTACAGATCGGGCAGGTACCGGGACGATCCTTGAGAATGAACGGGTGCATCGGACAGGTATAGACAACTCCGCCGGGTACAGGTTTGCTGCCGGCGGATGACGTATTTTCACTGTCTGCGCCGCCCTGCCGTCCACTACGCTTCAGCCCGTAGGTCACAGATACGACAAGTATCGTCACAATTATAACCACAAATGCGCTGCGTCTGTTCATCAACCAGTCCTTCCGTCCGAAAAATATATCATCTGAATATACCACCTTATATTCAGCTTGCGCAGAGAACTCTTGCTAAAAGTTGTATACAGCAAAAACTGTATCATGGATAATCGGGTGAGAGTCAATAGATTATTGTCGCCGTTTTCATGAATAATCGGGGCTTCATGGCCGCAGGGGGAGCTGACGTACCGTTATTACCCCTGTAAATATTTTGGCAGTAACCATTGCGTTCAAATCTAAAAAAAATATAGTACTTTCAGCATGATAACTACTTATACCCCAAAATATACAAATTTAAATATACATCACATATATCGACTAAAGCCCCGGCTTTGTCTCTGCAAAACACTTGAATTATTATACAATTTAGCAAATTTGCATATTTGGCACATTCTGTGTATATTATTAATTGAATTTAGCGCAACGAAAGTGTGATTTTAAACGTTAGCGCTTTGCAGCAACCAAAATTCAATCATACGTCATATACGTCAACAGAAGAGTGTACAGACATAAAACCTAGGTAACGCAGAGATCAAAAGGAGGAAACAATGACAATGAAACGAAGAGATTTCCTGAAGTTAGGTGCTTCAGCAGGGGTTGCAACCATCATCATGGGCAGCCGGATTCCCTTTTTAGGGACAAAGAATGCCTTTGCCGCCACCCAGACATTGGAAGTAACCATCACCGACTGCATGAAGCAGATGGTGACCCACAATGAAATCAACGATGCCCGCTGCTACTTCTGGATCTACAAGATGAAGGCGGACGGGGTGGACATTCCTCCCGAATGTCCAGGACCGACAATCTATGCCATCAAAGGCGATTCCATCACCATCAAGATCACCAACGCCTTGGATCAGCCCCACTCATTCTTCATCCCCGGCGCTCTCCCCAGCGACCCGGTGATCTTCGACAGCGGTACCATCCCCGCGGGTGGGACCGTCGGACCGGTAACCTTCACCGTCAACCAATCGGGCGCCCACCTCTACTACGACAACTTGAACGCGCCGGTCAACCGGACTATGGGTCTGCACGGCGCTCTTGTGGTCCGTCCGGCCGTGGCACTTACCGGGCACAACTATACCCCTTACGACGTCACCCCTGCCAATTTTAATAACGGCACCGGTCCAACCGCCCATGTTCAGAACCTGTTTGACATGTTCGGCACCCCGTTCTGGCCCGGTCTGAAATGGGAACAGGGCGACCCGAACACCAACTGTCCTCCCTTTCGCCAGTATGTCTGGCTGTACCACATGGCCAGCCCCAACCTGCAGGCCGAGGTGGGCGCTCTGCCGGCCGGGCAGCAAATGGATCCCAAGGTGTTCATGGACAAGATCGCCCGCGGCACGTTCAGCCCCACCCGCAACAACGGCCTGCCCCAGTATTTCACCGTTAACGGCCAGTCCGGCTTCTTCTCCCATTTCGACCCGGCCATCACCCCTATGGGGCGGGTCGGCGAGCCGGTGGTGATACATTGCCTGAACGCCGGTGTGCAGGGCATTTCACATCATACGCACTGCAATCACTTCTTCATCACCAGCATCAACGGCGAGCCCAATCCCAATCCGATCTGGGTGGATATCTACGGGCACAGGCCGATGGACAAGATCGACTACACCTTCCCGTTCATGCGTCCGCCTGATAACGCCAATATCCGCGGCATCGGCCGGCCGGACCAGCCGTTGCGGACAGCCACCGGCGCATTCTGCTGGCCGCCCCAGCAGGAGATGCAGACCTTTTTCCCGCGCGAGGGAACGAAAGCCTTGGCTTTCGACGGGGTCACACAGGTGGAGATGGGCCAGCGCCTGTCGCCGCTCTGCTACCCGGCCCATGACCACCTGGAGTCGAGCCAGACCGCCCAGGGGGGCAACTACAACTGCGGCCTGATCACCGGGTTTTACATCACGGGCGACCGCAACGCCCAGAGCCAGGGGCTTGGAAATTTCATGAATTTCCCGATGGATGGGGATTTCCGCCAGATGTTCCGCGACATCCGCGGCCTGGCCGTGGGTGGGGTCAACGCCACCCGCGAGGCAACCGGTCCGCGAACGGTTGCGGGCTAACGGCCGGACAGCCGGCGCTTGATATCAATACGAAAGATCATTACAGGATAGAAAGGAGATACTAATGTCACTGCAAAACCCTGCTTTCACCGTAACCCGCTGGTCCGTCGTTGGGATGGAGGGGATGTGGGCCAAAATGTGGGATCCACCCACTGAAAGCCCGCCACCCACCGACCAGTTGCTGCTGCAGCCGCAAACAGTGCCCGATGGCAAAGGCGGCACCAGCCTGATCCGCCCCAATCCCGTGCCGGAGGTAATGGCCGCGGGTGGTTTTATTGTTACCGTCAATGCGCTGGGAGTGCCCATTGCCCGGCCGACCGCTCCGCATACGGTCCAGCGCTCCCTGTTGCTCGGTCATACAGTTCCGACCTGGGACGGCCAGAAACAGCTCACGTTTTTCACGATCGGCGACTCGGATAACCCGTCTGCCAGCGCCGGCACCTTCCCGGGTCCCACCCTGCGCATGCCCCGTGGTGTGATCTTCAACTCCCAGGTCCAGGGCAAGGGGCCGCCTCCCCACACCATCCACTGGCACGGCATGGAGCCGACCCCCATGAACGACGGTGTCGGCCATTGCTCCATGGAACTCGGCCAGTACGGCTATCAGTGGCAGCCCAATTTCATGGGTTTCTACTTCCTGCACTGCCACCGCAACACCATGCAGCACTTCGAGTTCGGCCTGTACAGCGCCCTGCTCTACGAGTGTCCGGACACCTACTTCGCCTCGATCGGCTCAACCGACCCGCTGACGGGAGATGTTACCCTCAACAGCGTCCCGATCGGCCACTGCCGTGACAGCAAGCGCCGGGTGGCCTGCAACCTGGACGACCCTCTTACCGGGAATTCCAGGTTCACCCAGTTCCCCGGTTTCAACCGCAATCCGGTGGATGCTCCCGACCCCGGTCCGGGACCGAACGACACCCAGATATCGTTTCCCACCGACCCCCATGCCATGACCGTCCCCTTCGACGTGGAGGCGCTGATGGTCTTCGACGACCGGGACTCGGTCTGGAGCGACCTGGCTAAAAGTGCCCGGGCCACCTTCCCCAGACAGGGCACCCGGCCGGGGTTCAATGACAGCTTTAACCTCAATCCCGGGGTGCTGGGTTTCGCGGCCTTCAATGACTTCAATGCCGATTACTGGTACGTCACCGGCGTGCCGGTGCCGGCCCACAAGGGGGGCACCGGCGACATCCCGCCCGGCCTCGTCATCCCGCCGGGGTTGAACAGCGGCATCAGCGGCACCCAAATCTCCGTCAACGCCGCAACAGGAGATACGATCCTGATCCGCATTCTCGACGCCGCCTACAACTTTCTGCGGATCACCCTGCCGGTGAACGCGGTGATCATCGCTTGGGACGGCCGCGCCCTGGGTGTGGCTCCCTATGGCCACAACGAGTCGTACCTGGTGCCGGCCGGCACCCCTATCGATGTTAACACCATGGCCGTCGGCCGGCGCTTCGACGCCCTGATCAAGGCTGACAACCCGATCAACGATTTTATCATCGCCGAATTTATCAACCACAAGAGCCAGGAACCCAGCGCGGGTGAGAAGCTTGAGGTACTGATGACCGCCAGGGTGCCCTTCGTCGTCTCGGGCACCCCTATACAGCCGACGCCTTTTGCCTTCATCGGCTTGGTTGTGGACCAGCTCGGTACACCGGTCGCAGGCTGTATCGTATCAGCAGCCAGTACCCTGACAGGAACGTTTCAGGCGACGACCGGCGCCGACGGCAGATACACCATCAACGGCATTACCAACGGCAGCTACACTGTTACCGCAGACATACCCGGTAAAACCAAGGCCTACTTCCCGTCCTCGCAGCTGATTACCTGCAACGACGGGAACGAAACCGTGCCGAACATCGTGGTCAGTATTGCCGACTTCGCGCCCAACAGCTACCAGCTGCCGGATGCCCTGAATTCGCTGCGGGATGTGGTCGGATTGAGACAACCCGATAATTTTGAAAAATTCCGTTATGACGTGGCGCCGTTCCTGAACGCTGTCCCGGCGCCGGACGGTGTTATCGACATCCGCGATTCACTCAACATTCTCAGAATGGTGGTGGGATTGAACCCGCTGTAATCCACCCCGCCCGTATGCTGCTCCGCCCAGGGGGTTACTGACCGGAGCAGCAGATTGCAGACAAAAAAAGGGCCTCGCGTCGGCAATCGACGAGGCCCTTTTTTTAATCAGTTTTATTCGCTATTTGCGACCAAGATGGCATAATCACCGTAGAGACGCATTGCATGCGTCTCAGAGACGCATACAATGCGTCTCTACATAAGCGCCATCTTGAATGCAATTTGGAATTAAGTACAGCGACAAACAATGGAGGTGTTCCCATGAGTACAACGATGACTGCACAGGAGATCGGAGAAGCCTGGCTTGCGTATGTTACTGAGACGTTCATGCTTGAGAACGGCTGCGTCCGTCCGGAAGTTGAGGAAGAGTACAAGCGACTTGAAAGCAAAGACACCATCACGCAGGAACGGGAGTTGTGGCGGACCTACACGGATGAACTGATCGACAAGATCCTTCAGAGTACCCCGGAGACACGAACTGAGCTTCTATCCGCGACCGACAGCAGGTCGCTGGCCTATGTGCAGGATCGTGTCCAGTGCGGAACCGAATTGCTGACCGCCCTGGTTCAGAAGGGGTTGAAGCTCAACATGGAAGATGACGCTTCGCTGCCGGACTATTTCAGGCAGATTCTTCTTCAGAAACAGGCTTGATAAACCTCCGAGGTTTTGAAAACCTCGGAGGTTTGATTTTTACGTTTGCTGGAATTTTGCTATTTGGCAGCCGCGTAATCGGCCAGCAGTTTCTGTAGAGCCTTGACATCCTCGGTTGATTTTACCGCCTTGCCGGACACGATATCCCCGGCTTCGACCTTCGGCTTGGCATAGAAGGCGTCATTGGCAGCGGCATCAATCTGCAGGATAGAGCCCGCCGTGGTCACCTCTTCCGCAAAGGCCCCGTGGCTGCGGACATAGGACGCAATCTCCGCCTTCTGCTCTTTGACGGTCGCGCCCTTCATGGTGGGTCCCAGCCGTCCCGGTTCTACCGCTACTTTAGCATCCAGGGTGAATTTGCCCTTCAGGATGGCATCGACACTCTTTTTGCTCTTGATCACCAGGACGATGTCCAACGGGTCCCCGACGATCTGCCAGCCGAGGGTACCGCCGGAGATGGTGATAAATACGGGGCTACTCCATTTCCCCTCGCTGTCATGAACCAGCAGCACGCCGCCGGCGCTCCCGCCGCTGACCATAAGGCTCTGTTTGGCTACCTTGGGAACAATGACAATGGCACTGGCGCCATTGAGAAGAACCGGCGGGATCTTTCTCTTCGGAATGGCGGCAATCTCTTTGACAACCTTGGACGCATTGCTGATGTTACCAGCATGGTCTTTGACCAGCTTGGGCGCACTAGCTGTTTTTGCTGATTCGACCTTGACCGCCTTGGATTCAGTTCCGGTTTTGACAGCTTCGTCTTTTGCCATGGCGTTCGAGAGCGACATTCCAAAAACTACCGCTACAGATGCAGCAACAACTGTGGATCTCATTAGTCTCATAACTTCAGTTTCTCCTTTTTCAAATGTTAAGCAGGCTGAAATGCCGGCAGTCGATATCAGTAGTTTCGAGCTTATCAGAGCTCACTAACCTTGTCTAACTCTTAATCCGTTTCATCTGGAAACTTTAAAAACCACAGTTAAAGGAGGTTATCTATGTTTGGATTCGGTATGCCCGAAATGATCATTATTCTCGTTATTGTCCTGGTGGTTTTCGGCGCCGGAAAACTCCCCGAAATCGCCGGTGCCATGGGAAAAAGTATTCGTAATTTTAAAAAAGCGGCAGATGGAAAAGAAGAAATCGAAATCAAGGCTGCATCAGAAAATGACAGCAAAAAGGAAGCCAAGGGCGAAAACGATCAAAAAAACAAGCCGGGAGATGTTTGATTACACCGATTCATTAAACCGTTCGAGTTGAATCTTTGATTTTCCCTGTGACAAAGAAGGAAAAACGCCCCGTCCGCAATCTGCCGACGAGGCGTTGTTGTATCCAGACCGCCAAAAAGGGAGCTGCAGTATTTTACCAGCTTACCAGACCGACCGCCTTGCGCAGGATCACCAGCGCATCCTGGATGTCGATATTCCCGTCGGGCTGGGGCTTGCCGTCCGGGCCCAGGGGGGCAACGTCACCGTGGTTTTTGTCGTCCTGCGTCGGCGGAATCAGGTTCACGGCGATCCGCAGAACTTTCAGGGCATCGGCAATCGTGGTAACGCCGCTCTCGCCGGGGATCAGGATACCGTCCGGCATGGTGGTGAAACTCCAGATCTTGTCCGTCATGAGGTTCCCGGTCAGATCTTTGACGCCGGTGACCCTGACGCTGTAGACGGTGCCCATGGGGAGCGGTCCGGCGAGTGTAAACAGGGCGCTCGGCAGACTGATGCCACCGCTGCTCAGGCTGACCGTTCCGCTGACGGCAAAGGGGGCGCTGGCCAGGAAACTCTGACCAGTCACCGTAATGCTTGCGGGGACGAGCGTCGCCGGATCAATCTGTTCGCTGAATGTGGCACTGATGAGGGGCGCTACCGGGACGTTATTAGAGCCGTCGCTCGGTGAGGTTGCGGTCACCGTCGGAGGGACAGTGTCCGGCGCCGCGGTTGTGAAGGTAAACTCGTTTACCAGCGGCAGATGGTTGCCGGCCAGGTCACTGACCGCGGTGAAAATTGAGACACTGTAGGCAGTACTGAAGGCAAGGGCCGGTTCGGCTGGCGTGAAGCTGGCGGTATTGGATACCGGGTCATAGCTGACCGTGCCGGCAACGGGAACGCCCGCAGCGCTGAGCTTGAATGTGGCAGCGTTGATTGTCGCCGGGTCCATCGGTTCGCTGAAGATGGCGATGATGGGGCTGTTTATCTGGACATTAAGAGAGCGGGCCGCCGGGACGGTTGCGGTAACTAACGGCAGCACCGTCTCCTTGCGGATGGTGGTGAAGCTCCAGGTCACCGGCACGGCCATGGCATTACCCGCACGATCCCTGATACCGGTGGCAATGGTGACCGTATAGGTGGTGTTGTTGGCAAGCGGGACGCTCGGTGTAAAGACGGCGGTTCGTATCGCGGGAATATAGCTGACTGTGCCTGATACCGGATCACCAGCGTCATCGACGGTAAAGTTCGCGGTGAGCATAAAAGGATCAATTTCCTCGCTGAAAGAGGCAGTGATGGGAGTAGTAATCCCAACAAAGTTGGCCGTGTTGCCGGGGATTGTGGCTGTTACCGTCGGCGGGGTGACATCCGGCGCAGCGGTGGTGAAGCCCCAGCTCTTCGGCAGCGTCAGGGCATTTCCCGCCAGGTCTTTTGCGCCGGTGGAGATGGTCGCCGTATAGCTGGTGTTGGGGACGAGCGGGGAGTTCGGCGTAAAGGTGGCGGTCATGGCATCCGGATCATAGCTGACCCTGCCGGCCACCGGGATGCCGTTGACAGCCAGGGAAAAGGTCGTGGATTTAATGGTCCGTGGGTCCATCACACCGCTGAAAACGGCGCTGACCGGCTCGGTAACCGGCGCCGCGACCGCTCCTTCAAGCGGCAGGGTTGAGAGTACGGTCGGCAATGAACCGGGGACCAGTATCCAGCCTTGATACGGATCGGCGCCGGTCAGGCTGTCGATAGGCGCCAGTGTCAGGCGGATCGGGTCATCGATATGGTTGTTGAAAATATCGGCATACCAGTACGGGGAGAGGGTGGTCTGGTCGCTCCAGCCGAAGAAATGCCCCCACATGGGAACCCGGTCGCTGACGACCCGGAACGACCACTCGCATGCATTATAGCCGAGACTGGCCAGTTCGGCGAACGATCCGGGGAAGGTCACCCGGATGCCGCTGAAAGGGTGAGGCACCGGCCCGACCGACGGGGTAGCCGAGTTGTTGCTGCCCGGCTTTCCGGGAGCTACCCGGCCGGGATCGCCGCTGTAGTGGCTGAGATCAAACTTGCTTAGCACAGTCTGGGAATTCACCTCGCTGACCGCGGCATTGGAAAAGTCGTGATGGGAAGTAAAGTTTTGAAAGCCCGAGATGGTAATGGAAGCCAGCCCCGCCGGAATGGGAGCACCGGTGGCGTCCGTGGCGGACAGTACCTGACTGGACGTTATATTCGCTGTCGTGAAATCGGCAGCGGTTTCGATGTCGAAAAAGGCGAAGCCCTTGTTTTTGGCGGTGTTCCGCAGCAGCCGGTAGGTGTAGGTCCATGAACCGGGGGTGGTCTCGTTGTCGGCCTGCCACTCCAGCCGCAGCCCCGCTCCGGGGTCGCCGCCGGTAACCCAGGCCTTTGAGTGGCCGGTGAAACCGGGCACGAACGGCAGACCGGCACGGTTGTCCATGGCCCCTTGATACACAACGGCCTGGGCAATGGAGCATGATAAAACCATAGCTAAAACTGCTGTCAGGAATACATTTTTCATGATGTTGACTCCACGTTTGCTGCTGATTTGACAGGACAGACCTGCGAGGTTTTGAAAACCTCGCAGGTTTTCCACAAAAATTGACATAAAAAAATGCTTGCAGGTATCGCGCCAATCAATTCGGCACACCGGCAGAGTCAATTCGAACCGCAACCTGTTGATTTTAAATGCAGGTGGGTACTGTATCAATAAACCCTGCTGGCAACGTCAACCAAATAGTGCGCAGATACCCGCCCCCTGAAAAAATTTTTGCATCCCCTGAGACGGTCGTTTCCTGAGAAAAGAGCGTGTAACCATGCGTTCACTGAGGGCAATCAGATCCACTGATTAATGCGGCATGCATTTTGCTTACTATTTTAGTATTGATTTGGAAAGCTCAATTATCGACTGAAATTTGTTATTTAAAGTTGTGCCCTACATAAGAAAACGGAATCCGGAGGACTCTATGGTTGTATCGTTTTGTCTGAAATCACGGACTGTCAGGCGTCTGCTGTGTGTTATCATGATCTGTGCCCTGCTGCCGAGCGGTTTTGCATGGGGAGCGCTCCAGCCCCCGCTCAGGAAGATACCGGTTCCCGAGCCACCCAACCTTGGCCAGTTCCTCCGATCAGGTCCGGATGGGAAACCGACTGCCGCTGCCAGAGCTGCCGCTATCCAACTCGGCAAGGCCCTGTTCTGGGACATGCAGGCGGGCAGTGACGGGGCAACGGCTTGCGCCAGTTGCCACTACCGCGCCGGAGCGGACCCGGTTGTCGGCTCGTTTCCCAAGGAAACGGCCAGACGGGACAGGAACCAGCTCCATCCGGGTCCCGATACCATCTTCGGCAACAACTCCACGGTCATTAAAACCTTTACGATCGACCCGTTGACAAATTTGAATTTACCTTTGATTTTAAGGGCATCTGCGCGTCCGCTGTTCGCTCCGAATTACCTCCTGCAGCCATTCGCCGATTTCCCACTCTTCCAGGTATTACCGATAACTTCCCGGCTCACTCCCGATCCGGCTAACGGGTTCACCGCCGATGAGGTGACGCTCCTGCGCGACACCAACGACGTCGTCGGTTCCCAGGGAATCCGGCTGGCCGATTTCCTGGCCGTCAACAGCTCCGCCCTGGACAGCGGAACACCGCTGGCCGACCAGATCTTCCATACCGGCGCCACAGCCGACCCGATCAACAACGTTCGTCAGGTAACCGGGCGCAACTCGCCGTCCGTGATCAACGCAGTCTTCAATTATGCCAACTTCTGGGACGGCCGGGCCAACAATATCTTCAACGGAGAAAACCCCTTCGGCCCGCTTGACCAGTCGGCCGGTATCTGGATCGACGACGGCGCGGCGCTGGTGAAACAGAAGATTGCTATCCCCAACGCCAGCCTCGCCTCACAGGCGGTCGGCCCGGCCTTGAGTGACGTTGAAATGTCGTTCAAAGGGCGCACCTTTCCCGAACTGGGCCGAAAGATGCTCACCCTGACAACCCCGCCGCTCGGGCAGCAGCTTGTCCACTCCAGCGACAGCGTCCTGGGAACCCTCTCCCGGGCCACGCTTCAGCCGGACGGAACGGTCGCGGGTGACAGAGGGCTTACCACCAACTACACGCAGATGATCCAGGCCGCTTTCCCCGACAACCTCTGGATTTCAACACGCACCGTCACCCTGCCGACCAAGGCTGCCCCACTCCCCGGAGGCGAGCAGTTCAGCCAGATGGAGGCCAACTTTTCCCTCTTCTGGGGGCTCGCCATCCAGCTCTACGAAGCGACCCTGGTCTCCGACCGGACCCCCTTCGACCGCTTCCAGTCCGGTAACCGGAACGCCCTGAGCCCCGCCGCCCAACGAGGGTTTGCGACTTTTGACGGCAAATGTACGGTCTGCCATTCCGGCGCGGAGTTCACCGCCGCCGCGGCCGGCAGCAGTATCCCCAACTGCGTTTTCCCTGACTGCAATCCGGTGGCGTTCACCAACAACACCACCCACAGCCTGATCAAATTTGACATCAATCCAACGACATTCACCACGGGACTGATCGATGCCGGCTTCTTCAATATCGGCGTCAGAACCACGGAAGCCGACCAGGGGAGAGGGGGTACCGCGCCGTTTGTCAACCAGCTTACCGGCCAGAATTATCCGCTCTCTTTTGCACAATTGGCGCTGCTTGGCGTCCAGGGGCAACTCCCCTTCGCGACCCCCAGGCTTGCAAGTGTTCTAACAGCGACGGACAACACGAAAGGCGCCTTCAAAACCCCCGGTCTGCGAAACGTAGAGCTGACCCCCCCCTACTTCCATAACGGCGATGCCTTGACCCTCGATCAGGTGGTGGAGTTCTACACCCGTGGCGGGGATTTCCCCGGCAATCCTCAACTGGCGGCGGCCATGCAGCCGATCGGCAATTTGAGGAGCGGTGCGGCCGGCCGGATCGAGGTGGTGGAATTCCTCAAGGCCCTCACCGATGAGCGGGTCAGGAACGAATGGGCGCCCTTCGACCATCCGGAGCTCCTGATACCTAACGGCGTTGATCCGGTCAGCGGAGCCGATGACATGATCACGCTGACTGCCACCGGTGGCGCTCCCGCCCCGGTTCCGCTTACCGTCCTGACTCTGAATCCGGTCACAACGCCGACCATTCTGACCAGCCAGCTGCTGACCGGAACGGTGGACTCGACGGCAACAGTAGCGATCAGCGTCAACAACGGGACACCGGTCTTTGCGTCCGTCCCCTGCATCATCGACCCCTTGACGTTGGCATGCACCATTGACGCAACCCCCTTTACCGCTACCTGGAGCGCCACCGTCACCGGGTTGGCCGTCGGCCCCAACAGCATCGCGGTCACCGCCACCAACGACACCGGCGATACCCTGAGCGCTCCCGTCGCGAACATCCAGGTGATGCCGTCCGCCACCATCAGCGGCCTCCCGCCGGGAGGCAGGACCAACCAGAACAGCGCCACCCTGACAATCGGGGGAGCCGGGGTGGTGAGCTACCAGTACAGATTTGACGGAGGACCGCTCATAGTCGTTGATTCCGTCGCAACACCGATAAATCTGAGTGCGCTCTCCGACGGGACTCACTCCATTGTCGTCCACGGCAAGGATGCAGCCGGCAACCAGCAGCCCGCTACGCTCCCCACCACGGGGGTCTGGACGGTCAAGGCCAATCCGCCGGTGCTGACCCTGAATGACGTCAGTCCCCCGACGGGCAACAGCACCCAGACCATCAGCGGCACGGTCGAACTGGGCTCGACCCCGCAGGTTTCCGTAAGCACCGGCGCAACGGCCGGAACGGTCAGCACCGTCCCCGGCGCAGGTATCAGTACCTGGAGCTGCGACATCAGCGGTCTGGCAGGCGGAACCACTACCGTTACGGTCATTGCACTGGATAATCTCTTCAACGAGACCACGGTCACGGGCGTGATTACCCGGACCCGCGATGGGAACTTCAAGGGAAGCGGAGTTACGGACATATCCGACGCGCTCAAGGCGCTGCGCTTTGCGGTCGGCCTGGAACTGCCGACAACCACGGACATGATTCATGGCGATGTCGCCCCTCTGGCAAATGGACTGCCGACCCAGAACAACCTGATCGATATTGCCGACGCACTGCTGATCCTTCGAAAAACGGTAGGTTTGGTAACGTTTTAATAGTACTGTCACGGGAGAAATTACCATGAAGAAAGGGTTAAACATGACCTCACGAACAACTCTGCGTTTGATTGCAACCGTTCTGATCTGCACCTGGCTGCCGACTATCAGTTTCGGAGCAAATCCACCGGCCGCCCTGTTCGCGCAGCCCCTCAACCAGGTCCCGGTGCCCGAGCCCCCCAACCTGTTCCAGTTCGTCAAGAGCAAGCCCGCCGCCATCAAGCTGGGCAAGGCCCTGTTCTGGGACATGCAGGCGGGGAGCGACGGGGTCCAGGCGTGCGCCAGCTGCCATTTCGAAGCCGGTGTGGACAAGCGCCTGAAGAACACCGTCAATCCGGGCGCCAGGGCCGGGGATGCAACCTTTCAGGTACGCGGCCCCAATGAAACCCTCCAGCCGAACGATTTTCCCTTCCACCAGCGCCAGAACCCCGACTTCCAGTCCTCACCGGTCAGCCGCGACGCCAATGACGTGGTCGGCTCGCAGGGGGTCAAATTCACCGATTTCGTGAATGTCATTTCCGGCTCCGCGGTCGACAGCGGGACGCCGGCTGTTGATACGGTCTTCCAGGTCGGCGGCGTCAGCATGCGGCAGGTTACGGCGCGCAACACGCCGACCAACATCAACGCGATCTTCAACTTCAACAATTTCTGGGACGGCCGGGCCCACTTTCTCTTCAACGGCGTGAACCCTTTCGGGCCCCTCGACACCACCGCCGGTGTCTGGTTCAGTGACGCCGCCGGGAACCTGACGAAACAGAAAATTTCCATAGAGATGGGCAGTCTCGCCTCCCAGGCGACCGGACCGCCACTCGATACGACCGAGATGTCCTTCCGGGGCCGCACCTTCCCGCAGCTGGGCAGTAAGATGCTCAGCCTGACACCGCTCGGGAAGCAGGTCGTCCACCCCAATGACAGCGTGCTCGGCCCGCTCTCACGGGCTGTCCTTCAGGGCGGAAAGGTGTCCGGCCAGCTCGGGCTCAATGCCACCTACGAGCAGATGATCAAGGACGCCTTCCAGGATACTTTCTGGAAATCCACACAGCTGACGGGTGGATTCACCCAGATGGAGGCCAACTTCTCGCTCTTCTGGGGGCTCGCCATCCAGCTCTACGAGGCGACCCTGGTCTCCGATCAGACACCCTTCGACCGGCTCCTGGGCGGTGATTCGAACGCCATTACCCCCCAGCAGGAGCTCGGCATGAACATCTTCTTCGGCGCCGGCAAGTGCGACGTCTGCCACGGCGGCACCGAGCTTTCCAGCGCCACGGCCACGGCCGCCGCGTTCGTCACCAACAACGCCAACGGAGTGATCGACCAGATGCCGGTGGCAAGCGGTATTGATACGATCTACGATGTCGGTTACAACAGCACCGGTGTGCGGCCGATGGCGGAAGATATCGGCAGGGGGGGGGATTCGCCCTTCATCAACCCGTTGTCCGGCCTGTTCACACCGCTTGGGTTCTGCAATCTGGCCGAACTGCAGGCGCTCGGCAACCTCCCCTTTCCATCCATCGTGCTGCCGGACCAGTTGCCCGTCAACTTCCCGGTCTCCAATAAAGCCGCCTTCAAGGTGCCCGGACTGCGCAACGTGGAGCTGACCGCCCCCTATTTCCATAACGGCAGCGTCATGACCCTGGCGGATGTGGTCGATTTCTACACCCGCGGGGGGAATTTCCCGTCGGTGGCGGCCAGCCCGGACCTGGACTTCAACATTGCCGAGCTCGGCGTCCTGCAGAATGCCCCGGACAAGATGACGGCCATGGTCGCCTTTCTGAAGTCGCTGACCGATGAACGGGTCAGGAATCAATCGGCGCCCTTCGACCATCCCGAACTGTTCGTGCCCAACGGCCACCTGCCCAACGGCGATACGGAATTTATCAGGATCGCCGCCCGCGACGCCAACGGCGTTGCCGCTTCGTCGATCGCCATCACGCTCGACCCGGTCACCAGCCCCACCAGCCTGTCCAGCCAGACCATCAGCGGCACGAAAGAATTGGGATCGTCAATCCTGGTCAGCCTCAACGCGGGTTCACCGTCTCCGGCTGACACGGTAACCGACACCACCTGGAGCACCACCCTGACCGGCCTGGTGCAGGGAGCCAACAGCATTGCGGTCACCGCCACGGATACGGGTGGTAACGCCACTACCGTGACCGGCAGCATTTTCCTGGATACTGTTGACCCGGCCCTGACTATCAACGCCGTCACCACCCCGACCGTCAACACCACCCAGACCATTTCCGGCACGGTGGAGCCGGGGGTAACCCTGTTCGTGGAAACCAACACATCGGCCACCGTAAGCCCGGTAACGCTGTCAGGCGGCAACTGGAGCGCACAGATCAGCGGGCTCACCCCCGGAGCCAACTCTATCGGAGTCGCCGCCATCGACCCAGCGGGAAACTTTACATTCAAATTTGTCACAATATACTCAAGCACGACATTGACCATTTCCGATGCCCTCAAGGCGCTGAGAATAACGACCAATTTGATTCAGCCTACAGACCCAGATCTGAATTTACTTGATGTTTCCCCTCTGGTAAGCGGCGTTCCCAGCCAGAGCGGCTCGATAGATATCGCCGATGCCCTGCTGGTCCTCAGAAAGGTTGTGGGACTGGTTACCTTCTAACTCACACCAGAAAATATTGATCTCCACCACGGCCGCCTCCATCCGGAAGGCGGCCGTTTTTCATTCTACGGAGGACCATTACGTACAGGTAATACCCACAAGCCCCCTGCAAAAGAATTGGCATCAAACTGATTGCGACATCCTGTTGAAATTACCGGTTATTACAGCGTTTTCTTATGTATGCCTGTTCCGGCTGCATAAAGATGTTATTCCCACAACGGCATGCAACATATGGTATTTTTCATAACAAATCGTAATTATTACACTATTTGAACAATTTGCGCTGGCATGCTTTTTGAATAGCATTTAACAATTCTGTTAAATTTTTGCAAAAACGAACTTGATGAAATTAATAATTTGATAACAGCTGACACGGATTGCAGAGTCGTTTATGTGTGGTAAAATGTTATATCAACGCGGCGACAAGACCGAGAGTAAAAAGGAGAAATGCAGATGAAAAAAGTATCTTCATTAATCATGGCGTCTGCACTGCTCGCAGCCGTCGCCATCGGCGCGGGCTCCGCGCATGCGGCACTGACAGCGGTCGGGGAAACCCACCCCGTGTACACCATCCCGACCTACTACCAGGATGCCACCGGCATGGCGCTGGCGCCCTGTCTCGACCAGAACTTCTTCTGTGTCCTGACGCCGGCATTTGACCCGCTGATCACCAATCCTCCGCTCCCGATCACCGCCACCGGGCCGATCGACGACACCAACCTGCCGAATGAAATTTTCTATTTTCTGGCCGACGCCAAGATGACGGTGGGAGGTACGCTTGGAGGTGATATAGCCGTCCTCAGGCTGGCCTTGGAAGGCTCGTTTGCGGCAACCGTACCCAACGGCCCCATTGTAGCACCCGGCAACGGGAGTACCTTCCTGCGCATCAACCTGAAAAAGATGATCGGTCTCACCCCCAACAGCACCTTCACGGTTACCCACCCGTATGGAACATTTCAGTTCACGACTGACGCGGCCGGCGACACCGTTCTGGGTCAGGCAGGCCAGGCATTCAGGACGGAGGACCCTATTACCGGTGCAATTCCAAATGTATTCGACGCATTGCTGCCGGCACAAACGACCCAGATCGGTCCGTTTGTCATCGCCAGTGCCACGCCGGGCGGCCCCGCTGCCCCGGTGACCGATGCGACAACCGGACACCGTTACATCGGCAATCCCCAAGTCCTCACAGCGGTCACCGGCAGTACCACCGGTAACAATCGGTTCCAGATCGACGGACCGGATATTGGCGGTGTCGGCATCAACACCGTGCAGACCACCCTGTTTACACTTGCGGGCCAGATCGTGGGCCTGGATGTCGCCCCCACCGGTCTGACCGATTTCGGCGTATGGAAAATGGGGGCAACGTCCACACCGGTCACGACCTTCACCGTTACCAACCTGACCGGGGGTGCTGCCGGCCCGCTGACCGTCACACCTCCTGCGGGCTTCATTGCTACCGGTACTTGTGCCGGCGCCACGCTCAACCCGGTAGCCCCGGGGGATACCTGTACGGTTGACGTTGCCTTCGCACCGGTCGCCAACGGTTCCGTCAGCGGTAATGTGACGATTACCGGAACCGGTGTTCCCACCGCAAATATTCCGGTTACCGGCGTCGGCGACGGCATTGCGCCGACATTAGTCCTTGACCCGGTCGTCACGTTCACGCAACTGGCGACTCAGACCATCTCCGGATCGGTTTCCGACAATATTGCCGTTGCTTCGGTACAGGTCTCGGTCAACGGTGTGTCCCAAGGTACGGCGACCATCACCCCCGGCACCCCTGTTTCCACCTGGACCAAGGTGATAACCCTGTCGAACACGACCCCGCCCGGTACCGCAAACATCATTTCGGTGACCGCCAACGACACGGCCCAGCCCGGCGGGAACATTTCAACGGCACAGATCGCCACTATAACCACTGACACCGTCAATCCGCTGGTCACCATTACCTCGCCGGCAACCGGCACCTTCGTCAACACGAGAACACCGGCGCTGAATTTTGGTGCAACCGACGTTAACCTTGCATTCACCACCGTTGCGATTGACAATGCTGCTGTAAATCCGGTGCCCGCCACCCTCGGGCCACTGGCCGATGGACCGCATACCGTCAGGGTTGACGCCGGCGATTCGGCCGGAAACGCCGGCACCGCCACGTCCAGTTTCACCGTCGATGCAACACCGCCGGTGATCACGGTCACCTCGCCTGCGCCGGTCAACGGAAGGCTTGGCGTAGCTTCCCCGGTTCTGAGATTTAACGTGGTTGAAACCAACCCCGCTTCAACCACCATCAAGCTGGACGGGACAACCGTAGTAAACCCGGTCTCCGGTACTACCACGTTCGGCCCCTTTACGGCGGGTTCTTCTCACACCCTGACAGTTGACACGACGGATTTAGCCGGCAACGCCGCAACCACTACTGTAGGGCCCTTCACCATCGTCCTGGCCGACGGTCGCGTCACAACTCTGGGAGTATCGCCACCGTCCATTGCCGATGCACTCGCGGTGCTGAGACAGATTGTTGGTATCGCTCCCCTGACTCCGGACCAGTTCGCCCACGCTGATGTTTCGCCGCTTGACGCCAACGGCGTGCCTAACCCGAATGGGGCGGTTGACTTATCAGATGCCTTGCTTATACTCAGAAGGGTAGTCGGGCTTGTTACTACTTTTTGATCAATTTTTAACCGGCAAATGAACCTAATAAATGTAATATTTTTTTTCAGAGGCATTGATTTACACTTTTAACCTGTTACACTTGTATCTTAACGAGCAGAACAACTGTAAGTAGTCAACTAAAGTAGAATTATATAGATATTTAGAAATAGTGTACGGAATTTTACTTTATAAATACTACATACAAATCGATTTAAACTTGAGAGTCAATTAAGGGAGTGATTCAGATGAAAAAGGTATCTTCGTATTTTATGGCTGCTGCACTCTGTGCAGTGTTCTCTCTCGGAGCCGCACTACCGGCTCTTTCGGCAGTATTCACTCCCGGACCGCAGGACCTGCCGTCACCTCCCGGCAACGGTTTCCCGAAATGGTACACCGACCCGGCTAATCCGTCGCCTCCTCCGTTGGGCGGGCTGTCGCTGGTGCCCTGCCTCTCCCAGACCATCTCGCCCGACCTAAATGCGGCAGGCGGGTTAATGTGCGTTCTGCTCCCCGACGTCGGATTTAATCCGGCCAATCCGGTTGTCTTCACCAACAATTTCCCGCCCGAGTTTTTTTACTACATCGCGGACGCCAGAATCCTGGACCTGGCCGGAGTACAGGGAGATCGCGCCAACTACCGGGCGGCGCTGGAGGGGACCTTCGGCAATGGCATCGCTGTAGCGGGCGATCAGATCACCTTTGCCCGGGTGCGCTTCGTGGTTGACGCAGCGGTCAACGGAACCTACCGCATAACCCATCCCTTCGGCCAACGGACATTTACCGGCGTTGTAGCCGGACCGGCAGCCATCGTTGTTCAGGAGGACATCGGCATTGGGGCGCCCGGCGGGCCATTCTTGCCGATTACGACACCGGTCGGCGCCGCCAGCCTGGCCGGCGGCGGTCTCCAGCAGTTCCTGGTGAAGGCCGTTGGAGGCGTACCGGCGCCGATCACGGTCGGCAACCAACTTTTCATTGGTGATCCGAACGTCGACCAGTTCGTGGTGGGCGCAACCCAGCTCGATCCCGTCACTCTCCAGCCTTTCAATTCCTTCATGGTCGAGCGTGACACCGGCGCCGGCTTTGTACAGATCGGCCGTACGGACAACTTCGCCCTGGCCGGCCAGATCATCGCCCTGACCCTTACTCCTCCGGCCGCGGGAACCAATTTCGGTTTTTGGAAACTTGCTACCCCCTCGACGGCCAGGACATTTGCCCTTCAGAACCTGAGCCCGGCGGCGGTTACACTCGTGATCAGCACCGGCGCGACGCCCAGTCCTGATTTTACTATCGCTTCCTCATCCTGCGGCGCACCCCTGGCCACAGGCGCAGTCTGCACTTTCGATGTCATCTTCAACACGGCAACTACCGGAGCCAAGAGCGCGACGATCACCATTACCGGCGGTGTGGATGTTCCCCCTGTCCAGACCACAGTAACCGGCGTCGGCGACGGTATCGCACCGATCGTCACCCCCGGAGTTGGCCAGGCGGCCAAGTTCACCAATGCCGCGACTACGACAATCTCGGGAACGGTTGCTGACAATCCCGGCGGAGCAGGCGTTGCCTCCGTTCAGGTTTCCTTCAATCTGGGAGCCTTCCAGCCTGCGATTTTGTCCGGCAACACATGGTTATTTACTCCCCTTGTCTTGAATGAGAATGCGGTAAACACGATTGCCGTTACCGCAACCGATTTGGCGCAGGTGGGTGGGAATACTTCGGCTCCTCCCGAAGCATTTTCCATTACCCATGACAACATACGGCCGGATGTCAGCCTGACCGCACCGGCCGACGCACTTGTGATCAACAAGCCGACACTACAGGCCCTGACCTTTACGGCAACCGACCTCAACCTCGCCACAACCATCCTCACGGTGAACGGAACAAACGTCGCACTGCTCCCCACACCACCCGCGACACTGGGTCCGCTGACTGATGGCCAAAAAATCATAACTTTAACCGCCATCGATTCGGCGGGAAACACCAATACCGTCACGAACACCATAATCGTCGCCCTTACCAATGGCGATATCGACGGCAACGGCACGGTCACCATAGCTGACGCACTACAGGCGTTACGGGCGACAGTTGGCTTGATCACCATCACTCCGAACACCGCTCCGTTTTTCCATGGCGATGTTGCACCGCTCGGGTCACCAAATGGGGCGGTTGACATTTCCGATGCCTTGCTTATTCTCAGAAGAGTAGTAGGGCTTGAAACTTTTTAAGTCATTATTGACCGGAAAATGGACTAATTGGATGTAAGTTTTTTTTCAGAGGCATTGATTTACACTTTTAACCTGTTACACTTGTTTTTAAACGAGCAGATCAACTGTAAGTAAACTACTAAAGGAGGATTGTCATGAGATTGAAAAATGTATTCGGGATTTTATTGTCATTATTTGCATTGGTTATTGTCGGTTGTGGCGGCGGAGGAGACAGCGCTGGAGGAGGCGGAGGAGGAGGAGTTTCCGGCACCGTTGTCAGCGGGTCAGCCGTTAAAGGTCCGGTCATCGGCGGTACCATCCAGGCTTTCGAGATTATTTCGAGTGCTTCTACTCCCCGCACTAATATCCCGCGTATCGGTACGACCGTTATCGCAACGGGGTCTACCGCCGCCGACGGCAGTTTCAGCCTCGTGCTCCCTCCGACCCTGAAGAACGGCGGCGTGCTGTTCAAACTGACCAACGGAACCTACAAGGATGAGGCAACCGGTACAACGAGAAACGTTGTTGACCAGGCTGCCGGCGGACTCCGTGCAGCTTTCAGCAACATCTCCGGTACCGTCCGGCGCGGCGATGTCCTGACCGTAAACGTTACCCCCTTCACCGAACTGGGTGTCCAGACTCTCGGCGCAGCGGCACCAACCGATGCCGCTATCAAAGCTGCCAACGCCAGAGTGGTCACCACCTTTGGCCTGACCGGTATCGACATCCTCAAGACCAAACCGTTTGACGCCACGACTACTCCTCCCGCAGGCGCTACCCAGGCCCAGACGGACTACTCCCAGGCTCTGGCGATACTCTCCCAACGCCAGAAGGATAGCTCCATTACTCTGGATCAGCTTAATGCACTGTTGCTCCCCGATGTCAACGCCGGTGTGCTATCAGTCGCCAACAGTAATGCCGCCATCGTAGCCGAGCTTAACTTCGCAAACTCTGGATTTGATAAGACCAACCTTGCCAACCATCATCCGGTAACAGTATCGGTTACCCCTGCCACACCGACAACTGCCGTGATTAATTCAACAGTCACCATCACCGCTACCGTTATACATAACGGAGTGCCTGCACCGGCCGGCGTGATAGTCAACTTTTCCATTCAGAGCGGCCTTGGCGGCACCCTGTCGCCGGCAAGCGGCATAACCACAACCAATGCCAGCGGTGTTGCATCAGTAACACTGACCAGCGCCACCGATGCCGCGGCATATGTTGTTACAGCAGCAGCCGGCGGCCATACAGGTGATACGGCGCTGATCACGTTTGCCAACCCCAACAAACCGGGCGCTATTACCCTTGCAGCGAACCCGGCCACGGGAGTGATCCCGCCTAATCAGGTTCCGATCACCCTCACCGCCACCGTTACGCCGGCTGGTGTTGGCGGGACTATTGCTACTGGCACCCCGGTGACCTTTACCATCACGGGCGGCACCGCCGCAGCTAGCGCTACAATATCGGCTGTAACAACCACCAATGCCGCAGGAGTTGCAACAGCAACCCTCAACAGCACCGTAGCCGGCACCGTAACCGTTAACGCCAGAGCCGGCACCGCACCGATCGTTACTTCCAACACCGTCAGCGTGTCATTCATCTCCCAGCCGACGCTGGCAATCGTCAAGGTGCGCACCACCGGAACGCTGGTTGGCACAATCATCGGCGGCATAAATGCGATTGTTTCCGCAGCTCCATCCACCGGCCTCAGCATTGCTCCGGCTGACATTACTGCATCCGGTGCCGGCGCAGGTTCCACGCTCATTCCAAATACTACGAACGTAGCTTCTATTAACCTTGCCCTGATCAATACCGCTGGCATCCTGGTTGGTGAATTTGCAACCCTCAATTACCACATTGCTGCAGGTAATTTCCCGGTTGCCGGCAACTTCACTGTTGCACTGACCGGTGCCGGCGTTATTGACACAGTCGGTGCGAATATTCCCGGGATTGCCGTTTCAGTCCTGAGCGTAACCATCCAGTAACGTAACAATCTGCACGTATCGCAAAAGAGGGGGGCCGGGTCCGGCTCCCCTCCATTTTTTTGAAGAATTGTAGCACAACAAAAAAACCGCCTGATTTTCAGGCGGTTTTTTTTTGTGTTTCATTTCAAAATCCAAGGTTATCCCGTTATGGATATAACCTCTTCGTAGGTTGTCGCACCTTCCAGCATCTTGCGAATTGCCACTTGGCGAAGCGTGATCAGACCTTCCTCCCTGGCAGCAGACGTCAGGTCGGACATCTCAACCGATCCCGTCACCAGACCCTTGATCCGTTCGTTCATATCCAGCACCTCGAAGATGCCGGTACGCCCCTTGTAGCCTGTGCCGCGGCACTCCCGACACCCCTCTCCTTCCCAGACGATGTGCGATTTCTTTCCCAACTGGAGGTAATTACGCTCTTCATAGCTCAACTCGCGCATGCGTTTGCAGTGCGGACAGATCTTGCGCAGCAGTCGTTGAGCGATAATCCCGATCATCGTAGCAGAAATCAGAAATGGCTGCACCCCCAGATCGATCAAACGGACAATAGCCGAGGCCGAGTCGTTGGTATGCAGGGTGGAGAGTACCAGATGTCCGGTCAGAGCGGCCTGGACGGCATTTTCAGCGGTCTCGCGGTCCCGGATCTCACCAATCATGATAATGTCAGGGTCCTGGCGCAGGATATTGCGCAGGATGGAATCAAAACCGACTCCGATGGCCTGCTGTACGCCGATCTGATTGAACTCCTCCATGACCATCTCAATCGGATCCTCGACCGTAACAATATTGACTTCTGGCGAGGAAAGCGAGCGCAGACTTGAATAGAGTGTGGTTGTTTTGCCGCTGCCGGTCGGACCGGTTACCAAAATGATCCCGTTGGGACGGCGGATGAAGGAGTTGTAGAGTGCCAGTTCCCGCGGATAAAAGCCCATACTGTCCAGATCCTGTAACAGGATGTCCGGATCGAAGATCCTGATGACAACCTTTTCGCCGAAGGCCACCGGTACCGTGGAAACACGCAGTTCAATATCCTTGTTGTTAAAATTGGTCTTGATGCGCCCGTCTTGGGGACGACGCTTTTCAGCCAGATCCATGCGCGAGAGCAATTTGATGCGTGAGATGATCGGCGCATGCAGCTGTTTGGGGATGATGTGGATATTATGCATGACCCCGTCGATGCGAAAACGGATCAGCGATTTTTCGCGTTTGGGCTCGATGTGGATATCACTGGCATGCTGTTCAAAGGCGTAATGCAACAGGAAATCAACCGCCGAAATGACATGCTTGTCATTTCCCTCGATATCCTGATGTCCCTTGAGCTTGAAAAACTGTTCCAGGTTGCCCAGGTCTACGACCTCTGTGGATTCGGCTTCGGCGGCCATGACCGAGGCCCGGAAGCCGTAAAACTCCTGCAGGATCTTGAGAATATCGCTCTTGGAACTCAGAACACGCCAGATCTTCAGCTGGCGGGCGCTGGCCAGTTCGCTGATGATGGAGTCATTGAACGGGTCAGCCACGGCGACGGTCGTGACACCGCCAGTTTCGCCAACGGCTACAATCAGATTCTTGAGGGCAAACGGACGAGGAATGTGGGACGTGACCACATCCAGATCCAGTTTGAGCGGGTCGATCTTCAGGTACGTCAGCCCGACTTCGGCGGCAATCGCCTCGGTGATGGCATCTTCGGTAAGAAACTTTCCCTGAGAGCCGAGCAGTTCCAGGTTGAATGAGGCCAATACTTCGGCCGGAGAGACCATCTCCGCCCGCGCCTGGATCCTGCGTGAGCCTCCGGCTTGATGGTGGGCATACAGTCGTGTTTCCTGGGCCTTGCCGCGAGCAAGCACATCACTGAGCTGTTCATCCGAGATAAATCCGCGTCTATGCAGCAGGCCGGCACAGTTTTCGAGGGTGAGTTTTTTCGATTTTGGCATAATCTCCTCTGACAGTTAGCTTTGTAGTTCGTGATTCCGCTGTTTAATAGCGGTAGCGCAACTCGACCTTCAGAAGCTGATTGGTGCTCTCTGCACCATCCACCAGATTCAGGTTGGAGACCCTTTCGATTCCGTAGCCCAACTGGGCGTCAATGGTGTCATTCAACGGCACGGACCAGAAGAGGCGGCCGGCATGTTTCCTCTCGATGGCCTGCCCCGGCATACGGCTCACCATGCCGCGGTTCGTGTAAAAATATTCAAGTGCGAGATTGTTGCGGGCGCTGAACCAGTGGCTGTAACGAAAGAAAAAGTCTTGCGTGGCCCCACCCTGTGAATGCCCTATCGGCAGATTTTTGTACAGGTAGCCCTCCGGAAAGGTGCCGTTCGTGTACAGGATTTGGTTGCCCTGGAAAAACTCGAAACGGAAATCGTTGCGGCCGTCGTCGGTCAGGAGCGGGATGTAAAATCCGGCCACATAGCTCTCTACAATCGGCCAGAAGGCAGCGGTGTCCTCACCGGAAAACTCGCCGTACAGTTCTGTGTTGCGCAGCCACGGGATACGGTAGCGAAGTTCAAAACCAGCCAAGCCGTTGGAGTTGTCAGTGCCGGTCCCGCCGATCAGTCCACGCATGGTATCACCAAAGCTGTTGCTTACCCCCGTTCCTCCCACCTGACGCCCGAGGTTGAAGCCAATCTCCAGGTTGGCCGTCGGCTTGGCCGACAGCTTCAAGGCATAGAACCATGGCTCGCGCACGACATCACCGATTGTTGTCCCGGTTGTTGTCCTTTCAAATCGTGAACCGGTCAGGGAGTATTTGACCTCGCCCAGATAGCGTTTGATCCAGGCCACATCCAGCGGTTCGGGACTGGAAAGCTTGACCAGCATAAAATTTTTGGCGTTGTTGGTCAGGGTTATATTACCCCGATATCCCAGTCCCAGCCAGTTTTCGTCCTTGCCCGCTTCCAGCTCCAGACCGCCGCCCCCCAGCTTGAGATAACCGCGGTTGATACTGGAATGGATACCGCTCGAATCGGCCAGCAGGTCCGGTTCGATCAAACCGGTCGCCACGCCGCCCAGATACCCTTCTGCAGCCCAGCGCAGATCACCATTGAAGCCCCTGCGGTAGATGACACCGTTGTTGTTCTCCAACAGAGGCGTCCCCTCGCTGCCGCGCTGGGTCACGGGAGAAGGATAGGGATTAACCGGTGTCAGACCTGAACCAATTCCGAATACGCCGTCGTTGCCCGGAACGTGCACCTGTCGCAGAAAGTTACGCGGGGCGCCGTCAAGCCAGACAGCCCTCAGGCGCAAGGCGGACATCAGGTTGTAATCGAACATTTTCGGCTCGGAGCCGGTTTCCGACCGCAATTGAACCTCCCGCTGGATCAAAACGCGGACCCGCTGGATGAGTTCGGCGGCAAAAGGCGAGACCTCTTCCTTCCGGTCGGAAAGATTCCTTTCTGCCTCCAGCACCAGTCGCGCAGCTTCCGCCTTGCTAAAGGGCCGTATCCCTTTTATGTCACTCGAGATCAGCCCGAAACCGGACAGCTTTTCCAAACAGAGGTAAATCGGACTGTCCAGGGGAATGTTGGAGGAGGAGACGGCATGGCAGGGGACAGCCTGGCTGAAAAGCAACAGCACCAGACAGCATACGGCCATACGTGCGTACTGCGCGGCGTTGTTGCGTACTATTGTTTGCATGAGTAGTCCCCCATCGTAGCGGCAGCATCTGCAGTTTGCCGTCGGATTTTCCATAAGGCTCGCACTCCCGGACACGTCAAATCCGGCTGTTACCCGGAACGTTCTTCCATATCCGGAAGCGTGCCCTTCGGCGAAAAACGTGCCACTGCCCAGTTCTGCATCTTATCCATATAGTAGTAAACTACCGGTGTTATATACAGTGTCAGCAGCTGCGACACCAAAAGACCGCCGACCACTGCCAGTCCCAGTCCCCGGCGGGACTCCGCCCCTGCGCCGAAGCCGATGGCAATCGGCAGTGTCCCCATCAGTGCAGCATAGGAGGTCATCATAATCGGACGGAAACGAACCAGACACCCCTGATAAATGGCTTCCATGGGCGTCTTGCCTTCATGACGCTGGGCCTCCAGGGCAAAGTCGATCATCATGATGGCGTTCTTCTTGACGATCCCCACCAGCATGATGATTCCGACAAAAGAGTACAGGTTGAGGTCCTTGCCAAAGATCAGCAGGGTGATCAGGGCGCCGAAACCTGCCGACGGAAGTCCGGACAGGATCGTCAGCGGATGGATATAGCTTTCATACAGCACACCCAGCACGATGTAGATCACCAGGATTGCGATGATCAGCAGCAGTGCCAGCCCCTTTGTGGAGGCCTGGTAGACCTGGGCGGTTCCCTGGAATCCGGTTGTAATGGATGCCGGCAATGTCTTGGCCTCTTTTTCGACCGCCACGACCGCATCTCCCAGGGGGACATCCGGCTTGAGGTTGAAGGAGATGGTCACTGCCGTGATCTGTCCCAGATGGTTGACCGACAACGGCCCCAGGCTGTTTCTGAGTGTGCCCAGCGATGACAGCGGCACCAGTTGACCGGCGCCGGAGCGGACATACAGCAGCCTCAGGGAAGCGGGATCAAGCTGATAGCGCGGTTCCAGTTCCATGATTACCTGGTACTGGTTGGTGGGGGAAAAAATCGTTGAGACCTGACGCGAGCCGTAGGCCGAGTAGAGGGTATCCTCAATCTGCTGGGCAGTTATCCCCAGCGTTGCGGCGCGGTCGCGGTCGATATCCAGGTTTACCTGGGGATTTTTGATCTGAAGGTCGCTGGTCACGTCCTGCAGCATCGGCAGACCGCGCACCTTCATTTCAAAGGCCGCGGCCTGTTTGTAAAGCTCCTCAGTGTCCGGACTCTGCAGCACAAACTGGTACTGGGCCTTGGACAAGGTCGCCTCCAGGCGGATGGGCGGAGGATTCTGCATGAACATCAAGATACCGGGTATTGCCATGACCTTGGGGCGCAGTTTCTGGATAATCTGGTCAGCGTTAAGCTTCCGTTCGTGTCGCGGCTTGAGCTTCATGAAAAAAAAGCCTGAATTGGAGCCGACCCGCGTCCCGCTGGCCCCGACCGACGACATGAAACCCTCGATATTCGGTTCCTGCAACACAATATCAATCAGCTTTTTCTGCTGGGTCTTCATTTCTTCGAAAGAAACCCCCTGAGCCGCCTCGGTGCTGGCAAAGATGGCCCCGATGTCATCGGCCGGCAACAGTCCCATCGGCATAATTGCAAAAAGCCAGACCGTGACGATCAACATGGCAAAAGTAATCACCACTGTTGTGCGGCGGTAGCGGAGCACCTTTGTCAGTGATCGCTCATACATATGCAGCATTCCATCGAAGAAGCGCTCCATGAAGTTGTACAGGCGCCCATGTTTCTCCTCGGCCGGCGGCTTCAGGAAACGGCTGCAGAGCATGGGAGTCAGGGTCAGCGAGACGACCCCGGAGATCAGGATGGCAAAGGTGATGGTCACGGCAAATTCGTGCAGCATCCTGCCAAGCATGCCGGCCATGAAGAGGACCGGGATAAAGACCGCCACCAGGGAGATGGTCATGGAGATGATCGTGAAACCGATCTCCCTGGACCCCTTGAGCGCGGCCTCCATGGCCGATTCGCCATGTTCCATGTGGCGGACGATGTTCTCCAGCATGACGATGGCATCGTCAACTACGAAACCGACCGACAGGGTCAGGGCCATCAGGGTGATGTTGTTGACCGAGAAACCCAGGGCATACATGGCCGCGAAGGTGCCGATGATCGAAAGCGGCAGGGCCAGGCTGGGGATGACCGTGGCCGAGATATTGCGCAGGAAAAGGAAGATGACCAGGATGACCAGGGCGATAGTCAGCAGCAGGGTGAATTTTACATCCGTCACCGATTCCCGGATCGTATCGGTACGGTCGAAGAGGATGTTCAATTCGACCGAACCGGGCAGCTGGCTGCGAAAGCTGGGCATCTGCTTCTTGATGCTGTCCACTACCTCAATGGTATTGGTGCCTGGCTGACGCTGAATGGCCAGCACGATGGCCCGGGTGGAGACCCCCTTGGTGTTGTACCAGGCGGCGATCTTGTTGTTCTCGACACTGTTGATGACAGTGGCGATGTCCTGGAGGCGCACCGGTGCGCCGCCGCGATAGGCTACGATCAGCGGTTTGAAGGCGTCGGCATTATACAGCTGTCCGGTGGCCTGGATGGTAAAGGCCTGTTTGGCCCCTTGCAGGCCGCCGGTCGGCAGATTGACGTTCCAGTTGGCCAGGGCTGCCGCCACTTCATCCAGTCCGATCTTGCGGCTGGTGAGCGCCTTGGGGTCCAGCTGCACCCGCACCGCATACTTCTGCGAGCCGAAGACCAGCACCTGGGCCACGCCATTGATCATGGAGATACGCGGGGCGATGACCGTATCGGCGAACTCATTCACATCCGAGAGCGGCAGGGTCGGTGAACTGAGCGCCAGGTAGAGTACCGGCTGATCGGCCGGGTTGACCTTCTGGTAGGAGGGCGGGGTCGGCATGTTCTGCGGCAGCTGGCGGGCCGCCTTGGAGATGGCCGCCTGAACATCCTGGGCCGCCGAATCGATACTTTTTTCCAGGGTAAACTTGAGAGTGATGATCGAGACGCCCTGACCGTTGGTCGAGGTCATGGAGTCCAGTCCGGCTATGGTCGAAAACTGGCGTTCCAGCGGTGTGGCTACCGAGGAGGCCATGGTTTCCGGACTGGCGCCGGGCAGGTTGGCGTTTACCTGAATGGTGGGAAAATCGATGCTCGGCAGGTCATTGACCGGCAGCAGACGATAGGCAAACAGACCGAAGATCATCACGGCCAGCATAACAAGACTGGTCATGATCGGTCGTTTGATAAACAGTTCGGAGATATTCATTTAGCGCTGTCCGCACTTTTTTCAACTGCTTTGGACTTGTCAGACTTGTCAGACTTGTCGGACTTGTCGGACCTGTCTGACTGTTTAACTTCGACCTTGCCGCCCGGCACCACCCGCATCTGACCATCTATCACAACCTGTTCGCCGGGCTGAAGACCTTGCTCAATGACCGTCATCCCTGATGAAACGGGGCCGACCACTACCGGACGGATCTCGGCCGTGGCGTCCTGCTTGACTACAAAGATAAACTGCCCCTTCTGGCTGGTCTGGATGGACTGACTTGGAACGACCACCGCATTGTTCTTCACAGCCATGGTGATGGAGAGATTGACAAACTGTCCCGGCCAGAACTGCTTTCTGAAATTTCCAAAGGTGGCCTTGATCCGGATGGTGCCGGTGGCCGGATCAACCGTGTTATCAAAAAAGGATACGACACCTTTTTCCTTGATGCCGCCCCCCCCTGGAACTTCGGCCTCCACAATTACTTTACCTGCTGCCATGTGACGCTTTATTTCCGGCAGTTCCTTCTCAGGGATCGTAAATGTGGCATAAATAGGGGTCACCTTATTTATCGTAACCAGCACGGTATCATTGGCCTTGACCACGTTGCCGCGATCGACCGCCAGAACACCTATACAACCGCTAATGGGAGCGGTTATCGTACAGTAGGCCAGCTGCTCCCGCGCATTGTCCAGCGCAGCCTGATCGGCATCCAGATCGGCGGCGGCCGATTCAGCCTTGGTACGGTACCCTTCGGACTGTTCATGGGTGACTATGCCGTCCTTGACCAATTGAGAGTAGCGTTCGTAATCCTTGCGGGCGTTGGCCGTGATGATCCGGTCACGGGCCATGGCTGCCTCGGCCTTGCGTATAGCCGCCTGATACGTGCGCGGATCAAGCTGGTACAGAAGCGCCCCTTTCTGCACTTCCTGCCCCTCGCGAAAGGCCACTTTGATCAGTTCTCCACTGATCTGGGTCCTGACGACAACGCTCTCCGAGGCCTCCATGCTACCGATCGCCTTAAGCTGCACCGGCACATCCTGCCGGGAGGCCACGGAGGTCACCACCAGCGCGGGTGGCCGCCCCTTTGGCTTTTCAACCTTTTTTGCACAACCGGAGACAGTGAACAGGATACCCATAGTTACTGCTGTCGTAATAACAAATACAGACCGTGTCATACTGGCTGTCATCCGGCGCTCCATCCGAGGAATTTCATTTTTTTAAAGTCGGCAGTATATACCAACACCCGTACCTTACAACTTTTTTTCTTGCCGCAAAACAACAAAAACCCCTCACACTGCAAGGGGTTTTTGTTGTCATCATCTACGAGGAAGATTGAATCCTATTCCCTGACGTAGGTGTCCATGTCGGATTCATGCACCATACCCATGATACGGGCATATTCGGACTCGATCAGCAAATAGTGGTTATGGGTCTCTTTGGCATTCAACTCAAAGACAGCCTTGACAGCCACATCATCAATTTTTACGGCGGTGTCCAGCAGGGTTTCTTCAAGGTTTTTTTCACGATCCATGGCGAGTTCCATGGCCTTCTGTTCGGTGAAGTCGCTTTCAACCAGCCTCGCAATGGATGATATCCAGCTGGATTCGTTGTCGGGGGGGATATCAAGAAAGGCATCCAGCGACGGGATATCGGAACCGGTATAAATTCTGAAAAAATGTTCGGCATGGTCACGCTCTTCCCGAGCCAAAAGTTCGAAGGTTTTGCGAGCGTCGGTATTTTTCATCTGTTCCGCGCCCAGCTGGTAAAAGTTCATGGCATTCTTTTCGGTCTGGATGGAGCGCTTGATCGCTTCCTGTACATCTATGCTCATGGCCTGCTCCTTTCTTGATTGAAGTGGTGACAAAAACGATACCAGTTCAATCCTTTTTGTCAAGTCATTCTCGCTATCACAGCGGTGTCTGATCCGGCACGCTTCCCGACGGGTTACGTCCAGTAAAGTGAGTTTACGGACATGTCGGTATTCCTGCGCCTAAAGCGGTTGACAGCACGATGTGACGCCGTGTAAAAGAATCAGGTATATTACCGACTGCATGAGGAGAATCCGGCATGGCACTGGAACCAAACAAGATCATCTACTCGATGATGCGGGTCAGCAATTTCTACGACAAGAAACCGGTCATCAAAGACATATCCCTCTCCTATTTTTACGGCGCCAAGATCGGCGTTCTGGGTCTGAACGGCTCGGGAAAATCCTCGCTGCTGCGGATCATGGCCGGAGTGGATAAGGATTTCAATGGACAGGCCGTGCTCTCCCAGGGATATACGGTTGGCTACCTGGAGCAGGAGCCCCAGCTGGAGGAGAGCAAGACCGTCCGTCAGGTCGTGGAGGAAGGCGCCCAGGAGACCGTTGATCTGCTGGCTGAGTTCAATGCCATTACCGATAAATTTTCCGACCCGGATGCCGACTTTGAAAAACTGTGCGACCGCCAGGCCGAACTGCAGGAAAAACTGGATCATCTGGATGCCTGGAACCTGGACAGCCGCTTGGAGATGGCCATGGATGCCCTGCGCTGCCCGCCGGGCGAATCTCCGGTCACGGTTCTGTCCGGTGGGGAGAAGCGCCGCGTGGCGCTCTGCCGGCTGCTGCTGAAAAAACCGGATATTCTTCTGCTGGACGAACCGACCAACCATCTGGACGCCGAATCCGTAGCCTGGCTGGAACATCACCTGCACTCCTACCCCGGCACCGTTATTGCCGTAACCCACGACCGCTACTTTCTGGATAATGTAGCCGGCTGGATACTGGAACTGGACCGGGGGGAAGGCATCCCCTGGAAGGGCAACTACTCCTCCTGGCTGGAGCAGAAACAGGGTCGCCTGGCTGTGGAGGAAAAAACCGCCAGTGAGCGTCAGAAGACCCTGCAGCGGGAACTGGAGTGGATCCGTATGTCCCCCAAAGGGCGCCATGCCAAGGGTAAGGCTCGCATCAGCTCCTACGAGCAGCTCCTCTCGCAGGAAAGCGAAAAGCAGGCCAAGGAGCTTGAGATCTACATTCCCCCCGGACCCCGTCTGGGTGGTGTCGTTGTCGAGTTCATCGATGTGGCCAAGGCCTACGGCGAGCGCCTGCTGTACGAAGGACTTTCCTTCAACCTGCCGCCCGGCGGGATCGTCGGGGTGATCGGGGCCAACGGGGCCGGCAAGACCACCCTCTTCCGGCTGATCACCGCCCAGGAGCAGTGCGACAAAGGTTCCATCCGCATCGGCGAGACCGTCCAACTGGGGTATATGGACCAGTCCCGCGACGCGCTCAAACAGGATCAGAGCATCTGGGAGGCCATTTCAGGCGGCGACGAGCAGATCCAGCTCGGCAAGGTTTCGGTCAATTCCCGGGCCTATGTATCGCGCTTCAATTTTTCCGGGGCCGACCAGCAGAAGAAGGTTGGCATGCTTTCCGGCGGCGAACGCAATCGCATCCATCTGGCCAGGATGCTGAAAGACGGCGCCAATGTCCTGCTCCTGGACGAACCGACCAACGATCTGGATGTCAACACCATGCGCGCCCTGGAAGAGGCGCTGGAAAATTTCGCCGGCTGCGCCGTGGTCATCAGCCACGACCGCTGGTTCCTGGACCGCATTGCCACCCACATCCTGGCTTTTGAGGGGGATTCCAGCGTGATCTACTTTGATGGCAATTATTCGGAGTACGAGGAAGACCGCCGGAAGCGGCTGGGATCGGCGGCCGACCAGCCCCATCGCATCAAATACCGGCAGCTGACGCGGGCCTGACAGAATTAATTGTCTTGCGGAGAAGAGTAAAAACGGCTAGCTGGATCGTGGGGCTTTGAGGCTGGCTTTCATAAGGTCGGCAAAGGCTTCACGTGTTTCAGGATTTATTATCCCGGCTGACAGCCCGTCAATAAGAGCCAGTTGACGGGCTGTCAGCCTTTTTTTGCGCGGGACATCTTCAGGCGCCGGCTCGGCAGCTTGATCAACCCTGCCGGCCTTCAATATGATTTCACTGACAACCTCCGCACCCAACCGCTCATTGAGCTTGTCCCGCATCATTGTAGTCAGGAAGCGCAGTTCCTGCATCCAGGGGCCGCTGGATACAGCCACGGTGAGAGTCCCTTTGATGATGCGCAGCGGTATGGCCCGAGCAGCGACTGTCGGTCCGACCACCTCGGGCCAGATCCGCCAGATTTCGGCCTCGCGCAGACGCTCCCCCAATCCCCGTACCATGAACTCCTGGCGGGCGATGTCTCCGAGAGGGAGGGGGAAGCGCATCTTCTGCCGTCTTGCCATGTTATTTTCTCCGGCGGCTGACATAGCCGCCAAAAATCTGCCCGGCCACCGCCCCTCCCAGAGTCAGCGGTATGACATGCCAGTCGAGCCCTGCCTCGATACGCAGGAAAACTATGAACGGGATCGGGATATGGATCAACAGAAACCACATGAATGAATATTTTTTATAGTTCTGTCGCAGGTATCCACAAGGGACACTGATGACAAAAGTGAGAAGAATGAGTCCGACAATGGTTAACAACACTTGCATGGCCTGCTCCTTTTGGGCATAGTAAAAAGTCTCAGGGAGTTTGTCAATCCGCATGTTGTCTAACAAGGTCGGTAGATGGGAAACAGATTGATGGTTCAGGAAGGCGATTATCTGGCGATATTCAATTCGGCCCACCGGGTAATGAAGGCGGAAAGCATCCTCAAGTCCCGCGGACTCCCGATCCTGCTGATCCCCGCTCCTCGCCAGCTGTTGACTGATTGCGGCCTGGCGCTGCGGTTCAGCCCCGAAATCAGAGACGAAGTCATGCGGATACTGGAACAGGAACAATTATTGCCGGCTTTCGTTAGCAGATTTGTCGGCGGAAGCTATCTTAATGCACAGGATTTGGCCGGAGATACGTAACCATGGAAACAATTGACTGCAGGAATCTTGCATGCCCGGCGCCGGTGATCACCGTCAAAAAGGCCTTACAGGGACATCGCGAAATCCGAATACTGCTTGATGACGGCGCCCCCCGTGAGAACGTAGCCCGTTTTTCCCGTAATCGCGGCTGTCAGGTAACTGAAGAGCCGGATGGCGCTGGCTGGGTTCTGACTATCACAGCTCCCCCCGGCGCCATGCAACCCGCCCATCACGCCGGGTTGCCGGGTGATCGCGTACTGCTGATCACTTCCGACCGTCTCGGTGATGGCCCGGACGAACTCGGCCGGCTGCTGATGAAGAGCTTTATCCACACCTTGCTTGAAACCGATGAGCTCCCCTCCCGCATGCTGTTCGTGAATACGGGGGTCTTCCTGCCCTGTGCGGATTCGGATACCTTTGAAGCGCTCACAAAACTTCACGGTATGGGTATCGAGATATTCTCCTGCGGTCTGTGCCTCGACTTTTTTAACCTCAAGGAGAAGCAGCGGGCCGGCGGCATAACGAATATGCTATCCATCGCCGAATACCTGCTGAAGTCAGGACTGGTCATAAGGCTGTAGAAGCCCCCTGCCTGTCCCGTATGGAATCAATCGGCCGCGAGCATCCCAGGAGTCTGTCGGACTCACAGGTCCGACAGACTCCTGATAATCCAAATAGTTCTTGACAGTTTTCGGGTCTATACTTTATAGTGATCCCCTTTTAGTAAGTCAGAGATTATTTTTGCGATTTTGAGCACAAAATCATCTCGTTGACGCACTTATCCCGTTTTTGGGGTAGGAATATTCTGCCTGAAGAAACGATGAAACCTTGTGATGTTTGATAACCTTTCGGAAAAACTTGAGTCGGTCTTTAAGAAACTCCGCGGTCAGGGGGTAATGACCGAGGAAAACATCAAGGATGCCTTGCGCGAGGTGCGCCTGGCGCTGCTTGAGGCTGATGTAAACTTCAAGGTTGTCAAGGATTTCGTCGAAAGCGTCCGGACAAAAGCCATTGGTGTCGAGGTGTTGCAGAGCCTCTCGCCCGGCCAACAGATCGTTCGTATCGTCCACGACGAACTGGTTGCCGTCATGGGCGGCGGCAGTGACAATGCACTCAACCTGGCGGCAAAACCGCCGGTAGCAATAATGATGGTCGGCTTGCAGGGCGCCGGCAAGACTACCACCTGCGGCAAGCTGGGCAGGCACCTGAAGGGCCTGAAACGCCGGCCGCTGCTGGTACCGGCCGATGTCTACCGCCCTGCGGCGATCGAACAGCTCAAAACCGTCGGCAGGCAGCTCGGCCTGGAGGTGTTCAACTCCTCTGCCGACCAGAAACCGGTCGAGATCTGCATCGCCGCAATGAAGTTCGCCGAACTGAACGGTTATGACACCGTCCTGCTCGACACCGCCGGTCGGCACCAGATTGACGATTTCCTGATGGGTGAACTGGCGGAGATCAAGTCCGTCACGCAGCCGCTGGAAATCCTCTTTGTGGCCGATGCCATGACCGGACAGGAAGCGGTCAACGTGGCTGCCGGCTTCAATGAACGGCTGGAGATCACCGGTGTTGTGCTGACCAAGCTTGACGGCGACGCAAAAGGTGGTGCGGCTCTTTCCATCAAAGCGGTCACCGGCAAGCCGATCAAATTCGTAGGTCTGGGCGAGAAACTGGATGCGCTGGAGGTGTTCCACCCTGACCGTCTCGTATCCCGCATTTTGGGTATGGGCGATGTGCTTAGTCTGGTGGAAAAGGCCCAATCTGTCTTTGACGAGAAAGAGACTGCCCGGCTTCAGCAAAAGCTCAAGAAAAACCAGTTCGATCTTGAAGATTTCCTGGCCCAGATGCAGCAGATCAAAAAAATGGGCTCAATGGAATCGATCATGGGCATGATTCCCGGCATGGGCAAGATGATGAAACAGATGAAAGGCGCCCAGCCGAGTGAGAACGAGATGAAGCGCATAGAAGCCATCATCCGTTCCATGACACCGGGAGAACGGGCCAACCATGGCATCATCAACGGCAGCCGTCGTTTGCGCATAGCCAAGGGAAGCGGTACCAGCGTTCCGGAGGTCAACCAACTGCTCAAGCGTTTTACCGAGGCACAAAAAGTTGTTAAACAGCTGCAGAAACTCGGGCCAAAAGGTCTTCTCAAAGGCATGGGGGGACTTGGCAAGGGTATGCGGCCGTTCGGATAAGTTACCACATTACCGTATTTATACAAAATCAACGCAGAAGGAACAACTCAGGAGGAATCACAATGGCAACAAAGATCAGGCTTGCTCGTGCAGGCGCAAAAAAGAGACCGTTCTACCAGGTCGTGGTTGCAGACGAGCGTTGCCGCAGGGATGGCCGCTTCATCGAAAACATGGGTACCTATGACCCGACCAAGAACCCGGCCGTCGTCAAACTGAACGAGGAAAAGATTGTGGAATGGCTCAACAAGGGAGCCCAGCCCACAGATACCGTCAAACAGCTTCTCAAAAAAGCCGGAATACTGGACAAGGCGGCGGCACCGACGGCATAAACCTGTATTCCATCCCGGTCCGCCGGTCATTTTACAATGAGCAGAGGATACGTCATGAAAGCACTTGTTGAAACCATCGCAAAGGCACTGGTCGACGACCCTTCCCTGGTAGTAACAGCCGAAGAGACGGAAGAAGATACCCTGATCATTAAATTGACTGTCGCAAAGGAAGATATGGGTCGTATCATCGGCAAGGAAGGTCGTACCGCCAAGGCGATTCGCACCATCCTTAATGCAGTGTCCACCAAGGACAACAAGAAAGCTGTTCTCAAGATTGTGGAATAATGCGTGACTCGGAAGAACTGATCCCGGTCGGAAAAATAATCGGAACCCACGGGATCAAGGGCCAGATGAAGCTTCACTCCTACTCTGGTAACGCTGACAGTCTGAGTGTTGCGCGGTCCGTTACCCTGAAGTCGCCGGCAGGAGTTCTACGTGAGGTGACTCTGCAGAGTTTCAATGCCAACTCCGGTAAATTCATCATAGGTATCAAGGACTTTGATGACATTAATCTGGTTGAAGCATTCATGGGAAACGAGATCTGCCTCAAGCGTTGCCAGCTTTCGGCGCTGGATGACGATGAGTACTACTGGAGTGACCTGATCGGTCTCAAGGTTATTACTGACGATGGCACCCTGCTGGGCACCGTCGCGGATATTTTTGAAACCGGCAGCAGCGATATCTATGTTGTGAGAAATGAAGAACGCGAGTACCTGATTCCGGCCATTGGAGATGTCATTAAAGATATTGATCCGGTGGGCGGCAAAATCATCGTTACTCCGATTGATGGTCTGCTGGATCTATGAGATTTGACATATTGACCCTGTTCCCCGGCATGTTCGCCGGACCGTTTGATGAGAGCATCATCAGACGCGGCAGGGATAAACAGCTCATTGACATTGCAATACACAATATCCGCGATTGGGCTACCGATCGCCATCAGACCACCGACGACGCACCCTATGGCGGCGGCGCCGGCATGGTCATGAAGGTCGAGCCCCTGACCGCCTGCATTGAGTCGGTCAAGCAGCTTCATCCCGCTTCGACGGTCGTGCTGACCTCTCCCCAGGGACGCCGCCTGACCCACCGGGTGGCAGCTGAACTGGCCGGGCAAAGCGGATTGATCATTGTTTGCGGTCGCTACGAAGGCATCGACGAACGCATGCGCAGCCTTTGTATAGAAGATGACATCTCCATCGGTGACTTTGTCCTTTCCGGGGGAGAAATCGCAGCAATGACTATCGTTGATGCGGTAACACGTCTTATTCCGGGAGTGCTCGGCAGCGATGAATCGGCGGGTACCGACTCGTTTTGCGACGGATTACTGGAGTACCCGCAGTATACGCGGCCCCCTGAATTCAGAGGACTGACTGTTCCCGAGATACTGCTGTCGGGAAACCATAATCTGATCAGGAAATGGCGGCGGAGCGAATCACTGCGAAAGACACGCCTGCTTCGTCCGGATCTGATGACCGGGGTTGCCCTGACAAAGGAAGACCGGAAACTGATTACAGAACTGGAACGGAATGATGCCGCTGCCTGCTGCTAATCTGGCCATAGCTCTCGTGCACTATCCGGTGTATAACAAGCTTCACGAAGTAGTCACCACGGCCCTGACCAACCTGGATCTGCATGATATAGCCCGCTCATCCAGAACGTTCGGCCTTGATCGTTTCTACATCGTAACCCCGTCGCAGGATCAGCGGGCACTGGCACAGCGCATAACAGGACATTGGCAGGCGGGCTGGGGCGCCGCCTATAACCCGGATCGCAAGGAAGCACTTGATATTGTCAGGGTCTGTGACACGCTCAAAGATGCGCTGTCAGATTTTCAGAGCGGCTTTTCTGAACCGCTCAAGACCGTCATAACCGGCGCCGCCAATCGAGCGGGGAGCATCACCTGCGAGGGTTTCAGGCAGATGCTCGGCAATTCCGAAAGTCCGTACCTGCTTTTGCTGGGAACCGGATGGGGACTGACGGATGAATGCTTTCAGCATGCGGATTACATCCTCGAACCAATAGCGGGTCCCGGCACATACAATCACCTCTCGGTCCGTTCGGCAGCGGCCATCATGCTCGACCGGCTGAGGGGAACACCATAGATTCACACATCCATGAACAAAGAGAGACATAGAGGAGGAATCAAGCAATGAATACCATCGATTTTCTGGAATTTGAACAGATGAAGAAGAATATCACCCCTTTCAAGGTCGGTGATTCGGTCAAGGTGCACGTTAAGATCATTGAGGGCGACAAGCAGCGTATCCAGGTTTTCCAGGGTGTTGTTATCGGCCGTCAGAACGGCGGTATCCGCGAGTCATTCACGGTCCGTAAAATTTCCAACGGCATAGGCGTAGAGAGGGTTTTCCCGCTCCATTCACCTATCCTTGAGCAGATCGAAGTCATAACCCGTGGGCATGTCCGTCGCGCCAAGCTCTACTACCTGCGCAAACTGCGCGGCAAGGCCGCCCGCATTCGCGAGCGCAAGTACGTCAAGGCTGCATAACACTAAAACGCCCCGCTCTGCGGGGCGTTTTGCTTTTAGTAAGTTAGAAGTTATTTCTGCGTGTTTCAGGCAGAAATAACTTCGTTAACGCACTTATCCTGTTTATCAGGGCCCGGGTATAGCGCATGATTCAGACCGAACTCTTCAACAACTCGCCGGTTGACCTGCTCTACTTCGAGCGACAGGCCCTCACTAACGGATTCCATCTGGTCGCCGGTGTGGATGAAGCCGGTCGCGGGCCACTGGCCGGACCGGTTGTCGCGGCAGCGGTGATCCTGCCGGCGGGTCTGCATATCGAAGAGGTCAATGACTCCAAAAAGCTCTCTCCGGACAAACGCGAACGTCTGTTTGACGTTATCATGTCCATGGCTGTTTCTGTAGGCGTCGGCATGGGATCGCCGGAACTGATTGACCGGATCAACATCCTTCAGGCCACTCGCCACGCCATGCTGACGGCCGTTTCACAACTCACTCCGCAACCGGATATCATCCTGATCGACGGCATCAGCACCATAGAATCAGCCATTCCGCAGAAAACCATAAAAAAAGGCGACTCCCTCAGCCTCTCCATAGCCGCTGCCTCGATCATCGCCAAAGTCACCCGTGACCGTCTCATGCGTGAACTGGACACAATTCATCCCGGTTACGGCTTCGCCGGACACAAGGGCTACGGCTCCGCCGCACATCTGGAGGCGATCCGCTGTCTGGGCCCCTCCCCCATCCACCGCCTGAGCTTCGGAGGCGTCAGGGAGCATGTATCATGTCCCTCTTCCTGATCACCTTCCTCTCGCTGTATGGCGGCATGCATGTCTATGCATTCGCCAGGCTGCGCGGGGCGTTCTCGCTGGGACAACAGGTAACAGCCCTCCTGGCAGGCTGGATGGTGCTGATGACGGTGGCCCCGTTGCTGGTTCGCATTGCAGAAGGTGCCGGACATGACCGGACCGCCACCTGGCTGGCCTGGGCCGGCTATATCTGGATGGGGAGCATATTTATCTTTTGCACGACCCTGGCAGCGGCGGATTCGATTCGTGCTGCAGTCTGGCTTTCACATCGATTTTGCAATACCGCCGTTCCCGGATTCCTGACCGCAGCCATCACCTGCGAAATAGCCCTGTTCCTGACACTGATTGCCAGTGGCTACTCACTGTATGAAGCACGCCGGATCAGGACCGATCATGTTGTGGTGACTACGGATAAGCTCCCGCCCACAGCGAGCAGAATCCGGATCGTGCAGATCAGCGATGTCCATGTGGGGCTGCTGTTCCGAGAGTCCAGGCTGGAATCGGTCCTGCAGGCGGTCCGGGCGGCAAAGCCCGATATTTTGGTCTCAACCGGCGATCTGGTGGATGGTCGTCTGTCCCGGGAAGACGTCCTGGCACACTTTGACAAAATGGCCGCACTGATTGCCGAAGTACCGACTAAAGGGGGGAAATTCGCGGTAACCGGCAATCACGAGAATTACGCCGGGCTTGATCAGGCCCTGGAGTTCACCCGCAAAGCCGGATTCACGCTGCTCCGTGATCAGTCGGTGACACTTCCGGAAGGAATTACCATCAGTGGTGTAGATGATGTCGCCGGAAGGCGCAAGGGCCAGCCGATTGTCGAACCGCCCGAACTGAAACTCCTCCAGTCGCTGTCCCAAAGTCAATTCCAGATCCTGCTCAAACACCGCCCGCTGGTTGTCGCGACAAGCAGCAAATATTTTGACCTGCAACTGTCCGGACACGTCCACAAGGGACAGATATTCCCCTTCAACCTGCTGGTGCGCCTGAATTTCCCGATCCCCTGCGGTACAACCACACTGGCAAACAATTCAAAAATCCACGTATCCCGCGGCAGCGGAACCTGGGGGCCGCCCATGCGGCTGTTCGCCCCGCCGGAAGTAACCGTGATCGATATCAGCAGCACAACCTCCGGCAGATGATAACAGCGGTGAAATTTTTTCCGATTATAAATCAAGGATGAAATCAAGGCGGCGAGGATTGAGGCGACGAAGGCGTACCCATAGTACGTTGAGGAGCCGAAGACGAGCCAACGAAGATAGCGCCTTGATTTAGAATTGGAATTACTTGAGGTAAAGCCGCACTGCCCGGTTGTGCTCTTCCAGGGTGCGGGAAAACTGGTGAGTGCCGTCCTGACGGGCGACAAAATAGAGGTACTGTGTGGCGGCCGGATGCAGCGCCGCTTCAATCGCATCGGCGCCGGAGTTGCCGATAGGGCCGGGAGGAAGCCCCTTGACAAGGTAGGTGTTGTAGGGTGAGGGGCGTTCTATGTCAGCCTTGGTCACCTTGCCGGCAAAGGCCCGCACCCCGTAGACCGCGGTAGGGTCACTCTGCAGCGGCATTCCGATCCGCAACCGGTTATGAAACACCGATGAAATCAGCGGTTTTTCCGCGGAGGAGACCGCCTCTTTTTCGATAAGGGATGCCAGCGTAACGACCGCATGGCGGGAGAGCCCGGCAGCCCCTCCCCCTTTGGCTGTCAGCTCGGCATACTTCTTGTCGGACTGTTCCACCATCTGGCTGATCAGCTGTTCCACTGTTCCGCCGCGTGACAGGTTGTAGGTCGCCGGATACAGATACCCTTCCACCGATGCTTCAGCCACTCCAAGGCCGGCCAACAGGGCCCGGTCACGGCATTTCCCCAGAAAATCAGATTTCGTGAAATACCCTTTCTGATCCAGCAGCTCGGCTGCCTGGTAGATGGAGTACCCCTCCGGAAGGGAGAATTTGCGGTAATCCACATCTCCTGCTACCAGTTTCTTCAGAATCACATCCGGCGTCATGCCGTCATTGAAGCGATAATCACCGGCCTTCAGACGATGGGCTGCCCCCCGCAGGCGCGTAACCAGAACAAAATGCCAACTGCTGCGGATAATGCCGCCGACTTTCAGTTCAGCGGCCAACTTGCGGATACCGCTGCCGGAAGGGAATGAGATATCGCGGGCAACGCCGCCGTTACCCGGCGGGACAAACAGACAGAACAGGTACCAGAACAGCAGCAGGACGAGACAGATGCGGACTGCGTTTGTAATCACGGTTTTAGAAAACAGGTTACGGGAAAACATGGCGCCATTATGTTGATAAATGTGCCGCGAGTCAAGTCCGTGCAGCACATTGGAACCATTCGTGGTATACTTGACGCCTGAGATTCATTTTCTATTATCGAGACGTTTGGCTTTGACTATGGACTGGCTGCATTCGCTCGCATACCAAACCAAAATAAAAACATCCAACCTCGCTGCAGGAGATTCCCATGCAAGCAGCTCTCTACCCGGAAGCAGTCAATTTGCCGTTCAATTTTTCCTCGGTAAAAAACGACCTGCAAATTTGTGCTCCCGGCCCGGTTCTACCGGCTGAAGAAGGTACCTGGGTCATCATCCAGGGTAGCAACGCTGTTCTTGAAGAGACGGGTAACGGCCTGAAACTGCTGCAGGGCAAACGACCGGAACTGCTGTCACCGCAAGGGACAGTGCTCTGCATCGGCTCCTGGCAGCACAGGCCGTTGTTTGCCGCGACCGTCAGCAGCAGTCAGGCTCTTGAAGCGCCTCTGGTCGCCGAGCCCTTCAATGCCACCCATGAGCGCATGGACATACAAACCCTGACCCTGGCTGGCCTGGCAAAGCAGATCCTGCACTGGGAATTCCAGAGCCGGCACTGTCAGCGCTGCGGTGGGGCAACGGAGCGCATGCCGGCAACCTGGGGCAAACACTGCACTGCCTGCCATGCCGAGCATTACCCTCACATCCACCCCTGCGCCATCGTACTGGTAAAACGCGGCAATGAACTGTTGTTGGTCCGCAAGCCGGAATGGGCGGCCGGCAGATACGGTCTGGTGGCCGGTTTTCTCGATTTCGGCGAATCGCTGGAAGAATGCGCCATCCGTGAGGTGAAAGAGGAGACCGGTATCGCCATCCGCAACGTTCGCTATCTGGGTAGCCAGAACTGGCCTTTTCCGGCTCAACTGATGGCCGGTTTTATTGCCGATTATGACGGGGGCGAGATCTGCATCGAAACCCGCGAACTTGAAGATGCCCGCTGGTTTCCTGTCGATGCGCTGCCCGCTCTTCCGCCCCTGCGCAGCATTGCCCGCTGGATCATCGATAACTTCAAATAGATCGAACAGCACCTCATTTGCGTCACGAGCAACCTGGGCTATCACCACAAAACTCCAAGTATTATAACTAGTTACAAAACGGAACATTCCTTGCTTGCTATTTCGAATACAAGCATCATTACTTGCCACATCTGACAAGGAGTCTGGTATGAAACGAATCATCCTGGTATGCCTGCTCGTACTGTTTACAATTCCAACTTGGTCGTCGGCTGCCGTCACAGGCCCGGCACGGATTCGATACATGGAAGGCGACACGCTGTTTCGAACACCAGACAGCGATGAATGGCTGCCGGCAGCCATCAACACGCCGCTTGAGGAGGGGGATGCCGTCTGGTGTCCCGACGGCAGCAGAGTCGAGTTGCAACTCCCTGATGGAACGGTCGTGCGGCTGGATGGCGGGTCACAGCTTGACCTGCTTGCCAACGAAGACGGCTTCATACATCTGCATCTGGCCAGCGGGTACCTGTACATGAGAACCGACCAGGCCGTCAAAGACAACTCGCTCCAGGTCGACGCCGACGATACCACCGTACTTCCAACGGCACGAACCCGCTTTCGCATAGATATGCTGCCGAACTTCGAAGAGGATGTCGCCATAATCAAGGGATCAGCCTATGTGGAAGGCAACGGCAGCCGGACAAGGGTGCGCGCCGGTGAGCATATCCTGCTGGAAGAGGGGCGAAACGAAATCCTGGCGCTCAATCCTGCCGACAACTGGGAACTCTGGAATGTGGACCGGGATCGGGAACTGTCCAGGTCTGGCAAGGCCAATTCAAGCCTGCCCGATGAACTTCGCGGCTACTCCGGGGAGCTTGATGTAAACGGCACCTGGGTGTCTGTGCCGGAATACGGCTCCGTCTGGAGACCGAACGTCATCGTCTCGGCTGACTGGGCCCCCTATCGCAGCGGGCGCTGGATCTGGAGAGGTGACGACTACGTCTGGTTGTCATTTGAACCTTGGGGCTGGGCGCCGTATCACTTCGGCAGATGGGCTGTTGTCAGCGGTTTCGGGTGGTGCTGGGTGCCGCCCGTTCGGGGAGATGTGTATTGGGGCCCCGGTTATGTAGGATGGTACCGCACCGGAAGCCATGTCGGCTGGACCCCCCTGGCGCCCGGCGAGAAGTTTTACGGTCATAGAAACTACGGCAGCAACAGCGTGAATATTACTAACGCTACCATCAACACCAGCACCGTTGTCTACAGGAACCGCACCAAACCTGGCGGATTGACCGTATTGCCGCACAACGAATTCCTGAGAGGGAAGTCTGCCACTCAGCAACCTGCCAGAAACGCAGCCGTTTCGGTATCCGTTTCAATCGGCAGCCCGCGCATCAAGCCGCTACGGGAAACTCGCATGCCGATAATCAAGCAAACACCTCCACGGGTTGCGCCTCCCCGGGTGGAGCGCCGAGATACCCGTGAACTGCGCAACAGATTTCCGCGGGTAACCCCGGAGCCGGCTGCTGATCGACGCCGGCCGCAAACGGCTCCTGCTGACAAAGTACCATCTGCGGCTCCTTCCAGCCGTACGCCGCAGGTCCGGGAAAAACAGACAACCTTTCCTGTCGTTGTGCCGGCAGATCGTGCGGTAAAACCGGGCGCACCGCCGCAACAGCCCGCTTCGCAACAGCGTGATGAGCACCGTCAGCAATCGACACGACCACAAGCGGCTCCTCAACCCGTGCCACCCGTTCCACAAAACGCGCCTCCAGTGCCCGGCGCGGCTCCTCAGCGCTCCGAGAAGCCGCGACAGACAACAACCACCCCGCCTGACGTGCATAACCGTCCGGCGGTCCCGCCTGGTGCTCCTTCCAGCCATACGCCACAGGCCCGGGATAAACAGCCCACCCTTCCTGCCGGTGTACCGGCAGAACGAGCGGCAACACCAGTCACACCGCCGCAACAACCGGCTTCGCAGCAACGAGAAAATCGCCGACAACCAACAACCCGTCCGCAAGCGGCTCCTCAACCCGTGCCACCCGTTCCGCAAAACGCGCCTCCGGTTCCCGGTGCAGCTCCCCAGCGCTCCGAACAGCCGCGACAGACTGTCACTCCCCCGGCTGATGTGCGCAACCGTCCGGCGGCAACCGTACCACGCGGAGATGCACGACAGGCTACACCGACCGCTCCGGCAGCAGTCCCGCCGAAAGCGGTAACTGCGCCCCGGGCTGATCAGCCGCGTCGCGAGTCAGTCCCGCGCGAGATACAGCCGAAAAAGGTCTGGAAAGTCACCACGCCGGAAAGCAGCCCCGAGAAAGACCCCAAAGGCAGTGAAACCAAGGGCAGTGAACCGAAAGGAAATGACAACCGGGGCAAAGATCGCAAGGAGAGATAGTCTCACGTTCAATCCGTAAGGATATCGAATCCATGGTCACATCGAGCAAAGAAAACGCCCGTTCGGAACGCACTTCGTGGACGGATGATTTCTGGGGTGGACTGGCTGCCATGCTGGTTGCGCTCCCCTCATCGGTGGCCTTCGGCATCGCCGAAAGCCTGCGTCAGACCGATGCGGAACTGCAGATTCTGGAGGAGCGCTGAACCGTCCGTGCTCTCCGGTCAGATATGAAAAAAGGGCATCCCGTCATGACCGGATGCCCTTTTTGTGTCTGTAACTCTTCAGCTACGGTATCATCAGCTCCTTCATCAGCTTGTACCCTTCCAGCAACAGTCCGGTGGACGCTGCTTGAGCTTCATCATAGCTGACGGCACCATTCCCGGGACCTTCACCGCCGCGGTAGATGATGAACGGCACCGGGTCGGAGGTGTGTGTCATCAGCCTGACCGGTGTCGGATGATCCGGCGTACAGAGGATGGCGTAGTCACCGAACTTCTTGACCCCCTCCAGAATCGTCCCGACCACCTGAGAGTCAAAGTCCTCAATAGCCTGCAGTTTGTGCTGCATGTTGCCGGCATGCGAAGCCTCATCCGGCGCTTCTAAATGCACATAGACAAAATCGTGGTTCTCCAGTGCCGCCAGTGCAGCCTGTGCCTTGCCCAGATAGTTGGTATCGATGTAGCCGGTCGCGCCTTCCACATTGACCACGTCCAGCCCGGCACAGATGCCGATGCCCTTGATCAGATCCACTGCCGAGATAACCGTACCGGACATACCGAACTTCTCACGGAAGGGGGCAATTTGAGGGGTCTTGCCGTGTCCCCAGAGCCAGACCGAGTTGGCCGGCAGGTGCCCCTCTTCCTTGCGTTTGACATTGACCGGATGGTCATGCAGCACCATCTGGGCGTGGTTCATGATGTTGTTCAGAATGTCGGCGCCGTCGCCCGTGGGAAGAAAATCCAGGACCGACTTGCCGGTGATATCGTGCGGGGGGGTGCCTTTCATGCCGTCTTTGCCGTTGCGCCAGACCATCAGGTGCCGGTAGCCGACCCCGGCGTGAAACTCGAACTCGGCGCTGCCCAGCTCCTTCTGCAGGGTTTCAACCAGCAGGTGCGCCTCTTCCGTTGAAATATGTCCTGCGGAAAAGTCCTGCATGAAGATGGAACTGCCTCTCGGCATGAGCGTGACGAGATTCATGCGGAAGGCGACATCATCCGGACCGAGTGTGACCCCCATGCTGATGGCTTCCAGAGGGGAGCGGCCGGTGTAGCAGGTGCGCGGGTCGTAGCCGAAGACCGAGAGGTTGGCCACGTCACTGCCGGGCGGCAATCCGTCGGGTACCGTGCGGGCCAGCCCGACCCGGCCATGCCGGGCCATGAAATCCATATTGGGGGTGTGTGCCGCCTGAAGCGGCGATTTATTGCCCAGTTCGCTATAGAGTAAGTCCGACATGCCGTCGCCGAGGAGAATGATAACCTTCATACAGACCTTTCAGATTGGGATAACGGACATATTAGTTTCCGAATCATCCGCTTGTCAACCTTCCTGAACAGTTTTCATCAAGAGAGAGGTATTACGAGTCGTCCACAGGGTCTAAATTTGGCGAGAGATTCTTTGATAAATTGCCTGTACTTCATGAAGAGCTATTATATCTCCGTGGAACTACCACACATCCAGTACGAACTCCCGATATTCGCGGATCATCTCAAAATCACCACGGTTGGAGGTAATCAGCCTGGCTCCGTGCGTACGGGCTGACAAAGCTATCAGCACATCGAAATGCAAATCACGCAACTTATCCGCTGAATAACCTTTGTCTGCTCGTATCTTCCCCAGTATCTGCCCAGATTCAAGCCAGTTTTTTTCAGTTGGTGTCAGAACCGGATGATTCCTCTCCAAATCCTTCAAAAAAGAGATTTCCGCCGGTTTCGTTGCTCCGCGCCACAGCTCCGCCAGAACAACCGATGAGGTTCTGATAAGTCCGCTGATGGCGTCAATTCGATCCTGGTGGCATGCGGTACGCAGATGGTCGATGAATACCGAAGTGTCAAAGATAATCAGATTACTCACCGTGCCCCTCGAAAGCCAGTTTTCCCGCATGCTTCGTCATCAGGTTTTGAAACTTCTTGAGTGCCACGATCTCGCGCAACGCGGCATGAACCGCCTCTGTCCGGCTTTTTACTCCCAATATCTGAGCAGCCTCATCGGCCAGCTGGGTATCCAGCCTGATTGATGTCATTGCAGTTGCCATGATCTTTCCTCCGATACACTTTGTATATACACAATATCAAGATCATATATACAAGTCAATTTTGTTGTCACATAGAATAGTTCAAATTGACCATAAAGAATCACGTCATAAGATTGTTATTAATTTGTATTATGTTTGAATGCATAAGTAAGAGTTGAAATGGAAGCCCCCGGTGGTATTGAATAGCTTGTAAGCGCAAGCGGTCGGACCGGCCTAGCCGTCCGAAATCAAACTACCACGAGGAGGCTTCCATGAATGCAATTTACT
>JAENWA010000120.1 GCA_016650295.1 Desulfuromonadales bacterium | reverse complement strand
CCTACTTCGAAAACCTTGGCCTGATATCGCTTCAGGGTCAGTATAACCGGCTTCAGCGCGTATCATGAACCGCCGTATACGGAACCGTTCGTACGGTGGTGTGGGAGGACGGCGGGGGAGACCCCGCCTCCTACCCGATTCAGGATGGGGGATACTTCATCAGAAGAACCAGCGACCAGTTTCAGACCGGTGACGGCTGTGGAGCTGGCAGAGCGCATCAGCCAACGCCAGAACGTATCGATAGCACTATGGGACGGAAAACCGCGACTCTCGGTCGCAGGCGTACAGGACAAGCTGCCGCTGCTTATCCGGGCGGATGGACAGATGGGGTTCGGCGAGGGGGAGCTGGCCTCGACCCACATACTGAAGTTCGGAACTGCTCGCGCCCTGCACCTGGTCATCAACGAATTTATCTGCATGCAACTGGCAAAGGGGATGAAATTGCCGGTTGCAGATGTTTCGCTTGCCCGTTTTGGTGAGCCGGTGCTGGTAGTACGCCGCTTCGACCGTGAGCTGGCCGGTGATCATGTCCTCCGACGGCACCTGATCGACGGTTGCCAGATGCTGGATCTTCCCCCGACCTACAAATACGAGCGTCCCTTCGGCAAAGGTGGAGATGCCGCCGTGATCAGATCGGGAGCCAATCTGCCCGATCTCTTTGCCTCCTGCCGTTTATGCCGGGTACCGGCGGCCGCCTTGCGGGATATGCTCAACTGGGTACTGTTCCAGCTCCTGATCGGCAACAGCGATGCTCACGGGAAAAACATCTCCCTCTTCGTCGGGCCGGGGGGAATCGATATGGCGCCTGCGTACGATCTGCTCAATCTTGACATGTATGCCGCCGAGTATGACCGTGATTTTTCCATGGCAATCGGCGATGCCTTTGATCCTGAAGAGATTACACCGTGGGAACTGGCGGAGATGTGTGAACGGTGCGGCCTGCAGAAACGCCTTGTCGCCAAAACGCTCACGACGATGTCCGAAAACCTGCTCAAAGCCAAGGATGCAGTCAATCTGTCAGGCCTGCTGTCCGGGGAGGAAACCGAATTTGCCTTCGAGTTGCTCGACAAAATCAGGAAGAATGTGGAGCGTTATCTGCCGTATGCGAAACAACTGCCGAAGATTGTGGTGTAATACGGATCGTTCTTGCGACTAATTAGGGACATCTCCCCAATTGTTCATATAGCGAAGTATCAAAATCGTTTTTCGCTTTATTCAAAACGTTACCAAGTCTGGGTGGCAGACTCGATGGTAACGGCCATTGTGGCACGGAGCCAGTCGAATTTTGCCTTGAGAACATCATAATCCGGACCAGAGGTTACAAATTGTGCCTTACCCTTGATCAGATAACCTGCACCCGGTCCATACAGTCCTTTGACCTTGCTGCTCCCCAAGGTTATTAAAATTTCGGGGTTGAAAGCAATGTTCGCCTCGGTACGATGCATGTACCCCGCAGGAATCAACAGACGACCATCTTCGGTGGTTCTCAGATAACTGTTCCAGGTATTGACCATATGCGGTCCATCCTCACCCAACGTTGCAATTGCAACCACCCCATCCTGTTTCATTACTTCCAGCAGTTTTTCCGGAATCATAGTTGTTGCCTCCTGTCGTTTATGTTGTTATGCAGCTTGATACTGATATTGTTGGCATCATCATTTTAGGCTTTTTTCTCGATCTGATCGGGGTCAGATTTTCTTTGACGCCTGTGCCTATCTGAGGCCGGTGGCTATGGTGAGTTACAAGAGCGACCGACCGATCAAGGTAGTGTAGCGGTTGTGGCATCCGATGCAGGTGGAGATGTTTGAGGATAATCGGCGGGGTGGGTAGGTAGACTGTAGTGATGATTTTAAAAAGTCTGCGCGGTAGTTACTATTTCTTGGTTATGTTCGAGATGCCGATTGTGGTGGCGGGAGTAAGTGTGAGGGGGGAGTAAAGTAAGCTGTCCCCCGGAATTCGGGAAAAATTTGGTAATTTAGACACCCGTTTTGTTCCCTCAACCTACTGCCATATATCGGTTTGATGCTTTTTCAAGGGCCACTATAACTGCGCCCGAACCCAGTAGCAGAGCATGTCCACCAGCCTGTTGCCGATACCGACGGACGCCAACTGTTCGAGCGTCACCTGTCTGGAGCGCGCGATGTCAGCCTGGTAAAATTTTTCTGCGTCCATCGCGTGGCGGCGGCTGATGATGACGACTCCGCACTCTGCGTTCAGCGAAAAGGAGCGCGGGTCGAAGTTGATGGAGCCGACAAGTAGCAACTCCTCATCGGCGATGACTGTTTTGGCATGCATCATCGTCGGTTGATACTCATGGATTCGCACACCCGCCCGAACGAGGCGCGGCCAAGTGTGTCGACTCGCGCGCTGCACGAACTTCTTATCATGGTAGGGGCCGGGCACGAGAATCTTGACGTCTACGCCACGCTCGCTCGCCGCGCAAAGTGCATCGATGAATGACCTGGGCGGAACGAAATAGGCGTTACTGACGTGCAGCGTACGCGTTGAACCGGCAACGAACGCCGCCATCACGCGTTGAGCCTCGGAGGCACCGTTTGCCGGCGTGCTGACTACTGCACATACAGGCACGTCGCCCGTCGGCTGGAGTTTCGGGTAGTCTCGCCCATGCAGCAGCAGCTCTTGCGTGCACTGGTTCCAATTGTCGGTGAATGCGCCCTGCAATGAGGCGACGATCGGACCTGTGAGACGCACATGCGTATCGCGCCAGTGCGCGGGGCCCTGCGCGTGACCGGTCCATTCATCGGCAATGCCAACACCGCCGGTGAAGGCTACATTACCATCGACAATGAGTAAGCGGCGATGAGTGCGATGATTGTACTTCATCCAGTCGAACCAGCGCAGCCGCCGAAACCAGGCGACCGTGCACCCCGCGTTGCGCATCTGCTGCACGAGCCTTTTCGGCATCGGCTCGGCCCCTTCGCTGTCGAGCACGACACGCACGGCGACCCCGCGCCGTGCTGCGTCCGAGAGCGCCCTCGCGAAGGTCTCGGGTACGGTGCCGGCCCAATACACATAGGTCGAGAAGTGAATGTTTGAGCGGCTCGCTTGGATTGCGGCGAGCATCGGCGGAAATATTTCGTCGCCATTCTGATAGAGATCGACCGCATTGCCCTCGGAGATGGAGTCGCCTGCAGCCCCGTGAAGCGCGCGCAGAAATTCATCGAGTGCCGTTCCGATTTCAGGAACATTCAGCACCCGATCCTGGTGATTTGCCTCGGCGTTGGCAGCAAGCGTGATGTAGATGAACGCCACCACGATTGTGGCGATGACTGCGCCGAGAAGTAGGAAGAGCGACGTCATGTTGGAACGACCTTCTCGTCACGAAGACGGAGTATAATTTCAAACGCAGCCACCGCAGAGGCCAGCCACACTGTGCCGGCGCTCCATCCACCGGCGATGTCCGATGCCCAGTGGACTCCCAGATAGACGCGAGATAGACCTACCAGTACAACTATCGTCACAGCGATTGCCAGGCCCGCCGATTTGGCCCCCCACGGCCAGGGCTGACGCAGCACGATGTAAGCGAGCGCTCCGAAGGTGATGAAGGAGCCCATCGCGTGCCCGCTGGGAAATGAATACCATCGCGCCACGGAAATTGCAGAGGTTAGGTCGGGCCGCGCCCTCGCGAAGATCATCTTGAGTCCCAGATTCAAGAGCGCGCCCGTCCCGGCGGTGACCACCACGAAAATGGCGGACGCCCGCTCCTTCCGCGCGAACAATATCACCGCCACCACCGCCACGATCGACCCCAGACTGATCGAGCCACCGATGTTCGTCGCTGTGTCGAGGAGAACAGTCAAGGCGGATTGACGCTCGTGCCCAAACCAGGTGTGGATGAATTGATCGACGCGATACACAGCCGAGTTGGTAAGCCCGGCCGCCTCCGCAAGCTCCACAAATAGGTATCCGGCGCCTATGGCCGCGATGCCACCGAGGACGAGCACCAGGACTATGGGAGCGTATGAACCGATTGGGCCGTAATGTCCGACTGCCCACTTCCCTACCCGGCTGTGTACAACCCACGCCGATCCGCGATTCGCAGCCGCCACCACCACTCGGATCAGGCCAGCGAGCGGCAGGTAGGAGAGCGCCCAGAAGGCGAGAAACAGAATAACTGGAGCCGCGAATGTGAGAAGAGAGGGGAACATTGATGTGACGGTCATCAGGTCACTACGATAATGCGCTTCGCCCGGATAACACCGTGCTGGCCCGCCGCTGAGAACACGGCAATCATATCGGTTAGTTTGGCGACGTTCTTGCCTATCCAGGGATTCTTGAACAGATACGCTTTCTTGCATTTCATGACTCGCGAAAACCTCCATGTCCTACGGAGTGAGGGAAGAGCGCTGCAATATCCACAGTCAAGCCGATAAGAATTTGCTTTTTTCGAGCGGAAACCATACCACCCAAAATGAGTCATCGTCAATTAGTAGTTTCCGGTTGGGTCTTTGAAAAGTAGGGGACCATAATCGCAAGGATTTTCATGGAATTCTCCTTTAGTCTTACGTTGTCTCTGATTGAACTTCTATCCCTCGGCGGCCATTTACGCAATATTTTTACACTTTTGCTTTGGAAAATATTATAAACTGATGAATCATGATCATTCGATCAAACAAACGGAGATGAGAAATGAAACGTGTATTGCTGGTTATGGCAGGAGTGTTGTTGACACTGTGGGTGGGAACTGCGTTTGCTGATGACACCCGCTTCGTTTTCTCCGATCTGACTGTGAAGGACAAACGTACAGGCCTGATCTGGGCACGTGATGCCAACCTGGGTGGCGGGGACTTGAACATGGCATTTGATCTGGTAAAAGAGCTGAACATCAAAAATTACGCCGGCTTCAAGGACTGGCGTCTCCCAAGCTTAGAGGAATTGAAAGCGCTGCTGGCCTTTGCCAAGGAATTAGGTTTTGCCGACTGGGATTCAACAACCCATCGCCCCTATCATCTCTTTAACCAGATGGGTTTTTATGATGTCCAGACATCCAGCTATTGGTCATCTGCAACTGACGAGAAACACCCGGAAATGGGGAGCGGAGTGGGTATGGAATACGGCGAGGTCGGCCTGATTCGCAGGAGTACTCTCCAGGGTGTCTGGCCCGTTCGTGATGAAAATAGAAAATAGGTGAATTACTAGTACCACATAACATCTAAATCTAACCCCCTCAGTCCCCTTATCTAAAGGGGGAAGCCTTGAAGTCTCCCCTTAGATAAGGGGGACTGATACCCCTGAAGCCTGCTTCAATGAGAGATCTCAATTGCCTGCGTAATGCCCTGCAACTTGCTGCAGGGCCGTTCACTACCGTTTGATGCCGAATTTCTGAATCTTGTAGCGAAGAGTACTGGCCTTGAGACCAAGGAGAACGGCTGCACCCTTTTCCCCCTCGATGCGCCAACCGCTTTTCTTGAGCGCCTGAAGAATGAGGGCCTGTTCCAACTCACCCAGAGCCTTGACATCCTGCACTACCAAATCCTCACTCTTCTTGAGCGTATCGAAGCGGTCCAATACCTGCAGTGCGGTCCCCTGGCTGATGATTACCGCCCGTTCGATGATGCTTTCCAGCTCCCGAACGTTGCCGGGCCAGCGGTATTCCTGAAGGGCGTTCAGGGTGTCTTTTGATATGGTCTCTATTTTTTTCCCGATTTTAATGTTGAATTTGGCAACAAAATGATTGACCAGCAGCGGGATGTCTTCCTTGCGCTGCCTAAGTGGCGGCATCATGATGGGGAATACATTGAGCCGGTAAAACAGGTCTTCGCGGAACTTGCCGGTGCGGACTTCTTCTCCCAGATCCCGGTTGGTAGCCGCGATGATCCTAACATCAGTTTTTATGGTGCGGGGGTTGCCCAGACGCTCAAACTCGCCGTCCTGAATGACCCGCAGCAGCTTGGATTGCAACTCCAGCGGCATCTCGCCGATTTCGTCGAGGAAGATAGTGCCGCCGTCGGCCAGCTCGAAGCGCCCGATCTGTCGGGCATCCGACCCGGTGAAGGCACCCCGTTCCCGTCCGAAAAGCTCGCTTTCCACCAGGGCCGCCGGCAGTGTCGAGCAGTTGACCGTTATCAACGGCCTTCCCTTGCGGGAGCTCTTGCTGTGAATGGCGCGCGCCACCACTCCCTTGCCGGTTCCGGTCTCGCCAAGCAGAAGAACTGTTGCATTCATGGGCGCAACCTGCTCGACCTTGGTAAAAACGTGCGAGAGGATAGTGCTTTGACCGATGATCTCTCCGAAGTTGAACTGCTGGGCAACCTCCTGCTGCAGGTAGATGTTCTCGGCCTGGAGCCGGTCTTTCAGCAGTTTGTTTTCCGCATATGCACCCCGGAGTGACTCTTCAGCCCTCCTGCGCTCTTCTATCTCCTGCGTAAGCTGCATATTCGCACTGGTCAGTTCTCTTGTCCGCTCATCCACGGTTACTTCCAGGTTGTCATGTGCATTCTGCAATTGCTCATTCAGCGACTTGACGTGCAGCAGCATCTTTATCCTGGCCAGCACCTCGGCGCTGTCGAAAGGTTTGGAGATGAAATCTTCGGCCCCGGCCTCGATCCCCCGGACGCGGTTTTCCAGGTCCGCGTGGGAGGTAATCATTACTACCGGAATGTTTCGATGAAGATCGTCGGATTTGATCCGGAGGCAGACCTCAAAACCATCCATTCCCGGCATCATCACATCCAAAAGGCAGATATCGATCCGCTCCGCCTGGATTTTCTCCAGTGCCTCCGGGCCGTTCACCGCCGATACCACCTCATATCCCCGGGGGGAGAGCATGGCCTCCAGCAGGCTGAGATTAAGAGGTTCGTCATCCACGCACAGAATTCTCGCCATCGCTTGATTCATTATTTTTCCTCCTGCAGCCAGCGTTTCACCAGGTCGGGCAGTTCGCGTGTGCTGATCGGCTTGGAGAGGTAACCGTCGAATCCGGCTTCAAGGAATTTTTCCAGGTCGCCACGCATGGCAAAGGAGGTCAGGGCAATGATCTTCAGCCTGCTGGTGGCCGGGTCTCCCTTCAGGATGCCGCCGGCGGTCATGCCGTCCATGCCCGGCATCTGTATATCCATCAGGATCAGATCCGGCATCAGTTCCCTGGCCAGGGCCACTCCCTCCTGCCCGTCAGAAGCTACCGAAACCTGGTAGCCGTGAAAGGTCAAAACATCCCGGAAAAGGCTGCGGTTGTTCTCGTTGTCTTCAACGATCAGTATCTTGTGCGGCATCATGCCTGCCTCCTGTGATCAACAAACCTACTGTGGGCCAACGGCGCTTTCCACCAGACTTAAAAACTCATGCGTCGACAGGCTCCCTTTTCCCTCGATCCGCCAGACCTTTCCCGCCAGTCGCGCCCGGTCAGCGGTGGAGAGGTCCATTGAGGTCAATACCAGGATAGGCACATTCGCGGCAGTTTTCTCGTTCTGAAGCCGGTCGGCAACATCGAAGCCGTTCATGCCGGGCATCACAAGGTCAAGGACAATCAGGTCGGGAGAATTGCGCTGCACGATCTCAATTCCCTCCCTGCCGTTGCTGGCCCGCAGCGCCCGATACCCCTTGCACTTCAGGGCATTTCCCAGAGCAGCGAGAGTCAGCGGATCATCCTCGATCACCAGAACGGTGCTGACGTTGCCGGGGACGGCATCCGGCAGGTCAGCGGGGGACTCTTTGGCAGCCATTTGCGTGAGCGGGATAGTGAAGCTGAACCGGCTCCCTTTGCCGAACTCGCTTTCCATCCAGATTCTGCCGCCGTGCAGTTCCACCAGCTGTCTGGTCAATGCCAGACCGAGGCCGGTACCTTCGAATCCCTTGGTATACACCGATTCCAGCTGCGTGAATGCCTGGAAGAGCTTCGGGATGTCCTCTTCCCTGATACCGATGCCGGTGTCCGCCACGGTAATTTCGATGAAATCTCCGTCTCTCACGGCACTCACGTTCACAGCCCCGGCCGTAGAGGTGAACTTGACCGCATTTGAGAGGAGGTTGAACAGGATCTGTTTCAGTTTCCTCAAGTCCGCCACAATACGTACATCGGCTTCCGGGGCAAGCTCAAGGTGGAGCTCTATACCGCCTTTCAGGGCTTTTTCCCTGAGCATCATCATGGAAGCATCCAGTAATTCCCGCAGCATAAAAGTGCTCAGTTCAAGCTCCATTTTGCCCGACTCAACCTTGGAGAGGTCGAGGATGTCGTTGATCAGGGAGAGCAGATGTCTACCGCTGGTAAGGATATTGTTTACATATTCCTGCTGTTTATCATTGATCGGTCCGAACATCTGGTCTTGCAGCACCTCGGAAAAGCCGATGACCGAGTTGAGCGGGGTGCGCAACTCATGGCTCATGTTTGCAAGAAAGTCTGATTTTGTGAGATTGGTTTTTTCCGCCACCGACCTGGCGCTCTCCAGTTCGATGTTCTTTTCCTGCAGCACCTGATCCAGGCGCTTGCGCTCGGTAACGTCGCGGGCTGCGGCGAATACCCCCTGCAGTTTCCTGTCCCGGTCGTAAAAGGTGGTCGCGTTGATGGAAACCACCGTTACCTTGCCGTCCCTGGTGCGCGCGGTCAGTTCGTGGTTGGTGACCTTCTTTTCTCTGAGCACCAGTTTGATACTCTTCTCGGCCCGGTCCGGGTCGGTGAAGTAGTTCCTGAACGGCGCGCCGATCAGTTCATCGCGGGTGCAGTCGGTCAGTACCTCCATCTGTTTGTTGACATCGGTGATGATGCCGGACGGATCGGTGGTCATGATGGCGTCGATGTTGGATTCGAACAGGGAGCGGGTATAGAACTGGTGGTCGCGCAGCCGCTGACTGAGCTGCTTCTGCTCGGCCTCGATCTGCTTGCGGGCGGTGTTGTCGGTGCCGATCAGCAGATAGCCGATAATGGCGTCCTGCTCATCGCGCAGCGCCGTGACGGATACGACCGCCGGGAAGCGGCTGCCGTCCTTGCGGATGTAGGTCAGCTCGTAGATGTCCTCGATGCCGCGCGAGGCCTTGAAGACCAGGGCCTCGAAGCCCGGCGTAATCGGGGTTCCCAGCT
>JAENWA010000119.1 GCA_016650295.1 Desulfuromonadales bacterium | reverse complement strand
CGGTTGCAATATAGCTGTCAACGGTTCTGGGGGAATACCCGGCAAGCTGTAAATCTTCCTTCATCCTGCGTCTGAGCTCGGTCATGATTATTTCTCCTTTTCATGGGGTTCGGCCCTCAGGCCGTGAAAAGAAGCATGAAAGGAGAGGATTCGATTGGGCAATAAAAAAGGCAGACTCCGTAGAAGCTGCCTAAATGGTTCTTTTGTCTTTATTCGATTTTTGGTTTTAATACGCCTTTATGTATTTGTTTTTATTGATTTTTAAGTTTCCGCGTAGCGGATTAGTTCAACTCGTTATTGAGCAGACGACGTTTGGTATATACATCTATATGCTTTCATCTACATGTATATGCCGTCATCTATATGTAGATACCGAGTCCTCATCTACATATAGATGCTTTTACAATATTATCAGCTTATCCTTGTCATCTACATGTATATACTTTTTGCTTTCTGTAACCAGATCTGGCTGCTCCTAAATACTGTTTTTAGGCTGGCATTAGATCATTTGCTTATTGAGCTTCGTGCGATCTGTCTCAGCGTGGCGCCGCACAGACGGTTTGCAGTGCACCGGCGATTTCCCTGCTCAGGCCGGTTAAGGCCCGGCTGTAGGCCGCCACCAGTCCGTCCTGTCCGTCACCGCTGATCGCCTCATTCAGTCGGGTGCGGCCGGTTTTCAGGATCACACCGGTCGGGGTGCGGATGCTCCAGAGGGCATCAATTATTACCGTGTTGCCCGAACTTTCAAAGCGCTGAAAATCGGTTACCACCCGGTAATCGGCGTCATTGGCAGCGCTCTGCGGATAGGCCGAGACCCGCTCCGTTTTGAGAAGTCGGGAAAGATTCTCCGCCATCAGGCGCGGGATGGCGACCTTGAGCGGTTCTGCCCAGCGGTGGAACTCAAGCACATCCACCCGTGAACCGCCGGATGCGCGGACCAGCTGCGGCCGGTCAACGAACTCCGGCAACGTAACCGGGAAGACCGCAACAGAACAGGGGGAGGCGGTCCGGGGAGTGTCATCACTGCCCGACATGGCGGCAAGCGTATAGAAGGTTACCTGGGGTGACCTGCCGCAGCCGACCAGGGCTGCAGCGAGATAACCGGCCAAAGCCAGGGCGCTGAAAAGGTTGCGTGAGTTCATCGCTTTTCCTCCTTTTTGCCGCTGATCAGGGACTCGGGATGCCGTTCCAGGTAGTCTCCCAACGTTCGCAAGGACTGGGCGGCCCGTCCCATCTCGCGCAGCGCATCGCGCATGTCCAGCTGCAGCGGTGCATCAGCCGAGAGTGTCTGATTGGCGCTTCCCAGGGTTTTGCGCGCATCGTCCATGGTTGTGCGGACCTCGTCCAGCGTCTTGCGAACATCCTCCACCATCCCCCGCGCCTCGGGAAGAATCGTGTCATCAATTCCCTTCAAGAGCCTGTCGGTGCTCTTCAGGGTTGCATCGAGGGTCTGCATGGTTTTGCGGGCATCGCCGGAAAGCTCTTCCAGCGGCAGTTTCTCGATCTTTTGGAGGATATTCATCAACGCTGTCTGGAATTGTACCATGCTGCCGGTAATGGTGGGGAATTCCGGCGGATTCTTTCTCCAGTCGATCTTTGCCCGCGGCGCCCGGGGGAAGAAGTCCAGGGCAACGTAGAGCTGTCCGGTCAGAAGATTGCCGCTATGCACCTGGGCCCGAAAACCGTTTTCAACCAGCGAGTCGAGCAGCTTGCGGGAATCCATCAGTTTGCCCTTCTGGGCGTTCCGGTAGCGCGCCTTGAGTCGTTCGGGATAGAATTTGATCTCCACCGGCATGGAGAATGATTTTTTCCGCGGATCCAGTTCTATGTTGATCCGGGTAACCTCTCCCACGGTCACCCCCCGCAGGTCGACGGGGGCGCCGACCGGCAGCCCGCGCAGAGACTCCCTGAAGACCAGTATGTAGTTTTCGACCAGTGTGTCGGGTCGCATCTGGGCCTCGTTCCGGTTGGCAAACAGGGTGAAGACGCTGTTGGGTTCTGCTGGTTTGGCCTTGGCGCTGTCGTCTTCGGTCTGGAAGGCGATGCCCCCCAGCAGAATCGACACCATGGATTCGGTATTCACCCGCACCCCGTTGGCATCCAGGGTGAAGTCGATTCCGCTGGCATGCCAGAACAGCGAATTGGCCTTGACGTACTGATCGTAGGGGGAGCGGATGAAGGCCCTGAGGGTTACGCCTTTGCCGTCCTTGTCAAGCTCGAAGGCAATCACCTCTCCGACCTGCATGTGCCGATAGAAGATCGGTGATGAAATGTTCAGGGAGCCGATGTCGGCCGCATGCAGGACGAACTGGCGGCCCGGATCATCCCTCCTGATCACCGGGGGGCTTTCCAGCCCGGCGAATTCATGGCGCTCCTCTTTCGACACACCGGCATCTACCCCGATGTAGGAGCCGCCCATCACGGTCCCCAGCCCGGTAATACTGCCCCCCGAGATGCGGGCCCGGACGACCCAGAAGCGGGTATCCTCCACCAGCAGCTCTTCGGCATCCTTATTCAGTTCGGCGGTAACCACCACGAGTGTCCGGTCCTTGGAGATGGTGATGCTCTTGACCTCGCCGATCTGCACGTCCTTGTACTTGATCTTGGTTTTTCCGGCTTCGATTCCTTCACCGTTCTTGAAGGTGATCGTTATGACCGGTCCCCGCTCCAGGTAGGATTTAACCGCCAGTGAGATGCCGATAATCGCTGCGATAATCGGAATGAGCCAGATCAGCTGCGATGAACGGTAGCGTCTCCTCTCGACATAGGCCTTGGGGATTTCGACTGTTTCAGTATGTTGTGGTGTAGTGCTCATGATCACTCTCTTTTCTCAACGGATCCCAGATCAGCCGCGGGTCAAATTTCATACTGGCAAACATGGTCAGAACCACGACGGTTCCAAAGGCGATTGCCCCATTACCGGCCCTGACCGTTGCCAGTGAGCTTACCTGCACCAACGCGGCCAGAATCGTGACCACATAGATATCAAGCATGGACCAGCGACCGACCAGCTCGACCAGGCGATAGAGGCGTGCCCGCTGCATCGGCCACCAGGTCGTGCGCCGCTGGACCGAGAGCAGCAGAATGGTCAGGGCAAGCAGTTTGAACAGCGGCACCATGATGCTGGCAACGAACACGATGGCGGCAATCCCGTAGAAACCGGTCTTCCACAGGTGAATAACCCCGCTCATGATCGTATCCTTGCGGTAATCCATGAATGAGCCGGTCTCCATGATCGGCAGGAGATTGGCGGGAATATACATGATGCAGGCGGAGATGACCAAAGCCCAGCAATGGCCGATGCTGTTCGGGATACGGTTGTGCAGCGGCG
>JAENWA010000118.1 GCA_016650295.1 Desulfuromonadales bacterium | reverse complement strand
GCCGCCGACATCACCTACGGCACCAACAACGAATTCGGCTTCGACTACCTGCGCGACAACATGAAGTTTTCCCTGGATGACTATGTCCAGCGCGGTTTCAACTACGGCATCGTGGACGAGGTCGACTCGATCCTGATCGACGAGGCCCGCACGCCGCTGATCATCTCGGGACCGACCGAGGAATCAACCGATAAATACTACATCATCGACCGCATCATCCCCCTGCTGCAGAAGGGCGAGACGGTCGAGGTCGAGGCTAATACGCTTTCGGGCAAGCGCAAACAGTACACCGGCGACTTCACCATCGATGAAAAGGCGAAAAGCGCCACCCTGACCGAACAGGGTGTTCTCAATGTCGAAAAACTGCTCAAGGTCGATAACCTCTATGACCCGCGCAACATCGATTTTCTGCACCACACGCAGCAGGCCCTGCGGGCCCACGCCATGTACAAGCGTGATGTGGACTACGTGGTAAAAGACGGTGAGGTCATGATTGTTGACGAGTTCACCGGCCGCCTCATGCCGGGCCGGCGCTGGTCCGACGGTCTGCACCAGGCCATCGAGGCCAAGGAAGGGGTCACGATCGAGAACGAAAACCAGACCCTGGCCACCATCACCTTCCAGAATTACTTCCGCATGTATGCCAAGCTGTCCGGCATGACCGGTACCGCCGACACCGAGGCCGAGGAATTCCACAAGATCTACAAACTTTCTGTTGTGGTGATACCCACCAACCGCCCGCTGGTGCGCCCTGACTTCCCGGACGTGATCTACAAGACCGAAATGGAAAAATTCAATGCCGTCATCGAGGATATCAAGGAACATTACGCCGTAGGTCAGCCCTGCCTGGTCGGCACTATCTCCATCGAGAAGTCCGAGGTCCTGTCGGAACTGCTCAAGCGCCAGGGAGTTCCCCATACCGTACTCAACGCCAAACAGCATGAAAAAGAGGCCGAGATTGTATCCCAGGCCGGGCGCCTGAAAGCTATTACCATCGCCACCAACATGGCCGGCCGCGGTACCGACATCCTGCTGGGAGGCAATGGCGAAGCCCTTGCCAATCAATGGCTCAAGACCAACCCGGAGGCAACCGACGAGGAGTACCAGGCGGTTCTTGAAAAATCCAAGGCGATATGCGCGGCAGAACATGAAGCGGTGATCAAGCTGGGCGGCCTGCACATCCTCGGCACGGAACGCCACGAATCACGCCGCATCGACAATCAGCTGCGCGGACGTTCCGGTCGTCAGGGCGACCCGGGCTCATCCAAATTTTACCTGTCGCTTGAAGATGACCTGCTGCGCATCTTCGGGTCGGAGCGGGTGGCCAAGATCATGGACCTGCTCAAGATTGAGGAGGGTGAAGCCATTACCCATGGCATGATTACGCGTTCGATCGAAAATGCCCAGAAAAAGGTCGAGGCCCATAACTTCGATATCCGCAAGCATCTGATCGAATACGATGATGTTATGAACAAGCAGCGCGAGGTCATCTACACCCAGCGACGCGAGATTCTGGCGGGGCAGGATATCCGCGAGAGTTTTCTGGAGATGCTGGACGAAACCATTCAGGAGATCGTAGGCGGCTACGCCATCGAAAAGACCCCGGCCAGCGAATGGGACTGGCAGGGAATCAGCGATATCGTCTTCAAGTGTTTCAACCTCCAGCTGGATCTGCCGCAGGAGGCCATGGGCCGCCTGAATCCGACCAACTTCGGGGACACCCTCACGGAGCAGACCCACACCATCTTCGATGGCAGGGTCAATGAAATGGGCGATGAGTTGATCGATCACCTGATCAAGGTGATGATGCTCCAGGCCATCGATACCCACTGGAAAGACCACCTGCTGAACATCGACCATCTCAAGGAAGGCATCGGACTGCGTGGCTACGGCCAGAAGGATCCGAAACAGGAATACAAGAAAGAGGCCTATAATCTTTTCATGGAGATGATCATCCGTATCCGCGAGGAAGTTGTGGAGCGCATCTTCTGGGTACAGGTGGAACACCCCGATGAAGTTGAGGAGATCGAGGTGCAGCAACAGCAGCGCAGCCAAAAACTGGTTTTCAATCTCTCGGGCGGCGAAGAGCGTGCCCAGGAACCGGCAAAAAGCGCCAAGGTAGCGGGAAGAAACGACGCCTGTCCCTGTGGAAGCGGAAAGAAATACAAGAAGTGCTGCGGAAAGTAACAAGAAGCAGGTAACAGGCAGAGGTATTCGTTCGCTGCGCTCGCAGGTAAAGGTATAGTTTTTTCTCTACCTTTACCTCTACCTTTTCCTCTGTCTTTATCTGTCTCCAAGGGAGACCTCGTGGACATCAAAGGATTTCAGTTTTCAGCCGTCGAGGCGGCCATCAAGAAACCGGGCAGGAAGGATCTGGCCCTGATTTTCTCCGAGGTACCGGCACAGGCCTGTGCCGTCTTCACGGTGAATGCCGTCAAGGCTGCGCCGGTGTTGCTTTCAGCCGAACGGATACGCAACGGCCGTGTCCAGGCGCTGCTCGTCAACAGCGGCAACGCCAATGCCTGTACCGGCGACCAGGGGATGACCGTGGCACGGGAGACATCACGCCTGGTGGCCGAAGGCTTGGGTATCCCGGACGAAGCGGTACAGGTGTCCTCCACCGGTGTAATCGGCGTGCAGATGCCGGCCGACCGGATTATGGCCGCGGTACCGGCACTGATAGAGGGCCTCAGCTCCGGTACGCTGGATGACATCGCCCAGGCCATCATGACCACCGATACCTTTCCCAAGATGGAGGCCCGAAGCGCCCGGGCCGGGGATATCAGCTACAGTGTGGCCGGGGTCGCCAAAGGGGCCGGCATGATCATGCCCAACATGGCAACCATGCTCTCGTTCATCATCAGCGATGCCGCCGTGGAACCGGTTTTCCTGGAAACCGCTTTCCGGAACGCGGTCGAATCCTCCTTCAATGCCATTACCGTGGACGGCGACATGTCCACCAACGACACCTGCCTGATCATGGCCAACGGCATGGCCGGAAATCCGACCATTGCACCCGGAACTCCCGAATCCGCTGAGTTTGAAAAAGTACTGCACGATGTACTGCTCTCCCTGGCAAAGCAGATCGTTAAAGACGGCGAAGGCGCAACAAAGTTCGTTGAGGTCCGGGTAACCGGCGCCGCCAGTAACGCCGATGCCAAACGGGCGGCTCTGTCGATTGCCAATTCCAGCTTGGTCAAGACGGCGTTTTTCGGGCAGGATGCCAACTGGGGACGTATCTTTGCCGCCGTGGGATACTCGGGTGCAACAGTTGACCAGTCGCGGCTTTCACTCCGTTTTAACGATGTCGTCATGGCCAGAAACGGCGTCTTTGCCGGTGGAGATGCCGAAGCGCGCGGCACGGAGGTAATGAAACTGGAGGAGTTTTCCGTCGAAGTCGATCTCGGACTTGGCAACGGGACCGCAACGGTCTATACATCCGACCTGTCCCATGATTATGTCAGCATCAACGCCGATTACCGCACCTGACACAGCCATTTCCATGGGCCAGCCGGAAATCCTGCACCGTAGTGAGGTCTCTCTCGAACACCTGTCAGCCTGAACAAAAGAGGTAGTTTCGTGCGCATTGTTCGCACCATAATTATAATCCTGCTGCTTTCCCGAACATCTCCGCTTCTGGCTGCGGATGACCTGCTGGATGCCGGTCGAGCAGCCACCATTGACTACATGCTGGAACGAGCCGTATCGCAAGGACTCATTGGCGGCGGCGTAGTTATGGTCGGAAATAGCCAGGGCATCACCTACACGGCTTCACGCGGGAGAACCGGCTCTGCACCGGAAGCCCCCGCACTCAACGAACGGACGCTCTTCGATATAGCTTCGCTCACCAAGGTCATAGCCACGGCTCCGGCAATTATGAAACTGCTGGAGGAGGGGCGTATTACCCTGCTCGACCCGCTCACCCGCTGGTTTCCCGAATTTGAGGGAACCGATGGAGAAGAGGTCACCATACTGAACCTGCTGACTCATACCTCCGGCTTCAACGATGTGGCCATCAGCACGGTTGATCCCATCAAAACGGCTATCCACAAGATAGCTCTTCAAAAAAGCGGTAGACTCCCCGGCGGTCGTTTTCTGTACGCCGACATCAACTTTATTCTGCTGTCGGAACTGGTACAGCGCGCCTCGGGGGTGTCTCTCGACCGCTATTGCATGGAAAATTTCTATGGGCCGCTCGGCATGGGGGAGACCATGTTTCTCCCGCCTCACGAACTGACCGGCAGCATTGCTCCGACCCTCGGAACCTCTAACGAACTGCTTACCGGGATTGTACAGGACGAAAACGCCCGTCACCTGGGTGGCGTAGCAGGTCACGCCGGACTTTTCAGCAGTGCCTCCGATCTATCCCGTTTCGCCATGATGATACTCAATGACGGCAAGCTATACGGCAAACGGGTGCTGAGCGAACGGGTGCTGGCACAGATGACGGCACCCTATTTCTACAGCAACGGCTCTGTCGTGCGGGGTCTGGGATGGGATATGAACTCGCCCTACTCTTCACCGCGGGGCAGTTATTTCTCTGAAATGTCGTTCGGTCACACCGGTTACAGCGGTTCCTCCATCTGGATCGACCCGCAACGCGACATGTTCGTTATCCTGCTCACCGTGCGATTCAACTTCCGCGACATCCGGCATATCAACAGGCTTCGAAGCGATATATCCACGATTGCGGCATCGGTTTTTTCACACGCCATGAACACAACCGGCGTACCGGAAAATATGTAACGACCATGAACCGCTTAAAACTTGACACGTTATATGCGGTATGGTAGTTTTTTTTTGATTTTTCCGTGTGCTATTATGAGCCTGTTCAGGAGGGATACATGAGCATAAAGATTCTCCTTGCCGATGACAGCATCACCATTCAAAAGGTGGTCGGTATCATTTTCGGGGGTGATGAATACGCCCTCACCGTGGTGGATAATGGCAAGGCCGCTGTCGAAACGGCACGGGAAATCAACCCCGATGTTCTACTCATAGATGCCCTGATGCCCGGCATGTCGGGTTACGAAGTCTGCGAGGCCGTCCGGGCAACCCCGGCGCTTTCGACCAAACCGATCCTCCTTTTGACCGGCTCTTTTGAACCGTTTGATGAAGACAAGGCAAAAAGCTGCGGCGCCGACGATTTTTTATCCAAACCATTTGAATCGCAGCAGATTGTATCCAAAGTCAAGGAACTCTTTGAAATTGGGTCCTCCAGGACCGCCACACCGGCGCCCGAGCCGCAGCCTGCTGCAGCGCCTGTTGTTTCCAAACCTGCCGATACACCGCCTGCTCTTCCCATTATTGAAGAAACAATCGCAACTGGCGACATCTGGGATGCCTTTACTGAGCCTGAAAAACCAGCCCCTGTCGAGACGGCACCCGCGACGGCAACCGAACCCGAACCCACCGGCTCCCAGTGGATTCCGGTTGAGGAAGAAACCTTTGAATTCGAGGAAGATACTGTTGTTGAGCCGCCGGCACCCGCCGTGAATGAACCGGAGCTTGTCGTTGAAGAGAGCGCCTTCGGGGATGTACTGTTTGAAGCTCCTGCTTCCATGCAGACTGTTACTGAAGAAGTTACTCCCGTCATGACGCCGGCCGCACCCGCTTTCAGTGAACCGGCGGAAGCTTTCTTTACTGAACCGGCTCCTGTTGTTGCCGAACCGGCAGCGCCGCCTGTTGTGCCGCCTGTTCCTGTTGCACCGCCAGTTGAACCGCCGACTGTTGTAACACCGGTATCTACGGTTGTACCCGCAGCCTTGACCGAAGATCAGCTCAGAGAAGCTCTGAAGTCAGCGTCCAAAGAGGTCATCGAACGGATTGTCTGGGAGGTTGTTCCCGACTTGGCAGAGGTCATGATAAAGGAAGCTATCCGCAAGATCAAGGAAGGGGTGTAGCAGCAATCTGCACATCTCTTTCATAAGCAGAAAAACCTGGGGATGTGTATGCATCCCCATTTTTTTTATATCCAGGAGATGATTTATGATCAGAAAAGCAATTGCCAGAGTCGTGGAACGAGAGGATCTAAGCGAAGGTGAGATGATTGAGGTCATGAACCAGATCATGTCCGGCGAGTGCACCCCGGCCCAGATCGGCGCTTTTATCACCGCCCTGCGCATGAAGGGTGAGACGGTCGAGGAGATCGCCGGCGCGGCGCGGGTCATGCGTGAACGAGCCACCCCGATTCGGGTCGGCACGGGAGTACTGGACATCGACCGCGACGACATCAACATCGACCGGGAGACCATCCTGGACGTGGTCGGCACCGGCGGTGACGGCACCAACACCTTCAACGTCTCCACCACCGTGACCTTCGTGGTCTCGGCCTGCGGAGTCAAGGTGGCGAAGCATGGCAACCGCTCGGTCTCCTCCATGTGCGGCAGCGCCGATGTGCTGGAGAAGCTGGGTGTTAACCTGGACATCCCTCCCGATACGGTGGAGAAATGCATCGCCGAGATCGGCGTCGGCTTTCTCTTCGCGCCGGCCCTGCACAGCGCCATGAAGCACGCCATCGGTCCGCGCCGCGAGATCGGTATCCGCACAATCTTCAATATACTCGGCCCGCTGACCAACCCCGCCAAAGCCGACAGCCAGGTACTGGGCGTCTATAACGAAAACCTGGTGGAAAAACTGGCCGGTGTTCTGCACAAACTGGGCTGCCGCCACGGTTTCGTGGTACACGGCAAGGATGGCATGGATGAGATCACCCTGACCGCTGAAACCCTGGTGGCGGAGGTTTCACCGGCCGGCATCAAACTGACGACCATCACGCCGGAACAGTTCGGCCTGACCCGCTGCGCCATGGAGGCCTTGAAAGGCGGCGATGCCGCGGCCAACGCCCTGATCGTCAAAGCTGTGCTGGCGGGAGAGCCTGGACCGCGCCGGGAGATAGTCCTGCTCAACGCCGGCTATGCCCTGGTGGCCGCCGGCAAGGCAGCAACCCCGTTCGATGGAATAGCTCTGGCTGCTGATGCCATCGATTCCGGCCGGGCGCTGCAGCAGCTGGAAAAACTGGCGGAGTTGACGAATCAGGGGTAACGCATCGTGTTGTTAACCATTGACAATATACCCATAAAAGGGATATATACGATTATGGACTGGACCGTTGAATTCTCAACCAAAGCACGGAAGCAGAAGGAAAAGTTACCTGTTCGCGTCAAGGAACTTCTGTTTCAGTTGGTAAGAGATATTCAGGCTACTGGTCCGGTCAGAGGAGATTGGCCAAACTATTCAAAACTTTCCGATGGCGAGCACCATTGCCACATCAAAAAGGGGCAACCGACCTTTGTGGCAGTCTGGCGGGAAGACAAGGGCAAGATCCGGTTTGTGGAGGTTACCTATGCAGGCACTCACGAAAAAGCTCCCTATTGATGACATGATTACCTTGCAACTGCGGGTTCATCGCCACAATGCACCTTTGATAAAACGCTACGCGGAGACTGTTGAGTCAGAGGAAGACCGAACCTACTCCATTGCCGAGGTTTTCCCGGAATACGTCGGCAAGGAAACGCAAGTTGCACTGCGGGCATATCGCACTCGTGAAAACCTTACTCAAAAACAGCTCTCCGCATTGACCGGCATACCGCAACACCATATCAGCGAGATGGAAAACGGCAAACGAGTTATCGGCAAAGAACGCGCAAAGAAAATGGCCGAGGCTCTGCACTGCGACTATCGGCAATTGCTGTAACATCGCTTCGGCCCGTGACGAGGCAAGAGCACGCCACGCAGGTCAAACGCCGCCCCGCAACTAATCCAATAGAAAGAACAAACCATGACCACCAAAACACCTGACATCCTGAAAAACATCATGGAGCACAAGCAGCACGAAGTGGCGACAGCCAAGGCGGCCGTTTCGGTCAGCGAACTGAAGTCCCGCATCGCCGACCTGGAGGATGTGCCGCGCGGCTTTGAGCGGCATCTGCGCGAGGCCGCTGCCTCGAACTGGACCGCTATCATTGCCGAGGTCAAGAAAGGTTCCCCCAGTAAGGGGATCATCCGCCCTGATTTTGATCCCCTGGATATCGCCGAGATCTACCAGAACAACGGCGCCACCTGCCTGTCGGTGCTGACCGACGAACATTTCTTCATGGGGCACCTGCGATTTCTGGTCCTGATTCGGGAAACCGTCTCCCTGCCGCTCTTACGCAAGGACTTCATCTGCGATCCCTACCAGATCTACGAGGCCCGCGCCGCCGGGGCCGACGCGATACTGCTGATCGCCGCCTGTCTTGAACTGGCTCAGTTGCGGGAGTTCCATGCGCTTGCCCGTGAGTTGCATCTGGATGTTCTGCTGGAGGTACACGACGAGGCCGAGATGGAGACAGCTCTCCGGACCGACTGCTCCCTGATCGGCGTCAACAACCGCAATCTGAGGACCTTTGTGACCGATCTGGGAACAACGGGGCGTCTGGCGCGGATGATGCCGCCGGATCGCCTGCTGGTGGCCGAGAGCGGCATCAACAGCCGGAGCGACATCACCCGTCTGCAGGCCGACGGCGCCGGGGCCTTCCTGATCGGCGAATCGCTGATGCGTGAAGATGATATCGGGGCAAAACTGCAGGAACTACTGAACGACTGAAGATTTCCAAAAGGGATTCACTTATGGCAAAAAAACAGGGCATCGGACTGGCACTGGTCGCCTTTGCCGTCTATATCGTCGGTGGTGTGGGCTGTTTCAGCGGAGTAGCGCTGATCGTCATGATGAAAGGACGCGACCTGTGGGGATGGGGTGAGGGGCGGTCAATCGGCTACCTGTTCACCTGCGTGGGACTGTGCCTTTCCATCCTCGGCGTCCTGCTGATGCGGATCTTCCGGAACCGCGGCCTTAGCTGAACCCCTGCTCCTTGAGCAGACTCAGTGACCGCAACAACTCAAGTGCTCGATTGAGCTGGTAGTCCTTGTCCGGGTCAACATCTCTCGTAGCAGTATGCGGTGACACCGGCACACTCTTTTGAGGTGCCGGCGCAGGAGCGGCTTTCTGTACAGGTACAGCCTCCTTCCGTAACGGTTCCGTCCCCCCCTCCGGCGCCAGACGATTCTCAAGATCATTCTCCTTGAATACGCCGTCAACACTCCCTTTAGCCGGTACGGGCTTTATGCTGTCCACAACAATATCCGGAACAATGCCCTTGGCCTGGATGGAACGGCCGCTGGGGGTATAGTAGCGGGCTGTGGTCAACTTGAGAGCCGCATTTTCCCGCATGGGAAAGATACTCTGCACCGATCCCTTGCCAAAACTCTGTTTGCCCATGATGATCGCCCGCTTGTGATCCTGGAGCGCACCGGCAACGATTTCCGAAGCGCTGGCGCTGCCCCCGTTGATCAGGACGACAATCGGATAACGCGACTCCTTGCTGCCCAGAGTGGCATTGAAGGCGTGGTTGGATTCGGGAAGCCGTCCCTTGGTGGATACGATCAGTGTATTCTTGATATCGTCACCGATAAAGCAGTTGGCCACATCAATACACGAGCCCAGCAGGCCGCCGGGGTTGTAACGAAGATCGATAACCAGTCCCTTGAGATGACCGCCGTTGGCTGCGTTCAGCTCCTGAAGCGCCTGCTTGAACTCACTGCCGGTGCGCTCCTGAAACTGTGCAATCCGTATAAAACCATAGCCCTGGTCCAGCAGCCGTGACTTGACGCTTTTTATTTTTATGATGTCGCGAATCAGGTTGTACACCAGCGGCTTGGAAGAGTCTCCCCGCAGTATTGTCAGCGTAACCGGGGTGCCCTTTTCGCCGCGCATACGCTTGACTGCCGCGGAGATGTTCATGTTGAGGGTCGGCGTGCCGTCAATCTTCCAGATATGATCATTGGCCTGGATTCCTGCCCGGAATGCCGGCGTATCATCTATGGGAGCGATTACTGTCAGCCGGCCATCCTTCGTTCCCAGCTCAATACCGACACCGCCAAAAGCCCCCGACATCTGGACCTCCATCTCCTTATAGGGTTCGGGGGGCAGATACGCGCTATGAGGATCCAGTGATGCAAGCATGCCGTCAATCATGCTCTTTGCCATTTTTTTGTCGTCCGGCTTGTCCACATAGTGCTTGGTAACGGCGGAATATGCTTCTTGCAGAAGTGACAGGTAGTCGGCATCGGGATGTTTTCCCCGCGGATTCCAACGATTGAAAAGGATCAGTGCCAGACAGAGAATGATACCCGTCAGGACGACACTGGTCAGGAGTTTTGACAAAGGGTTCCGCATGAGGATAATAACTCCAATAAAAATATTGAGACTGTTTCCATATCCTTCAAGGCGCGGCCTTACTTATGCACATCAATCCCATAACTTTTGATCTTGCGGTGCAGGTTGCTTCGCTCCAGCTCGATGATATCTGCCGTACGCGAGATGTTCCAGTCATTTTCCTCAAGTTTCCGGATAATGAACTCACGTTCAAACTCTTCGCGGGCCTCCCTCAGGGTTGACAAAGCGAACGATCCTTCAGGCACGGGACAGGGGACTCTCGATTCAATGTGCCCTTCCCGCAGGTCGGGTATGTCTTCACTGGTGATCGTGCGGCCCGGCGTCATGATCAGAATCCGCTCTATGATATTCCTGAGTTCCCTGACATTTCCCGGCCAATGGTACTGTTTGAGCGTTACCAGGGCTTCAGGAAGAAAATGCTTCGGCTCACGTCCCTCTTTTCTTAATAACAGACTTACAAGGTGCTGCACCAGCAGGGGGATGTCATCAGGTCGCTCGCGAAGCGCGGGCACCTTGAATGGAACCACATTGAGCCGGTAATAGAGGTCCTCCCGAAACCGCCCGCCACGGATTTCCTCATCGAGATCCTTGTTCGTGGCGGCAATAATTCTGACATCAACCTTTACCAGACGGGTCCCGCCGACCCTTTCAAAACAGCGCTCCTGAATGATGCGCAACACCTTGGCCTGGGTCTTGAGTGACATGTCGCCGATTTCGTCCAGAAAGAGCGTACCGCCATCAGCCAGGTCGAATTTACCTTTTTTCTGGGCCAGAGCCCCCGTAAAGGCACCCTTCTCATGGCCGAACAACTCACTCTCGATCAGCTCTTCCGGGATGGCTGCGCAATTGATGGCCACGAAAGCCTTGTCATGTCGCTGGCTGTAATAATGAATCGAACGCGCCACCAGCTCCTTCCCGGTTCCATTTTCTCCGCTCACCAGCACCGAAGCATTCGTCGGGGCGACACGCATGATCTGCTCCCGCAATTCTCCCATGACCGCAGTGCCGCCTATCAATTCATGTTCGTTACCAGCCGCCCGCTTGAGTTCAGCGTTTTCGATGCTGAGATCTTTCATGCGCAAGGCATTACTCACGGCAATCAGCACCTTGTCCAGTGACAGCGGTTTTTCGATAAAATCGTAGGCGCCCAGCTTGGTTGTGCGCACGGCGGTTTCGATGGTTCCATGCCCCGATATCATGATGACCGTGATGTACGGCATCGAGGTTTTCAGTTTTTCCAGTGTTTCAAGCCCATCCATACCCGGCATCCAGATATCGAGGAGCACAAGGTCAGGCAGATCTTCCCGTGCTTTTTCCAGTGCTTCGGCTCCACTGGATGCCGTCACGACCTGGTAACCTTCATCTTCGAGAACTCCGGTCAGTGAAATCCTGATATCCTTTTCGTCATCTACTACCAGTATTGTTTTTGACACATGACACCCCACGCACGCATTTTACTCTATAAGATGAAATCGGAAAACATCCGACAGACTCCTACCCTGCCGGCAGCTCCACAACAAAACAGGCTCCCCTCGGCACGTTATTCCTGACCCTAACAAAACCGTTATGATCGGTGATAACACTATTGACGATTGCCAGACCGAGACCGGTTCCGGTCTTTTTTGTGGAGAAATAAGGTTCAAAGAGTCGTGACCGGTCTTCCGGCGGGATTCCCGGTCCATCGTCCGCGATACGGAAATCCGCCATTTTGAGTTCAGGATCATAGTGGCTGCTGATCTCTATGGTACCCTGCTCTTCCATGGCTGCCACGGCATTTTCAAGGAGATTGATCACGACTCGCTTAATCTGGTCGCGATCGATCTTGAGCTGCGGGAGATGGTAATCCGGAGTAAAGTTGAAAGTTACCCCCCGGTGTGCCTGCTGGTAGAGGGTCAGGGTCTCACGGATGATCGCGTTCAGGTCATTCGGTTCCGGCTGTATAGCCGGCATACGGGCAAAATTCGAGAATTCATTAACCAGATTTTTCAACTCATCAACCGATTTGATAATCATATCGGTACATTCGTCAAAAACCTTCTCATCATCGCCAAAACGGGAAAGATACCGTTTTCTCAGACGTTGGGCGGAAAGCTGGATCGGGGTAAGCGGATTTTTGATCTCATGCGCAATCCTTCGGGCAACCTCGCGCCAGGCCGCCATCCTCTGGGCCTTCATAACCTGGGTCAGATCGTCCAGCACCAAGACGGTCCCCATGAAATCGCCGCTCTCGTCACGGAGCATGGTCAGGTGCAGGTGCAATGAAAGCTTTGTACCACGGACATCCAGGGTAATCTGGCGGTTGATGGTATCCTGTTTGGCTTTTACTAGATCCTTGAGACTCTCCTTGACAATATCAAGATGGGTTTCTCGCAGAATGTCCCGGAAGTTTCTTCCCATTATGGAGCCGGGGTTGATATTGAGAAGTTTCTCCGCCGAGGTATTGATGGTGGTGACAACACCATCCCTGTCGACCGATATGACGCCTGCGGCAACGTTGCGCAATACGATTTCCATGTAGCGTCGCCGCTGTTCAATCTCCTGGTTGATGCGGGAGAGCTCTTGATTGGAGGCATTGAGAGCGCGCTGCTTGGAACGGAGATCTTCCGTCATGCGATTGAATGACTGCACCAGCATGCCGATCTCATCCCGTGAATAGGACTCGATATGAACATCGAGATTGCCGTCGGCAACCGAGCGAGTCGCCTCAACCAGTTCCTGAAGCGGCCTGGTCATGCTGTTGGCCAGATAGACCCCCATCCAGTATGCAAAAAACACGATCACAACCGTGATCAGGAACAGGGTAATAATATAGCCGGTCCGTATGGGGTTCTTAAGTATCTTGAGCTGGCGGAACTCGTGGTAGGATTGAGTGATCTCCTTCATCTTGTTGACCAGAGAATAGGGCACATAGTAGTTGACAACAACAACCCCAACCACATCCTTCTGATTGTAGGTCGAATAGACCGGTACGATACCGCGAATCAAATCGGCCTTGCCGGCCTGATTGATGCGGGTCAGTTCGTTTCCCGCCAACCCCACGTTAATGTCTTCCGAGGCCGGGTAGGTAAACTCGCCTTTGGGCACCTCCGGATTGGAAGCCCGCACCAATTCTTCTCGCTGGGCCGAATACACTTCTACCACACCGAGGTTGTACTCTTTCTGCTTCAGGCGTATCAATTCCTTCAAGCGCGGAAGATTGTCCTGATTCAGCAGCTTCTGTGTCTTGATAAAACCGCTGATCTGCCGGCCATAGTACAGGGCGTTTGAGGCCGAGTTTTTATAGTAGGTCTGGGCAACTTCCAGTGATTCACTCAATGATGTTTCGACCTGGGTGTTGAACCAGTTGTGAACCGTATTATTGATAAAACCTGCAGCGGCAAAAAACAGCAGCATGGTGGGAACCAGCGAAAGACCGACAAAGGAAAGTACCAGTTTGGTTCGCAACCTCGTGGTGAGCGGGTTTGATCTGCTCTCCATGAAGAGTTTCACTACGTTGCGCGAAACGAGGTACACCAGCAGAATCACCAGCAATATCACTATATTAATAACACCAAAGATAGCAATATTGCTGCCCATTGGAGCGTCAGCACTCATTTGCGTAAGGCGAATCTCTGCCCGTGTCAGGAAGATGATCAAAAGTAATGCGAGGCAGATAATAACCGCCTCGCGGATACGTTTTTTCCGTTCATATGTAGTCAGCTTGGGATCCATGTGCCGGCATCTTATCACAAGCTCATAACCCTGATAAACAGGATAAATGCGTTGGCTGAATTAAAATAAATATGCATTATAATTGCATCTCAACAAAAACGAACTATCAAACCGATTGCACGACCACCACTCACTGTGATAGGTAAGAGGCATGTCCGAAGAAAAAGTACTCCCTTTTATTGAGCATCTGGTCGAGTTGCGTAAACGTCTGATGGTTATTGTCATCGCCGTCGTGATCGGCATGGGTGTTGCCTGGAACTTCTCCACCGACATCCTCAATTTCATCGAGAAACCGCTCACCGGCAAGACCTACCTGACCGAAATCAAAAAAAAGGCCTACAGCCAGGTCAAGGAATGGTCACCGGCCCTGTACACCCGCTACAAGCTGGAACAGGAGATCAACGCCCCCCAGAAGAAACACCCGCTCAATTACAGCGCACCGCTTGAGCCGTTTTTTATCCAGTGCAAGATATCAATGCTGGCCGGATTTATTCTGGTCCTGCCGATTGTCTTCTACCAGATCTGGCTTTTTATTGCCCCGGGCCTTACCCGTAAAGAACGGCGCATGGTGGTTCCTTTCGTTACCGCAGCCACGGTTACCTTTTGCGCCGGAGCCATGTTTTTCCTGATTGTCATCTGGCCGGTTATCATCAACTTTTCCCTTTCCTACGAAGCCGAAGGTCTGCAAAGCTGGTTCAACATCAGCGCCTATGCCAACTTCTGTCTGCGCCTGATTCTGGTCTTCGGCCTGATCTTCGAACTGCCGGTGCTGACCCTGCTGTTGGCCCGTTTCGGCATAGTCAGCTACGCTATGCTAGCCCCCAAGCGCAAGTACGCCCTGCTGGCCAGCTCCGTCGTCGCCGCCTTCCACGCCGATCTGGTCACCATGTTCGTAATTATGCTGCCGCTCTACCTGATGTACGAGATCAGTGTATGGGTCGCACTGATTTTCGGCAAGAAAAAGCCCGAGGCTGAGCCGGAGCTTCCTGTAACGTAAACCAGGAGGTCATATGTGCAAAAATATCGGTATCCTGACCGGTGGCGGCGACTGTCCGGGCCTGAATGCGGTCATCCGCGGCGTGGTGAAGTCCGCCATTATCCGGCATGGCTGGCAGGTCATCGGCATTGAGGACGGCTTTGACGGCCTGCTGGACCTGAGAAAATGCATACCGTTGACCCTGGAAAGCGTACGCGGCATCCTGCCCCGCGGCGGCACGATCCTGGGCACCACCAACCGCGGCAATCCGTTTAACTACCCGGTGGAGCTGGATGGAAAAATTGTACAGAAGGATATTTCCGATCGTGTTGTGGAAAACATCCAGACCCTGGGCCTGGATGCGCTGATTGCGGTAGGGGGTGAAGGCTCGCTCAAGATCGCCCTGGAGCTGGCAAAAAAAGGCGTGCAGGTGGTGGGAGTTCCCAAGACTATCGACAATGACTTGTGCGAAACAGATTTTACCTTCGGCTACAACACCGCCCTGGAAACCGCCACCGATGCACTGGACAAGCTGCACACCACCGCCGAGAGCCATCACCGGGTGATGATTCTGGAGGTGATGGGGCGCTATGCCGGTTGGATAGCGCTGGAGTCTGGCATTGCCGGGGGAGCGGATGTGATCCTGATACCGGAGATCCCCTTTGACCTGGCGCGCATCTGTTCCTCGATCAAGGAACGTTCTGCCCGGGGCAGCCGTTTCAGCATCGTCGTTGCAGCAGAGGGCGCCTTTCCGGCCGGAGGCGACCGGGTAGTTGCCAAGGCGGCCGATGAATGCCAAATAATTGAACGTCTGGGCGGCATCGGCCAGTACGTAGCTAAACAGATTGAACAGTGCCTGGATATGGATGTCCGGGTGACGGTCCTGGGGCACCTGCAGCGCGGAGGTTCCCCCACAACCTTTGACCGCGGCCTGGGAAGCCGTTTTGGCACCAAGGCGGTGCAGATGATTGCCGACGGAGAATTCGGTCGCATGGCCTGCCTGAAAGGGCGTACCATTACCTCGGTTACCATAGAGGAGGCGACCCGCGACCTGAAACTGGTCGATCCCGAAGGCGAGATCGTTAAAACCGCCGAAGATCTCGGCATTATGATGGGACGCTGAATCCGGCCGCAAAAAAAGCAGACCGTACAATTTTATTGACAAATTTCTGAAAAACCCCTAAAAAGACTTAAAATGTCTTTTTAGTGCGTTAGAATTTGTTTTCTGCATTTTTAGTACGATAGAAATAATTTCAGCTGTTTATTTGCAGAAATGATTTCGTGATCGTACTTATTCCGTTTATCGGGGCTGGCAGAAAACAACTTCGTTAACGCACTTATCCTTTTTATCAGGGCTAGGGGTTTATTTATGATGGAGCTTACCCGAAAGGGAGAATATGCAATTCGCGGGATTGTCTACCTGGCCTCCCGTCCGCCTGAACAGGTCTGCCTGTTAAGCGACATTGCCGCAGCCGTGGATGTCCCCCCCACATTTCTTGCAAAAATTTTTCAGCAATTCAGCAAAATTGGTCTGGTCAAATCATATCGCGGCACCGGGGGAGGCTTTATACTCGGTCGGGCAGCCGACAGGATCACGTTATTGGAAGTGGTTGAGGCGGTAGAAGGCCCCATTATTCCCAACCGATGCGTCATCAGCAAGGGTGAATGCGCCCGTGATACGACCTGCAATGTGCATCCGGTCTGGGTCGATGTGCAGCACCAGGTACGTGACATATTGAACAACGTGACACTGCAAAAACTCGCGGAAAAACAGCCATGTGAACCTATCTTGTAAACTGACTCGGCGGCACACAACAGTCCGTTTATTAACATTTTTTACCTCAATCGCTTGACATAACCAACAAACTGCTGTAGAAAGTTGTCAACGTATCCACCCCAAACAGAGTCTCGGTTATCCGGGACTTTGGCATTTTTGGGCATTTCCCACGAAAGGAGTACCCAGCCGGATTTTTCTGAAGTTTTCTGCTGGCCCTCGCGCCGGTCCGGCAACGCCCCCACAACCGACCCCACTCTTACTTATGCGAAAAAAACTCTTGTATCTGTCATGCCTGCTGATCCTGGCTGGCTGCGAAAATGCCCCGGTCAAAAAGACGGAACTGCCTCCTGCAGCTACCGTATCGACCGAAACGCCCCTTGAACGTGAGATCAAGGCCTACCTGGAGAAAGGTATCTCCATGGGTGAGCGCAAACGGCAGGTAGCCGCCATTGAATCCGCCTTTGCACGCCGCACCACACCCCACCGTTCACGCCAACTGGCTGCCCTCTGCTTCACCAAAACCCTCGGTACCCCTTTCGTGCCATTCGACCTGGCCGAGATAGCCTTGGCCGAAACCGGCGGCCATAAACTCTCTGCCGTCGCAGTTTCCAGCAAGGGCGCCCTGGGTGTCTGGCAACTCATGCCTCACCGTGCCAAGAGCCATGGTTATTCGCCCGCCGATATGGAAAATGATGAAAAATGTGCCGAAGCTGCCGTCTGCGAACTCTATTCCAAGCTGACCATGGCCCAGGGCAACATGGAGCGGGCCAAAAAACTGTACTGTGGCCAGGGACCCCAGGCAGACGCATATCTGAGGAAGATTCGCCTGGTCCGTCAGGAGATGCGGGGCGCCCTGGAACGCCAGACCGAACTGCTGGCCATGGACGAATCCGGGATAAGAACACGCTGATATTTCCGTGCCCGCTTCCTCCTTCAACATTTCTGCTGCGTGCACCGTTCCCGGAAAACGTACGACTTGTGCGCTCTGACGTTTTTTGCACAGACAGTACAGGGGGTCTTTTTGCTTGATATGAAAGGCGCCGCTCTGGTATAGTTTCCCGGCTTTTCCAGCCATATTCACAATTATCAAGGAGTTGTTCAGTGAAGACGTCTTCGGCTCAGGATGAGGCAAAGGGCTTTACCCTGCGCGCCAAAATGCTGCTTCTCTCCGGTGCTGCATTTATCGGTTTCCTGCTTGTGGTTATCGTGAATATGATACTTCTGAACGATGCCAGGATCGGCGGTCCCTCCTACAAGATCATCAAAGATAACAAGAATGCCCTTGAAAGCATTGCCCTTCTCAAATCCGACCTCTTCCAGATCAACAGCGAGATGCAGAACTTCATGATCGAAGCGGACAAATCTGTTGCGGACAAGAATGAAGCCACCATCAGGAACCTGGTAAACGACATCGAACTCAATTTCGGCATTGTACTGAAGTCGATTGAATCCCCCCAGAAACGGAAAGCGATCAACCGGGCCGAAGCTGTCTGGAAGGAATATAAAAAAACATTGCTGGACGAGGTGCTGCCGGCTGCCGGAAAGGGTGATATACTCAAGGCCAGCTACCTGATGACCGGTGTGCAGGCCCAGCGTTTCAGCACATTCAGCAAGGACGTCGCAGTGATGGCTGAGATACTCCATAAGGATGTCCAGCAGACCGAAGAGCGGGTTGCCTCGAGCATCGAGTCAAAAACCATCGCCGCAGGCATTGTAACCCTGCTGACCATCCTCATAATCACCCTGCTTTCGTATCGTATTACTACGTCCATCACCCGCCCACTTCGCAGCTGCGTCGCTTTTGCCCGTACGGTAGCCGACGGCAGGCTTGATGCACGCCTGACCGTGGCGGGCGGGGGAGAAGCATCAGACCTGGCTGTTGCCATGAACACCATGTCACAGAACCTGCACAGTATGGTGACACGAGTCAGTTCCGCCTCCGAGGCACTCAACGGCATCGACAGCAACATCGAGAAGACCGCCCGCAAACTGGTCAACTCCGCCCATCTCCAAGGGGTTGCTGTCGAGGAAACAACCCGTGCCATGGATTGCATCAATGTGTCGGTGTTTGAAGTGTCAGACCGGGTCGACAAACTCGCCTCATCAGCTGCGGAGACATCCGCCTCCATCCTTCAAATGGCCTCCAGCGTTGAAGAGGTGGCGATAAGTGCCGACAGGCTCGGCGACTCCGTTGATGAAGTAAGCTCGTCAATCATCGAGATATCCGCTTCCATCAAGGAGATCGGCAGCAGTATCGTCAACCTGCTGGACGCATCCAGCACGACGGCATCGTCCATAGCCGAGATGGATGCCACCATCAGGCAGGTGGAAAAAAACGCTATCGAAACCTCCGCCATAACGGAAGCCGTCAGAAAGGATGCGGAGACGGGCAAATGTGCCGTCGAAGAGGCCATTGCCGGCATGCAGGCCATCCGCTGCTCGTCACGGATCACCGCCGAGGCAATTGAAAACCTGTCAGTGCGGGCCAACGACATCGGCGCGATTCTCGAGGTGATTGACGAAGTTGCCGATCAGACCAGCCTGCTGGCACTCAATGCCGCCATTATTGCCGCACAGGCCGGGGAACACGGCAAGGGTTTTGCCGTGGTTGCCGACGAAATACGTGAACTGGCCGAACGCACCAGCAGCTCGACCCGCGAAATCGCCGTCGTCATCAACGGCGTTCAGGAAGAGACCCGCCGGGCCGTGGACGCCATCAGCCAGGCCGAAGCCAGTATTACTGAAGGCGAACGACGATCCGAGCACTCCGGCCTCGCGCTGGAAAAGATTGTCAGTGGTGTGCAGAAGGCCAGTATTCAGGTTCGCGAGATCGCCCGCGCCACCGTAGAGCAGGCCCGCGGAAGCCAGAGCATCAAAGAGGCCATGGAAAGCGTGGAAGAGATGGTCGGCCAGATCGCCGGTTCCGCCCGTGAGCACACCCGCAGCAGCGAGCTGATCACCACGGCGGTAGAACGAATGAAAGACCTGACAGCCCATGTGCGGACATCCACCCGTGAACAGAGCCTCACCAGCAATCTGATTGCACGGGCTACCGAGGATGCTGCCGGCATGATCGACCAGATTCGCACGGCCAGCGGTTCACAGGCCCAGAGCAGTGCCATGATTTCCAAAGCGATCGTGAACATCCGGACAGCAACCGCCGCCAACACCGAGGCGGTCACCGTCATGGAAAGCTCGATCAACGGCCTTTCCCGGCAGATCGACCTGCTTGAAAAAGAGATGTCCGGCTTCATGATTTAATGCCTGACGCGGAGACCCGTACCATGAGCAGCAGACTTGACCAACGCCTTGCGGCGCTTAAAAAAGCCGACTCGAAAGCCCTGGTAACCTTCATCACTGCCGGGGATCCCGACCTGTCAACGACAGAGGAGATGATCCACCTGCTCGAAGACGCGGGCGCCGACATCATCGAACTCGGTGTACCATTTTCCGATCCCATGGCCGATGGACCGACCATCCAGCTTTCTTCCGAGCGCGCCTTGGCAGCGGGAACGACCCTGACCGCCATCCTTCAAACGGTCAGGAATGTCCGCAGGTCATCCGGTATCCCTATTATTCTGATGGGTTATCTCAACCCGATCCACGCCTACGGATGCGAGAGGTTCTGCCGCGATGCCGCCGAGGCCGGTGTTGACGGTGTTCTGCTGGTTGATATGCCGCCTGAAGAATCAGCTGAACTGCTTCGATTCTCCGTTCTTCACGGACTGGATGTCATCTTCCTCCTGACCCCCACCTCTGACAAATCCCGCATCGCCGCTGTAAACAAGCTGGGACGCGGCTTCATTTACTATGTCACTGTCACCGGTGTTACCGGTGCGCGGCAGGTTGTCTCGGAAACTCTGGCAACAGAATTGGGCCGGGTCAGAAATGCGGTTACACTCCCGGTCATGGCCGGTTTCGGCATTTCCACACCCGAGCAGGCCGCTCAAGTTGCCGCCCTGGCCGACGGCGTCGTCGTTGGCAGCGCACTGGTGAAACTCTTCCAGCAGTATTCCGGCACAGAGCTTCGCACAGAACTGAAACACTTTGTCGGAGCGCTCAAACAGGCCGTCACCCCGAGGCGAACTGACTTGACACCCTGAGCCGTTTCTGTTACCAAGCATCTTCATTTGTGATAAATTTTTTGAGTGAAACTAAATATCGCGAGGTCCGCCAATGAGCTGGTTCACAAAAGAGAAAGCAGGCATCGATAAATCAGGCGGCAAGAAGATCAAAGTCCCCGAGGGGATGTGGATCAAATGCCAGGGATGCTCCGAAACCATCCTCAGCAAGGATATTGACGCGAATCTTAACGTGTGCCCCAAGTGCGGCCACCACTATCGTATCTCCGCCCGCCGGCGTCTTGAGGTCCTGCTGGATGAAGGCGCCTGGCAGGAGTTTGACGCCAATGTCACCTCGGTAGACTTCCTGGAATTCAAGGATGCCAAGAGCTATCAGGAGCGCATCAATGCCGCCCTGGCCAAGGGCGGTTCCAAGGATGCGGTCATCTGCGTCGAGGGGGCTGTCGAGGGCACCGCCGTTCAGGTCGCCTGCTTTGATTTTTCCTTTATGGGCGGCAGTATGGGCAGCGTGGTCGGCGAGAAGATTACCCGATCCATCGAGCGCGGCCTGGAGAAGGGTCAGCCGGTGATTATCATCTCGGCCTCGGGCGGCGCCCGTATGCAGGAAAGCATCCTGTCCCTGATGCAGATGGCCAAGACCTCGGCGGCGCTGGCCAAGTTGAAGAAGGCCGGACTGCCCTACATATCCATATTGACCGACCCTACCACCGGCGGCGTCACCGCCAGTTTTGCCATGCTCGGTGATATAAACATATCAGAACCGAAGGCCCTGATCGGTTTTGCCGGGCCGCGCGTCATTGAACAGACCATCCGCCAGAAACTGCCCGAAGGCTTCCAACGGGCCGAATACCTGCTTGACCACGGCATGGTGGATGTCATCGTCCCCCGTGCGGAGATGCGTCAAAAAATAGGTTCCATCCTGAAAATGCTCTGTCGCTCAGCAGCCTGAGAGATGCCTTTGGAGAGGATGCTGAAGAAGCTCTATGCCCGACGCCGCTTCGGCATCCGCCCAGGCGTTGAAAGGGTCCGACTCCTGCTCGACCGCCTCGGAAACCCCGAGCAATCCTTTCGCACTGTCCATATCGTCGGCACCAACGGCAAAGGTTCCACCTCGGCCTTTCTCGCCAGTATTCTGACTGCGGGCGGTCTGCGTACCGCACTGTTTACCTCTCCCCATCTGGTCAGCTTCAGCGAACGTCTCCGCATTGACGGCCGCGAGATATCGCAGGAGCGACTTGAACCGCTCCTGAACACGGTCTTGGCGGCGGCCCCTGAAGAAGCGACTTTTTTCGAGATCGTCACCGCCCTGGCGGCCCTCTATTTTTCAGAGGAGGGTGTGGATATAGCCGTTTTCGAAGCCGGCATGGGCGGCCGCTCCGACGCGACCGCGGCCCTGCCCGGCATCATGACGCTCATCACACCTATCTCATTGGACCACTGCGACTACCTGGGTGCGACACTGGCTGCTATCGCCGCAGAAAAGGCCGGCATTGCCAAGGCAAAGACCCCTGTCATCATCGCCCCTCAGCCTGAAGAGGTGCGACAGGCCATCCTGGGTTGTTTTCCCCCGGACCGGTCGCAGCTGGTCTGGACCGACACTGCCGTCAGCGCCAGCTGGAACAGCGACGGCACACTTGACTACCGCGGCCTCCCCGCAGTACTGAAAGGCCTTGCCCCCGGTATCCGCGGACGCTATCAATCAGAAAACGCCGTCCTGGCCCTGGCAGCCGCTGAAAGCTTGGCGCTGACGGGAATCAACCTGCCGGAATCGGCATTGCGCCGCGGTATTTCCGCAGCCAGCTGGCCGGGTCGCATGGAAACAATTCCGGGGCACCCTCCCCTGCTTCTGGACGGCGCACACAACCCGGCCGGAGCGCTGGCGCTGGCCGAAGCCCTGGCTGATTACCGCTACCGGAAGCTGCTGCTGGTTCTGGGAACCATGGCCGACAAGGATGTTCAAAAGATCGTATCAGCACTGGCACCGCTGGCAGCAACGTGTTATTGTGTCACCCCGGCCATTGACCGGGCTCTGGACGATACAAAACTGGCAGCCATCAGTACCGGCATGGGAATACCAAGCGTGGCCTGCGGGAGTGTCGGCAACGGAATTGCGGCCGCACAACGGGACGCAGGGGACGGTGACCTGATTCTCGTCTGCGGGTCGCTTTTCACCGTGGGTGAGGCAAAGGCCTGGCTGACGGGCACAGAATTCGACGGAGTCCGGGGTTAGGATACGCGGCTGATGAACACATTCAAAACCATCATAACTGCCTTCTCTCTGATCTTCCTGTCAGCTGCTCTGACCTGGGGAGCAGGCAACAGTTGGCCTGACGACGGCATCCGCATCAAAGCCGACACAATGGATCACAACCAGTCGGAAGACATCATCACGGCCAAAGGCACTGTTGTGCTGGAATGGCAGGGAGCAACACTCACATCCGACACGGCCTCATATGACCGCACGAGAAAGGTCCTTACCGCCAACGGTAATGTCATCATTGTCAAGGGCGGAGACAGCATCAAGGGCGAATCGGTGAAGCTGGACTTGGAAAGCGGACGCGGAGAACTGGCTGGCGGAACCATATTTTTAAAGCAGAACAATATACATTTCACCGGCGAGAGCATTTCCCGCACCGGCGAAAATGATTATTCCGCACACCAGGGCAGCTTTACGACCTGCGACGCTGCGATTCCCTCCTGGAAATTCGGGTCCGGTGATCTGAACATGACCGTGGACGAATACGGCACGGCCAAAAATGTTGTCTTTTATGTCAAGGACATACCGATATTCTATTTCCCCTATCTTGTTTTTCCGGTCAAACGCGAACGCCAGTCCGGCTTTCTCTTCCCACGATTCGGCTGGTCCAATAAAAAGGGGGCCGAGGCCGACATTTTCTATTACTGGGCAATTTCTCCCAGTCAGGAAGCCACCATTGACCTGGACATACAGAGCAAGCGCGGCGTCGGAACCGGGTTGGACTATCGCTATCTGCGCACACGGGGCAGCACGGGAAATCTGGGCGGCTATCTGATCTACGACACAAACACCGACAATCCGCGCGGTGTTATCACGCAGTCCCACCGGGAGATTTTCTCGCCGGAGATGAACCTGCGCAGCTCGATCAACATGACGACCGACCGGTTATTCCTGAGCGACTACGGAGAGAAAAGTGGTGATTATAACCGCCAGTTCAACGACAGTACGGTCAATTTCCTCAAGACATGGCAGCATTACGCACTGACTGCCGATCTTCGCTATACTCAGGATTATTACGCCGCTTCCAACAGGGGCACCCTGCAGACCCTGCCGGAAATCGGCCTGGCCGCAGTGCATCAACAGCTGTTTTCCACCCCGCTCTACTTCGACCTCGACAGTAGCGCCACCGATTTCTACCGGGAAAGCGGCACCCGCGGACAGCGCCTGTACGGATTCCCCCGCCTCACTCTGGTAAGCGGAGTGCCGGGGTACCTGAATGTATCAGCCTATGCCGGCGCGCACCTGCGGGCCTACAACACCGACAGCATTCCGCCCGGAAGCCCCCTGAAGGACCATGACGGAAGTCTGCTGCCGGAAACGGGGCTACGCATGGCCAGCTCCTTCAGCAAAGTGTACGATACCGGAGGGGAGCGTCTGCAGAAGCTGCGCCATGAGATACTACCGGAGATCAGCTACCAGTACACCCTCAATCAGGACCAGTCACGTCTTCCGCTATATGACTTCACCGACCGGATCGTGCACCAGAACATACTCTACTACTCGCTGACCAGCTTTCTCGGGGGTAAGTTCCGCAACGGAGAGACGACGGAATACCGCGATCTGATGCGCCTGAAAATTTCCCAAGGTTACAGTTTCAGCGGCGACCGGCGTGATCTGCTGTCTATGGTCGATACCAATCGCTCCTGGACGGATGTGCTCCTGGAATCGGAAACCCGGCTGCACCCCCAGGCCAGGCTGACCTTTGATGCACGCTACAACGTGTACGGCAACTATATCTCCAGCGCCTCTCCCGGACTGGAATTTGATGACAAGCGCGGCACCACCGCCTGGCTCAGCTACCGCATGGCGCATAACGAGATCGAGTACCTGGAGGGGCGGCTGTCGACAAAACTCTTTAAGCCCTGGACGTTCAGCTACGCAACACGCTATTCGTTCGACCGGCACAACTTCCTTGAATCGGTCTATTCAGCGGAATATCGACACCAATGCTGGAGTATCATCGCCTCATACCAGGATCGACGCGTCACCAACCCCGGTCAGAGTTTCACGGTCAGCTTCAACCTGCTGGGTGCCTTCGGCTCCGGTTCCCCAACTGCCGGCCCGGCGGATAGAGAGGCCAGCCAGCCATAAAAAAACGGGACACACCCTTTCGAGATGTGCCCCGTCGTATTTTCCCGCCATGTTTAATCAGATATTACTTGCAGATACCGATAGAACCTTTCTTGCAGACCCTGCCGTCGACCCAGGTAGCATCCTGAAGATCAGCACCTTTGAAATCGGCACCATCAACTGTTGCATGGTCCATGGTGGCAGCATGCAACTTGGCATTACGCAGATTGGTTTTTTCGCAGCTTGCATCTTCAAGGACGGCATGTTCCAGACTGGCCCCTTCCAGATTAGCCGCCATCAGGTTGGCTCCCTCCAGATTGGCTCCATCAAGCTTCAAGCCTCGCAAGTCGGCCCCCCGCAGGTCACAGCCGGGACATTTATTTTCACTTTTGAGACGCGCAAGATCCTCGGGAACAAACGCTGCTGCATTCATGGCCGTCAAACCGAGCAAGAGCGTAATTACTGGCAACAATGGGACCAGAGTTGCCAACTTCAACTGTTCAATCATTCTTCCTCCATCAGGTTGTTATTTTGAGATTTTGCCGTCTTCAATGATAACGGCATATTTGTAACCGGAACCAAAATCACGATCCTTGACCAGGGTACCACTAATCGTGACAACATCGCCCACATCGGCCATATCTTTGCTGGATGTACAGACCAGATTGTGAGTTTTATTCTTTTCGGAACCGGTGCCATCCTGAATATGAATCCAGTTTTTATTCATGATGCCGCTTGAAACCTTAACCACCTGCCCGCGAACAACAACCTTTTTTTTGTTCAGTTTGGCGCTGTTGCTGTAAGCCTCCGCCACAGTTACGGCATTGGGACCGCTAGCCTTTGTCACGGCAATTTTGGCGGTTTTTTCTTTAACCGCACCCCGGCTGCCCGGGGAAACGCCCTGACCCTTGCCGGCATCAGCAGTAGAAGTCGCTGCACCGGAAAGAACACCATCCGAGAAGATTACCGTATCAAAAGTACGCTTCAGGGCTTTACTCTCAAACTTCTCCATTTCCGTACCCGGTTTGAAACGCATCCGAGCCCCTACCTTGACAGAAGTTTCGGTCACGGCCACCCAGGTTTTCTTGCCATTAGCCTGTTCGATATAGATGTAAGTGTAACCACCGGCATTCATGGTCTGAAGCACCTTGCCGGCCAGCGGCACGGGAGCGGATGCCGCCGGAGTCTCAGAGGCCGCGCTTGAAGAGGCCGCAGGCATGGCTGAGTGACCAGGTGATTTTTCAGGCGATGATTTTTCAACTGCCGCAGCAGGCGCAGCAGGCGCCGAAGGCGTTTCAGCAGCCATGACACCGGCTGCAATAAGTGAACAGAGTGATATCGACAGTGATATTGACAGGAACATGGACTTTTTCATTCAATCTCCTATTTTAGAATTCACCAGCCTCTGTTTTCTGATACTATCACAAAAACAACTTCTATGAAATTCCAAACATGGGGTAACGATATGCAAAAAAAAGCGGTTGTCCTCTACAGCAGTGGTCTTGACTCCACAACCTGCCTGGCAATGGCCATAGACAAAGGTTTTACGCCCTACGCCATCAGCTTCTCTTACGGCCAGCGACACAGTTACGAACTGGAGGTTGCCAAGGACAATGCAGTGCGACTCGGGGCACAAGAGCACCTGGTGGTCGATTTTGACCTGCGACTGATGGGGGGCAGTGCCCTGACAGCCGATATCGACGTCCCGAAACAGGGTGTCGGAAGTGAGATTCCCGTAACCTATGTCCCGGCCCGCAACACCATCTTTCTTTCATTCGCCTTGGGGTGGGCGGAAGTGCTGGGGGCCTTCGACATCTTTATCGGCGTCAATGCGCTGGATTATTCCGGGTATCCCGATTGCCGGCCGGAGTATATTGCAGCCTTCGAAACCATGGCCAACCTGGCAACCAGGGCCGGTGTCGAGGGGAGCGGCAGCTTCCATATCCACACCCCGCTGATCAGCATGACCAAGGCCGAGATCATCACGACCGGCCTTGCATTGGGTGTAGACTACGGCCTGACCCACTCCTGCTACGATCCCTCACCCGAGGGACTATCCTGTGGACAATGCGATTCATGCCGGCTTCGGCTGAAGGGCTTTGCAGAGGCCGGAATGAAAGATCCGCTGAAATACCTCAAGTGACAACTCATGCTTATACTGGTCCTGCGCCCTTGCCCGGTTCCCGCAGGAATGAGCAATATGAGCACGAAATAAGCATTCAATTTAACCGTCAGCTTTGGTTGCACGGTGATTTGGCTGGTGATCAAAAAGCTGGATTCATGTAAAGACGAATGGTAGTATGCGTATTACGTAGGTGGTAGGTGGTATGAATGGAGGAAGCGCCATGCAAAAAAAACTGACTATATCCTTGAATGAACTGGTGTACGACGAATTATGCCGGGTTGTCGGTCGTGGCAATATCAGCAAGTTTATAGAGAACCTTGTCAAACCACAGCTTAAGGTGAATGATCTTGATGCCGCCTATAGTGAGATGGCGGCTGACAGCGTTCGAGAAAAGGAGGCGTTGGAGTGGTCAAATGCCGTTGTGGGGGATAGTGCCAATGAAAAGAGGTGAAGTCTGGTGGATAAATTTTGAACCCTCTGTCGGTTCTGAAACCAGAAAAGTCAGACCGGCAATCATTATCAGCAACAACTCCGCCAATACCCATCTCAATCGTGTTCAAGTCATCCCCCTAACCAGCATAACCAGCAATACCGGAAAATGCTATCCAAGCGAGGCGGTAGTCACTTTGAACGACGCTGAAAACAAGGCTATGGCCGATCAGATTGCCACGGTTGACAAACAGCGTCTTCAGAATTGTGTCGGGAGCATCAGCAACAAGGATTTGAAGCAGGTGGAACGGGCGATCAAGGTTCAACTGGGTTTGCCACTTTAGCTGACGACTGGGAGATTGTCGGACTTAGGAAATCGTAGCGAAAATTCGGCTGAGCGAGGACAGATTTTGCTGATTTTGCAGGTCAATAGTTGTTCTATTGACCAAAAAAGCGGCGAAATATGGACCGTTCAGACGGATTTGCAGTAGATTTCCCCTAAGTCCGACAGACTCCTGATATCTCATGAAACTCACTCTCTTATCTCCCGCAAAGACACTCAGCAAGGCCTACCAATTTCAAAGCTGAATAAAGTTTTTTAGCCTCGCTAAAGCCTGATATTTCAGGTTTTTTTTGTTTGACCACCCCTGCTATTTCGACTATAAATAGATCCCTGTTTTATTATTTGCCCAAGGAGGTCGCTTCATGCATCTTGTTGACCAGATCAAGGAAAAGGCGAGGAAGAACCTGCAGACCGTGGTACTGCCGGAGAGTTACGACGAGCGCATGCTGTTTGCCGCGGAAAAGATCGTCCAGGAGGGACTGGCGAAAATCGTTATCCTGGGCGACCCGTCCAAGATTCAGGCTGAAGCCGCTGCCAAAGGGGTCAGCCTGGATGGCGTTGAGCTGCTGAACCCGGCTGCATCGCCGAAACTTGAGCAGTACGTTGCCGACCTGGTGGAACTGCGCAAGAGTAAGGGGCTGACCGCCGATGAGGCCAGAAAACTTCTGACCGCCGAGGACAACCTCTATTACGCCGGCATGATGGTCAGAAACGGCGACGCAGGCGGCGAGGTGGCCGGAGCCACCGGCACCACCGGTAACGTGCTCAAAGCCGCCTTCCAGACCGTCGGCCCGGCCAAAGGGATCAAGACCGTATCCTCCTTCTTCCTGATGGTCACCAAGACCCCGACCTTCGGCGAGAACGGCATCATCCTCTTCGCCGACTGCGCCGTCAACCCCAACCCGGATGCCCAGGCCCTGGCCGAGATCGCCGTGGCCACCGCCGGCAACTGCAAGGCCTTCCTGGATGTGGAAGCCCGCGTGGGAATGCTATCCTTCTCCACCAAGGGGAGCGCCAGTCACGCCGACGTGGACAAGGTCACCAAAGCGGTGGAGATCGCCCGCCAGATCAAACCGGATATCCAGATCGACGGTGAACTTCAGGCCGACGCGGCCCTGCTCCCCAAGGTGGGCGAAAAGAAGGCGCCCGGCAGCAGCGTGGCCGGCAAGGCCAATGTCCTGATCTTCCCGGATCTGGATGCCGGCAACATCGCCTACAAGCTGGTTGAGCGGGTAGCCGGCGCCGAAGCGGTCGGCCCGATCATCCAGGGTCTGGCCAAACCGGTCAATGACCTGTCGCGCGGCTGCTCGGTGGACGACATCGTCAACGTTGTCGCCATCACGGCTGTACAGGCAGCACAGGGCTGATTCCTCACAGTAAATTCCACACAAAAGGGTGAACCGTCAGGCTCACCCTTTTTCTTGTACCCCAATTCTCCTGTTTCCGGTCAAATCGCTAGACGTATATCACCGAAACCCGCTCCAGATACCTTTCCAGCCGGTCAACCGCAGACGTGATCCCGACAAAATCCAGGACCCGGACCGCATGCTCCAGGGCTTCGCCGATTTCAGAGATCTCATCAAACCCGAAACTGCCGCCGGAACCCTTCAGCTGGTGCCCTAGAAACATGATACCATCCATGCTGCCCGAAGCCAGCAGGTGTTTAATCTCTGTACAATCCCTGCACCTGCTTTCAAGGTAAACGGGAATAACAGACTGCAGTTCCTGATCGATCTCAACCAGTATCATTTCAACTCCGGCATCAGTCATGATCTATCCCGTGGAGATAGCGGGCGAGACACTGCAACAGCGTCTTTTTCTTGAACGGCTTGGCGATATGATCGTCGCAGCCGGCCTCTTTGCATCTGCGAATATCCTCATCGTAGGCATGCGCGGTCAATGCCACAACCGGTGTCCGGCTGCGCCCGTTGCGTGCCTCGAACTGACGGAGCATTCGGGTAGCGGTGTAGCCGTCCATGATCGGCATCTGGATATCCATCAATATCAGCGCGTAGCGGTTCTGCTCAAACAGTTCCAGGGCTTCACGTCCATTGCCGGCTTCATCAATAACCAGCGGTTGCCGTTTCAGCAGAAGTCTCATCAGTTCCCGGTTTTCCAGGGAATCATCCACCAGAAGCAGACGTGAAAAAACGTCCGGGCTGACAGCACCGGCAGCGTTCTGCTCTCCCCCGCCGCCGTCCATGTCACCCGGTACAGTACGCAGCCCTGCTCCCGCTCGGACAGACAAGGGGAATCTGATGCAGAACGCAAACGAGCTGCCGACTCCCGGAACGCTCTCAACCGTGAAACAGCCTCCCATCGCCTCCACCAGGCGCCGGCTGATCGTCAGGCCAAGTCCGCTGCCGCCATAACGGCGGGTGATGGAAGAATCCGCCTGGCTAAAGGTTTCGAAAATCGTCTCTATCTTGCCCGGATCAATACCTATTCCGGTATCACGAACCGTAAAGCAGACTTCAACCGCATCCTGCTCAGACCGGCTGTGACGCGCCGACACCGTAACCGATCCACCGGTATCGGTAAATTTTATGGCATTGGCAACCAGGTTGACCATCACCTGCTGTAGCCGGGACTGGTCGCCGATCACAAAATGGGGGATATCCGCCGCAATGGCAAGGGACAGGTCCAGCTGCTTGAGCCGGGCACTCAAGTCCAGCATCTGAATCGTTGCTTCCAGGGTATCCGCCAGGTTAAATTCATGTGCGACCAACTCCAGCTGGCCTGCCTCGATGCGGGCAAGATCGAGCAGGTCATTGACCTGCACCAGCAGGCTGTCGCCGGCGTCACGGATCATTTCGAGACAACGCAGCTGGTCGGGTGTATACGAGGCATCCTCAAGAAATTCGGTGCCCCCGATGATCGAGTTGAGCGGTGTTCGCATCTCATGGCTCATGTTGGCCAAAAACTCCGTTTTTGCACGATTGGCGGACTCCGCGGCATCGCGTGCCACCCGCAGTTCTTCTGTTTTCTTCTGACGCTCGGCGATCTCCGACCGCAGGCTTTCGTTGCCGATTGCCAGTTCTGCGGTGCGCGATGCCACAATCTCTTCCAGGTTACGGTTGACCACTTCTATTTCGGCCTGTTTCTGGTGAAGCGCCTCCTGCACATTTTTCAGTTTGCTGATATTCTGGGCGGCACAGATTACCGCCTGCGGCCACCCCTCATCATCTTTCATAACCGCCAGGGAGAACAGCATCGATACCAGCCTGCCGCTTGATGTGAGGCAGTCACTCTCAATCCCTTGCACACGACCATGTTTCAGGGCATGCAGAAAGGCTGAATAGGTACAGACCGGGGCATTCTGCTCCTCAAACTCGTCGATTCGACGACCGATAACGTCTTCCGGCTGATGTTCGAACAGTTCACAGTAAGCCCGATTGACGCTCAGGATGACCCCTTCGGGAGAAAATACTATCAGCGCTTCATTCATACTGTCGATCAGGTTTTCCATGTATTCCCGCGATACGGTTGTAGCGCGAAGCTTTCCGGTCATGGAGTTGAATGCGGCAGCCAACTGACCAATCTCGTCACCTGACCGGACGGAAAGGGTTTCGTTCAATTCTCCGTCACTGAATCGCCGGACTCCACGAGTCAGCAGCTTGATCGAGCGTGTAATTGCAGTCGCAAACGCAATCGCCATGAGCATGCCGATGACGAGTATGCACAGCACAAACGGCAACATTTTCAGCAGGATACCATTGACGCTTTTCTGAACCACCGCTTCATACAGGCCGACATGCACATATCCGAGAGCACCGCCCTGGATCGGCATCGCAATATCATAAATAAGGCCGTCCGTGGAATGCAGTTCTACAAAATTCCGGGACACGTCTGCATTCTTGATGGCCTGCCCGATAATTTCATGGGGTACCTGCCAGCCGAACGTGTGAACCTTCAGTTTTTTTTCGGGGCTGACAATGAAAATGTACCCGATATCCTGATCTATCTTGCGGTAGTCATTGACGAGCATTTGAAGACTGACATTGTTTTCGGTAATCAGGGGGATTTCAGCGGCTTCCGCAACATAACGGGCTATCGACAGGCCGCGTTTGTAGATTTCTTCCTCAAAACGGCTGTGCAGTTCGAAGCGCGCCAGGAGACCCAGCGCTCCACCGATCAGCAGTATCAGGAGCGCCGTACCGATTATGAATTTCTTGCGCAGGGACAGTTTCAGCATCAGGTTTGGTTTTCTGTATCCTGGAGGTTAATCAGCAGCGCTGCACTACCCGTCAGGCAGGCTCTTATCTGAGTATTATTACCATTAATTCCTGAAAACACAAGCAGAGCTGCGCAAAACGCACCATGAATAATACCTCCTGCGCCTTGAAAAGCCGGATACCCTGTGATACAACGGCTCATCGCACCGCAGCAGACGAAAGGCTTGCAAGTATGGCAGAACAGACCCCCATGATGAGACAGTACCTGGAGATCAAATCGGGTTATCCCGACGCGATCCTCTTTTTCCGCATGGGGGATTTTTACGAGATGTTCCTGGACGACGCCCTGATTGCCTCTCGCATCCTGGATATCGCCCTGACCTCGCGCAACAAAGGGGGCCCGGACGAGATCCCCTTCTGCGGCATTCCCTTCCACTCCGCCGCGCCCTACGTGGCCAAGCTGATCGAGGCCGGTCACAAGGTGGCGGTCTGTGAACAGGTGGAAGACCCCAGGCAGGCCAAGGGGATCGTGCGGCGTGAAGTGGTCAGGGTCGTAACCCCCGGCCTGTTGATCGAGGCGGAAAGCCTTCGGCCGGAGGAGAACAACTTCCTGCTGGCGCTCCATCGCGGCAGCGATGACCAGTGGGGCTGTGCCTGGCTGGACGTCTCCACCGGCGAATTCCGGGTGACCGAACTGAATGGCGGAGCGGCCGCGGCCTCCGAAGCGCTTGGCATCAATCCGCGCGAGGTGCTGCTGAGCGACAGCCTGGAACCGGAATCCCTGGCAGCCGAACTGCGCGCATTTCTGGTGGATCGGAGCTGCTCTCGCTCTCCGGGCTGGGTCTACGAACGCGACTACGCTACCTCTCTTCTGTGCGGCCAGTTCGGGGCGGCCTCGGCCGAGGCGCTGGGGCTGGCATCCATGCCCAACGGCCTGGTGGCCGCCGGGGCGGCCCTGTACTACCTGCGGGAGAACCGCAAGAGCGCCCTGCCGCACCTGCGCGACATCAAGGTCTACGAACGGACGGAGCACCTGGCCCTGGACGCCGCCACCCGCCGCAATCTGGAGATCGTCGCCAGCATGGCCGAGGGGAAAAAAAGCGGCTCGCTACTGGGGTGTCTGGACCGCACCTCCACCGCCATGGGGGCCCGCCGGCTGAAGCAGTGGCTCTCCTACCCGCTGGTGGGACTGGAGCCGATCCGCCGGCGGCTGGATGCGGTGGAGGAGCTGTTGGAGGAGGCCTCGCTGCGGGAGGAACTGACCGCGCGACTGAAGGAGATCGCCGACCTGGAGCGTTTGAACGGCCGCATCGGCATGGCCTCGGCCGGCGGCCGCGACCTGCGTTCGCTGCACGACTCCCTCTGCCACCTGCCCGGCCTGCTGGAACGCCTGAGCGGCCTGCAGTCGCCGCTGATCGCCGCGCTGCAGCACTCCATCGACCCGTTGACAGACCTGCGCGGCCTGATTCTAGGCGGTATCATCGAGACGCCCCCCTTCTCCCTGCGCGAAGGCGGCATCATCGCCCCCGGCTACAACACCGAGCTGGACGAGCTGCGTGCCATCAGCAGTGAGGGCAAGGGCTTCATCGCCCGCCTGGAGGCCCAGGAAAAAGCCCGCACCGGCATCTCGACCCTCAAGATCCGTTACAACCGGGTCTTCGGCTACTCCATCGAGATCACCAAGAGCAACCTGGCCAATGTCCCCGCCGACTACATCCGCCGCCAGACCCTGGCCAATGCCGAGCGCTTCGTGACCCCTGAACTGAAGAACTACGAAGAGAAGGTGCTGGGGGCCGAGGACCGCATCTGCGAACTGGAGTACACCCTCTTCCAGGAGATCCGTGAACAGGTGGCGGCCCAGGCCGGGCGTATCTGCCGCAGCGCCGACGGGCTGGCCACGCTGGACGTGCTGACCTCCCTGGCGACGGTGGCCGAGGAGCGCGGCTACTGCAAGCCGCAGGTGGATGATTCGGACGTGATCGACATCAAGGACGGCCGCCATCCGGTCATTGAGGCCATGCGGCTCTCCGAGCGCTTCGTACCCAACGACACCCTTCTCTCCGGCGGCGAGAACCAGATCCTGATGATCACCGGCCCCAACATGGCCGGTAAATCGACCTTCATGCGCCAGGTGGCGTTGATCGTGCTGATGGCCCAGGCCGGCTCCTTCGTGCCGGCCAGTGAGGCCCGCATCGGCATCGCCGACCGGATCTTCACCCGCGTCGGCGCCGGCGACAACCTGTCTCGCGGCCAGTCCACCTTCATGCTGGAGATGATGGAGGCGGCCAACATCCTGCGCAACGCCACCCCCAGGAGCCTGATCGTGATGGACGAGATCGGACGCGGCACCTCCACCTTCGACGGGGTCTCCATTGCCTGGGCCGTGGCCGAGTACATCCACGACACCCCCGCCTGCCGCAGCCGGACCCTGTTTGCCACCCACTACCACGAACTGACCGAACTGGCCGTGACCCGCGAACGGATCAAGAATTTTACGGTCGCAGTGCGGGAATGGAACGATCAGGTCATCTTCCTGCGCACGATCATCCCGGGCGGCGCCTCCCACTCCTACGGCATCCAAGTGGCGCGCCTGGCCGGCATGCCGGCCGACGTGATCGAACGGGCCAAGGAGATCCTGCGCAACCTGGAGAGCGGCGAGTTCGAGGAAGGTGCCCCGCGCCTGGCCAAGAGCAGCAGAAAGCCGGCCAGGGAACCGTCACCCCAGTTCTCCCTGTTTGAGACCAACGAAGACCAGCTGCGCCAGCGCCTGAAGAAGCTCAACATCGCCACCCTGACACCGCTGGAAGCACTCAACCTGCTGGATGAACTGAAACGAATGGTGTGATCGTTGATATAAGTGGTCACCACAAGCCAAAGCTGAGGATTTTGCGGAAGGACATGATGACTAAAGACAACACACGAAAATACCGGTTTTTCTGGGATCTCCTTGGCAACATCGAGCTGGGTCGCCCCAACCTGGGGCAACATGCCAGGATCGAGATGTATCGCCTGATGCAGTACAGTTTTCGCGATGTCCTCGAACAGCATCTCGGTGCCGACGAGACCGACAGGATTTTTTATGAGTCCGGCTATCTGGCCGGTAAGGAGTTCCATCAGAACCTGATCGGTCCAGTGGAAGACATCAACGATTTCATAAAAAAACTGCAGTCCGTGCTGAAAGAGCTGGGCGTTGGCATCCTCAGGGTAGAGGAAGCCGACCTGGAAGAGGGGCGCTTCATCATCACCGTCGCGGAGGATCTGGACTGCTCCGGGCTGCCGGAACTCGGCGCCCAGCTCTGCACCTATGACGAGGGCTTTATTGCGGCGCTTTTGGAGGGCTTCTCCGGAAAGCCATTCACGGTAAAGGAGGTCGACTGCTGGTGCAGCGGGGACCGTACCTGCCGCTTCAGCGCCACAGTGAACGAAGGGTAATCGCAACATGAATGATACTACGCGACAGATATTGGAACATCTGGCTGCCGGCCGCATCCCCGATGAGATCCCCGACAGCGCCGAATATGCTGATACGCTGCGACGACTGGCCCACTACTTCGCCGCCATCCAGCACTTTACCATTGCCCTGAGCAATGGCGATCTCAGCCAGTCGCTGCAAGGCATTACAGGGCCGGTCGCCGGCGGGTTGAAATCCCTCCAGTCCGGGCTGCGCCACCTTACCTGGCAGACCAAGCAGATTGCAGCCGGTGATTTTTCCCAGTCGGTTGACTTCATGGGCGATTTTTCTTTGGCGTTCAACACGATGGTGGAAGATCTCGGCAAGGCACATGTACAGCTCCAGCAGTCCAACCGGGAGTTGAGCCGCGAGATCGAGGCGCGCAAGCGGGCCGAGGATGAGCATGCTGCTGCGGATAACGCACTGCGTGAGAATACGTTCTTATTGAACACCCTTCTCAATACCTTGCCGCTTCCGGTCTTCTACAAAGACAGCAATTGTCGCTATATCGGCTTCAATAAGGCTTACGAGGAGTTCATCGGCAAAACGTCCGATCAGCTGCTCGGCAAGAGCGTGTTCGACATTGCGCCACGAGAGCTGGCAGAGGTCTATCATGCAAAGGATCTCGAACTTCTGCGGAACCAGGGCTCACAGATTTACGAATCACAGGTTAAGGACATGCGCGGAGTCCTGCATGACGTGGTCTTCCACAAGGCCGCCTTCATGGACAGCGGCGGACGGACCCTCGGGTTGATCGGCGCAATTATCGATATCACCAAGCGCAAGCGTGACGAAAAAGCCTTGTGCGATTCCCGGCAGCAGCTGATGGATATTATAGATTTTCTGCCCGATGCGACCTTTGTCCTCGACAATGACAAGAGGGTCATCGCCTGGAACCGTGCCATCGAGGAAATGACCGGAATAAGCAAAGAAGAAATTTTGGGACAGGGCGATTATGCCCACTCGTTACCTTTTTATGGCGTTCGCCGGCCGCATTTGCTGGACCTGCTCGATATCGACGACAAAGAGCTCGTTGCCAGATACAGCTATGTCGTGCGAGAAGGAAACAGGCTGCACGCGGAAGCGTTCGCGCCCGCTCTCTACGGAGGCAAGGGAGCCTGGATCTGGACCTTTGGCGCGCCGTTGTTCAACACCAAAGGTGAGCGCATCGGTGCCATTGAGACGGTCAGGGACATCACCGAACAGAAACGTCTCGAAGAAATGCTGAGTCAGCAGGCGCGCACCGATCAGATGACCGGTGTCAACAACCGTGGCCGTTTCCTGGAATTGCTTGATGTGGAAATCGAACGAGCCTACCGCTATGGACGCTCCCTGTGTGTTCTGATGCTTGATCTGGATCACTTCAAGTCGGTCAACGACACCCGAGGCCATGCGGCCGGTGATGAGGCCATCCGAACCGTGACCCGAGTGCTCCAATCAACCGGGATTCGGCAGAGTGACTTCCTTGGAAGGATCGGGGGAGAGGAGTTTGCGGTTGCCTTGCCGGAAACCGATCTTCAGGATGCTGCCGATGCAGCAGAACGGGTGCGCTTGCAGCTGGCTGCAACGAAGGTTAGCTACGCATCCGAGAACTTCTCCATAACGGTCAGTATCGGCGTTAGCACGTACAGAGGCGGGGATAGCCAGGAGACGCTGCTGCAGCGTGCCGATCAGGCGATGTACCAGGCCAAACAGACCGGTCGGGACCGGGTTTGTTTAGAACTTTGTCCGTAAATAACGACTGTCGTTTTTTAGCAATAAACAGGCCGGATTCCCTTGCGGGTTTCCGGCCTGTCTTATCCCGGTTGTCAAAATCACTTATTACAACTCCCAGATCTTCGTTACACCAGGCACATTTCTTTTTCATGGCACAGCCCCTATCGCCTTTTGCCGAGCACCATCATCCCAAGCGGGATTGTGGTGACAGCGCCAAACAGGAACAGCGACCAACCGGCGGCCTTGCGCTGTTCCTTGCTGAGTCTGTCCGCAAGCAGAAGCGCGAGTCCGGCCCCTGCCGCGGCACGAGTCCCGACAACAAGCATCAATTCGGGAATGGTCAATCTCGTTTCTTTCATAAGCGCCTCCTGTTCTGTACATATAATTTTACCACCGATCCGGTTTATTTCAACAGACTGATTAACTGCAGGTTTTCCCACAGCATTCACAGGCGGTAGCGTATTTTTTCGAGGAAGCGGGTGAAACGGCGGCCCGACCATGATATAACATCCGCATGAAACGCCTCGATGCCAACATCACCAAGCTGTACGCCTTCTCTTTCCTGCAGATGACGCTCTTTCCGATGGCGATCATCACCCTGTTCTGGAAGGATCACATCGGTCTGTCCCTGACCCAGATCCTGCTGCTGCAGAGCATACTGTCCATCGTCATGGTGGTGATGGAGTATCCGACCGGCTATATCAGTGACCGGGTCGGCTATCGGTTTGCGCTGTCGCTGGCCTCGCTGCTGGGGATGACCGGCTGGGGCGTCTACACCCTGGCCAGCACCTTCTCCCACGTGCTGGTAGCGGAGATCCTGCTGGGGATTTCGCTGGCCTTTATCAGCGGCTCGGACAGCGCCCTGCTGTACGAGACCCTCAAGGCCGAAGGGAGTGAGCAAGATTATGCCCGCTACCAGGGGCGCATGAGCGGCTTTGCCCAGACCGGCGAATCGCTTGGGGCGATCTTCGCCGGGGTTATGTACGTCTGGGCGCCGCTGCTCCCCTTCATCCTGCAGGTAGGGGTCTGGCTGCTGGCCCTCTTGCTGACCCGCACCATGCTGGAACCGCCGCGCCTGATCGCCTCACCCGCCAGCCACCTGGCCGATGCCCTGCGCTCGGTGCGCTACGCCTTTGTGGAGAACCGCCGCCTGCGCTCGATCATCCTGCTCAACGCCGCCCTGGGGCTGGCCTCCTTTTATCAGGTCTGGCTGATCCAGCCCTACATGCAGCATGCCGGGGTGCCGCTGGCCTGGTTCGGTCCGGTCTGGACCGGCGCCAACCTGTGTGTGGCGCTGGGTGCACTGGCCAGCCATCGCGTCACGGCCTTGATGGGGGACCGGCGCATGCTGCTGCTGTTCGTGCTGCTGGTGTGGGGCGGGTATCTCGGGCTTGGGACAGCCGGCGGTGTCTGGGGATTTCTGTTCTACTACCTGCTGACGATCATGCGCGGGCTGCGCGGACCGCTGATGCTGGGACATGCCCACCACGAAAGCCCGTCCAGCCACCGGGCCGGAATACTGTCTTTGCAGTCATTCTGCTTCCGGCTGATGTTCGCCATCAGCGGCCCGCTAGTCGGCCTGCTGGCCGATGCCTCCGGGGTCCGGCAGACCTTCCGGTATCTGCTGGTCGGATTTCTGGTGCTGCTGCCGCCGCTGGCGTTTGTGTATGTGCGGCATTTGAGAAAGACTGAAGACTGAAGACTGAAGGCTGAAGGCTGAAGGTTGAAGGTTGAAGGTTGAAGGTTGAAGGATGAGGGATGAGGGATGGAAAGGGTGTTTTTCATAATTCATAATTCAACCTTCATAATTGCTGTCAAAGATGAAGGCTAAGCATTTTTATGGATCTCTAAATAGAGGCATGGTGCATGCGCCGGAATGCGCTACAATAGAGGCAGGAACAGTTGTCCACAGTCGGGCTCCACATTAACCAGCACGAGGTGACACCATGCCGGAAACAAGTTTGACAGGCGAAGAGACCCCCCGCATCCGGGAGATGGCCATCGATGACTTCCCCGAGGTCTTCCACATCGGCGAGGAGGTCTTTACGGTGGAGTTTTCCCAGAGCCTCTACCGTACCTGGGACGAGTACGAGATCACCACCCTTTTCAATTCCGATTCCGAGCTCTGCCTGGTGGCGGAGATCGGGGAGCGCATCCTGGGCTTTGCCCTGGGGACCACGGTCAAGAAGCAGCACTCCCCCTGGAAATACGGTTACCTGGTCTGGCTGGGGGTGCGCCGTGACATCCAGAAAGGGCGCGTGGGGAGCAGGCTGTTCCATGAGATCAAGCGCCGCATGCTGGAACAGGGGGTCAGGATGATCATCATCGATACAGCCGCCGACAACCTGTCCGCCATGAACTTCTTCAAGAAGCAGGGTTTCGCTGATATCCAGGAGCACGTCTACATGTCCCTTAACCTTACCCGCAAGGCCCGCAAGAAACCGGTTAAGAAACCATGAACAGCCAATTGGAAAGGGTCTGGGGATTGATCGATCCCGCCAGGTTGCGCCGGACACTGCTCGAAATGCTGGACATCTACTCACCCTCCGGCAAGGAGGAGGATATCCAGATCTACCTGGAAGACCTGCTCATCCGGGCCGGATTCAGCGTCGAGCGCCAGATTGTGGAGGAAGACCGCTACAACCTGCGTGCCACCATGGGGACCGGAGAACCGCGGCTCTATCTGGTCGGGCACGTGGACACGGTCCCGGCCTGGGACCTGGAGGAATTCGGAGCCAGTGAAGAGGATGACATCATCCGGGGGTTGGGGAGCGCCGACATGAAAGGGGGTTGCGCAGCCATGCTGGAGGCGTGGCTGGCCCTGGCCGAGGCGTTTCCGGCGGCAGAGCGGCCCGCGGTGGGGCTGTTGCTGGTGGTGGGTGAAGAGGAGAACGGTGATGGCAGCGCCGCCTTCCTGGAACGGTTTCACCCCCCCTGGGTCGTGGTGGGGGAGCCGACCGGGCTGTCGGCATGTTTCGCCCATTACGGCTACATGGAGGCTGATTTTGTCACCCGCGGCCGCCGCAGCCATTCATCCCTGCCCGAACTGGGGCATAACGCCGTGGAATCCATGCTGCAGCTGCTGCTTCTTCTGGGGAAGGAGCCGCTCTTCGACCGGGAGCGTTCGGAGATCGTCTATTCCATCCGCGAACTGAGCTCATCCCGGGCGGGGTTCGTGGTGCCGGATCGCTGCGAGGCCTGGATTGACCTGCACCTGCCCCCCGGAGTGGAACCGGCCGCGGTCCATGAGGCGATTCGCAGCGCCATTGCCGAGGGGAAACGCCGGATCCCGGAACTGGACGTGGAGGTCAGTTACGACTTTACCGCCCCCGGCTACGACCTGGGGAACGACAGCCGGCCGGCCGGTATCATCAATGAAATTTATCCCGGACTGGGTCTGTTGCCCAAGCTGGACGCCTTCCGCTCCCATTCCGACGGCAACCTGTTCTTCGAAGCCGGAACGAGACCGCTGATCCTCGGCCCCGGCTATCTGGAGACGGCCCATACCCCGGACGAACAGGTCGTCTTCGAAGAGGTGCTGACGGCGGCCCGCATATATACCGCCCTCTGTCTGGGGATGGGGTGGGAGGACGCCGGAATTGCAGGATGATCATCTGTAGGGGCGTATTGCATACGCCCTCTGGTGGCATGCGAGACCCGGACGAGCCGGAACCAGAAAGCTTTCACCGCAGAGTAGTATGACAATATGTCGGAAAACTCATGCGGTTTTATTTATCAAGAAGCTGTTGCCGCAAAGATACGTTAGCTGCAACAAGGGAGTTTACCACATTTGAGAAGTCACACACATGCAGCCTGACTCGAGAAGGCTCCTTCTAATCACCGCCTCTTCCCCGGAGCAGAACCATCCACATTCAGATTGCAAATGTCCTGATTTCTCTATAGTATTTCCAGTTTTTCATCCTATTAATTTATGGAGACAAATCATGGCTGATCCAGCACCAGTCACCTACGAAAAAGGCAAGCTGTATGACCTGAACATTGCCGAACTTCAACCAGATTCGGAGCAACCGCGCAAATACTTTGATGAACAGGCGCTGGCGGATTTGAAGGCCTCGATTGAAAAACATGGTGTATTACAGCCTGTTCTGGTGCGGCAGGGAACAGATGGCTCATTGTTGCTTGTTTCCGGAGAGCGGCGTTTTCAGGCTTCAATACTTGCCGGTTGTCTTACTATTCCTGCTGTATTTACTGATGGAGACCCAGCGGAAATTTCTATTGTTGAGAATCTTTTGCGGGAGAATTTGACTGCCATTGAAGAAGCAGAAGCGATTGAGAAACTGCGGGCACAACATGAATACACACTGGGTGATTTGGCTCTTGTTCTGGGCAAATCCGAT
>JAENWA010000117.1 GCA_016650295.1 Desulfuromonadales bacterium | reverse complement strand
TCAATAAGCGTCCGGGTTCCCCAGAACGTCTTCATTAGTCACTCTCGCCCTGAAAATTCTATACACCCAGATCTTGTAGCAAATAACGGTCGGAACGCAGATGGCGGCCACTACAGTCATGATCTGAAGCGTCAACAGACTGGAGGAAGAGTTGAAGATGGTCAGGTTGGAAGCCGGGTTGATGCTGGACGGGATCAGGTTGGGGAACAGACCGGTCACACCGGTGAAGACCACAAAAAGGATGGTCAGGCACGAGAAGAGGAAGGATTTGTGCATTTCACCCTTGGCGGCAAAGACCTTGACCAGCAGCAGCGAAACCACCGCGATCACCGGAACGATCAACAGGACCGGGGCCTTGAGATAATTGTCATACAGTTTCGTGGCCGGATAGGTATAGCCGAGGAAAGCGACGGCCACAACCAGAAGCGGCAGCCAGAGTTTGTTGGCCAGGCCGGCGGCGCGCTCGCTGAGTTTGCCGGTGGTCTTAATGGCCGCATAGAGCGAACCGTGAACGGCAAACAGCAGTACGAACAGCACGCCGGTCACCAGGCCGTAGGGGTTGAGCAGACCGAACAGGCCGCCGTCGTAGCTGTACTGGTAGGTGGCGAAGTTGTTCGTCATCGGGATGCCCTTGAAGATGTTGCCGAAGGCGACACCGAACAGCAGGGCCGGCAGAAAGCTGGAGACGACGATGGCGGTATCCCAGGATTTCCTCCAGACCGGGCTCTCCAGCTTGCTTCTGAACTCGAAGGAGACGCCGCGCACGATCAGGGCGAACAGCAGAAGGATCAGCGCCGAATAGAGATTACTGAACATCAGGGCATAGGTGGTCGGAAAGGCGGCGAAAGTAGCGCCTCCGGCGGTGAGCAACCAGACCTCGTTGCCGTCCCACACCGGACCGAGGGTATTGATCAGGACACGTTTTTCGGTATCATTGGTCGCCAGAAAGCCGGACAGGAAGCCGGTCCCCAGGACAAAACCGTCCAGCATGAAATACACCGCCCACAAAACGCTCCACAGTACGAACCAGATTATCTGAAATACGGATAGTTCCATGAGTTATCCCCTCCCCTGAACATTGATGATGCTGGAAACGTTTTTATCCGGGCCCTTTTTGGCATACTTGACCAGCAGAAAGATATCGATGGTGCCCAACAGGCCGTACAGTACGACGAAGCCGAGCAGTGACAGGCCGACCTGGGTGGCGGTGACTGATTTGGATACCGCATCGCTAGTCTTCATCACCCCATAGACGATCCAGGGCTGGCGTCCCAGTTCTGCAACGAGCCAGCCAAACTGTTGAGCCAGATAGGGCAGCGGGATGGCGAAGACCATCAGTGTCAGAAAGATACGGTTTTCGATAAAGTTTTTGCTGCGCGACAGGAAGATACCGGCCAGGCTGGCCAGGATCATGAAGGTGCCAATACCGACCATCAGCCTGAAGCTGAGAAAGGTGGGTGTGACCGGAGGACGAAGTTCGGGTGGAAAATCCTTCAGGCCCTTGATTTCAGCGTTTGCATCATGAAAGGCCAGCAGGCTGAGACCGTTGGGAATACAGATCTGTTCAAGGGAATTGCACTCCCTGGCAACGTCCGGGAAGATCAGCAGGTTCATGCCGACGCCGCGTTTTGTTTCCCACTGGGCTTCCATGGCGGCAAATTTTGTCGGCTGGGTTCTGGCGATCTCCACGGCGTGGAAGTCGCCGCTGATCCCGACGATCACCGAGGCGACGAAGGCCCAGACGGCTGCCATCTTGAATGAACGGGTAAAGAAATCCACTTCATTCTTGCGCAGCAGATGCCAGGCGGAAACCCCCATGATGACAAATGCGGCCAAGGAGTATCCGGACAAAAGGGTATGAGAAAACTTGATCCAGCCGTAGGGATTTGTAACCACCGCCAGGAAATCGGTCATTTCCGCCCGGCCGTTGCGAAGGACAAACCCGACCGGTTTCTGCATCCAAGCATTGGCCAAAAGGATGAAAAGGGCCGAAAGGTTTGTTGCAATAGCTGCCAGCCAGATCGAGACGGCATGCGCCTTTTTTGAAATCTTTTGCCAACCGAAGATCCAGACACCAATAAAAACCGACTCAAGGAAAAAGGTCAGGGTAGCCTCAATGGCCAGCGGCGCGCCGAAGATGTCACCCACGTAGCGGGAATATTCCGCCCAGTTGAGACCGAACTGGAACTCCATGGTGATACCGGTGACAACGCCCAGGGCAAAGTTGATCAGGAACAGCTTGCCCCAGAATTTGGTCATGCGTAACCAGGTCTCATCGCCGGTTGTTACGTACTTGGTCTCCATCCAGGCTGTCATGATGGACAAACCCAACGTGAGCGGTACGAAAATCCAATGAAACATGCAGGTTGCCGCAAACTGCAGCTGGCTCAGCGTTACTACATTCATACTTCCTCCCTTGTGAAGTGTTCAGCGTGTGTACTCCGTTTAAAATAATACAAACAAGAGCTTTTTTATCTTTAATACGATGTAAAAAAAAAGTCAACGTAAAAAGAGTATACAGTATACAAATTTCTCAGCTGCGTTCCAGGCGGACAATCGCGTCACCCAGCTCCAGGCAGGCGGGACGATGGCTGACAATCAGCATCGTAGTACCTCCCACAGCCCTGACCCGTCCATTCAGGCGTGACACGACCTCGCGTTCCGTCGTGGCATCCAGCCCTTCGGTGGGTTCATCCAGCAGTAGAATGGGTGCGCCCTTGAGCAGTGCCCGCGCCAGAGCAATGCGGCGCGCCTCTCCGCCGGAAACCGCCGAGCCATTGATCCCGACCGGCGTTGCCAACCCCAGAGGCAGACCAGCCACCCATGATTCCAAGGCGCTGTCCCGGAGCGCCTGCTGAAGCTGCTCTTCGTCCGCAGATGCGTTTCCCAGCAGAATATTATCGCGAATGGAACCGTTGAACAGGTGCGGGCGCTGCGGCACCGCAGCGATCATGCCGATTAAGGTCTCTTTTGACAGGTCACGGATTTCTATTCCCCCGACAGTAATGCTCCCCTGATAGTCGCGGAAACGGAGCAGAATTTCCACCAGGAGGCTCTTGCCGATACCGCTGGAACCGGTAATTACCAGGCTGCCCCCGTCCGGAACATTCAGTGTAACATCCTGCAAAACCGGCTTGCCGGGATGATATGAGGCGGAGACATTGCTGAAACAGATTCCATGATCGGTCGGCAGGCTTCCGCACGGGACCGGATTGTCGGGAACCGGAATGGGTGCATCCGCCAGCTCGAAGATGCGTGAAGCAGACTCCCGAGCGGCCGGCAGCAGATGCAGGGCCGAAGGGAGCTGACCGGCAGCTTCAAAGATCGCGGCCGAAAACAGCAGCAGCATCACCAGATTGGGTGGAGGAATCTGATGTGCTGCGACCTGCATACCGGCGGTCAACAGCACCGCTGCCACACCGGAACCGGCGAAGAGCGCCATTCCGCCCAGAGCAATACCATTAATCCGGCCCAAGCGTTCCTGCTCCACGATCACCCGTGACGACAAATCATCCACCAGGGCGGCCTGGCGTTCCACGGCTCCCAGCAGGATCAGCTCTTCGACCCCCTGCAACCCTTCCGTCACCTTGTTGCGCAACTCGGCCGCCAGCAGCGCGGACCTTCTGCCCGGCTCCCTGGAAAAACGACGCACCATGAGAGGGAGCCCTACCCCTGCCAGCAGAAGAAACAGCAACATCACCAAGGCGGACGGGGGGCTGAACCAGAGCAGAAATACGAGTGCAACAGCAATTGAAATGGCCCCCACGGCAATCGGGGCGATGATTCTCAGATAGAGTGTTTCCAGGGCATCCACATCGGCCCGCAGCCTGCCGGACACATCACCGCCCGCGTAACGCTCCAGGCAGGCCGGCGCCAGGGGGACGAAGCGTTTGAACAACCAGACCCGCAGTTCGGCGAGAATTCTGAAGGTCGCTTCGTGGGTTACCAGCCGCTCCGCATAGCGCCCCACGGTTCTGGCTATGGCCAGAAAACGTATCCCGGCCGAAGGGAAGAAATAATTGAAGGCCGCCCCGCTGCTGCCGGAAATAGACATGGAAGCGATGAACCAGCCGGAGAGCGCCATCAGCAGGGAGTTTGCGGCGATCACCACGACACCCAGCACAATCCCGGCCGTCATCCAGGGCCACTGTTTCCGGGAAATCATAAGAAAGCGAACAACCCAGTTCATGCCGCCACCTCCCGCATGGAGAGAAACTCAGCCGACGACACAACCCGCTCGATGCGACCGTCGATCATTTCCGCCACCCGTTCCGCGCGGGAAATGGTCTCTTCGCGATGGCTGATGACCAGCACCGTGCGTCCGCGGGCCAGCTTTTCAAGCGCTTGGCACACCAGACGCTCGTTTTCCGGATCAAGTCCGGCGGTCGGTTCATCCAGCACCACCAGGGTCGCCTGACGCACATAGGCCCGGGCTAGGGCCAGACGCCTCAGTTCGCCTCCGGACAAACCGGCGCCGCGATCCCCCAGCGGGGTATCCAGACCGAACGGGAGATCACCAATGAACTGTCTGGCGGATGCTGCTTCCAGGGCTGTCGTGATCTGACGCTCATCGGCGTCCGGCCGCCCCAGCAGGAGATTTTCACGCACCGTTCCGGATGTAAAATAGGGGATCTGCGGCACCCAGGCCAGCCGGGACCTCCAGGAGTCAGCATCAAGCAGGGTCAGATCATGGCCATTGATCAGGATTCGCCCTGACTCGGGCCGGGCCAGACCCACCAGAAGCCGCGCCAGGGTGGTTTTACCCGCCCCGCTCTCCCCCGCCAGGACAGTGATACTGCCGGCCGGCAGATCCATATCGACACCGGTTACCCCTCCCCTGTTGCCGCCGTAGCGGAAGGAAACACCCTCAAAGAGCACCGCCGGGGGACCGGACTGGGGTAACAATGATCCGGCGAATCCTTCCGGTAATGGTTTGGCCAGGAGTGGCGCAATCCGTTCAGCGGCGGCCACCCCCTGCATCCGGGAGTGATAGGAGAGTCCCAGGTTGCGTAGCGGCAGGTAAAATTCCGGGGCCATCAGCAACACGAACAGACCTTCTCCAAGCGAAAGGCTACCCCACAGGAGTCTGAATCCGACCAGTACCGCCACCACCGCGGTCCCGACGGTGGCAAAGAATTCCAGGGCGAAGGCGGACAGGAACGCTACCCGCAAAACAGCCATGGTAGCGCTGCGATACTCATCCGAAACACGCGCCACGACCCCGGCTTCCTTCTTCGTCGCACCGAAGATAATCAGGTCCGGCAAACCCTGAACCAGATCGAGCAGATGCCCGGCCATGCGGGAGAGGCGACTCCATTGTCGCCGGTGCAGCTTTTCAGAACCGCGACCGATGAGGATCATGAACAGGGGGATAAAGGGGGCGGAAAAGAGCAGCACCAGACCTGAGCGCCACTCGGAAGGAACAATGATGATCAGGAACATGAGCGGCAGGATCGCCGCCAGGAAGAGTTGGGGAAGAAAGCGGGTTACATAGGGTTCCAGCTCATCAACACCCTTGGTCACGGTTTCGATCAACGGCCCGGCTTCATCTCCCGCCAGTCCGGCCGGTCCCAGGGCCTGTATCTTGCGGTACAGCTGACTGCGGACCGTCTGTTTGACCCTGGCCGCGGCTGCGGCGGATCTGTTTTCCAGAACAAATGTACACAGGCAGCGTCCGGCCGCCAAGAGGACAAGCAGACCGGCCAGGGGCAACACCGACGCTACACCCTCACCCTGCATAACCACACGCTGACAGGCCGTAGCCAGCAGACGGGCCTGAAAAACCACCAGCAGACCAATTGCAACGGCCAAGGCGATGATGCTCGCCAGAAGCCCGCGGATCTTTCTGGCCTCGGCCAGCAACCAGCCTTCGGCGCTGTTATCCCGCTTTGTGATGCCGTCGATACTTTCTTCGGAATGTTCGGTCATATAAGTGACAATCTGAGCCCAGGTCTTTAGTTTTTGCAACAAAATTCGGCATGGTTTTATCCTATGGCGTCTTCATCGTGGTGACTTCCGTGTTGACTTCCGTAGTACAATCAATCCACCATCTTCACAGTCTGCTCTTCCCGTTCAGCCAGGTGAGCTTCAATCAACTTTCGTTCCCGCTCCAGCTCAATCTCCAATTCCTGTTCAGTTGGCAGGTACAGCATGTACTTTGATGCAAAAATCTGCTTGCGGTCACTCAGTACAGAATATTTCGGACGTCCGAAGTTTTGGGTTTTTCACCGGATAGACTGAGGGGCGCTGGCAAGTTATGTGCATCATCAATCGCAGCAGCTCCCTCCGCCCAAGCGGCCCAGCTTGCGCTCCTGCAGCCATTCGTTGATCATTCCGCTGGCACAGCCGACTCCCGAATCCACCGTGATGGCCTTGACCGGACAGTTCAGGGCGCAGGCCCCGCATTCCATGCAGGCGTCCCGGTCCACCATCCCGGCCTTGCGGTCGGCCACCGCGAAGACCTGGTGCGGACATACTTCGACACAGCGGCCGCAGCCGATGCAGGTCTCACGGTCCAGCTCCAGGGTAGCCACATCCTTCAGATAACGAAATCCCTTCATAATTCCTCTCCTAAATCAGCCGACCAATCAACAGCACTACCACCCCTGCCAGCACCGCGCCACCCATGACCGGCAGTCCCAGGCGCATCTCCTTCCTGACCCCCGAACGGGAGGTATAGGTGCTGCAACCGGTGAAATTGAGGGTATAAAAGGCGCTTACCGCCGGTAGCACCAGTAGGGCAGCCAGCGTGGCCGCTATACTCCAGCCGGCAGCGGTGGTCAGATAGCGGTAACAGAGTGCCCAGACCAGACCGGCCACGGCCCCCTTGACGGCAAAGCTCCGCCCCGGCAGCCAGGGGAGCAGCAGCGGCCCGAGCACGATGCCGCTTAAAACCGCACCTATATAGGCGCCAAAGGCGGTCAGACCGGCCGTAAGACCGCCCAGCACCCCGCAGGCCAGCAACACCAGTCCGGAAATCACAGCCAGCGCCTTGAGTGTCAGCACCAGTTCAACCGGGATCAGCACCAGCCGCTCATACAGCGTGAAGGTCAGGCGGCGCATGGCCGGAGTGGTCGCCAGGCCGTTGTCCAGGTACTCCGGCAGGTCGGCGGCCCGGATGCAGGCGTAACTTACCGTGAAACCGCAGCGCTGCTTGACCTGGTGGGCCGCTACCCCCGGCGCGCCCAGCAGCGGCAGGATCAGGCGGCGGTGGTTCACAACCCGGGCCAGGCCGCTGGAGGTGACCCGCCGCACCAGTTCACCTGTGCCGAAGGTCCCCTTCCCGGCCGCGCACCAGACGTTGATGCCGTAGGTCTCCAGCACCAGCAGCCAGCAGTTGCGGCTGTCCAGGGTGAGGCGCACGATATCGTAGCTCATCTTGTAGTTGGCCGTAACCAGCACCGGGGCGTCCGGGGTGGGACGACCGATGGCGTACAGGCCGGGGGGCACGAGGAAGTCCATCCGGCCGATGCCCCAGCGCGCCTTCCAGGTACCCAGGGTATCGGCGAAACCGGTTTGGGTCGCGATGCGCGCCACCTTGCCGGCCGGCGTATCCAGCCATTCCAGGAAACCCGGAACCTTATCGGTGATGACTCCGCCGCCGGCGGAGGTGGGTGGGCCTCAACAGGGGGGCTTGTCAGTTCCGTCTCCCGGCTCCAGCGAACAGACGCTGCCGGTCGCTATTGGCTCAGGTTCTTTCCTGCGAATACCGGCGATCTTGAAACCGCCCGGAATGTTATTATTTACTTGCAACATGCAATAATTCCTTTCTCGACGAATTCCTCGTCGGCTTCCCTGGCCAGGGCATTGTTCAGCAGGCCCAGCGAACGGGTAACGGTCTCCTGTTCAAAGGCGCTCATCCGGGCGAAGATCCGTCCGAC
>JAENWA010000116.1 GCA_016650295.1 Desulfuromonadales bacterium | reverse complement strand
GTAACGGAAACGGTTGTGCTCTCGCGGGAGAGCGGTGTCCTGGCCGTTGATGTGCCCCATGGAGTCTACCACACTGCCGTCAGTCTTGAGCCTGGGACAATATTCTTTGAAGCCAAGGCCGGTCCCTATCTGCCTTTGTCCGAAGCAGAAACCGCCCAATGGGCGCCGCGGGAAGGCGACAGTGCGGTTTCTCCGTACCTGGAGCACCTGCGAACGTTGCTGGACTCGTGACAGTGGTGCTGAAATGAAGACTCCGGCTGTGGTTCTTGTCATTATCCTGTGTGTCGCAACCCTCGCAGGTGCAGCTTCCGCCGCTCCCCCGAAAATGCGTCCCTACACCGGAATTGGTATCCTGCTGCTTCCAGCTGCGAACAGTGACCCTAACGACCCGCTCCCGCTCTATGCTGAACCCGGACTTTCACGCCAAGGCAGTCTGAATCCGACCAAAATCCCTGCTTACAACTGGATCTTCGGTGCGTATTCTTCCACATCACCGTTGATTGTGATGGGGCGTAAAGGTTCCTGGCTGCGGGTTACCTACGACGATGCCGGGCGGGAGGCCTGGATGAATCCGGTCAGGCCGGTCAGTTTTCAGTCGTGGGAGACGTTTTTCAAGGGTCAGGTAGTCAGCCTCCTGCCCGGACTGCAGAAAAAGTATCTTCAGCTCTACCTGCTGCCGGATATGGCGGCCATAACCTCATTGACTCCCCGGCAGTTTTTCAAGGTGCTGCGGATGGAAAACGATTGGGCCATGGTTATGTTGGATCAGAATTCTCTGGGATGGCTGCGCTGGCGTGATGAAGACGGCCGGCTGCTGATCGGTGTCAGTTCAGCGACAGCGGCGGTGCGGCCGTGAGTCTGCATCGCTTTTCCCGCACGGAAGTCCTGACCGGTACGGAAGGTCTCGACAGGCTGCGCAACAGTCGCGTCATGATCTGTGGTATCGGCGGGGTAGGGAGTTATGCTGCCGAGGCCCTGGGTAGGGCCGGGGTCGGGCAGATCACCCTGGTGGATTTTGACGATATCTGCCTGACCAATATCAACCGCCAGATCCACGCCCTCTCCAGTACGGTCGGCCTGCCCAAGGTTGCGGTCATGGCGGACCGCCTGCGCGACATCAACCCGCAGGCTGAGATTATTCCGATCAAGGCCTTCTTCTCTCGGGAGAACGCTGAACAGCTTCTTTCAAACCGCCCCGACTATGTCCTGGACGCCATCGATCATTTCACCGCCAAGTCCGCCCTGATTACATTCTGCCGTGAGCAGGGCATCCCGGTCATCTCCAGCATGGGGGCAGCCAACAAGCTCGACCCGTCCAAGATCCACGTCGCCGATATCGCCGAAACAAGAAACTGCCGCATGGCCCGCAGTATGCGCAAGATCCTCCGTAAAGCCGGCATTACCAGCGGTGTGAAGGTGGTCTATTCCACCGAGGGGCACCGTGAACTGGACCCGGCTACATCTTCCGGCTGCGGAATTGACTGCATCTGCCCCAATCGGGACGACCAGGTTTTCAGCTGTGAGCACCGCCGGGTCATCCTTGGAAGCATCTCGTATCTCCCCTCCATCTTCGGCCTGACCATGGCCGGCGTGGTGGTCAACCAGCTGCTCCGCGCCGATAGCGGACAGGGGTTTTGAAAGAACAATTTTGTTGAACATTTCAATTTTCCGGGTATACTGTATACACATATTTTTATAACGGGAGGGGTTGTTACATGGGGAGAGAATATACGCTTCAGGAAGCTCTGAAACTTGCCATCAAGGCTGAGAAAGACAGCATGGATTTTTACCGCAAGGCGGCCTCGGTTGCAAAAAACGAGCGAGCCAAAAAGGTACTCGATCTGCTGGCCAACGAGGAAGTAGGCCATCTCAAGTTGTTCTTCGACCACTACAAGGGAACCGAATTCGGTGATCTCAAGTCCTACATCGACTCCCCGGCGGATGAGAAGAACCCGACCTACGTCAAACTGATGAAAGCCATCGATGGAGACATTGTCGAGCAGACTGCTCTTGAGCTGTCCCTGATTGAGGAAAAAGACTGTATCGGTCAGTATACCCAGCTGGCCAAGGGTGTTGTCGATCCGGCCGTGCGTGTCGTTTTTGAGCGGGTTGTCAAGGAAACCCAGGGTCACTACGACCTGATCGAGTCCGAGTACGCCCATATCATGGGAATGGTTCATGAAACCGACCAGGACACGTACGTAAGAGAATAATCACCGGCAGTACAGTTCGAGTGTCTGTTATATAGCAGGCCTGCCGTATATCTGCGGCAGGCCTGCTTTCATCCCAGCATACAAGGGAGTTATCATGAAATCAGGATCCATATCAGTACTGTTATTGACGGCACTCTGTGCGACCCCGCTCTGGGGAGCAGTAGCGCCCCAAGGAGTGACCAACATGGGTAATGTCCTCGGCGGCGACTTCCAGGCGGCCCACGGCGTCATCGAACAGAAGTGTACGAAATGCCACAGCGGCACAATCATTGATGCTGCAATCTCTGCCAATAAAGACATGCACAAGATTCAGCAGGAGATGGAGAAAAAGGGCGTCAAACTTAATTCCGGTGAGCGCGATGTACTGGGTATCTACTGGAAGGAGCTGAATCCACTCAAGAAGAGTAAGTAGGTTTACCAATAATTCAGTAAACAATAAGGCCGGCGAATCGCCGGCCTTATTGTTTATGAGACACGTTCATTTTTCATGATTCACGTTTGCTGTTTTCGACAACCGGAACCTTTCAGTATTGAAAGGTACGTCAGATTTGTGACGGGAATTTCACATTCCGCTTCTATAAAGTATGAACACAAGAATCGATGCTATAAGACAGTAGTATCCGAAAAATTGCCAGCGACCCT
>JAENWA010000115.1 GCA_016650295.1 Desulfuromonadales bacterium | reverse complement strand
TGCAGTTGAAGATGCGCTGCTGGTGTACGCTGACAGTCAGGTTATTGAATATCAAGAGGCGTACTACATCCCGGAATACCTGTGAAGCCAGATAACATGCGGCCTTACAGCGGGGATGGTTTGTGTTGAAAATGGTAAAAAAGGGGTATTTTGCGGGTAAGATGGTGTTGGTGGTAGGCGATGGCGCACATTAGACCGTCGGTAGGTCAAAAACTCCTCGGTTGGTTCTCTGCTTCCCTTAAAACTCGCTCAAATTCCAGAAAATCAGATTGACTGCTGCTCATTTCGAGTGTTATTGTTTCCCCGCTGAAAAAGCAAATTCTTATCCCTCGCTGAAAAAGCAAATTCTTATCCCTTAAAAAGCAAATTCTTATCCCTCAGCCAGGCGGTTGTCCAACTCAATCCTGATCTCCGGAGTTAATCCAACCTGTTCCGGATGAACAGCAATACTATCCCAAATATCTTCCACCAACTGAATTCTTTCCGGAATACTTAAAGAAAAAAGATCAATAGTGGTTGTCTGCGGCATGGCGATTACCTCCTTGCAGTTGTACAACTATGGTTGGAATTTCGTAACACCAATCTACCATTATCACTGTACTTTGCAACCGGCAATCTGAATTGAATTGCAATCAGAGTAGACAATCAATTCTTTGAATTTTGCCAGAATTATTTCACCAGCCGGATAATTGAAATAGTCACTATCAAGGCCTGTGGTATATGGGGGAACAAGTTAATCTGTCTTGTATGTTGTTGGACATATACCGTGTGCTGTGATGACCGCTGCATAAGGTATATCGAAGTGGATCGAGCCGCTTCGGTTTGTCCGTGACATTTCTCGCGGAAAGAGATAATAGAATTCACGAAAAAAAATGATACAATCCTTCAGATAAATTACAACCTGTTTCTTGAATTCATCCGTTATCGCAGGTACACGGCGTGATGGAGCCGTTGATCACACATTAACTGCTTTTCGGGACTCTGCATATGGACCCCTATTCAAATGATGAATTGGCGCGACTTGTCGAGCGACGTAACAACGAACTGACCTCCATGATCGAGATCGGCAAGGCGCTGACGTCATCCCTGGATGTCCATGCGGTGCTTGAGATGATCATGAAACAGGTAGACCGGCTGATCAAGCCCAAGGCCTGGTCACTTCTGCTGGTGGATGAGACCAGCCAAGACCTGGTCTTCGAAATTGCCGTGTCCCCCGTAGCCGAACAGTTGAAAGGGATTACCCTGAAACAGGGGGAGGGGATTGCCGGGTGGGTCGCCCAGCATGGTCAGCCGCTGTTGATACCTGATGTCCGGCTTGATCCCCGTTTTGCTGCCCACTTTGATGAAGATCTGTCGTTCAAGACCCGTTCCATCATCGCTGTGCCGATGAAGATTCAGGAGCAGGTCATTGGAGTCATTGAGTTGATCAACAGTTATGATGAGCTGGTTTTTGATGATGTTGATCTGAGCATCCTCACGGCTATAGCGGACTTTGCAGCAATCGCCCTGGTCAACGCCCGCAACTTTGACCGTATCAATGAGCTGGTGCTGACCGACGACCTGACCGGGTTATACAACTCGCGCCATTTCGGGCATTTGATCGAACGGGAATTCCTGCGGGCCCTGCGCTATCAGACGGAATTGTCGCTGGTCTTCCTCGACCTGGATCACTTGAAAAGTATCAATGATGCCCATGGACATCTGGTGGGGAGTCGCATGTTGAGCGAGCTGGGCCGTCTGATCGGAAGAAATATCCGTGACTGCGACAGTGCCGCCCGTTACGGCGGGGACGAGTTCGTGATCATCCTGCCTCAGAGCGGAAAACAGCAGGCCGTGAGCATGGCAACCAAACTGCTGGATCTGTTGCGCTCCACGGAATTCATCTCCGATGACAATCAGCTGATTCAACTGACGGCAAGTTTCGGAGTGGCCACCTACCCGCAGGATGCGGAAAGCAGCGTGGAACTGACCCGGGCTGCCGACATTGCCATGTACGATGCCAAAATGGCCGGAAGAAACTGCGTCAAGGGGTATTATCCGATCCCGTAAATCCCTGTCCCGGCTTCAGTGTGCCTCACTCCAGTTGGCGCCGTAGCTGATATCCACCTTGAGCGGCACCTTCATCTCCGCCGCCCGTGACATCTCTTCTTCTACCAGCAGCTCCATCCGCACCAGCTCCTCCTCGGGAACCTCACATACCAGTTCGTCATGGACCTGCATGATCAGACGGCTTTTCAACCCCTCGGCCCGGATACGGGCGTCAACCCGGATCATGGCAGCCTTGATGACGTCGGCCGCCGAACCCTGGATCGGGTAGTTGATGGCATTGCGCCGGGCAAAGGCCAGCACATTGCCGTTGCTGCTGCCTATGTCGGGTATCGGCAGGCGTCGGCCGAGAATGGTGGTGACGAACCCGTCTGCCTCGGCCTTGCTGATGCAGCTGTCGAGAAAACGGATGGCGCCGCTGTGTCGCTCCTTATAGGCGCTGATGAACTCCTCGGCGGTCTTGCGGGAGGTGCCCAGCTGTTTGGCCAGGCTGAAGGCCCCCTGTCCATAGATGATGCCGAAGTTGATGGTCTTGGCCTGGCGGCGCATCTCGGCTGTGACCATTTCGGGGAACAGGCCGAAGACCTCGGCGGCGGTACGGGTGTGGATATCCTCGTCGTGGGCAAAGGCATGGCAGAAGACCGGGTCTTCCGACAGGTGGGCCAGGACGCGCAGCTCGATCTGAGAATAATCGGCCGACAGGATCACATGTCCGGGCGGCGCAATGAAGGCGTGGCGGATCAGGCGCCCCTCGTCGCTGCGGATCGGAATGTTCTGCAGGTTGGGGTCGGAGGAGGAGAGCCGGCCGGTGGCGGTGACGGTCTGGTTGTAGGAGGTGTGCACCCGTCCGGTGCGGGGATTGATCAGGCGCGGCAGTGCATCGGAGTAGGTTGATTTGAGCTTGGCCACCCCGCGGTAGTCCAGGATCAGCCGGGCAATCTCGTGTTCCTCCGCCAGGGTCGTCAGGACCTCGTTATCCGTTGAAAGGGCGGTCTTGCCCTTGGTCTTCTTGCCGCTCTGCAGCCCCATGCGCTCGAAGAGCACCTCACCCATCTGCTTGGGCGAGTTGAGATTGAACGGGCCGTTGGCCAGCGAAAAGATGCGCTCCTCCAGGGCTGCCATGCGCGCGGAGAAATCCGCCGAGAGACCGGCCAACAGCCGGGTATCCAGCAGTACCCCGTGCTGTTCCATCCCGGCCAGGATCGGCACCAGCGGCATCTCGACGGAATGAAACAGGATGTCCAGGCCGGTCTCGGCCAGCAGCGGCTCGAATTTCCGCCGCAGCAGCCAGGTGGCGTCGGAATCCTCGCAGGCGTAACGCGAGGCTGCCTCAATCTCCACCTGGGAGAAGTTCTTCTGATCCTTGCCGCTGCCGGTTACCTCGCTGAAACTGATCATCTTGTGGCCGAGATGCTCCTGCGCCAGGCTGTCCAGGCCGTTGCTCTGGCGGGCGGGGTTGAGGACGTAGGAGGCCAGCATGGTATCGAACCAGATGCCGTTCGTCTGTACGCCGCTGGTGGACAGCACCTCTGTGTCGAACTTGATGTTCTGGCCGACCTTGCGGATGGCCGGATTTTCCAGCAACGGCCGCAGCCGTTCCAGTACCTGTTGTCTGGGGAGTTGGCCGGGGGCTGCCGTGGTGCAGTTCAGGGTATCGAACAGCGCCCCGTCCGACGGCGCGCTGCAGAGGACATGCCCCACCGGAATATAATACGCCTCATGATCCCGGTACGAGAACGACAGGCCGACGATCTCGGCCAGCCGCGGTTCGAGGCTGGTGGTTTCAAGGTCGAAGGCGAACTCGCCGGCCTGTTCCAGCGCCAGGCAGAGCGCCTCCAGCTGCTCCTCCGTGGTGATGGTGCGGTAGTCTTCCGTCGAGAGGGTTGCCACAGCGGTCAGTTCCCTGATCAGCGTATTGAATCCGTACTGCTTGAAGAAGGCGTTCAGCACCGGGGTGTCGGGCTCACTGGCGTACAGCTCTTCGGTGGTGACCTCCAGCGGAACGTTGAGCTCAATGGTGGCCAACCGGCGTGAAAGCAGGGCCTGCTCGCGAAACTCCCGCAGCTTCTCACCGACCTTGCCCTTGACCTCCCCGGCACGCTCCAGAAGCTGATCCAGAGTGCCGAATTCCTGGATCATCTTGATGGCCGTTTTCTCACCGATGCCTGGTACGCCGGGGATGTTGTCGGAGCTGTCTCCCGCCAGACCGAGGATATCCGGCACCAGTTCCGGGCCGACCCCGAAGCGTTCGATCACCTCGGGGATGCCCGAGGCCTTGCCTTTCATGGTATCCAGCAAGGTGACTTTTTCCGTCACAATCTGCATCAGGTCCTTGTCGCCGGTCACCACTACCACCCGGCCTCCGGCGGCACTGTGGCGGGCGGCCAGCGCCCCGATGATGTCATCGGCTTCGTAGCCGGCCAGCTCCAGGGCCGGTATGTTGAAGGCCCGCACCACCTCGCGGATCGGCCCCACCTGGGCCCGCAAGTCATCGGGCATGGCGGCGCGGTTGGCCTTGTACTCGGGGTACAGGCCGGTACGGAAGGTGACGCGTCCCACGTCGAAGACCACCGCCACATGTTTGGGCTGGTGATCCTTGAGCAGCTTGAGCAGCATCTGGATAAAACCGTAGATGGCGTTGGTCGGATGGCCGGAAGGGGAGGAGAGGTGGCGGATGGCGTAGTAGGCCCGGTAGATGTAGGATGAGCCGTCAACCAGGTAGAGGGTGTTGTCGTCTGACATAGTGAGTCCTTGGGTTAAATTTTCCGATTTATAAAGAATGAAGATGCGGCCCCTGTTGCCTTGA
>JAENWA010000114.1 GCA_016650295.1 Desulfuromonadales bacterium | reverse complement strand
GGCCAGGACACCGCTCTCCTGCGAGAGCACAACCGTTTCCGTTACATCTCCCGCATCGGAAAACAGAAGCACGCCGAGCCGTCCGTTGATCAGGATAAAGGCTTCATCCTTTTCAGGGTCCAGATGGCGGTGTGGACAGATGTAGGAACCCGGTTCAATGGCGTTCAGCAGGCGATGACAGCAGGATTGGTCGGAAGGGTGCAGATTGTGGTTTCTGCGCAGACGCGGCGAGGTACGGGCAACATCAGACAGCTGCAGCAACAGCTCGCGATCGACAATCTTCATGTCAGCGGTTCACCAGGGCCAACTGGTTGCCGTCACTATCTGCAATGACAGCCATTTTGCCCCAGGGGCTCGATTCCAGCGCTTCGACGAAACAGGCGCCGCCCGCCTTGAGGGCAGCGCACAGTTCCTCGATTTTCTCAACTTTGAGAGTAATGCCGGTATGCCGGCCGACCAGCTTGCGGGCCTCATCCTGAAGCGCCAGTGCAACCCCCATGGTTGTTGGCGCTCCGGGAAAAAACTCCATCATCATCTCGCTCTGGCCGGCCAGCGGCAGACCCAGCAGGTCCACGTAAAACGCCCTGGCCTTCTCCAGATCGGTTACAAAAATGACGATGTTTTTCAATGATACAGACATGCTTCCCCCGGGCTATTTCTGTGAAAGGCGGTGCACGCATTCCACCATGAACTTGGCATTTTCGGGGGGTACCGTCGGCAGGATGCCGTGACCCAGGTTGAAAATGTGACCGGGGCGGTCGGCGTTTTCGTCCAGCACCCTCTTGACCTCGCGTTCAATAATTTCATTGCTGGCGTAGAGCACGGTCGGGTCCAGGTTGCCCTGGACACCCATTGTGGTCCCGAGTATGTCACGAGCAGAACCCAGGTTGACGTGCCAATCCAACCCCATCACGTCGCCGCCGGCCTTCTGTACGATCGGAAGCATTGTGGCTGCGCCCTTGACAAAATGGATCACCGGCGTTTCCATGCGGTTAAGGCCGTTGATCAGCCTGGTTGTGTGGGGGAGCACATAGCGCTCGTAATCCGCCGGAGACAGGATACCGCCCCAGGTATCAAAGATCTGGATACACTGGGCGCCGGCCTTGATCTGGGCGTTGAGATATTCGATGCTCATGGTGGTAATCTTGTCCATCAGGGCATCATAGACAGCAGGCGCGCTGTACATCATGCGTTTGATCTGGGCGAAATCCTTGGAGCCCTTGCCTTCCACCATGTAGCAGGCCAGGGTGAACGGTGCGCCGCCGAAGCCGATCAGCGGCACCTTACTGGCCAGTTCGCGGCGCAGGATCTTCAGTGTCTCCAGAACATAGGGTACATCCTGTTCCATTTGCGGGATGCGCAGATTTTCAACATCGGCCATGCTGCGAATCGGGTTCTCAAACACCGGGCCGGGCACAAAATCCAGCTTCATCCCCATCGGTTCAACCGGGGTCAGGATATCGGAAAAGAGAATGGCGGCATCAACCCCCAGGATATCCACCGGCTGGATGGTAACCTCTGCCGCCAGTTCGGGAGTCTTGCACAATTCCAGGAAGGTGCATTTGGAGCGCACTGCCATGTACTCGGGCAAGTAGCGGCCCGCCTGGCGCATCAGCCAGACTGGTGTGCGATCGACCGGTTTTCCCCAGCATGCATCAAGAAAGCGAGTATTCATTTCATCTCCTGTGGCGAGGCTCCCTGGAACGGCAGCCTCTGTGTAGTGTGAAGTCTGTTCGATATAAATGAACATGAATTGTAGTGTCAGATGCCGTCAAATGTCAAATAATTTGGACAGATGCCCAATAGTTATGATTCCCTCTCGACTAAATAAACTTTTCCGGCATATGCCACCCGGTCACCCGTAAACAGCTTGCGCCCACGCCGCAGTTCTGTTTCGCCATTTACCAAAACCATTCCATCGGCAATGACAATTTTCGCCTCACCGCCTGAACCGACCGCACTTACGGCCTTAAGGAAGCTGTCCAATTTGATGTATTCTGTCGATATATTAAATTGAAGCATAATCAGGTGACCTTTCATGAATAACCGAGTGGTAATCATATAAGCACATTTTCTGTATGAGTAAACAATGAAATGGCTGTAAAGCATTTCACCTTACAGCCATTTCAACTAATTGATTAATTCCTGAAACCTTTATTGATGCGTTAGGCACCGTTAGTCATCTCAACTTCCAGGAACTTCTGGGCATCCTCCAGTTCATTATTGAGACGTCTCAGTTCGTCATTTGTGTAAACAGACGTTCCTTTATTGATTTCACCCTGGATTCTCTGTATTCGCTCCTGTATGGAGTCTGTTGGACAGTTTTTCGCAACCAGCAGGCATTCGCTATTATTAAAATTCTGCTGTTGCTGCCCCATCCCGCCTTCTTCCGCCAAAACCGGAACCGCCGCTATCAGCAATGCGGCCGCCAGTACTGTAATTGTTCTTGCTATAGCTTTCATGGCTGACCTCCGTCAGTTTTTTATCTTCTTATGGTCTTATCCTATACTTTTTAAAAACGGAAGTAAATGATAATGATTGTCAATACTTATTATAATATATTAGCAAGTTCGATGATTATCTTGGTCAGCGTACATACCCGCAGCATTAAGGAAGTTCCTGAGGAAATGCTTTGCAACATACAGATATACCGACGCTTTTGAAAGAAACTCACCTACCGAAACTTCAATCTTCATGCATGTTGCAGGATCCCATGCACACCAGTCGCGGATAATCTGCTCTGTCACCTCCGGATGAAACTGGGTGCCCCATGCCCGGGGGCCTATGCGAAATGCCTGATTGATGATATGCAGCATTGTAGGCGTTCCATTATTTGAGCGGTAAATCCGACATGCGGACAAAGGTGAAACCGCGACGCTTCAGCTCAGGGACAGCTGAAATGATCCCTGGGCCGGTTCCGCTTTCGGGATGGTTCATGTGGCACAGGAGTACATCGCCCGCAACCGATCGCAGCAGGGCAGCCTTGACCTGGGCGGCAGTGTAGGTCGCTCCAGCATCGCCCAGGACGCTGTATCCGGCCACCTCATGCTGCAGAGCATTGGCGATCTCCACCGCCACCTCATCATAATAGGCGGTGCCGGAGCGATACAGCTTCGGCCGTTTGCCCGTGATCGTTTCTATTTTGCGGGCGTTCAGTTCGATCTCTTCCACCAGTTCGCCGACATCACTTGTGCCGTCAATTCCATACACCGAGCGGCCATTGACTGAAGCCGGCTTGTGGCGCAATCCATGGTTGGCAATTTCAAAGAGAGGGTTGGCCGCCAGCTGCCTGAACAGTTCAGGATTGGCGTCAATCCAGCGTGCGTTGATGAAAAGAGTGGCCGGGATCTTCTCGCGTACCAGGAAATCCATCAGCCGGGCATCGACGCCTTTGCCCCTGGCACTGCCACAGGCATCCAGCGTCAGGGCGATAACCTTCAGCTCGGTTGCCAGGCGGGTACGCACACCGGGGACAATCTCTCCCCAGCGGGTCGGTTTTCTCCCGGTAAAATGCATAGCTATCCGCTGTTTCAAGGATTCAATCGCAGGATCTCTATCAGATGACAGGGATTGAGATACTGTCGAAATCAGAATCAGCAGTGATGCTATAAGCAACTTCATATATACCTCGTTACGTTTGTTATACGTTCCATTTGATTTGTTCACAGAAATGTATCATTGTTTGATGCGAGTTGAAAGCCATGCCTGCAATGTAGCTGACTTGCTGAGACATTTAAGTCTGCAGAGAAGGAAGGTGGCACATGAGATGGCGGAGAAAGGATTATACATGAAATGCCGTGTCGGATGTGCAGCGTGCTGTATCGCTCCCTCCATATCATCGCCAATCCCCGGCATGCGGAATGGCAAGCCGGCCGGTATGCGTTGTATTCAGTTGACTAACGACAACCTGTGCAACATCTTCGGCACTGTTCATCGCCCATCTGTATGCGGCAGTCTGCAGCCGAATCGTGAGATGTGCGGCAGCAGCTCGCGCGAGGCAATGAAGATACTCACACAGTGGGAATATCTTACTCAACCGGATTCGGATTGAATGTACAGAGCCCATGTAAATTTCATTTGAATCAGTAATTCCTTTCAGCCCAACCACACTGGTCCCACCGATAACATTCATACTCAGATCAATCAATTTTTCACTCACAGATTGCGTACAATTCACCAATACACCACGGTTTTATTTTAGCATTGACAGACCCGCGTGATTAAATATATGCTTTGAATGGTATTACAACATTACCAGTTGTGCCACCAGAAAATATGTTGATTTTTTTTAGCGTTTATGTAAAGAATAATTTTTACTATTGCTATAATAATAAATTTATTTACCTGTTAACGCGCCGTTATTATAATAATAACATAATAAGCATCCCCGGTATTATTTACTATAACTAAAAAAGGAAGCTGGCTTGAAAAAGAAAAAGATGATCATCTCGCAGGAGACGATGGACGTGGACTTTGTTCGCAAGGTCGAGGCCCTGTCCGGCACGTCCGTACGTCGTTGTTTCCAGTGCGGCAAATGTTCGGCCGGTTGCCCCATGGCAACCTTCATGGAACACCCCCCCAATCGTGTTGTCCGTCTGCTCCAGCTCGGGCAGTGGCGCCGGATCATTGAAGGTCGCTCGATCTGGTTTTGCGCCTCCTGCGAAACCTGCTCTACCCGCTGCCCGAACAAGGTGCACCTGGCCTCGATCATGGACGCCCTGCGCAAACTCTCCTGGGATGCCGACGGCCCCTCCAAGGAGAGCTACGTCCAGCTGGCCAACAAACTCTTCCTGCAGAACATCCGCACTTACGGCCGCCAGTATGAACTGCGTCTGGCCACCGTCTTCAACGTCAAATCAGGCCAGTTCCTGAAAGACATGATGCTGGGGCCCAAACTGCTCTCCAAGGGCAAACTGAAGATGTTCCACAGCAAGAACAAGAACCTGTCCGAAATTGAAAAGATATTTTCCCGCATAGAAGAGATGCGCAAAAAGGGCGAAGCGTTGTAAAGGCAGTTAGTGAGTTCATGGAGTTGGAGAGTTCATAGAGTTGAACTCCAGGGACTCCAAGAACTCAATGAACACTATGAACTCCAGGAACTCTATGAACTCAAAACTCAACTACGCATACTATCCCGGCTGTTCCCTGCATGCATCGGCCGGCGAGTACGACCTCTCCACCCGTGAGCTGTTCAAGGAGCTCTCTATCGGCCTGACCGAAGTGCCGGACTGGTTCTGCTGCGGCGCCACCCCGGCCCACAATGTGGACGAGCTGCTCTCCCTGTCACTGTGCGCCAAGAACCTGGAGCTGGCCGAACAGGTGGAAGGAGACCTGGCTGTCGCCTGTGCCGCCTGCTTCTCGCGGCTCAAGTTTACCCAACACACCCTGGAAGAGAACGCCACCAAACGCAAACAGGTCGAAAAGGCCATCGACGCCCCGGTCAAACTGGACGGCAAGGTCAAGCACCTTCTGGAAATATTGGCCAGAGACCTGGGGCTGGAACGCCTGGCCGCCGCGGTCAAAAAACCCTTATCCGGCCTGAAGGTAGCCTGCTACTACGGTTGCCTGCTGACCCGTCCGCCCGATGTGCCGAACCTGGACTGCGTCGAAGCCCCCACCATCATGGAAGACGTCCTCAAGGCGGTCGGTGCTGAAACCGTGGCCTGGACCCACCGCATGGAATGCTGCGGCGCCAACTTCACCCTCTCGCGGCCCGGCGTCGTCATCCAGCTCACCAACGCCATCCTGGATTCCGCCAAGGCCGCCGGCGCCGACTGCGTCATGGTCGGCTGTCCCCTCTGTCACGGCAACCTGGACATCCGCCAGAAAGAGATCGAAGGGGTCTACAGCACCAGTTACAACCTGCCGGTCTTCTACATCACCCAGCTGGTCGGCCTGGCCTGCGGCCTAACGGCTGACAAACTGGGGTTGGGCGCTTTGATCGTCAACCCCATGCCGCTGTTGAAGGAAAAACAATTACTATAGGTTGAAGGCTGAAGACTGAAGGGAACCACATATTCTTCCCGCATTTCCACCGGTTTTTACTTCAGCCTTCGGTTTTCAGTCTAAAAGGGTTTAATTCATGTCAAGAATAGGCGTATTCATCTGCCATTGCGGCGAGAACATATCCAGAACGGTCGATGTTGAACGGGTTGCCCGGGAAGTCGGTCAGCTGCCCGGTGTAGCCTTCTCTACCGACTACAAGTACATGTGCTCCGATCCGGGCCAGAACCTGTTGAAGAAGGCCATTCAGGAGCAGAAACTCTCCCATGTCGTTGTGGCAGCCTGCTCCCCGCGCATGCACGAGCGCACATTCCGCAAGGCAGTGGAAGCGGCTGGCCTGAATCCGTTCCTGTGCGAAATGGCCAACATCCGCGAGCACTGTTCCTGGGTCCACGAGGACAAGGAAGAGGCCACTGTCAAGGCGGTCGAGATTGTCGGCATGATGGTCGAGCGGGTCAAGAAGAACCGCGTCCTCCCCACCATCACCGTACCGGTTACCAAGCGGGCACTGGTCATCGGTGGCGGCATCGCCGGCATCCAGGCTGCCCTGGACATTGCGGATTGCGGTCATGAGGTCATACTGGTCGAACGGGAACCCTCCATCGGCGGCCACATGGCCCAGCTCTCCGAGACCTTCCCGACCCTGGACTGCTCCCAGTGCATCATGACCCCCAAGATGGTCGACGTGGCCAATCACCCCAAGATCAAGCTCTACACCTGGTCCGAGATCGAACGGGTCGAAGGCTACATCGGCAACTTCCAGGTTACCATCAAGAGAAAGGCCCGCTCGGTCGATGAAGATAAATGCACCGGCTGTGGCGTCTGCATGGAGAAATGCCCGGTCAGGAAGATCCCCAACAAGTTTGACTGCAACCTGGGCATGCGTCCGGCCATTTATGTACCCTTCCCCCAGGCGGTTCCCAACACCCCGGTCATCGACCGGGAAAACTGCATCAAGTTCAAGACCGGCAAATGCGGCCTGTGCCAGAAGGTCTGCGGTCCGGGCGCCGTGGACTACGAACAGGAAGATATCCTGATCGTCGAAGCGGTGGGCGCCATCGTGGTTGCCACCGGCTTCGACCTCTACACTATCGATGAAAAGCCCAAGGGTTCCCTCATCAAGGGCTACGGGGAATTCGGCCACGGCAAGATCCCGGACGTCGTCGACGGTATGACTTTCGAGCGCCTGGCCTCGGCTTCCGGACCGACCGGCGGCAAGATCCTGCGCCCCTCGGACGGCAAGGAACCGAAGCAGATTGTCTTCATTCAATGCATCGGGTCGCGGGCCAGGGAAAAAGGTATTTCCTACTGCTCCAAGGTCTGCTGCATGTACACCGCCAAACACACCATGCTCTATCACCACAAGGTCCACGATGGCCAGGCCTACGTCTTCTTTATGGACGCCCGCACCCCCGGCAAGAGCTACGACGAGTTCTGGCGCAGATCCATTGAAGAGGAAGAAGCGGTCTATATCCGCGGCATGGTCTCGCGCCTGTACCAGAAGGGCGATAAGATCGTCGTCATGGGCAGCGATATCGCCGTCGGCGTGCAGGTGGAGATCGAGGCCGACATGGTCGTGCTGGCCACAGCCATCCAGCCCCAGAAGGGGGCCGACACCCTGGCCCAGAAGCTGGGCATCTCCTACGACAAGTACAACTTCTACTCCGAGGCCCACGCCAAACTGCGTCCGGTGGAGTGCGCCACAGCCGGCATCTACCTGGCAGGCGCCTGCCAGGGACCCAAAGACATCCCGGACACCGTCAGCCAGGCCAGTGCCGCCGCCGCCAAGGTTATGACACTGTTCTCCAAGGACAAGCTGGAGCGGGAACCGATCGTAGCACGGGTCAAGGAGGCCGGCTGCGTGGGCTGCTTCTACTGCAAGAAGGTCTGCCCTTACGGCGCCGTGGAGGAAAAAGAGATCCGTGACCGCCAGGGTAACTTGATCAAAGTGGTGGCCTACGTCAACCCGGGCGTCTGCGGTGGCTGCGGCACCTGCCAGGCCACCTGCCCCTCCAAAAGCGTGGAGTTGGACGGTTACACCGATGAGCAGATCGTGGCAATGATAGAGTCGCTTTAAAATCTTTACTCACCGCAGAGTACGCAGAGTTACGCAGAGGAAAGGCAAAACAGGGGAAACCAAAAGCAAAAAGAATTGATTTTGGCTTAACCATAAATCTTCTAGACTTTGACCTTGATTTTCCTCGCTTAGAAGCGCCTACTTTTGGCTGCGTTCCTCCGCGTCCTCTGCGGTGAACGATTTATAAAGGAAGTTCCATGCACCCTGAAAAACAAAAACACGCCTTCGAACCCAAAATCATCGCCTTTGTCTGCACCTGGTGCACCTATGCCGGGGCCGACCTGGCCGGCACCAGCCGCATGCAGTACCCGTCCAATGTACGGGTACTCAAGTTCCCCTGTACCGGCCGCATCGACCCGGTCTTCATCCTCAAGGCCTTCCAGCAGGGCGCCGACGGGGTGCTGGTCTCCGGCTGCCATCCCGGCGACTGCCACTACATCGCCGGCAACTTCCATGCCCGGCGTCGTTTTGCCGCCTTCCGCAAGCTGCTGGAGTTCGTGGGAGTGGACCTGAACCGCTTGCAGTTCTCCTGGGTCTCGGCCGCCGAAGGGGGCAAGTGGGTCGAGGTTGTCACCGACCTGACCGAGAAGGTTCGCGCCATGGGACTTATGACCGAGTTCAAGGAACTGGCCCTGGAAGAACAGTGGTCCGGTACTATCGACACACCGGAATTAAAAGAAGCTTACGACCAGATCTAATAACGTAAAAGCATTCACCACGGAGGACACGGAGGTACACAGAGGAAAAACGAGGAAGACAAAGGCCAAACATTTTTTAAGTTTAACCCAAAATCTTTAAGGCTTTTTTTTGGCTTTCCTCCGTGATACTCCGTGTCCTCCGTGGTCGGCTTTTTAAGGAATCTGACTACATGACCCAACCAATCGACACATCCATCTACGCTGCCGTGACCGAAGCCATCCGGAGCGAAGCGAAACGTATCCTCTCCGAAGGCCAGGTAAGCGCCATTGTCGGCTACGCCGTTGCCCGCCGCAAGGGATCGGCTCAACCGATCGTTATCAGCGATGCCGCCGATGTATCAAAACTGATCTTCACTCCGGCCTGCGTCAACAACCTGTCCGTCTACCTGACCAAGGCCAAGAAGGAGATCCCCAAGAACGGCAAGATCGGGATCGTGGTCAAAGGTTGCGACCTGAAGGCCCTGGTGGGATTGATGGGGGAATCGCAACTGAAACGCGAAGACCTTTTCCTGATCGGAGTCCCTTGTGCCGGGGTGCTGGGATCGGTCCTCCAGCCCGATACGGAACTGACCTCGGACACCATTGCCTCCAAGTGCCGTGAATGCGGCGAGCGGCTGCCGCAGGGCTGCGACTTTGTACCATCAGTAACTCTTCCGGCCACACCCGAGCAGGAGCAGATATACGCGGCGGAGATCGCCCGTTTGGAGGCCCTGACACCGGCTGAACGCTGGGCCTATTGGAAGGAGCAGTTCAGCAAGTGCATCAAGTGCTACGCCTGCCGTCAGGTCTGCCCATTCTGTTTCTGCGAACAGTGCCTGTGCGACCGCAACAAGCCCCAGATGGTTGAGACCACCCCCCGACCGGCCGGCAACTTCGCCTGGCATGTGATCAGGGCCATGCACCTGGCCGGCCGCTGTGCCGGCTGCGCCGAATGTGAGCGGGTCTGCCCGATGGATATCCCCCTGAACCTGCTCAACCGCAAGATGGCTAAAGAATTGAAGGAACTGTACGACTATGAGGCCGGCTTCGAGGTCAATGACAAGGGGCCGCTGGCCAGTTACGATGACAAGGATGACCAGAGTTTTATAAAATAGACTCCAAAAACAGGAACTTAACCGCAAAGGCGCGACCAGAAGTAGGCGCTTTTAAGCGAGGACTCAAAGAACGGCAATAGTCTTTTTGGGTTCAAGCAAGAAAACAGTTTTTATGATTTTGGTTTCTTTTGCGCTCTTTGCGTCTTTGCGGTAATGAAGTTTTTAAAGGCTAATTATGCAAAAATTCATCTCCCAACAAAATCTGAATACGCTTCTGGACAAGCTGATCGCCGAAGGCAAACGTGTGGTTGCCCCGAGAATGAACGCAGGGACTGTCCTTTACGAACCCTTGACCGCTGCGGCAGAACTGGTTACTGACCAACTGCCGAGAAGATCCGGCAAGGAGGCCTTCTTTCCCCTGTGCGAGGACATCATGTCCTACCGGAAGGAGGGTCAACAGGTCACTCTTACGGACATTGACCCGGCCCGCTTCCCCGAAACCGTTCTGGTGGGTGTGCGCCCCTGCGACGCGGCCGCTATTCCGGTTTTGGACGCGGTCTTCTCCTGGGACTACAAGGACGAGTTCTTTCTGGAGCGTCGCAGGAAGACCACCATCGTGGGACTGGCCTGCACCCAGGCTGACGATGCCTGCTTCTGCAGTGCCGTGGGGCTCTCCCCCGGCGAACCCAAGGGAGCAGATCTGTTCCTGACCCCTGTGGAGGGAGGCGGTTACAGCTGCGAAACTCACAGCGACAAGGGTGAGGCGCTGATCAACAATCACAAGGATCTGTTCGCCGAAACAAATGGAGAAAAAGCGCTCCCTCTGGCTCAACCCCAGACCGAAGCCTTTGATCTGCAAAAGGTCAAGGCCTGGCTGGACGAGCACTTCGAGAACCCGGCCTGGGATTCCATCGCCACCCGCTGTGTCGGCTGTGGGGCCTGCGCCTTCGTCTGCCCGGCCTGCCACTGTTTCGACATTGTGGACGAAGGGACCGAAAAGAGCGGCAAACGCAGGAAAAACTGGGATGCCTGCGGCTTCTGGAAGTTCACCCACCACGCCTCGGGGCACAACCCCCGTGACCAGCAGCCCAAACGCTACCGTAACCGCATCATGCACAAGTTCAAGTACTACGACGACAAGTTCGGCCAGACGCTCTGCACCGGCTGCGGCAGATGCATCCGCCTCTGCCCGGTCGGGATCGATATCGCCGGAATAATACAGGAAATTGAAAAGCAGGTTAAGGTAAAGGTTGAGTAAATCAGTTTCTCAGCCTCAGCCTCAATCTCAACCTTAACCTTTACCTTTACCTGAGGTTTTTTTATGTGTGATCACACCAACAAGAACATCTACCTCCCCTACCTGGCTACGGTCGCGGAGGTCATCGACGAGACACCCGATGTCCGCACCCTGCGCCTGGTCTTCCAGGACGAAAAGGTCCGGGACAGCTTCGACTTCCGGGCCGGGCAGTTTGCCGAGTATTCGGCCTTCGGGGCCGGCGAGTCCACCTTCTGCATCGCTTCGTCGCCCACCCGCAAGGGCTCGATCGAATGCTGTTTTCGCTCCGTGGGGCGTGTGACGGAGGAATTGCGGCGGCTGGAGGTGGGAGACAGCATGGGCGTACGCGGTCCCTACGGCAATTCCTTTCCGATCGAGGAGTTCTACGGCAGGAACCTGCTCTTCGTAACCGGCGGTATCGCCCTGCCCCCCTTGCGGACCCTGATCTGGAACTGCCTGGACCTGCGTGACAAGTTCGGCGATATCACCATCGTCTACGGAGCCCGCACCGAGAGTGACCTGGTCTACAAGCGCGAGCTGAAGGAGTGGCAGGAGCGCAGCGATGTCAGACTGGTCAAGACCGTTGATCCGGGCGGTAATGGTCCCGAGTGGGACGGCAAGGTCGGCTTCGTGCCGACGGTCCTGGAGGAGGCGGCCCCTTCGGCAGACAACTGCATCGCCATGGTCTGCGGCCCGCCGATCATGATCAAGTTCACCCTGCCGGTGCTGGAGAAGCTCGGCTTCAGCGACGATAATGTCTACACGACCCTTGAGAACAGGATGAAGTGCGGTCTGGGCAAGTGCGGCCGCTGCAACGTCGGTAATGTCTACGTCTGCAAGGACGGCCCGGTCTTTACCGCCAAGCAGGTCAAGGCCATGCCGATGGAGTTCTGAGTTGCCTTGTGCTCTCTCAACCAGATAATCTTAAAAGTCCGGACTACAATCCGGACTTTTTTATTATCTTCATGTGAAAGTCTTGGCACGGAAATGCGTCGCATGTATAGTGAAGCCAATCGGTTATTCATTCGGGTTTAATTCATTATGACAGACCAGGAACCGTTCCATGTCGATACGCATCCAGTTAATTGTCGTGATAATGCTGATGACACTGATGCCAATGTGTCTCGTTGCATATATTGCTGTCAAACATCAGCAAGAAGATATCGAAGAGGCTATAGCACTGACGGCCTCGGTGGCAAATCAGATCCAGAACGACCAGAAGACACTGCTGGCCGGAGCAGCACATCTTGCTGCCACCTTGTCTTTACTGCCGGTTGTTCAAGAGCGCGACACAACAGCAGTAAACGCTCTGCTGACCAAACTCATCAAAACAAGCCCCGACTTCTCCAATGTTATCATTATGGACAAAACCGGTTCTCTCTGGGCCTCGGCGATTCCGCCAATAAAGGCTCTGTCCTATGCTGACCGGAGATATTTTAAAAATGCGCTGGCATCAGGAAGGATCTCCTCCGGCGAGTTTACCATCGGCAAAATTTCGCAATCTCCTGCATTAAGCTTTGCCTACCCTATCAAGGACTCAAACGGCGCCGTATCGGATGTCATGGCAATCGTTTTCTCGCTTGAAAGATACCGTCAGTTCTATAGCGGGGAGAAGGCCACCCCGGCCTCATCGATCCTGCTTGTCGATCATAAAGGCACAATCCTCTATTCATCAGTTGATCTCCGGCTGGTCGGCAAACAGGACCGAAGCGATTTGTTCGCCCGCATGAAATCGGGCCCTGATCAAGGGTCGTTTGAAGCAAATGGTAACCTCGGTATCAGGCGTATTTTTTCATATCGAAAACTATGGCTGAAGGGTGAGTCTTCACCATACATGTATGTCCGCACCGGGCTGAACAAGGATTTAGTGGTTGCACAAGCTCGCAAGGGTCTCATGCTCGGCGCCGGAATCCTGTTGCCGATCATGCTCATCATGCTCGGCCTGGCAATTTGCTTCTGCAAACGAACTATCCTGAACAAAGTCTCTGCTCTTCAGGAGGCCACACAAAGAATTGCCGGCGGCGACCTGACAGTCAGGGTTCCCTACCATATTTCCGGGGGCGAGCTTGGCGAATTGGGCGGAGCATTCAATGATATGGCGCACAGACTGCAGTTGGCATACGATGCGCAACGGGAGAGCGAGGAAAAATACCGGGAACTGGTAGAAAATGCCGGCAGCATAATCCTGAAACTGGATACCGAAGGAAGGATCATCTTTTTCAATGAATACGCCGAGCGCTTTTTTGGTTTTACCGAGGCCGAGATCCTGGGACGGAACGTGATCGGCACCATTGTTCCCGAGACCGAGTCCACCGGTCGGAATCTGGCGGAATTAATCCGGAGAATTTTCGAAGATCCTGAAGCATACATCCACAACATCAATGAAAATACCCGCAAAAACGGCGAACGGGTCTGGATATCCTGGAGCAATCATGTCTTCGTGGACAGCAGCGGGGTCAAGTCGGGAATTCTTTCGATAGGACAGGATATTACCGAGCAGAGAAGGATCGAAGAGAAGTTAAAGAAGAGTGAACAGCGCTTCCGCTCGTTTGTGGAAAATGCCAATGATATTGTATTCGCACTTACCTCCACGGGTGAATTCATCTATGTCTCTCCCAACTGGACGGATGTATTCGGTTATGAAGTCAGCGAAACCGTCGGACGATCATTTGTGCCCTTTGTTCATCCGGATGATGTGCCCGCCAGTTTTGCGTTTATGCAGCAGGTATTTGAAACCGGACAAAAGCAGAGCGGAGTTGAATACCGGGTGTTGTGCAAGAACGGCGCGTACCTTTGGTACAAAGCAAATGCATCGCTCCTCAAGGATCCCGACACCGATGCCGTTTCACTGATTGGTATCGGACGCGACATCACGGAACGCAAGCAGTCTGAAGACAAGTTTTCTTCCGTTTTTCATGGGTCACCCGATGCAATTATCCTGTCCCGTTTTCACGATGGAATGGTGCTGGATGTCAATCAAAGCTTTACCAGAATCACCGGATACACAGCGGATCAGGTAATCGGCAAGACATCCCATGAGCTTGGCGTGTGGAATGATTACAATGAACGGGCACAATTTGTGGCCGGCGTTATCAAGCATGGAGAAATGAAATGCTTTGAGGCTAATTTTAAAACCAGGGATGGTTCAATGCTGCTGGGACAGGTTTCCGGTCGCACCATAGAAATTGACGGTATACTGTGTCTGCTCAGTATTATTCGTGACATAACCGAACGTGAATACATACTTAAGGAACTTATCAAGGCTCAGAAACTGGAGTCCATCAGTGTTCTGGCGGGTGGTATAGCCCATAATTTCAACAATGTTCTGACCGGGGTTATCGGATATATCTCGTATGCAAAAAAACACCTGGGGGAGAGCGGGAAGGTCCTGCAGATACTGGATGCTGCGGAAAAGTCCTCCTACCGCGCAGCAAGCATAGCACGGCAGCTGCTTACGTTTTCCCAAGGCGACCTCTCTGTCAGGAAAACCATCTCGGTTGACTCGCTTGTGCAGGAATCGGTGTCGCTTTTTTTGAGCGGCTCCAACATCAAGGGAGATATAGACTGTGCATCACAACAGACAATATCCGTTGACAGCCAACAGATCAGCCAGGCATTCAACAACATCGTACTCAATGCCATTCATTCCATGCCTGATGGCGGCACCTTGAAAGTTCGTGTCAACAGCATCAGCCTGAATGACAACAACATCTTCTCGCTCAAGCCTGGTAAATATGTAAAAATTGTATTTAAGGACAGCGGGTGCGGCATAAATAAAGACGCTCTGGCCAAGGTTTTCGACCCGTATTTCACCACCAAGGATAGCGGTACAGGACTCGGGCTGAGCACAACCTATTCCATAATCAGTAAACATGATGGTCATATAGATATTGCTTCGGAGGTCGGAAAGGGCACAGCAGTCACCATACTGCTGCCTGTCTCTCCGAAAAAACTGATCGATGATGAAAACTTCGAGGGATGTGCGGCAGACGGTCAGACGGATGGATCGATCCTGGTCATGGACGACGAAGAGATGATCAGAACACTCATGGAAAAAATGTTGAGTGATCTGGGCTATGAGGTTACAACCTGCTCCGATGGCGAAGAGGCCGCTGCACTGTACAAGGAATTCAGGGACGCGGGGAAAACCTTTTCCCTGGTAATCTTGGATCTGTCTATTCCGAACGGCGTGGGAGGGATAGAGACAGCGCAACGCATCCTCGGACTTGACCCGCAGGCGCGCCTGATAGCTTCAAGCGGTTATTCGAATGATCCGGTAATCGTGGGTTTCAGAGAATTCGGGTTCTGTGGATCTATTGCCAAGCCATTCAGCATCAATGAATTGGATGATGCGATTAAAAACGTTTTCAAGGCCCCCCTTCCCTGAAAATCAGGGTTTAGCTCCCAAAACCTCTTCAATCCGCTTGAGATCAAAGCCGACAATGATCCGGCCGTTAATCATGAAGGATGGAGTAGAATCCACCTTTGACTTCTTGGCAATCTCGACATGCTGTTCCTGCAACTTCGCGCCCTCAGGTGTTGACGGCAGAAGAGCAACAGAATCCATCTTTCCCGACATGACCTCATGGTAAGCCTTGGCCTTGTCCGGCATGGAGAGTATGAACTGCACCTTTTCCCTGGCTCTCGGATGTCGAGGCAGCGGATAAAAGAATACATAACGGGTAACGTCCGGGCGGCCTTCAAAATATTTGGATGCCTTGCGACAGAAGGGACAGTCCGGATCGGTGAACTCCACTACACTCTTGGGGCCGAAACCGATCTTGATGGCTTTACTGAGGTCGATCTCGGCTGCTGCCGCCGGATGCGTGTTGACGGCGATAACCGCCAGCGTCACGAAAATAAACTGCCTGATAGTCATGGGTGTGTCTCCGATGTATGTTTGTCGCAACGCGAATTTCCGGGATAGCAGGGCAGGAGTATGATGAACTCGCTGCCGGCACCGGCTTCACTTTCGGCCCAGATAATACCGTTAAAACTCTCTACCGCCATCTTGCAGAATGCAAGTCCAAGACCTGCGCCGCCCTTTTCCCGGCCAAAGGCGTTATGAGACTGGGTAAAACGGTCAAAAATATGATCCAGATCTTCATGAGGTATGCCGTTGCCGGTATCCTTGATGCTGATGCGCACGAAACAGTTTCGGTGTGCAAATCCTGCCGGAGAAGCAACATGGACCGGAATCCGGATGCGATGTGAAGCACTGTTCCTGACACAGCGGCATGAAACAGTGATGGACCCGCCGGAAGGTGTGAACTTGATGGCGTTCACCAGGAGATTTGCAAAAACCCTGTTCAGCAGGTTCCTGTCAACGGCAACCTCCGTCGAATCACCATCCGTATCAAGTGTAAGCTCAATCTCTTCATACTCGGCCGACTTGCTGAAACGCTCAACCGCTGCCGCCGCGAGTGCTTCTGGTTGATAAGGGCGGATTACAACAGGCATCCGGCCCGATTCGAATCTTTGAACATCCAGCAGATTGTCAATCATCGCCACGACCTCGTTACAACTGTCTATGGCGGATTGCAGATATTCGACCTGCTCCGGGTTCACCGGTCCGAGTCGCCCTTCTCGCATGATATCAATGGATCCGACAACGACCGTAATCGGATTTTTGAGATCATGGGAAAGCATGAAGAAAAAATCCTCCTTCTCCTGCTCAAGACGCTGTTTTTCCAGCAGGGTATTCCTGTTGGCGATAGCGCGCTCCACCCGCTGAAGCATATCATCCAGCGAAAACGGCTTGCTGAAATAATCCACGGCCCCGGATTGCATGCATTCGACCGCCAGGTCCTCATTGCCATGAGCTGTCATCATGATTACGGCAGCATCCAGACCAGCCTCGCGAATGCGATTGAGCACGGTAACACCGTTCATGCCGGGCATTCTTATGTCCATAAGAACCAGCGAGTACCCGCCGTCCTTCAGCATTTCCAGGGCCGCCTCGCCGTTTCCCGCCCAGGCGGTGAGGTAGCCGGAGTCCTCCAGATGAAGCTTGAGGATGGCGGCGATATCGGCTTCATCATCAACAATCAATATCCGGTCAGGTTTCTGTAACGCCATCGTCAGACCGCCTTTCTTTGGCCTGCCAGGAAAGCCTCCGCCAGGATAAGGTCTTCCGGCGTGGTAATCTTGATATTTTTGTAATCGCCGCGCACAACCCTGACTGAACCGCCGCGGCGCTCCACCAGCGAGGCATCATCGGTCCCCGTGAAGCCTTCCTGTTCTGCAATCCGGTGGGCATCGTAAATCGTACCAAAACGGAAAGACTGCGGCGTCTGGGCCTGCCAGAGCATCTCGCGCAGCGGCGTGTCGATGACCAGTCCGTCCCGGACCGTCTTGATAGTATCCTTGGCCGGCACCGCCACCAGCGCCCCGTCATTCTCACGGGCAGCTTCAATGGATTCGCGCAGCAGTTCAGGAGTAATCAGTGGCCGAACTCCGTCGTGGATCAAGACCACGTCGTCATCCGCAATCAGATGACGCATGGCATTCAAGCCGTTCATGACCGAGTTCTGCCGTTCCCTGCCGCCGGATACGATCTGGACAACCTTGCGGAATCCGCAGGCCTCGACCACATGCTCACGGCAGTAAGGGATCTCGTCGGCAGGGATCACCAGGTAGATGGCTTCGATCAGCGGGGATTGCTCGAACACCGAGATCGTGCGGGCCACGATCGGCAAACCGTCCAGTTGAAGATACTGTTTGTTGATGGAAGCGCCCATCCGCTTGCCCATGCCGGCGGCCGGTATCAGGGCAAAAGCTTTGAAGCCGTTCATGGCATCTCCAATGCGAAAGAGGCACACGCCTCGGTAAGAGATCGTCCCAAGTCAGGCAGGTCACGGTCCAGGATTGTACGAACATCCAGCAGGAAACGGTCATTTTGTATCCGGCCGATTACCGGCACCTTTGTTCGGCGCAGTGCGGTTTCGATCTGTTGCGCTGAACAGCGGTCGACCCTGACCTCGATCAGTGCAGTCGGCAGCTGCAGCAGGGGAAACGAACCGCCACCGGCACTGGACTCACCCGGATGCTTTACAAGTGAAACCGAATCAGGAAGAGACCGGCGCAGTTTTCTGGTAATCATGTCCGCCCGTCGGGTCAGCTGTCCGGCGGTCATAGTCAACATACGCAAGGTGGGAATGGCGGCCAGGGCACGGCGCTCGTCGCGGTACAGGCGCAGGGTCGCCTCCAGTGCGGCCAGATTGAGCTTGTCCATACGCAGGGCACGCAGCAGGGGGTGACGCTTCATCGGTTCTATATACTGCCGTTTGCCGGCAATCAGGCCGGCCTGCGGACCACCCAGGAGTTTGTCGCCGCTGAAAGTAACCACGTCAATGCCTGCATCCAGATTCTGCCTGACCGTCGCTTCGCCGGAAATTCCATAGGGTGCAAGATCTATCAGACAGCCGCTGCCGGCATCCAGCATCACCGGAAGGCCATTTTCCCGACCCAACGAAGCCATCTCGGCCAGCGTGGCTTCGGCAGTAAAGCCTACAATAGCGAAATTGCTGGTGTGAACCTTGAGCAGCAGAGCCGTCGTCTCGTTCAAGGCATTCAGGAAGTCACGGATATGGGTACGATTGGTCGTACCGACCTCGACCAGCTTCGCGCCGCTCTGGGTCATCACGTCCGGAATACGGAACGAGCCGCCGATTTCCACCAGCTCACCCCGCGAAACGACCACCTCACGCCCCTGTGCCAGCGATGTCAGAGCCAGGATGACCGCAGCGGCGTTATTGTTGACGACCAGGGCGGCTTCGGCGCCGGTCAGCTCGCAGATCAGCCCTTCTACATGGGCGTAGCGTGTACCGCGCTCTCCGGTTTCCAGATCATATTCCAGGTTCGAGTACCCGGCTGATACCGCTTGAATGGCCTCTTCCGCCTCATCGGCCAAGGGCGAGCGCCCCAGGTTGGTGTGCACCACCACGCCACTGCCGTTGATCACGGTCTGCAGACTACGTTTGGAGCGGGATATGAGTTCGGAGGCAACCAGGGCAGCAATCCGCCCCGCTTCACAGGCTGCGGCTCCTCCGCCATTTCTGACGCCTTCACGGATCTGCCCCAGCACCTTCCGGATGGCAGTCAGCAACTCCGGACGGCTGTACTCCGCACGCAGCACGGAAATCTCCGGCCAGTCGAGCAGACGGTCAACCTTGGGAATTCCCTTCAGCATATGCTGAACAGACGTAGACATTTCAATACACCTTTTATATATCGATCTGAAGTTCGGCGCGCTGCGATGCAGAGATACCTCCGTCCAGCAGGACCCGGCCTCCGTATTCAGCATTTTTTCTGACCAGCGTTTCAGCAGATTCGGCATCCCGCCTGCGAAACGCCTCGATAATTTTTTCATGTTCCAGCACCGAAACCATCATCCGGCCCGGCAGGCTGAGCGACGTGAAGCGCAGACGCTGAAAACGGGTTACGACGCTGGTAATCAGTTCCCGCAATCGCTCATTGTCAGCCGCCTTGATGAACATATCATGAAAATCATTGTGAAGCTTGAAAAAGGACTTGATATCATTCTGATCAGCCAGTAACCGGAGCCGGTTGTTGTTGGCCTGGAGTTTGTCCAGCTCTTTTTCGGTCAGCCTGCTGCAGGCCTGGCGGGCTGCATACCCTTCCAGAATGCTCTTGATGGCATAAAAATCCTCCACATCCTTCTGGCTGAATTCGCTGACCACAGCGCCGCGACGGGGGATGACCGTCAGGTAGCCTTCCGATTCCAACTGGCGGAGCGCCTCACGGATCGGGGTACGGCTGATACCGTAGCGATCGGCAAGTTCAGGCTCCGAAACCCTGCTGCCTGCTTTGAGTGATCCGGAAATAATCGCATCACGGATATTTTCCAGGATTTTTTCACGCAGTGTGAGGTGCTTTTCCATGGGCTTTTTCATGATAGTACAGCTCCGCTGAGAAATTTTATACATTGTATACAGTATGCAGTATTTGTCAATTGGAGCATGCCGTTTTACATGTTTTTCTGTACCATCGGCTGCGATGTGCCGACGTCGAAAACTCTCCGGCCGGCAGCATGTCGGCCTCTTCCACAATCGCGCTTGAATTTTACGGACTCAACAGGTAATCTGCGCATCATGGATCCTGTCAGACACTTGAAAATATCGATGGTTGTCATGCTGCTGCTCGTATCTCTCGGCACAGCCGGCTACATGGGCATCGAGGGGTGGCGTTTCATAGACGCCCTCTACATGACCATCATCACCTTGGGAACCGTTGGCTTTGAAGTTGTCAAACCCCTCAGTGATTCAGGTAAACTGTTTACTATTGCCCTGATCATCGTGGGTGTCAGTGTTCTGGGTTATATCGTCGGCAGCCTGGCGCAGATCATGTTTGAAGGCCAGATTCAGAGGATCATGGGGAGAAAGAAGGTGGAAAAAATGATTGACGCTCTCTCGGGGCACTACATCATATGCGGTTTCGGCCGCATCGGTTCACTGATCTGCAAGGAGTTTCAGGCCAATCATCTGCCATTCGTGATTGTTGAGAAAGATGTGGAGACCACCGAAAAACTGGAGGAGGAGGGCTACCTGCACCTGAAGGGTGACGCCACCCTGGACGAGTCCCTGTTGAGGGCCGGCATCAAGCGGGCCAAGGGGCTGATTTCAGTGGTTACCTCTGACACGGAGAATGTGTATATCGTGCTGACCGCCCGGGGACTCAATCCAGACCTGTTTATCCTGGCGCGTTCCGGCGAAGAAGGTTCCGACATCAAACTCAAGCGGGCCGGGGCCAACAAGGTCGTATCGCCCTATATCATCGGCGGCAGCAGGATGGCCCAGTCAATCCTGCGTCCCAATGTGGTTGACTTCATCGAAATCGCCACCGGCAGTGAACATATGGACCTGCAGATGGAAGAGATCACGATTCCGCCCCACTCTGCCTTTGCCGGCGAGACGCTGGTCAGTTCCGGTTTCCGCAAGGAGATCGGCGTGATCATTGTCGGCATCAAAAAAGCCCATGGCAAAATGGTCTTCAACCCGCACTCCCAGGCCAGGATCGAGGGAGGCGACACCCTGATCGTCCTGGGCGAACCGGGTTCCATAGCAAAACTGGAGGATCTGGTGGAGCGCACCCCGACGGATGCGCTCATCCAGAAACACCGCAAGGATCAGGCCAATGCACACTGATATTCATGCCCACATTCCGTATTCGCGGCTGGCGGAACAACTGGAGTTCCTTGTATCCGTGAGTATCAACCCGGAGGTGTTCTTTTCGGCCGATGCCCTGGATCATATCGTGTGGGAAGAATTGTCGGCCCAGGCCCGGGTACTACATTCGGCCGGTCTGGCCACCACCATCCATGCCCCGTTCCTGGATCTGAACCCCGGCGCCCTCGACCCGTCCATCCGCGAGGTTACCCGCAAACGCTTCCAGCAGGTCTTTCTGGCGGCGCAACAGCTCAAGCCGCGGGTGATTGTATTTCACCCCGGATACGACGATCTGCGTTACGGCGGCAACCGCCTGGACTGGCTCAAAAACAGCATCGATTTCTGGCGGGAATTTGTCCCATGTGCCCGCGAACTGGGCTGCATCATCGCCATGGAGAACATCTTCGAGAAAGAGCCCTCCACCCTGCGCGCTCTTCTGGAGGCGATCGATGACCCCTGCTTCCGGCATTGTTTTGACGTGGGACACTGGAACATGTTTACATCCGTCAGTCTGGAGGAGTGGTTTACCGAACTCGGCCCGTTCATGGCCGAATGCCATATCCACGACAACCATGGCCAGGCTGATGAACACCTGCCGCCCGGCGAAGGGCTGATCGATTTCAGCCACCTGTTCGGCCTGCTCAGGCAGTACGCGCCGGGTGCGATTTACACCATTGAAGCCCATACGGTCGAACGCCTGGAACGGGCGCTGAAAGCCCTGAAAAACTATCTTTAAAACCATAAGGAACTCAAATGTCTGAAAAAATCCTCGTCACAGGCGGCTGCGGCTATATCGGCAGTCATGTCACCCGTCAACTCAGCGAATCCGGCCGCACGGTCGTTGTCTACGATAACCTCTCCACAGGATTTCGCGATGCGCTCACCCATGGAGAAGAACTGATCGTCGGTGACCTTTCCGATCGCGACACGCTGGACGCGGCCTTTGCCAGGCACGGTTTCACCACAGTGCTGCATTTTGCCGCCGCCATCATCGCCCCCGAATCCGTATCACTGCCGCTTAAATATTACGGCAACAACACCCGCAATACCCTCGGGCTGCTGGAGACTTGTGTCAAACACAACGTCCGGCGCTTCATCTTCTCCAGCACCGCCGCTGTTTACGGATTTCCCGACGGCGGTGTCGCTTCAGAGGAGAGTACGCCGGCGCCGATCAACCCCTACGGCACATCGAAACTGATGAGCGAGTGGATGCTGCGGGATGTCTCGGCGGCCCACGGCCTGCAGTATGTGGCGCTGCGCTACTTCAACGTGGCCGGCGCCGACCCGCAGGCCCGCATGGGACAGCGCACCCCCGAAGCGACCCACCTGATCAAGGTCGCCTGCCAGGCCGCCCTGGGAAACCGAGAAAATGTAGGCATCTACGGCACCGATTACCCGACTCCGGACGGGACCGGCATCCGTGACTATATCCACATTGAAGACCTGGCCTCGGCCCATCTGAGTGCCCTTAATTACCTGGAACGAGGGGGAGAACCGACGGCCATGAATGTCGGCTACGGTCGCGGCAGCAGTGTCCGTGAGGTGCTGGAGGTAGTGCGTGAGGTCAGCGGAGTGGATTTCAAGACCCTGGAAGCCGAACGGCGACCGGGTGACCCGGCCTCCCTGGTTGCCAAGGCGGAGAAAATCGGCAGATTGACCGGCTGGCAGCCGAAATATGACGACCTGCGGACCATCGTGGCCGACGCCTGGCGCTGGGAAAGCAAGCTGGCGGGGCGTTGATTTTTTCCGGACTACGTAATGAAAAAGACCTTCAGGTGTTTGCCTGAAGGTCTTTTTTTTGCATGAAACGTTTTTGTACATAACGTTGTCGGATAGTGCATCTGAATTTGACATGCAGTCCTTAAGCATTTCGTTCAACGGATGCCGCACCTCTAAATAACCCCTCAATCTGCCTGAAGGCAAACGCGAGCCAGAGCAGAAATGGCAGCAGATAATGGGCCACAACAAGCCAGCCGTATGCGACAGCCATGTTAGCCAGGGATGGGCCGGGTGTTTTCAGATAGGGAATCCATACCGCTGTCATGAAGAAATCAGTGAAGATGAACAGGGCTATCCCCGTGACGATGCCGATCACCCTTTTTTTTATCTCCATACCAGGTATCGCAAGGATGAGGACTAAGAACGTATAAAGGTTGTTTGAACCATCATAGGGAAGAGCGTCCATCATCTCGCTTGTCGGCATGGTTGCAGTTGTAATGAGTGCCAGGACGAATTTGTAGGATCGATGAAATAGCGGCAGAAGCGGGATAAACAACAGGGATATGACGAGCAGTCTAGCAAGAAACGGCAGCAGTTTTTTCACGACTCACCACCAGATTAATCCATATGAACCAGAGCGCCACGATGAAAAACAGAAAGATGGTTTCCCAGACATAATCATGGAACAGATGAGAATGCTTGGGCCAGTATTCCGTCACCCATCCCAAGGCGACAAGCCTTACGATGTTGGTAACCAAAATCAGCGGAATTCCGGTGATGAGGCCAAGTGCCTTGGACTTGAATGAAGAGGAATATGCGAGAATGAAGGAGATGAAGAGGAATACGGCATTTACGGCGGTGCATTCGGAAGTGACGTTCCAGGTGTCATTGCGCAAGTGGATGATGTTGTAATCAACGGTATTCTGGATTCCAGATGCATTGAGGATGGAAGAAACGATATGAGCAGTTCCGTAGCCCCACTGGATGTATCCCTTGAGCGCGAAGAGCCAGGTGAAGGCGTGAAGGGTGACCAGGAAGAGCGCAAAGAGCATGCAGGTCTTAACGAGGGAAGAGCCGGGACGATTGTTCGCCCCGGCTTCTTTTTGGATTGACTGTTCAGCCAGTATTGACTCTGGTTTTATATTTTTCTTCTTCTTTGCCAAAAGGGTTATTCCTTGCGTCTGCGGGCAAATAGGCCGAGTCCGGCTAGTACTCCCGGCAGGAGCCACAAACCTTCCATGACAGGGACTTGGGTAGGATTTGGTGGTTGTGGGGGCTGTTGTGTACCGCTGACAGTAATTGAAAAAGGAGGAAGGAAAGAATTCCCGCCGTGACCGTCGTTGACGGAAATGACTAAATTACTGTAAGTCCCAGCTGTTGTTGGAGTTCCGCTCAAGGTGCCATTGATCGAATTGAAGTTCAAGCCTGGTGGTACGTTACCAATAATGCCGAAACTGGCGGAGTTGGTTGATGACGGAGTGAAATTATACACGGTACCGATGCTGGCATTTACAGAAGGTGTACCAGTGATCGATGTATCGGGGATGAACTTCTGTACCCTATTGTTTGTGTTATCTGCCACGTATACATTGCCAACGCTGTCTAAAGCAACGCCTAAGGGGCCATCAAGCTGACCGTTACCGGTTCCAAATGATCCAAATTGGGTCAAATAGTTCCCGTTACTATCAAACTTTTGGATTCTAGCATTCCCAGGGTCTGTAACAAAGACGTTACAGTTTCCATCAACGGTGACACCATAAGGACCACTACCAAATTGGCCATTTCCGCTTCCTCCGGTACCCCATTGCAGTAAATAGTTTCCGTTGCTGTCAAACTTCTGGACACGATCATTCCCGTAGTCCGCAACATACACATTCCCATTTCTATCCACTGCAACGCCTCTTGGGACGCTGAATTGCCCGATGCCACTCCCCTGAGTTCCCCATTGAGTTACATAAACGCCATTGCTATTGAACTTCTGAACTCTATTGTTAAACTCGTCTCCAACATAAACATAGCCGCTGCTATCAATGGCAATTCCTTTTGGTTGATTAAATTGACCATTTCCACTGCCAGAAGAACCCCATTGCATAATGAAGTTCCCGTTATTATCATATTTTTTAATGATATTTGATAAAACAGCTACATAGACATTACCCTCTGCATCTACCGCAATTGCAATATCACCAGCGGTGCCATAACTCCATTGAGATATATAGTTCCCATTTGAATCAAATTTTTGCACACGTTGATTTAAATTATCATTTACAAAAATGTTTCCGTTTTTGTCGGCTACAATTCCTCTAGGACGATTAAACTGTCTATTACCAGTTCCAGTTGTACCCCATTGGGTAGCATAAATATAGCTGTTACTAGATTGAGTAACGTTAATTGTGAATGCTGGCAACGATGCTAACCCTGTAACATTGCTTGCTGTTATGATGATGCCACTATAGGTTCCAACAGTTGTTAGCGTACCACTTAGGACGCCAGTTGTAGGGTTTAGGCTCAATCCTGTGGGCAGACTATTGCCTGTACTGGTGAAGCCAGAGGCATTAGTGGACGTTGGAGTGAAACTGTAGACGGTGCCAACTGTGGCATTTGCGGAAGGAGTACCACCGATTGTCGGTGGCGGCAAGTCGGAAAACCCCTTGAATACGCCACTGCCATATGTCCCAGCGTAGAATATCTGACTGTTGGTCGGGTCGATCACCAGGGAGAAGACACCCGTGGCCAACCCGCTGTTGACCGCGCTCCAGGAACCGCCACCATTGTTGGATTTGAACACGCTACCTTCTGTCCCGGCATAGACGTTCTGGCTGTTGGTCGGATCGATCACCACGGAGCGGACATATGATGGGTTGGGCAGGCCGTTGTTGACCACACTCCAGGAACCGCCGCCGTTGGTGGATTTGAACACACCGTTACCTTGTGTACCGGCATAGATGGTCTGGCTGTTGGTCGGGTCGATCGCCAGGGAGAAGACATTTGTGTACAAGAGACCCCAAACGGGGTCCGTATAACTCAGACCGGTGTTGGCCGCGCTCCAGGAACCGCCGCCGTTGGTGGACTTGTAAAGACTGCCACCCGCTCCGTTAACTAGCCCGGCATAGATAGTCATAGGGTTGGTCGGGTCGATCGCTAGTGCCCAGACTCCACTTCCAAAGGGTAGGCCGTTATTGACAGCGCTCCAGGAACCGCCGCCGTTGGTGGACTTGTAAACACCGGGTCCCATATCTGTCCCGGCATAGACGATCTGGCTGTTGGTCGGGTCGATTGCCAGGGAGCGGACAGGCGCACTGGATAGGCCGTTGTTAACCTCACTCCAGGAACCGCCGCCGTTAGTGGACTTGAAGAGATCGGGATACGCCCCGGCATAGACGTTCTGGCTGTTGGTCGGGTCGATCGCCAGGGAGTAGACAAATGAGGAGGGCAGGCCGCTGTTAGCCCCGCTCCAGGATATTCCGCCGTTGGTGGACTTGAACATGCCCCCACCATCTGACCCGGCATAGATATTTAGACTGTTGGTCGGATCGATTGCCAGAGAGGAGACGCTTGTGTTGATCATACCGGAGTTGACTGCGCTCCAGGAACCGGCACCGTTGGTTGACTTGAACAGTCCCACATCTGTCCCGGCATAGACGTTCTGGCCGTTGGTAGGGTCGATTGCCAGGGATTGAACTTGGTTGATGATCATACCACTGTTGACCGCACTCCAAGAACCGCCACCATTGGTGGATTTGAACACACCATCTGTTGTCCCGGCATAGACATTCTGGCTGTTGGTAGGGTCGATCGCCAGGGAGAGGACAAGAAAGGTTGGCCCGGTTGTTATCGCACTCCAAGAACCGCCGCCGTCGCTGGACTTGTACACGCCGCCACCATTAGCAAAACTGACATAGACGTTCTGGCTGTTGGTAGGGTCGATTGCTAGGGCTTGGAAATATAAATTGCTTGGCAGGCCGCTGTTGGCGGCGCTCCAAGAACCGCCACCATTGGTGGACTTGAATAAACCCTTATTATATGTATTGGCATAGACGATCTGGGTGTTGGTCGGGTCGATGGCCAGGGATAAAAAATAACCATTACTAGGCAGGCCGGTGTTAACCGCGCCCCAGGAACCGCCGCCGTTGGTGGATTTAAATACGCCGTAATATTGGTCGTTATCTACTGTACCAGCATAGATAGTCTGGCTATTGGTCGGGTCGATCACTAGAGAGGAGACACCTGTGTTAGTCAATCCGTTGTTAACCACACTCCAGGAACCGCCGCCGTTGGTGGACTTGTAAACACCACCACCCCTATCTGTCCCGGCATAGATGTTCTGGCTGTTGATTGGGTCGATCGCTAGTGAGAGGATGGATGTGGTGGGCAGGCCGGCGTTGACTGCGCTCCAGGAACCGCCGCCGTTGGTGGACTTGAACACGCCCCCGGCAGATCTAACGACATAGAGAGTCTGGCTGTTGGTCGGGTCGATCACCATAGTTCTGCTTATGCCGCCACCTTCAGGCCCGCCGGTCTGCTGCCAGGTGGTGGTTGCTAATAGCACAGGAACAAAGACCAGAAGCAACGAAAGTAGCAGTATCCCCCCACATATCACCTTCATTCGTTTCAGCATGCTACCCTCCTTGCCTTATATAAATAAATTTCAAGTCACCGTTACTAAATGGAAAAACTACCCTTAAAACGCAAAAACCGGCGTACGGGAAAGTTCCGCAAAGCCGGTTTCATAAGCCAAACGCCACCCTGAGCGACCAAAAGTCGGGGATGGTAAAATATTGTTGTTGTGGCCTGATCTGAGAAATCCATTGGCCACTTGTCGCCCACCTATCAATTCCAACATTGCATTCCGTTCAATCGGAAATTTTCAGCTTCAGTACCATTCCGGCAACAACTCCCACGCGGTCATCTTCGTACGCAGGATACGGGGCCATTACTCCATGATACAAACACCCACTTTGCATGACCGAAATGCAGGCGCAGTTATTCCGTATACAGTCCAGCGAATGCAATTTTCGTGCTGTTGTATTAATAAAATATTAATTAATGTAGCATGCTGAAATAGCACATGTTTTAAAAGCCCGTACAACCAGACATCCCTGCCTGAACGGAGAATACGGTGGTTTGACGGGAAGCAGTAATTATAGCAAGCGGTTTGGCGGAGCAAGAAGACCACTTTCCACATCTACCGGAGAGTATTTCCTTTTGCACGTAGTGCCATGTAACACATATTTATTAGTAGGTTGGGTAAAGGCGGTTTCATGCCGTGCCCAACATAGCCGGCACCGTTGGGCACGCTCTGCTTTGCCCAACCTACATGGTTTTAAATGTTACATGGGTACTGGAAGCTCAGGCATTGCCCACCAGTTCCGGCACTTCGCGCATACGATTTGGTAAATGGCGTACAGCAGGATCTATGACTTGAAACAGAGAGGCGGTTCGTTCAGGTGGGTTAGTGCCCGGTTGAGCACTGAGGGGGAGATGCGGAAACTTATCTGATCCATCCCGAATTGACATTCAAGAATGTCAATTCGGCCAACGAAAAGAAGGGCGATCAAGGGAGATGAATCACTTACGACTATCACAGAAACGACTCCAGCGCGGCAATATCCTTGTCGAGTTCCTCATCGTCATAGTTTAGAAATACCCGCTCCTCCTTGAGTATATGCAGAAAATCGGTTCTGCTCGCACCGCACAGTTCACTCGCCTTGCCGAGGCCGAGTGCCCCTTTTTCATATAGTTTTACGGCAAGTAGCTTCATGAGATCCTGTTGCACGGTTTTTTCCGGCAGTTTCAGGGAATGAAGTACGGAATCGGATATGCTGAGTGATAGCATTGCACAACCTCCGGAATTACGGGGACAGTATATTCAATATTGACTTGTTCCTTGTTTCAGCTGTCTTTCTCTGTAAAAAATATAGGGTCTACGGTACAAAGCCGCAAAAATGTACGCGGGTGAGACCTGGCTCCTTACGGCTCCCTTTTCTCTATCGCTTCCCCTTATATTCAGCAGAATCCTCGGCGCAGCTTGCAGCTGCCTGATCATACAGCTCATCTACCGACATTCCTTGAAATAATTTCTGCTGAACCTTCAGGTAATCCTTTTTCTCAATGGAAACTTGCGAAAGAAAACGGACCGCATCGGTCTCGCCAAGATGTTTGTAAAGAACTTTAAGCCCCTTCTCTCGTATTGCGGCATCGCTTGCCAATCGTGTCATAGTTGTCTTACCTCCATGGCGTATGCAAAATCAACCGGATTAAACAGTTGTATCGGGAGTCGCATCAACTTTGCCCTTTTTGCCAGTTTGTCGTCACAAGTTATGAAAAAGTCTGCTCTAGCGTGGACAGCACAGGCCAGATGGATTGCATCTCTGGGCTTGATCCCTGCTTTTTCATATCGTTTTCCATTCTCTCGAATTCGCTCATCCGGCCCAATCCAGCCTCCGGCAATGGACAACATCATGGTAATTTCAAGGCGGTTGTCCTGATACGGATTGAGACTGTTCTCAAAATCAATCATAAACGACCTGAGCAACTGATAATCACCCCTTTTACACTTAATCAGCCGTCAAGTCGCTGCCTGAGCATTTCAAGATAATCTTCCACCCCGATAGCGGTGACGCCCCGGCTGATTGTTTTTTGGCCATCAGCCAGACAAAGCAACAGCCCATCTTCCGGGTCGGCTTTTTCGAAAAGGTGCGCATAGCGGGAAAGACTCGATGCCAGTGATTGAGAAGGCGTCCGGCTCAGCTTGATTTCCACCGGAAGCGGGCGCAAATTCGGGCCTTCGATAATAAGATCAACCTCCAACCCGTTGTTTGTCCGCAGATACGAAATTCGCGGTTGTTCTCCCCGGTTGGCAAAACTCTTCACCGTTTCCTGCAGACAGTAGTTCTCGAACAACGCTCCGGCCATTGGCCCTTCCAAAAGCTGCTCCCGGTCGCGTATTCCCACCAGGTGGCACGCCAGGCCTGTGTCAAGGAAATATACCTTGGGCATCTTGGTGATCCGTTTGCCCAGATTATTGAAGTGCGGCGGGAGCAGGTGAATGATTCGCCCGGCCTCCAGCACTGAAAGCCAGCGTTTGACCGTAGTGACACTCACTCCCAGATCTGTTGCAAAACTGCTCATATTCAGCATCTGGCTGCAGCGCACCGCGAGAAGCTGCATGAAGCGGTGGAACTCCCGCAGGCTGCCGATATCGTAGAGTGAACGTATGTCCCGTTCAAGGTAGGTCTGAATATATGATGCATACCACAGCCGCCGGTCTATCTCAGGAGTTACCGCAAGCTGGGGATAGGCTCCCGTAAGGCAGGATGTTGTAAAAAGCCCCAATCCTCCAAGCGTCGGCGCTGCCTGCTGCAACTCCCGTGCTTCAAAAGGGAGCAGGTCCAGCAGGGCAATCCTGCCCGCCAGGGAATCCCCCAGATTACGGATCATGCCGAACTGCTGCGAACCGGTAAAGACAAACCTCCCATTGCGGCCACGGTCATTATCAACACGCAACTTGACGTACGACAGGATACCGGGGGCAAGCTGGATTTCATCGATGATACATTGTTCGCCAAGTGAATCGAGAAAATAGACCGGATCGGAATGCGCCTGTTCCAGCACTGACGGGTCATCCAGCGTGACATAACGGTATTCCGGTAAGGCATGACGCAGCAGGGTGGATTTACCCGACTGTCGTGGGCCAGTTACCGCCAAGCAGGGAAAGGTGGCAAGAATGCCGGGGAGAAGCTTTTCTATGGTTCGCTGTATGTACATGAACCCATGGTAAAGGCAGCTCTGGTAAGAGTCAATACATATTTAACATGCTACGGTAAATTTGTATTACCGTACTTTCAACAGATTATAGGAGACTGACAGTGTCAGGTCTCCACCTATGACAAAGGCCATGGCCCTTGAACCGCTTTCTCAGGTCTGCAGCAGCTTGGTTTTAAGAACCAGAATCTGAAATATCAATGAGGCCTTGTTTACCAGCTTCTGCAGCTCGCTCAACTTGCGCTGCAATACCTCCTCATCAGCTGAAACCACCAGTACCACCACAACCCTTTCATTCATCACCACCGGCAGCAGCAGCACCGGATTAAACCTTGGCAACTTCAACGCCATTATGACCGGAAGATTTGCGGACGTCTCGGACAGCGCTCCGAAATAAAGTTGTTTCCCGGCCAGAAGGTCACTGATTTCCTGACTGTCTGATAAATCAATGGTTATCTCTTCGAAGTCCCTGCTCTCTTTCCCATTGACCAGTGCTTTCCAGCCGACAGCACTGTTCTTGCGGATCGCCAGCAGGGCACAGGTAGTATAGTCCTGCCTCAGATATTTAATCATCAAATCCGCTACATCATCACTAAGTATCGCTTGTGAAAAATCAAGGCAAAGTTTGTCGATGGAATACAGATCACTGGTCCGGGTGACCGTGGGTGCAGGAGGAACAACAGGTTCCTGCTCCGCCGGTTCGCTGTCAACTGCTTTCTGAACCGGTGCATCAAGCAGTGCACCGGTTACGGCATTAACTTCATACTCGGCGCTGATAGTATATTTGCTGTCGTCAAAGACGAATTCATCCGACACAGCCTCTTTGTTCTTAATCCGTATCTTCTGAAGTTCGCAGCTGGCACTCATATAACGGTGGTCCAGCTTGACTCCGTAATATTTTTCAAGGGCGTAGAGTATCTGAATGTCAGCTGCAATGTTCGGAATGATTACATTTCCGGTTATGAAGGACAACTCTTCCTGGGTCTTGAAATCAGTCGGGTCGGACATTGCAACATACAAGCGCTTGTTCTCGAGCCGGACCGGGATCACACGAAACTTCTCGGCCAGGGCAGGAGTCATCCGTTCGATTGCTTCGGAGGGCACATTAAGCAGTTCCTCATGGGTTACCGACGGCACCCCCAGCTTTCGGCTCAACAGATCGAGAAGCGCATCTTCCTGGACAAATCCAAGCTCTATCAGGCTACTTCCCAGTTTGACACCGAAAATCACATGACATTTCAAGGCTTCATCAAGCTGCTCTTGCGTGATTAATCCTTCATTGATCAGCGATTCGCCCAACTTCATAGATATCCCGACCTTTCTGCCGGCCCCTCAAAGTGGTCCTGCCGTTTTTCTGCAATAAAGGCTGTAATGATAAACAAAGTTTTATCATGTTGCATCAATAATATTACCGGCTTCTTATTCCTTGACAGGCCACCCTGTTTCAAAACCTTCCGGGAAGAAATTTTCCTTTGTCCGGTTGTAATAGCCGAACTGCAGACGTGGAAACTCCTGTTTCAGCCGCTGGAGCAGTTGGTACATACCGATCCCCTGCCCTGCCACTCCCATCTCCCGGTTATAATAATCCGGGTCAATCGACAGATTACGCAACTGGATCATGTCGATACCGCTGTCAGCCACGAAACGCAGAAGAGCATCCACCTCCGCCGGCGCGTCGGAGACACCCGGTGACACCAGATAGTTAATCATGGTAAAGCGGCCGTTCTGCTTGGCGATATCCACCGATCGGAGCACATCGGCAAAGACGTACCCCTTGGGCCGGTAGTAGCGGTTATAAAGCTCTTCACGGACCGAGTTCATCGAAAATCGAAACGAATCCATGCCGACATCACACAAGAGCTGTATCCGGTCCGGCAAGGAACCGTTGGAATTGAAATTGACCGTGCCGCATGAGGTGGCTTTCTTCATGCGCCTGGTGGCCTCGGCTATCGTGTCGGCCTGCAGGATCGGATCACCCTCGCACCCCTGGCCATAGGATACAATCGCCTGTTCGGCCTGCTCCAGATGCGGCACGGCGATCTCGCACAGTTCCTCGGGAGTCGGCACAAAGGCGATGCGGTCGTGATTGGACGGGCAGCACTCCGACGGCTGCAGACTGATGCACCCCAGGCAGGCCGAGTTGCAGACCGGCGAGGTCGGCAGCGGCGCCTCCCAGCGCCGGTAGAAGAGGTTCTTGGCGGCAAAACAGTGGTAATCTACCGCGCAACGCGACAACTGCTCCAGCAGGCGGTTATCCGGCATCTCCCGCAGCATCCGGCGCACCAGCGGATCAAGGGTGCGGTCGTCGTAGTTTCCGGGGTTCCAGTTCCTGTTATTATCGACCTTTGTCGCCGCCACCACGAAACAGTCCCGCTCTTCATCCCATCCCACGGCGGTGTAGGACCAGAGCGGCAGATGCGTCTTTTTGCCGGAATAGACACAGGCCGGCAGCAGGGTCCGCAGATAGCCGGGGGCCATGAAAGCGGCCACGGCCTGAACCCGCTGGGTTCTGCGACCATCACGGACTTCGTTCACCGTTGTAAACGTTTTCTTTCTGGCATCCCAGGAAATGGGCGGCATGGAAGGCATGGTAAAAAGCTTGCTGTCTTCCGGCAGCGGGATCAGCTCCACCTCATCGGGCAGCACCGCCACAGTGCCGTTCATACCGGCCATACACAACTCGGGATGATCGAAGATGTTTCCTTTGGAATCGGCATAAAGCATCTTGGGCAGGCGTTTGGACACGACAGCTCCTTCAGTTATAGTATTAAAACAATTCCGGCCGGGCGTTCTTCAGGCCGGCAGTATAGCATATCAGCATCTGCCTGCAACCTTCGCCACTTGAATCAGACACATTGCTCCGCAGCAGCAGTGTCCGGTTAAGCTGAATTAAATTAGCAGCAGAATTAGTGCGTTGCACAAGGAAAGACCTTGAGCGAAAGATGCACAGCGCCTTGCTGTGTCAGCCGACTCTGAAAGAGCACAAACTCCCGCACAGCCAGGGCAGGGATCTGTAGAGCAACGGGGTGATCGATATACCCCTTTAATAAAGCACCCGCCTCGGGCTGCCTGATTCTGGCCAGCGTAATATGCGGGTGGAAGGGACGCTCTTCAAACGATATCCCACAGGCAGCCATCGCGGCTTTCACACGTGAGGCCAACCGTTCCAGCGCGGGCTGACCGTCAACCCCGAACCACAGTACCCGGGGGTTTCCGGATCGGGGAAAACAGCCGGGACGGGTAAAATTGAGAGAAAACGGAGCGAACCTGATCTTTTTCAGGCCCCCGTACAGCATCTCCAACTCACCCTCTCCCACCTCCCCTAAAAACAGCAGTGTCAGGTGCAGTTGTTCCCATGGCACCCAGCGTACGCCCGCCATGTCCCTTTGCAGGCCGGCGAGAATCTGTCTGATCTCCTCCGGCAGTTCTATGGCGATAAAGAGACGCATACTTCCTCCACGTTTTCTAGTTAAACTGAAACAGGGAAATAAGACCGAGATGTCCGGTGAATAGAATGGCCAGCAATTCATCTCTCATCTCTCATCTCTCATCAATAGTACTCTTCCGTATATTACGGTACCTGATCCAGAAAACCGGGCTGCAGGCCGGCGCGTTGCAGGGCAACATCCACGTCGTTGATCAACCGCTCGCGATCCTTGGGGTAGCTGCCGGCCAGGTTGAGAAAATTGGAAACATGATTGGAGCGCAGGATTGTACGGGCCGGGTGGAGATGCAGCAACAGCTCCCGCGCTTCGAGCATCAGTTCTCGTCGTGTGCACTGTTCGAGGCCGCGGACGAACTCCTCGTTGTGGCGATGGAAAAGGGTTAGCAGTGAAAAATACTCCGGGTTGACCCGGTTGACCCAGTTCGCCGTCTGGCGGGCATGGACAAGGCTTCTCGTGCGTCCCGCCAAGCCGAGAATGGCGGTGACCGACAGCTTCATGCCGGCATCACGAGCCTTGAGGGCCTGCTGCGCCATCTCATCGGCGCTGAATCCTTTGTTGATCCGCAGCAGGGTATCAGCGTCCCCCGATTCCAGGCCGAAGTAGAGGATCCGGAGGCGCTTCTCCCGCAGCAAGGTCAGCTGTTCCGGGCTCTTGGTGGTCAGGCTGTTGGGTGAGGCGTACGCACCTACCCTGGTCAGGTGCGGAAAGCCCTCTGACAGGGCCTCCAGAATCTCCACCAGCCCGTCAAAGGGATAGACCAGGGCATCTCCGTCGGCCAGGAAGACTCGATCAACCTGCAAGCGATAGTGCTGAGGAATCCCGGCGATCTCGTCGATAATCTCCGCCACCGGCCGCACATGAAAGCGTTTACCCTTGTACATTCCGCAGAAGGTGCAGCTGTTCTGGGAACAACCGACGGTGATCTGGAAGATCAGGCTGTGCGCTTCACTGGGGGGACGGAAGACCGGTTCGATATAGCGTGGCATTACTGTCTGACTCCTGAAAAAGGCGTATCTATACTTGCGATTCGGCTAACTGCTTGTTTTAGTCCTATTCCGTGGCGGGCGGTGCTCCCCCTGATTTTCGCGCATCGGGTGTCAGCAGGGTTGCAATCCGTTTATGCTGTGACTCTTCCAGTTCCGGGCGATTTTTTGAAAGCCAGGACATTGCCTTTTCTCTGGTATGGGTTGCAACCTTGGCGGGTGTTGCATCCGAAAAGAGCGCCATCCAGCAGCTTACAGCCGCTTCAAGTTCAGATGAAAAGGCCGGCTGACGGTCTTTGTCCATATACTGGGTGGGGGGTGATTCGTTTTCTGCAATGATGGCGGCATATCGCTCTACTTCATTTCGTGGAATCAAGGAAGGATGACCGTAGGGACCGCCGAAAGGAAGGAGGGTTTTTAGCCGTGGCAGGGTGTATGAGGCCTTGATTCCGTGATGTTTGATCTCGTATATGGCTTTTTCGCGCGTGTAACCGAATTTTTCCAAAAACTCATCAAAGGTGTAATAAAGAGTTTTCTTTCTGACTTTATCTCCCACGGTCAGATCCCTTCATAAAATCCGATTGATCCGAAGGCTGGACAGCCTACCCGATTGTTGTATTCGCTGCTGTCCGTCGTTGCATCGCATTTTTACACTCTAACATTTAATGGTGCTATCTTGTCTGAAAATGTAGAATGAAATATATTGACGTCCTTCAGGAGGTGTTTCATGAAAGTTATCCTGTGGCTTTTTGTCTGTATGATACCGGCGGGTGTCTCTTTGGCACATGCGGCGGGTGATTATCGCGGTGATGATCGTTGTCCGCCGCCGAAAGACTGGAGTGAGTATTCAGAACCTTATAACCCTCTGGACCATGCAAGTGATTACCCTGTCTTCTACAAGTCCGACTGGCCAGGCTGGTCCTGTTCATACACGCGGGAAGACGGGGTGATTGTACAGTATGGCGACAGCCGGTCTCCCCAGGAGCAGTGGATTGCCGTATGGTCCAATGGTAATGACAATTAACAATAGCATTCAAGATGTGGAGAATAATGAAACCAATACCTTCCAACCTTGTGTTGATCGGAATGCCTGGCGCCGGCAAGAGCACCGCCGGCGTGATCCTCGCCAAAAATACAAGACGCAATTTTATTGACACGGATGTGCTCATACAGACGTTACAGGGACGTACATTGCAGGACATTGTCGATACGGACGGATACGCTTCCCTCCGTACGATTGAAGAAGAAATCCTGCTTGGCCTTTCCGTCCAAAACCACGTGATTGCCACGGGCGGCAGCGCTGTCTATAGTGATCGAGCCATGAAACATCTCAAGTCGGATGGCGTCCTTGTGTTTCTGGATGTTGATTTGGCCACACTGGAGTGGAGGGTTCGTGATTTCAGCAGACGGGGTCTTGCCAGACAGCCGGGCCAAAGTTTTGCGGAGTTGTTTGATGAGCGCCTCGCACTCTATACCAGGAATGCCGATATCACAATCACATGTGCCAGTATGACGCAGGAGCAAGTCTGCGAAAATATTATTGGGGCAGTCAGGGAGAAGTACACATAGGAAATTGAAGTGGCGGCTGCACACTGCATGCTTGACCTGTTACGAAAATCAAGGTTAACCGGCGGTAATAACTTCTGAAAACGTCAGGGCCGGACAGGTCATTCAGGTTAATCAACACATTGTGGCAGTATACGCCTGTAAAAAAAATAATAACAGACTGTTTTTATGGCTTTGATTGGATATAGTGTACTCAAGGTAGCACTACCTGAATCAAAGAATCAACGCTGGAAAAGGAGCAACTGAGTAGTAAAAGCACGAATCAGTAAATGCTCGATTCAGTAAGCTCACAAACTCAGGAGGACCGTATGAACGAGGACACTCCACCAGGCCGTAACCGAGGACAATAGCATATAGATACAGGCTGAAGGTTAAGCCTGAAACCCTTAAAAAAGGTGAAATATGTAAAAAGAAGGCCCGCGATCTTTGCGGGCTTTCTTTTTTAAAAATGGTGTTGTCTGTGTCCTGACACCTTTTCTTTTCTACTCTCTTGTTCGTCCCACGACGTGGGACGATACCGGCACCGCGCCCCCTCAGTTCTCTTCACTGCAGATAGTTTTCCCCCACTCATAAGTCTCTCCTATGTCAAAGAGTAAATTCAGCTCATTACTCGATACCAAGAGACACTTCTGAATACTTCTTATCCTCCAAGAGGACGTGACTGAGTAGCCAATTACCGAGCAATATAATCAGCTCCTGCGCAATTTCAAGATTGTTGCCATTGTAGTGAGTCTTCAGAATCTCGATCGTATTCGTGAATTCCCTATGTTTTGCTATATGAGCATCAATTTCGGGAATCCTGTTTTCTCTCATGCGATTCTCTTCTGCAGAGAAATGGTAGATCATAAAGTCCGACAGCTTTTCAATCATTGGAAGGACGAAATCCACTTCCAGTGAGTTCATAACATGATCGTATACCATATTAAGCAGATCGAACAATTGCTGATGATGGCTGTCCAGTTCTTCGTTATTGACTGTATATTCCGGTTTCCAGCTTATTAGTGGCATGTGACACACCTACCTCATACTTTGAATACGTCGACCTTGGCAACTCAAGGAATGGAACGCATTTTATTGATATGCAAGTAAGTTGCCACACTTTGATTTTTTTTAGATTTTCCAGGGAGCCATGGATAGCTTTGTATGTATCTGATTTACAATGACATTAATACACCATTAGACGATGTACATCCTGGTTATCTGTTAATGCTCCGTTATAGTGAGTGATATCTACGTTATATACCTGAATCACAGCACTCTATAGTCCTCCTGTTATTGTACCCTGGGTGGACTATGGAACACGTCATAGTCAGTTTTTTTTGTGGTGACATGATTAATATATTGTCGATTGGTTGTCCTTCAACGACATCTTTATTTGCTTAAATAGCTATTGATATAATTATTTTAATATGATATAGCTATTAAATGGGATCGGCGCTATCTTATAAAGACTGTTTTGTTCACCGGGTTGGTGAGGGCTGTTTTGTTTGCTTGGCAGAGGAGCAAGACAGAGAGAACTGCGCATATTCTATAGACTATGGTTTCCTGGATACCTTTTGCACCCATCCAAGTCGAGATAAATTCCCGAGAAAACTTCTTTCCGAAGCTTCCACAAGACATACTGAAAAAGATGCCCGCCCTGGCAGCAAATAACCACCCGGATTCAGAAGAGTCAGCTAATCTTCACTGTCCCCCCGATTCATATCTAACGATACCAAAACTTCGAAGATCCCCGGCCACAAAATATTTTCCTGCCGTTGCAACCCTTAAATGTGCCGATCGGCGGTGAGTCAGCGGAACTTGTCATGGTGGCGGTGATCAGAAGGACATCGATTCGCTGCTCTCGTCGTCAGTAAAACCGGGCGAAGAGTATCTGTTGCCCCCGGTCCGATGGGTCCTTATGGAGAAGGAACAGGTTGAAGTTCATCGCTGATTTTCATTCCAGTCGGCCGTTCCGTAAGGCAGCGGCCTGTTATGATCGGTTATCCAGGATGCGATGTCGATCAACGGTTTTTCCCGGTGCATATCCCGCAATAGCATATGATAACCCTGCTCGTAGAATGCCTTCCTGGATGTGGGAAGCATTTTTTCGAGCATCTGCAGCATCGGTTCCTTGGGAATAATCCTGTCATGTTTGCCGTACTGGATCAAGGCAGGTACCTGCAGTTTCTCAGCCTGCGTCAGAGCCTTGTCCATCAGGTTGGTAAGACCGTACATGGCGTCAACACGAGTGCCTTTGATAACCTGCGGATCGTAGTGCAAAGCTTTGCGCACCTCCAGATTGTCGGAAGGAATATTGTTCAGCCCGCTTCCGGTCAACTCCAACCAGGGGAGTGTGTGCGAGGCAACCGCTAGCAGCCATCTTTGATACCACGGCATTGTTTCCCGTCCCCAGACTGCGGGTGCAACAAGGATGACGCCATCAACCGGAGGAGGATTGTTCCCGGTCAACATAACGATTGTTACAGCGCCGCCCATGCTCTCACCCAGTATATACAGCGGAACGTCCGGGTGGCGATTGCGAATCTCATGCACGAAGCCGGAGAGATCATGTGTGTATGCATCGACACCTGACCAGAGACCCTTCCCCGGAGCACTGCCGAATCCACGCTGATCGTAGGCGTAAAATGCAATACCGTAGCGGATCAGGTAACTTGCGGGGAAGGCAAAAGAATTGCTGTAGTCATTAAAACCATGAACGCCGACAATCACCGTCTTGACCGGCTTGTTCACCGGCAGCCATGAGCGTACCGGCAGCAGCGCCCCGTCACCGGCGACAAAATGATTGTTATCGATTCTGGGTTCCAGGACCGGTTGACCGGGATAATTTACCAGTGGTGTACAGGCAGATATGAGCAACAGCGAAAGCGCCAGTACCCCTGATATTAATAAAACTCTGATTCCAGGCATATTCCATTTCCGGATGGAAACCAAGCAGGCTGGCTGAAGATCACAGGAATCAAACCTGCCAGGAAGATTTCTCATCATCCTCACCGGTTTTGAAGACTGTGCAAACCCTGACAAACTGATTTAACGGAAATAGCTCTATCCATACTTTACATCATATTGAGTTCAAGGAATTGAACGCCTATTATTGCAGAATCAACACGGATTACCTTGCTGGTATACCTCACAGGGCAAAAATCCGGATTGCTGCACAACATTATGTCACACGTATCGCCAGGGTGAATATTGGTTGGAAACTTGCTGTTCAGCATCACTAATGCACCACTTAGAGAGATGTTCTTGATCACTCCTTGAAATTCGGATACATCACAATGCATGATACATTTTGTCTCGCAATTAATTCTGTTTTTCTTCCAAAAGCTGGCCATCTTACATCACCTCTTTCATGCTATCACTTGGTGACTCGTTTAAATGTAACTGGTAACCAACCACTAAAAGTGAGCGTAAGTTCATTATTATCAATGGCATAGGCGTATGTTAGTGGTGTATAAGCCCACGTCAAATTCGGTGCTGGCAGTATGAGAAGCAGATTCTTCCCTTTAAGGCCAGGGTTCCTTTCTTCAATCATACGTCTTTCAAGCTTCGTTAGTGAAGTCTTAAAAGGAAGGTGCCTGTCGCCATAGTTCGATATTATCATTGTTTGATCTGCAAAGAACTCCATCGCATCAGGCACATATGGGCATTGACTCATATCTGAATCTGGCGAATTAAGAGTCAGAGACCATGAGCCAATAAGCTTGCGACTTTGATTAGGTTCTCTAGCCGATACAGGTTGAACCAGCACTATGGACATACCTATTGCTGCCAGTATTAATACATATGCAAAGCTCTTCACGGCTTTCCTCTCAATTGCAAACTTGAATAGCAATTATTACGTAGCTGTTTTTTGGCGATAGATTGGGCAACTCTTATAATCTCCAGTGCAGTACGTCAGCACTCTGTGTACATTCTTGCTTGTCATGGTTGTACAATAACACTCCGGAATGCGTTCTTCAATATACACACAGAGTGTAAAACTCTTCTAGTCTGGATTAATTTCATGTGGTGACATGATAAATCTCTTGATGCTTAGTAATTTAATGTCTAATATTATCAATAACACAAACAGGATGTAAAGGACTATATTTATCCTATTTTCTTAAGCTAACGTAATAAAAAGCCTATTGACAATGTATGCGGCTGCAAATAAGATAAAGATGATCCTAGTGGTATAATAACTGGCCGTATTAATATAAACATTAAATTATATGTGCCAGCAACATAACCATTCACACAAAGAATCAAGGGAGGTGGTAACGATATGTTAATAGGATTTTTAGCGTTTCTAGCGTTAGGTGTGGTTTTTGGCGGGTCTCAGCTTATTGTCTACAAGAAATCCCACCCGGCTTAGCAGCAGGCATATTAAAATTCGACATACTAAAGAAGCATCAACAGGTTTATTATTAACAATCTGAGGGAGGTTCAAAGCTTCCCTCTTTTTGTTTGAAGACAGAAAACATGTGATAATACGGGTTCATATGAAGGGGGTAAGCTCAGTCCGCACATGATGATAGCTTCAGAGAAAACGTATCAACAGAAAAAGTACGATCATAGCGATACCGATGGCGAGCTTGCCTGCCACTCCAATTGCCAGCCCCACCACGGCACCAAAAACCAGTCCGGCTTGACTGATCCAGGCTGCGCTGCAGCCCGACAGTTTTCCTATAACCGCTCCAACAAACGGACCGAGCAGGATCCCCGGTATCCTGAGAAAAAATCATACCTCCGGACATACAAAGTTAACGCTATAAACCCTCTGAGACTCATGTAGCATTTACTTGAAGGGGTATCTGGTACAGATGCCCGACAGTTTGCAGAAGCGGTCTCCAGGGGCCAGTCTCTGACACTTCAATGCTACAGATACACTTTCAGCAAGAGAGGTCATACAGGTAGACAGGTGTCCAAGAAAATGACCATAGGTAACCTGCTGCAAAAAGGTCTGGAATGGTAAAGACTGAGACGGAAACTATGAGGCTGGAGGAGAATATGTATGCTTCCGGTGCCGATGTTCCTGATGGTGAAAACTGATCACCACATTACCAGAATCAAGCTCGACTATCATTCCCGTATGCTTTGAAAAACTCATATTAGTATTGTTATTTAACATCAAACCACACATTTCGCCAACGTGCAAGCCATGCGGAGCTTTATCACTCATCTTAATCAATGCCCCGGTTAATGATAAATCCCCTAATAGTGCCTGATAAGTTACTCCATCAATACCCATTAAAAGACAATGTGAATTACTATCTGTTCTGAAATTCTGTTTCTCGCTTTCCATATAATTTACTCCTCTGACTCTGACAGTACCACTTAGCTAAAGCAATAAGTAAACTAAATGCTGGAACTGAAGATTGTTTGCCTGGCGAAGATCGCAGGAATAGGACCTGCCAGGGAGATTTCTCATCCCAATCACCAGTTTTGATGGCGGTGTGGCCGACCAGCGACCGACGATCCTCCACTTCAAGCGTTTATACACGACTATTTTTTTGCACCATATTATTGTCATTCTGCTAAAGTAGCTTCCTGTGATTCATCTCACACACCTTTCATACAGCACAATCATAACAAACATGGAGACGATAATGACATCGACAAACCTTACCTGGAATACCGCCCTGCTCTACCCGGCGCCGGATTCAGAGCAGCTTGTAAGCGACCTGGCTGCCTTTGAAGCTTTGGCTGCCGATTTTCGCGAATGCTATTTCGGAAAAGTGGCGGGACTTGATGCAGCTGCAATACTGGCCGCTGTGCGCGAATATGAGGCCATGCAGGTACGGATGGCCAGAGCCTTCTGCTACGCCCACCTGCTGTTTGCGGATGATTCCGGCAACGGAACCTACCTGGCCCTTTCACAGCGCTGTTCGGAACTGGGAAGCCGACTCTCCCAGCAGCTGCTGTTCTTTGACCTGGAGCTGATGGAACTGGCTGATGACCGCTTTGATCAGTTCTGCGCTCAACCGGATGCAGCGGCATATATTCACTTCCTGACCGGTATCCGCAAGTTCCGCCCCTACACCCTCAAGGAGAATGAAGAGCGCCTGCTGACCCGCAAGGACCTGACCGGCATGCGCGCCTTTACCAAGCTCTTCGACGAATTGTCTGCCTCATTCAGTTACCGCATGGAACTGGACGGCCAGGAGCGGGATTTCACCGGCGAAGAGCTGCTCTCCATGCTGCACCACACCTCGGCCGATGTCCGTTTCCGGGCCTTCACAACCTTTCTGGAAAAGCACGCCGATAACGGCATTGTCTATAATGCCGTCTTCAACAACATGGCCCTGGATCATGGCCAGGAGATGGAGTTGCGCAATTACGGCTCACCGATCCAACCGACCAACATCGGCAACGAGATCCCCGATGAGGCGGTTGAGCATCTGATGGCTGTCACCGAGGCCAATTACGGGCTGGCCCAGGAGTATTTCCGCCTCAAAGCAAAGATGCTGGGTATGGACAGGATCCGCAACTGCGACGTCTATGCGCCGGTGGTGGAATCCGAACGGAAGTATGACTTTGCCGAGGCCCGGCGGATGGTGGTTGATTCCTACGCCGCCTACGATCCGGAATTCGGCCGGATTGTGGATGACTTTTTCCTTGAGCGGCGGGTGGATGTCATGCCGCGTACCGGCAAATCGGGCGGCGCCTTTGCCATGGGAGTCTCCCCCGAAGCACCCCCATTTCTGCTGCTCAACTACACCGGCACCCTGCGCGACCTGGCCACGATTGCCCATGAGGCCGGACACGGCCTGCATTTCGTGCTGGCGCAGAAACAGACCATGCTCAACTACCACGCCCCGCTCCCCCTGGCAGAAACCGCCTCGGTCTTCGGCGAAATGCTGCTGACCAGGCAACTGCTGGACAAGGAAAGCGACCCGACCGTGCGCACGTCCCTATTGTGCGCCAAGATCGAGGACATTATCGCCACCACCTTCCGCCAGACCGTGCTGACCCGCTTCGAGCTTCGTCTGCACAATGAGCGCAAAAACGGCCTGCTCTCCAGCGACCGGATCGGCGAGATCTGGTTGGAGGAAAACAGCCGTCTGTTCGGCGATGCGGTCGAGATGATCCCGGCTTACAAATGGGGCTGGAGCTATATCAGCCACTTCATCCACAGCCGCTTCTACTGCTATTCCTACACCTTTGCCGAACTGCTGGTACTGGCACTGTTTCAGAAGTACCGCGAGGACGGCGACAGCTTCAAACCGGGCTACCGCAGCCTGCTGGAATCAGGCGGAGCACTGTCGCCGGCGGATACGGCGCGTCTGGCCGGGATCGACATTACCGAAAGCGGCTTCTGGCAGAAGGGGTACGATTTTCTGGGTGGGTTGATTGAAGAACTGAAGACGGTTAAGAGTCAGCAATAGCCTCTTGAATTTCACGCGGCCCGGGCTTTCCGTCGAAGCGCACCATACTGCATTGACTTCTGTTTTATGTTATAAGCTATCAACAGAATTTCAATTCGCGATTTACTGCTTGACAGACATAGGACAGTTCACATAAAGTTACTATTCAATAAAGGGGAGTAGCTATCAGCCGGAGACATGGCTGATCCCGTGTTCGTCAACACAGTCGCAAGACTCGGGCCGGGAACGATATATATCGCAAGCAAGACTTTTATCCAAAGCGTATCACGCCGTGGGTAAAGGTCTTTTTTTTTACCCCGGTTAAATTCAAATCGCCGGAGGTAATTAAATTGAACAACATCTTCAAAACCACCTTTTTCCTATCTCTGCTTACTGCCACTGGTCGAAATCCCTATCATGCCGCTGTCGCCGCCACTGAGGGCCTCTTGCGCATTCTTACGCTGGATGCACGGCCCGCCACAGCCCATATGTTTATCGTCAGCCCGCTGACCGGCTTCGGCATAATGTCACTCTTTTCCACCCACGCACCAATGGAGGAACGTATCGCACAACTCGAAACACTGGCCACCCGAACGCACTGATAACCAACCTTGACAGCCGCGGACAACACAACCCGTCACACTACACAGGAGGAAACCATGTCTTACACCAGAAATCTTTTTATCAGGGAACCGAAAGCATCAAAAAAGAAAAGAAAAGAAACGGAGCAACTTCAGAATGTCATTTCTCTGCGCATAAACGACGACGAAAAGAGGACGCTGGAAAAGCTGACAAAGACCACATCGAAAAGTATCACAGAAATAATGAGAGAGGCCATTGATCTATGGAGATCCAAACAGCGAAAGCTGTGCATGTAACACACACGGCTGAGCCGATACGCTTAAACCAAGGAGTTGGCAAAATGAAAAAACACATTGTCACAGTATGTACCGTTATGTCCGCCGTACTATTTTTGAGCATCACTGTACTGGAGCTTAACGCTGAAGCACGAGCAGGAGGAAACCGTTCTTTCGGTAGCCGCGGAACACGCAGTTATTCCAGGCCGGCCAGCCAGCCTTCCCAGCCCGGTCCGTCACGGCAGCAGGCTGCTCCGGCGCCAGGTGGCTTTCAGCAACAGGCAGGAGGCGGTTTTATGAGAAGTATGGCTGGAGGGATCGCGGGCGGCATGCTGGGAAGCATGCTGTTCAGCAGCTTTGCCGGAGCTGGCGGCGGGGCAGGCATGGGCGGTGGAGGCGGCGGAGGCATAGGGCTGTTTGAAATTGCTCTTCTGGCAGGAGGAGGCTATCTCATCTACCGATATATCAAGAAGAGAAGGGCGGAAAGTTCCACCGCTCCATTTAACCATAAATAATATCCAATTTGAGTGTTGACCAGCAACGGTACTATAAACATGCGGCCTCAGGCTGAACATGATAGACAGGAGAAGTAATTATGAAGAAATGGATGGCTGGATTATTGGCAGCAATGGCATTCGTGTTTGCAGTACAGGCTCAGGCGACAGAGGTTACCTGGCAGAAAGATATCAAGCCGATTTTTGACAAAGCTTAACGCCCTCAAGGTAAAGTACTGAGATATGTTCAGCGGGACAGGACAATGATACATGTTGTGTTCAGGACATTGGGACAGGCCAAGCGACTGGTTGTTACTGTGATCGGTTTCACCATCCTGGCTGCCGGGATAGCCATGATCGTGCTGCCGGGGCCGGCCATTGTCGTGATTCCGGTCGGATTGGCAATATTGGCCACCGAATTCATCTGGGCCAGGAAACTTCTTGATACGGTAAAAGAGCGTATAGAGCGAATGAGGAAAAGAAACTGATGTCAGTACAATCGGGAATGTGGTCGGCCTTCGGTTTCTTGGTGATAACCATGCTGGCGATTGATATGGGAATGAACCGCACTGCTCACAAGGTCTCATTCCGCCAGGCATTGACATGGAGTATGGTCTGGGTTTCACTGGCAATGGTTTTCAATGCAGGAATATATGTATTTCTGGGGAAAACAAAGGCGCTTGAGTTTATCACCGGCTATATTATCGAAAAGTCGCTATCGGTCGACAACCTGTTCGTCTTCATTATGATATTCAGCTACTTCAATATCCGTTGTGAGCATCAGGCCCGCATCCTCAAGTGGGGCATCGCTGCTCGTCGGCAGAAAGCCGGCAAAACTGATAGTTCCAGTTGAGCCTTGATTAACATGATCACGAAATATCTCAGAATAAAGTAAGCATCCCCCACTTTTTGTGGGTGATGCTTACTTTATTTCCGCAACATACTGTAATGTTTGTACATATCTCCTTTAGCGTGCTTTATGATCCATTTTTGTGGGGTCCCTAATTCCTCTGTGTTCTCGCTTGAAAACACCTACTTTTGCTATGTCCTCTGTGGCTGACTGCCGTATTTAGAATCATCCTCTGAACAGTCGAGAGTAATTTCGCGGCGCTGACCAAGACCGGCAGAGTTGTCGATGAAATAGATGCGTTGAGGAACAATCTTGTACCAGCGCACCTTTGCCAGGGCTTTGACGATTGCAGCAGGGGCCTGTGCCAGCAGGCCGACCACCGGGAATTTCCGGCCATAGAGCTTGCGGGCTCGATCTTCCTCAACTCCGCTGGTTTCGCTGACGACACCTTCCAGCTGCACACCCTTGATTTCCAGCCAATCGGAGTAATCCTCCTGGATGGTCACGGCGATACGAGGGTTTTCTGCGAGGTTCCGGCAATGCCGGCTGTCAGGTTCTGACAGGAAATAGAGTGTATAGCCGTCATTGACATAGAACACCGCCGCGGCCCACGGATCATCCTTACTGCTGGTGGCAAGGGTGGCAACAGTATGGTTTCGCAGATAGTCGAGGACTTTGTCAGACATCATTAACCCCTTGTTATTTTTGACCGCAGCAGGCGGGGACCCGTCACCAGCTTCTCTATTTCCAGCACCGCAAATACGACGATACCCGGCAGGATCACCCATCCGAGAGTTTCCGGCGATAACGGAACTGTCCGAAAAACAGGCTGGAGGACCGGCAGATAGACGACCAGCGACTGTAACGCCAGAACCGCGCAGACCATTGCCAACAGTACCGGATTACTGAAAAACCCCATCCGGAAGAATGATTGATTGAATGAGCGCAACGCCATGGCCTGGCCGATCTGAGCAAAGGCCAGGGAGGTGAACAGCACCGTCTGCCAGGTGCCGGACGGATGGCTGACCCAGTAATGACGCGTGAGGAGTATCGTGTACATGCCGATCACGCCACCGGTCAGAAGTGTATGGCGGATCATGCGGCGGTCGAATATCTGCGATGTGGGCGAGATCGGCGGCCGGTTCATGACATCCGGCTCAGGACACTCGACTCCCATACCCAGCCCCAGCAGACCGTCGGTCAGCAGGTTCAGCCACAGCAGTTGCAGTGGAGTCAGGGGATTGGGGAGCCCCAGAAAGGGGAGCAGCAGCACGGCCAGGATCTTGCCCAGGTTGCCGGCCACCGAGAATTCTATGAATTTGCGGATATTGTCATAGATGGTGCGCCCTTCCTCCACCGCCTCTACGATTGTGGCAAAGTTATCGTCCAGCAGCACCATGTCGGAGGCCTCCTTGGCAACATCCGTCCCGGTCATGCCCATGGCTACACCGATATCGGCCTTTTTCAGGGCCGGCGCGTCGTTGACGCCGTCACCGGTCATGGCCACCACCTCGCCCCGCTCCTGTAAGGCCTGCACGATCAACAGCTTGTGTTCCGGCGAGACCCGCGAATAGACCGATACCTCACCAGCCCGACCGAACAGTCCCCGTTTTCCCAGTTCATCAAGCTCCCGGCCGATCAGCACGCCGCCTTCAGAGAGTATTCCGACCTGTTCAGCTATGGTGCGGGCAGTCAGAGGATGATCGCCGGTGATCATAACCGGCCGGATTCCGGCCTTCAGGCAGCGCGCCACTGCATCGTGCGCCTCGCTGCGCGGCGGATCCATCATGGCCACCAGACCAAGCAGTGACAGGCCCTGTTGGCAATCATCCAGGTCCAGCTGTTCGTGGGCGCGAACCAGCCGGTACGCCACGGCCAAAACCCGTTGTCCCTGGGCTGCCAGGGCATCAACCCGGCGGGAAACCACTGCAGTAAGGGCAGAATCATGAACGCAGATCGGCATAATAGCATCCGGGGCGCCTTTGGCGAAGATCAGGCGATCACCGGCCATCATTCCCAGGGCCTGAATCAGGCTATGTTCCCGACCGGAATCATTGACCGCATGGATCGTCAACATGCGTTTAACTGCCGAGTCGAAAGGGATTTCAGCCACGCGCGGAAAATTCTTCTCCAATTCCGGCCGAAACAGCCCATGACCGGAGGCCTCCAGAAGCAGCGCCCCCTCGGTCGGATCGCCCACGACCGTTTCCTGCCCGTCCGGACTGCTCAGCATGGCGTCATTGCACAGGACTGAAGCCATGCGCAGCAAACCTGTATCATCGGAATCAGCTGACTTCCCAAGTACCCCGAAACTGATCAGAGCAGTGACGGTCATGCGATTCTGCGTCAGGGTGCCGGTCTTGTCCGTGCAAATGACCGTCACCGACCCGAGGGTTTCAACGGCAGGCAGTTTACGGATCAGGGCATGACGCTTCAACATGCGCTGAGCACCCATGGCAAGCGTGATGGTCACCACCGCCGGCAGTCCCTCGGGGATGGCGGCCACCGCCAGACTGACGGCGGTCATCAGCATATCTCTAAGCGGCTCGCCCCGCCAGATACCCAGTCCGAAGACAACCGCGGCAATTGCCACCGCCAGTACCGCCAGCACCTTGCCCAGGCGGTCCAGACGCTTTTGCAGCGGGGTCCACTCTTTATTGACGCTCTGCAGCATTCCGGCAATTCGACCCAGTTCAGTGGCCATACCGGTTGCCACCACAAGCGCCTCAGCACGACCGGCCGAGACAGTGGTTCCCATCCAGGCCATATTTACCCGATCAGCAATGGGAGGATTGTCGTCGGCCAGTGGATCGCTCTGCTTCTCGACAGCTTCGGTCTCGCCGGTCAGCAGGGATTCCTGGACCTTCAGAGAGTAGGTCTCCAGCAGGCGGCAGTCGGCGGGTATGATATTGCCGGCTTCCAGCAGAATCACGTCCCCGCTTACCAGGCTGCCGGCGCTGATCTCGGAAACGGCCCCGTCCCGACGCACCCTCACGGTTGGAACAGCCAGACGTTTGAGTGCCCGCAGGGAACGTTCGGCCTTGTATTCCTGCACAAATCCGAGCAGCGCGAACAGGCAGACTATCGCCAGGATGGTCATGGCGTCCCGCACTGATCCAATCCCAAGAGAGATGATGGCCGCAGCGGTCAGAATAAGGGCCATGGTGGACGTAAATTGATCCCACAGCAGGCGCCAGGGTGAAACTCCGCCTGTTTCCTGAAGCTCGTTGGCACCCTGTGCTGCCAGCCGCTCGGCTGAGTCAGCGGAATCCAGCCCCTGTGCCGGATCTACACTGAAATACGCACAGACGTTGCCGGTATCCAGGGCATGCCATTGCATTCAGTACACCAGGGGGTCGGGATTTTCCAGCATCGGGTTGAGTCGGACAGCCAGGGAAAAAAGGTAGGGATAATCGTGCTGGAGGTGTTTCATATAAAATATCCATTCGCGGGATAGATAGCCGAAGGCGCGCTTGATGTCACCGTTGATATGATCCATGTCCGACTGAGGCATGCAGTCAAACGACTGCCTGGTATCCAGTTCCTCCACTAGGTGAAAGACCGCCCAGAGCAGGTCGGTAAACTGTTCATGCTCCAGCAGATTCTGATTCTCCAGTAATCCGACCAGGAAGCTGCGTCTTGAAACCAGGAAATCCTTGAGCTGCTGCTTGTCACATCCGCTGCAGTCAATCCGTATTTCGTGGGATGTGAGAAAATCCAATGCCCGTTGATAATCCACCTCCTGCCACTGTCCGGTAACCTGTAGCCGGTCGCGCAGGTCATCACACATGACAACATAGGCTGACAGCTCTTTGAGCAGCCGGTTACCGACTTCGCTGAAAAAGACACCGATCACCATGTTCAATTTGCGCATGACGGCCTGACGTTCCCGCTCACGCAGGATCTGTTCTATCATCAGCGTAACGAATATGACATAAACCGGCAGAAACGCGAGGTTACCTAGAAAGCTTGAAGCGATATCACGGGCATGGCCGAGTACAAAATAATTCAGGAGGTACAGCAACGTAGAAACAACCGCCAGAATAATAAGCAATAAGTGTTTTTTAAAAGAAAAATCCAACATATACGCAGATCTCCATCAAATTTCAGGCTTGTAGAATTTACTGGTTCCGTAACTGGCTATCAGGACGATCAGCATTCCCGCAGGGCATCTACAATCTTGAGTCGACTGGCTCGAACTGCGGGAATGACGCCGCCGATCAGCCCCATAATGACTGAAAAAAGGAGTGATTTTAAGACGATATCAAAGGTCAGGGTAAATGAAAAGGCCAATTCTGAAAAAGTCTGCCAGTTCATGGTCGAGATAGTGATCAGTTGCATGAATGATGCACACAACAGACCGGTAACGCCGCCGGTCAAGCCAAGCAGAAGCGCTTCCGTCAGGAATGCGACCATGATACTGGAACGCTGAAAACCAAGTGCCCGCAGGGTGCCTATTTCCCCGACACGATTGGCGACAGCGGCATACATGGTGATCATGGCACCGATAATTGCGCCCAGCGAGAAAATCACTGTCAGGGAGAGCCCAAGGATGCGCAGGAATTTAGCCATGGCCTCTGACTGGTCACGGTAATACTGAATCTCCCGGCGCACATCCAGTGTCAGGCGCGGGTCAGCCTCAAGCCGGGCCTTCAATGCCGGAAAGTCGCTGCGGTTGGCAAGCCTGAAGGTTACCGATGAATATACGGGTCGCCGGAAGGCCTGCATGAGCTGGGTGGCGTCACCCCATATCTCGGAACTGAATCCGGTTGCACCAGCATCAAAAATACCAACTACCGTCCAGTCACGCATTCCGAAGCGTAACGTCTCGCCGATTCCGCCCCCCTTGAAGCGCTTTGCAATACTGCTGCCGGCAATGATTTCAGCAGAGTCCTGACGAGGCAGGCGCCCCTCTGTCAGACTGATCTGGGGCCGCAGTTTTTTTGATTCAGAGCTGATGCCGCGGATAATTACGTTGGCCGGCTTGTCGCTACCGCGCTTGGGCAGACTGATCAGTACGACCAACTCTTTTGCAACGAGAGGCTCCCCCTCGGCACCGGTGGCAATTTCCGGCAGACTTTCCACAATAGCCGCCTGCAAGCGTTCAACACCGCTCTGAACCTCTGAATTAGCCGCTTTGCGAGTAACAATGACATTGTCTTCAGAACCGGTGTCCACCAGTGTTTTTTCCAATCCGGCGGAAAGCATCAGAATTGATGCAAAGACAAATACAACCAGAGCCATTCCGGATGCCGTTAAAAAAGTTGTCAATCGACGGGTGAACAGATTACGGAAACTATATGAAATGGGAATGGACACGCAATTACACCGGCAGCAAAATGGTGAAACAGCACCCGCCTGCTGATGGCGATTCTACCGTGATGGTTCCTCCGTGGGCTTCGATAATGCGATAGATAATAGCCAGTCCGAGCCCGGTACCTTCGGTCTTCGTGGTCCAGAACGGCTCAAACAGGTGCTGAGATTTCTCCGGATCAATCCCTTTTCCCGTGTCGGTAACAGAAATACGTACTACAGGTGATTTATTTAATCCATCCGCACCACGTAACAGAAAATGGGCATCTATTTCTATACTGCCGCCATCTGGCATTGCATCCGCCGAATTATGCAGCAGATTCATAAGTACCTGGCTGATTTGATGAAAGTCAGCCAGGATCAGAATATGCGAGGGAACCCGATTGCTGATTTCAATATTATTGAATCGAATATCTGCCAGAAGCAGAAGTCTCATGTCATCGATCAGGGTTTTCAGATCGACGGCCACTTTGTGAGGAGATGACGGACGGGCGTAGGTCAAAAAATCAGAGATCAGCTTGTTGAGTCGATCGGATTCTCGCACTACTATTGCCAGCAGGCGTCCATTATTATTCACGGGCACAGCCTTTTCGGCCAGCATTTGAACCGATCCTCTTATAGCCGCCAGAGGGTTCCTAATCTCATGGGCCATACGTGCGGAAAGTTCTCCAATTGCTGAAAGCCGGTCAGCCCTTTTAAGTGCATTTTCCATGCGCCGGATATCGGTGACATCCCTGAAGTTTACAATGACACTGGCACTTTCTTTTTGATTGTCATCAAACGGCGACGCGCTGAAACCAAATATCATGTGCAACCCGTCTCGATTAACATACTCAAAATCACCGCGAATAGTATCAGTCAGAGAATCAGTAAGTAGTGAAAGTTCCGGAAACAAACTGCTGATCGGTTTGTCATAAACCTCCATTTGAGTCAGTCCAGTCAGATTTTCCGCAAACGGGTTGAACACTCTGATATTACCAAGCAGGTTTGTAGTCATCAGTCCGGTATCGATATTGGATACTATCTTTGTGTTCAACTGTGAGAGTTCCTCATAGTTGATAATTTTTTCACGGAGGGCTTCTTCGCTCTTCCGTGCCTGCTCCGCAAGAAATCCCGTAATAAAGGCGCAGAGACCAAACGCCATGAGATTGAGAAATATTGAATAAAACAGGTGGGAAGTTCCCAATTGTCGGGCATCTATCTGACTAAGACCAATCGATTCAAGCAGACCGAAAAACTGGAAATCAACCATGGCCCCATACAGGATGCCACACAGGGAGGCGGTATACAAGGCATCGCGGCGTCCGAGCAGCACACCGGCATTCATGATGGAAAGCAGATAGAGAAATGAGTAAGGACTGCTGATGCCGCCGGTAAACAGCAGCAGAAGTGTTACAAAGAGAACATCCCAGATGGATTGCAGATAGATCGTGGTGTTGCGAAATTTTCTTATGCTGAGAGCAAGGTGCGAGACACACGAGAACAGAAAGGAAAACGCCATCAGCATGACAATTCCGGAATGGAAAAGTTCATCAGCCGAGACGGGATCCTGATAATTCACCAGTATGGTTGAGGCCAGGAAAAGAAAGGTGACAACAATCCTGGCATAGATGAAGAGCCTGAGACTTCGATCAGGACCCATAATTATCCGCCAACAGCCCCCGCCAGCTTGAAAATCGGCAGGTACATTGCAACAACCAGTCCGCCGACTGTAGTCCCGAGGAACACCATCAACAGCGGCTCCATCATGGCCGTCATGGCACCGACAGCATCATCGACCTCATCATCGTAGAAATCCGCAATCTTGTTCAGCATGGTATCCATGGCGCCGGTGGCCTCACCAACAGAGATCATCTGCACCACCATGGGCGGAAACACTCCGCAGGCGGCCAATGGTTCGGCCATGGTTTTTCCTTCGGATATGGCCTGACGGACACCATAGATAGCCTCTTCAATGATCTTGTTGCCGGCGGTCTTGGCCACGATTTCGAGGCCATCCATGATAGGGACACCGGAACTGACCATGGTGCCCAAGGTGCGGGTGAATTTGGCAACCGCCACCTTGCGGATAAGCGGTCCGGCAATGGGAGCTTTCAGCGCCATTCTGTCTATGTTCTTCTTCCCATGCGGCGTGGCGTAATAGCGTTTGATCAACCAGATCAGACCGTAAAAACCCGCTATGATAACAATGATATACCTGCTCAGAAAGTTACTGATTGCAATAACGATTTTGGTCGGCATCGGCAGTTCACCGCCAAAATCGGCAAACATCTTGGCAAAAGTTGGGATAACAAAGACCAGGATAACCCCGACGACTACGACAGCAATCGACATGATGGTTATCGGGTAAACCATGGCGCCCTTGATCTGTTTCTTCAGTTTTTCGGCCTTTTCTATGTAGGCCGCCAGACGCTGCAAAATCGTATCCAGAATACCGCCAACCTCACCGGCAGCTACCAGGTTGACAAAGAGCTGATCAAAGGCTTTCGGATGTTTGGCAAGTGCATCGGCAAACGTGGATCCGCTCTCAACGCTCTCCTTGACTTTATAGAGAATATCCTGAAAGGTCTTGTTTTCCTGTTGGCTGGCAAGAATTTCAAGACACTGAACCAGCGGCAGACCGGAGTCGATCATGGTGGCAAACTGGCGGGTGAAGATAACCAGATCTCTGGTTTGAATCTTCCCGCCGCCGCCGAAACTTGGCAGTTTGAAACTGAACCCCTTGGCTATCTCGGAAATGGAAATATTACTAAAACCGAATTTCCTAAGTTGAGCCTCTACCATTGCGACACTGGCGGCTTCGATGACACCCTTCTGGACACCGCCGGTTTTGGTACGGGCTTCCCAGTTATAACTAGGCATGGTATTTCTCCTTACTCATTTATCAACGCGGCTGTGGTCGACGTTGCATGCCCACTGACGGATTGCTGATCATCTGTTTTAGTTCATCCGGATCAGACGATCTTCCCAACGCTTCTTCCAGTGAAATCAGACGCTTTTGAAACAGAGCACAGAGGGACTGGTTCATCGTCTGCATGCCGAATTTATCCTGGCCGACCTGCATCTGTGAATAGATCTGGTGAACCTTGTCTTCCCTGATCAGGTTGCGTATGGCAGGATTCGGCACCATAATTTCAAGGGCCATGACTCTACCCTTTGAATTCATCTTCGGCATCAGTGTCTGTGACATGATGCCTTCAAGCACAAAGGAAAGCTGGGCACGGATTTGAGTCTGCTGATACGGTGGAAACACATCGACTATACGGTTGATTGTCTGGGCACAGGAGTTGGTGTGCAGTGTGGCAAGACAGAGATGTCCTGTCTCGGAAAGGGTCAAAGCCGCCTCGATTGTCTCAAGATCACGGAGTTCGCCGACCAGCACAACATCGGGGTCCTGTCGCAGAATATATTTCAGGGCATTTTTGAAGCTCTTTGTATCGGCGCCCACCTCGCGCTGATTGACCAGACAGCCCTTGTGCGGATGCAGGTATTCGATCGGGTCTTCAATAGTGACAATGTGCTCATGACGGCTGATATTGATGTAATCGATGATTGAAGCCAGAGTGGTTGACTTGCCGCTGCCGGTCGGGCCGGTTACCAGGATCAGACCCCGCGGTTTTGCAGCCAGCTCTGATATGATCGGAGGAAGATTCAGCTCTTCAAACGTCAGTATCTTGTAGGGAATGACACGAAAAACACCGGCTACTGCACCGCGCTGGATGAAAATATTGCCCCTGAAACGTGAAAGCCCTTTGACACCAAAAGAAAGGTCAAGCTCATTCTCTTCTTCGAACTTGTGCTTCTGGGCATCAGTAAGAACACTGTAGCACAGCTGCTTGGTTTCCACCTGATTCAGGGGAGGAAAGTCCATCGGCGTCATCTTGCCGTCCACACGTATCTGCGGCGGTGTATTGGTGGTAATATGCAGGTCGGAGCCGTTGGCTTCTACAAGGATTTTCAGTAACTGGTGGAGATTGACCATTTGGAACCCTCGTTAGTCATCGGAGATTGTTACACGCAGAACCTCTTCAAAAGAGGTTACACCTTCCTGCAGCTTGGTGAGTCCTGACTGGCGCATGGATTTGATGCCGAGCCGCATGGACTCGCGTTTGATTTCCGCCGTATTTGCACCATTGAGTATCAGTTCCCTGATTTCCTCAAGCATCGGCATGACCTGGTAGAATCCCACCCGGCCCTTATAACCGGTATTGTTACAGACCGGGCATCCTTTGCCCTTCATACAGACATAGGCGGGGGCCTCTTTGGGCGATACACCGGCATCAATCAATGCCTGTACAGGTATTTCCTCGGGCTCCTTGCACTCGGCACACACCCGGCGGGCCAATCTCTGGGCAGTAATCAGGTTCACCGCCGACGCGACCAGAAACGGTTCGATACCCATATTAAGCAATCGGTTGATGGTTGCGGGAGCGTCGTTGGTGTGCAGGGTCGAGAGCACCATATGGCCGGTCAAGGCCGCCTTTACGGCGATTTCAGCGGTTTCGAAGTCACGGATCTCGCCGATCATAATGATATCGGGGTCCTGGCGCAGAAAAGAGCGCAGAGCAGCAGCAAAATTGAGACCGATATCCTCATGCATCTGACACTGGTTGATGCCGGCAAAGTTAAACTCAACCGGATCTTCAGCAGTGGAAATATTCTCAGAAACTTTATTAAGTTCGGCTATAGCCGAATAGAGGGATACCGTTTTACCGCTGCCGGTTGGTCCGGTAACCAGCACCATACCGAATGGCTTGTGGATCTCGTGCATGAAATGTTTCAGCGCTTCAGGTTCATAGCCCAGTTTGGTCAGGTCGGTCTGCAGATTGCTTTTGTCAAGCAGTCGCATGACAATCTTCTCGCCAAATAGTGTCGGGAGGCATGAAACACGGAAGTCCATGTCCTTTCCGCCCCCGAGTTTTATCTTAATGCGACCATCCTGCGGCAGGCGGCGCTCCGCGATATCCAATTCCGCCATGATCTTGATACGCGAGGTGATCGCATTTTTGAGTTTGAGGGGCGGCTTCATGATTTCATACAGGATACCGTCGATGCGAAAACGCACCCTGAATAACTTCTCATACGGCTCTATATGGATATCACTGGCCTTTCTCCTGATAGCATCCTGCAGGATGGCGTTAACCATCTTGACGACCGGGGCATCTTCAGTGGCTCGCTCCAGAGAAGAAACATCCACTTCATCATCGTCACCGATAATCTCGAAATCCTCTACATCCAGATCACCCATGACGTCAGCCAGCGAAGCGGTCTGATCATAATGCTTATCGATGGCGCTCTTGATATCACGTTCAGATGCCACCACCATCTCGACATTATAACCGGTCATGAATTTAATGTCTTCGATAGCCAGGAGATTTGAAGGGTCGCTGACCGCAACAATCAGGGTTGCACCGGCCCTGTTTACCGGAACAAGCTGATATTTTTGGACTACTTCCGGCTGAATGAGTTTTGTAACGGCCGCATCGATTTCGTAATCTGCAAGATTGACGCTGGGAACACCATACTGTTTGGAGAGAAATGAGGTCAGATTCTGTTCGCTGATAAGATTCTGCTTGATCAGAATGGATCCGAGACGAGCCTGACCGCCTGAGAGTTTCTGCTCTTCGAGGGCTTTTGCAAGCTGATCACGACTGATCAGGTTATTTTTAACCAGAATTTCTCCCAGCCGGCTTAACTGCATATATTCCCCCGCTGACGTTTGGCTGCGCTAGATTCTAGGTGGATTGGTGATTGTTGTCAAGCTGTTGTTAGCGGGCATAAACACCGTCAAGGACACCTTTCATCAAGCCCGATGGCGGCGTTCTCCCGGTCCAGATTTCAAATCCCAATTCCCCTTGAGCTGCAAGCATCCCGAGACCGTTGACATGTTGAAGCCCAAGTCTTTTTGCATCTCTTAATAGTGGCGTGACCGGCGGTGAATAAACCATATCATAAACCATACCACTGCGCGGCAGGTTATCAAGCCTCACTATCGGAATCAGCATCACAATAGGTGCCCTGTAAGGCTGTGTTTTGCATTACTGGCGACAGCGAATGCTTACCGGTTGGCTAGTTGTTCCGCGCACTGGATTGATCACGCTGCCCTTTACCTCGCCTTTCCGTATCGCATCAAAACCTGCTGTGTTGAAGTCTTCATCTCAGGGGAGATAAGATCGGCCTTATCGAGCATCTGCATACCCTCTCCAATCCTGCCGATGCTCATGAGAAACTCGCCGGCCTCCAGATAACTGTTGGCGTAGATCAAAATGGCCTTTCCGGTGTCCAGATCAAGAAATGATATCTTTTCCAGAATACCGCGGTTGTTGTAGTTGTTCCAGACAGAGATATCCGGCATCCCACCCGGCTCGCTGATGCGGCGCAATCTGTAAACGATGCCCTTCTGGACAGGAACATACTCGTTGAACGCGACGGAGTAGCGGGTCGAAAAATCGATGTAGACCGGGCGCTGGTTTATCAGGTCGTTGACTGCGATACGCATACTGACTTCGGGCGCTGAATTCTGGATATCGAACTTTCGCAGGTTGCTGTCCTTAAAGATACGCGGCATTGAATCCAGATACCAGTCGAACACGATGTGCGGTGTATGGGGCAGATCAAGGTCTTCGCGCATCCGCTCAACTCCCTGAAGATACCAGAGCGGAAAGGCGCCGCTATCTCCCCAGGTAAACATGACTGCATTCTGCGGCAATGAGCGCAGTGAATTAGTAGCATAATCGTAGGCAATATAGTTATCGTGCTGGTCGTTCTCGTAATAATTGACCGCGCAGAGTGAAACCGGCAATGAAAACAGCAAAACGAGAACCAGTACGTAGATCTTCACATCAAAACGTTCCGGGGGACGGGCGCTTCTGATGGCAAAATCAAGCACATTATAGAGTCCGACTCCGACCAGTACTGCCGTCAGAAGATAAAGAGGCGTAAAGAATTCTTCAGTTAAGAAGATTAAATCAGGCAAGGTATTAAAATAACCGGCTATGACAAGCAGAAAAGTCCCTACCCCCGCCAGATACGCGATAACGACAGCCTTGTTCCTCCGCCACAGGCAGAACAGGGCAAACATAACAAGCGCAGCTCCCAGCCAGGTAAATTCCCGAGGAACGTTAAATGCCTTGATTTGGGCCCACAGCAGGGTCAGGTCACGCGGGTGCGAATCTTCCGGATACCCTTTGCGAAGAAAGTGCCAGAGAAACTGGGTGGACGTTTTGGAATCACCCCAGTTCAGCAAAGGGTTTTGGGTTGCGCGTAATGGTAAATAGAGATTCACGGAAAAACCGAGCATGGCAAAAGCCGTGGCAAGTACAAGTTCCTTGACCCGTGTGACCATACGCCAGTCGGCCAGGACAATCAGCAGAATCCAGGCTGGCAGAAGCAGGACAACCGATTGATGAAGCCCCATGGCCATACCCGCCAGAAACGTACAGACATACACATAGGCCGGGCGTTCGTCTCCTGTTTTGTAATGATCACGCCATTTCAGCAGCAGATAGAAGATGATGGCGGACATAAATGCCAGCAATGGATAGGGTTTATCATGATTCGACTGAAGCCAGAGTCGCGGAGTGACAGAAAAGGAGCAGGCTGCTGCCAGTCCTGCCGCTTTGACCGCAAAATCCGAAAACCTCCGGTTCTCAACGGGCTGTTCATCTTTCAGCAGAAAGATCGTCAGTAAATAGACCCCCAGACATGCCAGCGACGACGAAAAGGCCGTGGCCATATTGACTCGGAACGCCACATTTCCCAATGGTATCCAGGTAAAGGCCTTTGCGTACATCAGGAACAGCGGATATCCGGGTGAATGCGCTGACCCCAGTGATGCCGTAGCGGTGAGAAATTCTCCACTGTCAAAAAAAGTGACCGAAGGCGCCAGAGTCGCCATGTAAAGCGCAAACGGAATGACGACCGAAAGAATCAAAAACAGGTCAATCCAGACAGGTCGCTTCATATTCATACAGGATTCCCAGCCTTTCGAACGCTGTTCAGCGAAATTTTGTTTCTCCAGAGATGATAGAACCCGGCGATGATAACAGGGAAAAAACCTACTCCGTGAATGACCAGCGCAATACTGACGGATGTGGACTCCGCGATGCCGAAGGCGGACAACCCTTTGAAACAGGCATAGTGATAGGTGCCGATAAATCCGGGTGACGCCGGCACCATTACGGCGAACACCAGCAGCACCAGGATAAACATGGACGCAGTAATCGGTAGATGTATGCCGAATCCGCGCAGAACCAGATCAATAGGAAGGATGCACAGAATCCAGACCGTGAGTGATGACAGCAGAACCGCCGCAATATGCCCGCCCCGTGACGAAAGGCGTATGCCACCGATAAAAAAGCCGAGCATGGGAATAATTCTGTCGGACAGCGGCCGCGGAAACGGCTTGAGTAACAATCCAATCAGGGAGAGTGTCCGCATCGTCCGATGTTTCAATAACAGCAGAAAAATAACCGCTACAGCATAAACTGAAAATGTGACCATTCCACCGGTTTTAAGCATACTCTCCGCACCTTCCATGCCCTGAGGCAGATGCAGGGTAAACAGCGTACACAAGAGAATCAGCATGACTGTGAAACCGTCAAACAGACGATCAATCACTAGCGAGGCAAACACCGCCGGCGTCTGTAGACCTTCCCGCTGAGCCAGAACATATGCCCTCACAAACTCGCCAAGCCTAGCCGGCAGCAGGTTGTTGGCCATGTAGCCGATGATGGTGGCGGGATACAGGGACGACAGGGGGATCGATTTTTCGGGAATAAGCAGATAATGCCAGCGAATTGCTCTGCAAAAATAGCTAAGAAAAGTAACAGCAACCGCAACCAGAATATAGCGGTAGTCAACGGCCCTGAGTGCGGTCAGAAGCTGGTTGAAGTCGATCTTCCTGAAGAGGAGAACCATAAAGAACAGGCTCACACCGGTTCCCAGCCAGAATTTAAGATCAAGTTTCGATTTCATTCAGCCCCATTCTCACGGCAGGTTCAATTTTTCGCAATTCAACTGCTGCCAGGACTTCCCGCGTATGCTGCACATCCAGAGTAATTGCCTCGACCAGCGCAGCAACATCAGCAAACTTTTGTACATCCCGCAACCGCTGTACAAACCAGAGTGCGATTTCCAGACCATAAATCCGGTCGGAATAATCCAGTAAGAATACCTCAATTGTACGGGTACCGCCATCAAAAGTCGGATTCAGACCGATGTTGCAGGCCCCCTTGACAACAAGTCTGCCTGCTACGGAAACCATGACCGCATAGACCCCGTCCGGGGGCAGCAGTTCATTGTCCGTGGCAATGTTTGCCGTTGGAAATCCTATGGCATGGCCGATCTCACGACCATGGACAACAGTTCCCGAGATCATATGATAGCGCCCGAGAATCATTGAGGCGGCTGCCATATCCCCGGCGGTGATCAACCTGCGGACAAGGCTGCTGCTGAAAACTAGCCCGTCTTCCCCGACCGGCTCCATATACTCTACGCTGAAACCCTGCTCTGCACCAACCCGCTCCAGGGTAGTGTAGTTTCCTGCGCGCCCCTTGCCAAAGGCATAATCATGACCGATTACAATATGACGCATACCGAGTGAGTGGCAGAGAAAATCACGGACGAATGCGTCCGCGGTCATCTGGGCAAATTCCAACGTAAACGGAACAACCACCAGACAGTCCACACCAGCGGTATCTATCAGGGCTACCTTCTGGTCAAAGGTGGTAATCATCGGCGGTGTGGTTTCAGGAGAAAGAACTTTCAGCGGGTGCGGCTCGAACGTGACCACCAGTGACTGCAGACCGAGTTGGAACCCACAGGCGATCAGACGCCGGAACAGCTCCAGGTGTCCGCGATGGACACCGTCAAAGTTTCCGATGGTTACAACCGAATCATGAATGATTTCATTTCCTATGTCCGGGCCCGTCACTACACGCATGAACACTCCCTACCCTATCGCAGCCAGTTCAAGGCGCTGTCCCCAACGCCTGATCAATTCTTCCCTGAGTGGAACATTCTCAGCCGTGGAAAATTCCGGATCACTCTCCAGCAAACCGAATGCCGCCTGCCGGGCCTGCTCCAGAATACTGCCGTCCCGCAGGATATTGGCCACCTTGAAATCAGGCATGCCGGACTGGCGGGTGCCAAGAAAATCTCCCGGTCCGCGAATCTCAAGATCGGCCTCGGCAATTCTGAAACCATCGCTGGTTGATTCCATCACACGCAGCCGTTTCTCGCCATCCTCGGACATTCTGCCGGGCGTCAACAGGATACAGCAGGATTTCGCCGGGCCGCGCCCGACCCGGCCGCGCAACTGGTGCAGCTGGGACAAGCCGAATCTCTCGGCGTGCTCTATAACCATGAGCGTGGCATTCGGCACGTCAATGCCGACTTCTATCACGGTGGTCGAGACAAGAATATCCAGCTCGCGGGCCTTGAAAGAACCCATGACCCCCTCTTTCTCTTCCGGACTCATGCGGCCGTGCAGCAGTCCGATGCGCAGACCGGGAAACACCTCTGCGCTCAGATGTTCAGCCATCTGGGTAGCAGCCTTCAGATCGGATTTTTCGGTCTCTTCCACCAACGGATAGATAATAAAGACCTGCTGCCCCCGTGCCGCCTCATCACGGATCAGATCGTACACCTGGGAGCGTCTCGACTCAAAGTATATCCGCGTTTCCACCGGCGTGCGGCCGGGCGGCAACTCGTCGATTACCGAAAGCGAGAGATCCCCGAAGAGTGTCAATGCCAGGGTACGGGGGATCGGGGTGGCGGTCATAACCAGGATATCCGGGTTGAGTCCTTTCTTCCTGAGGATTCCCCGTTGCAGTACCCCGAAACGATGCTGTTCATCTATGATGCCCAGCCCCAGGCGGGCAAATTCGACTTTGTCCTGAATGACCGCATGGGTTCCAATTACGATATGGGCAGTACCTTCGGCAACCCGTGTCAATACTTCGGCCTTGGCCTTGCCCTTCATCCCGGCAGTGATCAGGACCGTTTTCAGACCAAGCTCGGCACACCAGTTGTGGATGGTCAGCCAGTGCTGCTCGGCCAGGATCTCGGTCGGGGCCATGATGGCTACCTGATACCCGTTTTCCACCGCCACCAGCGCAGCCATCAGCGCCACCAGAGTCTTGCCGCACCCCACGTCGCCCTGTACCAGTCGATGCATGGGATGGGGTGCCATCATATCATTTTTGATCTCGGACAGCACCCGCCGTTGAGCAGCGGTCAATTCGAACGGAAGCAGTCGGGCCAGCTGTTTGGTGTAGCGATGGGTAACCTGAAAGGCAATGCCCTCCTCCAGAGTCACGCCCCGCCGCTTCAGTGCCAGCCCCAGTTCCCAGAAAAAGAATTCGTCAAAGGCCAGGGCGCGGTGAGCCGGGGTCCTGCCGTCGTTCAGATCCTCCAGACGCATCTCCGGCAGCGGCAGATGGACATCCCGCAGGGACACACGCAATCCGGGCAGGTTCAGCGGCTGTAGAACCTGTACAGGGATCAGTTCCCGGACCGAGGGAAGAAAGCCATCCACAACCTCTTTCATCACCCGCCGCATAACCTTCTGGCTGAGACCTTCCGTCAGCGGATAGACCGGAACGATCCTGCCGAAATTGACCGGATCGGCCGCTAAAACGTCCGCAACACTCCTGCCGGCCTCAATCCACTCCACATCGGGGTGGTGAACCTCTCGCTGATACCCGAACTGGGCAACCTCACCGGTGAAAACGCCAACCCGGTCGATCCGCCAGACACGTTTCATGAAGGTTGGGTTGCTGTTGAACCATTTCAAGGTCACACTGCCGGTGTCATCGGCAACAACAGCCTCGAAGAAACGACGACCACCCTTCGTGGCGGTCATATCCGCAGAAATGACCTTGCCCGAAAAGACTTCCGTTACACCGGGGCGGAACCTTTGGATAGACTGCACCTGGCGACGGTCTTCATAGCGGTGCGGCAGCAGATAGAGGGCGTCCTCGACATTCCTGATACCCCGTTTGGCCAGCAGTTCAGAAAGCTTCGGACCAACCCCCTTGATGGTCTGCAGAGTGGTCTGCAGGTTCTTTCGACTGACGGCCTCTTTCAGTCCACCACTGAGAGTTATTTTCCCGGCTGCCGGATCAGGCTCCGGACCCGGAAAGGATGGTCCGGATGGCCTGCAATGCGACAGTCTGAAACCACCCAGGCACGGTTCAAGACACAACTCGTCTCCTGCCGACAACCCGAGAGCCGTTCTCACTTCAACAGGAATCCTGATACTCCCGTCATTTTCAAGCCGCACATTCATGAATTCGCAAGCTGCTCCTTTGACATGAATCTGATCCCGAGCATCTTTATCAACTTGTATTTTCGTCGGTAAACAAAAACCCTCACAGGGCTTACCATGAGGGTTTTCGGTTACATGTCAGACAAGGGTCCTATTTCATCATTCAACGATTGCATTCAGATCCTTCAGCAGCACGTCAATATCCAGACCATGGGCATTGGCGCCCTGTTCCAGACTTTCATTCTGGGCTCCCATGCAGCCTACGCAGCCCAAGTGGTGCTTCTGCAGTACCTTGACCGCTTCGGGATAGGTCCTCATCACTTCAAAAAACGTCATATCTTTTGTAATCATATCTGCCATTTCCTGCTCCTTGAATACTACTCGTATTTGATATCTATGATCTCGTATTCCTTGATTCCCGACGGCACCGAAACCTTGACCGAATCATCCAGCTTGTGGCCGATCAAGGCTTTCCCAACCGGCGAGGTACAAGATATCTTGCTCAGCTTGATATCGGCCTCATCCTCACCAACTATCTTATAAGTGATTTCTTCTTCAGAGGAGGTATCGTAAAGCGTTACTGTGCAGCCGAACACCACCTTGTCCGGTTTCATGTTTGAAAGATCAACCACATAGGCGCGAGCCAGCTTGCCATTGATCTCCTGGATACGTCCCTCGATAAATCCCTGGCGGTTCTTGGCAGCATCATACTCGGCATTCTCGGAAAGGTCGCCATGAGCGCGGGCCTCGGCAATATCCTGAATAACCTTGGGACGCTCCACGCGAATCAAACGCTTGAGTTCCTCCTGGAGCGCCTCGTGGCTCTCTTTTGTCAATGGTATGGAATGGGACATCTACGATCAACTCCTCGACTGTTTTTTCTATGCCAGATAGTCCTGCAACGCCTTAACTTCGAGATCATGTTCCTTCAGGGCGATGATGCTGTCCACCACCGCCTTGGCACCGGCCACGGTGGTATAGTAGGCAATGTTATGCATCAGCGCCTCGCGGCGGATGGAAAATGAATCGGCCACGGCCTGAGCGCCCTGGGTGGTATTGACTACAATACTGACTTCACCGTTTTTGATGGCGTCAACAATATGAGGACGCCCTTCAAGCACCTTGTTGACGCGCTTGACCGGAATCCCCTTTTCCTGCAGATAGGTGGCAGTACCACCGGTTGCCAGAATACCGAAACCGCTTTTATACAACTTTTCAGCGGCAGAGACAACATGTTTCTTATCGGCATCCCGTACGCTGATGAAGGCATTGCCGCACAGCGGCAGCTTGACATTGGCGCCCAGCTGTGCCTTGGCGAAGGCCTCGGAAAATGTGTCGCCAATCCCCATCACTTCACCGGTTGATTTCATTTCGGGCCCCAGCAGCGTATCCACACCGGGGAACTTGACAAACGGGAAGACTGATTCCTTGACCGAGATATGCTTCGGCACGATATCGCCGGAGACACCCAGTTCCTTGAGTGACTTGCCGGCCATGATCCGGGCGGCGATCTTCGCCAGGGGGCGACCGGTGGCCTTGGAAACAAACGGCGCAGTACGCGATGCCCGGGGGTTGACCTCCAGGATATAGATATCATTGTTTTTAATCGCATACTGCACGTTCATCAGTCCCTTCACGTTCAGCTCCAGCGCCATCAGTTCCGTCTGGCGGCGGATCTCGGCCACCAGGTCCGATGATATAGAGTATGGCGGCAGGGAACAGGCCGAGTCGCCCGAGTGGATGCCGGCCTCCTCGATATGCTCCATGATCCCGCCGATAACCACTTCCGTACCGTCACAGAGGGCATCAACATCGATCTCGATGGCTTCGTCGAGAAACTTGTCGATCAGTATCGGGTGCTCAGGCGATACCAGTACGGCGGTGGTCATGTAGCGGCGCAGGTTGTCCACATCATAGACGATCTCCATGGCGCGGCCGCCCAGAACATAGGAGGGACGGACGACTACCGGATAGCCGACCCGCTCGGCCACTTTTTCGGCATCCTCGAAGGTACGAGCCATGCCGTTCTCCGGCTGACGCAGTCCCAGCTTGTGCAGCATCTCCTGAAATCGCTCGCGGTCCTCGGCCCGGTCAATGGCATCCGGCGAGGTCCCGATAATCGGAACCCCGGCGTTCTCCAGCGCCACGGCCAGCTTGAGCGGTGTCTGGCCGCCGAACTGCACGATCACGCCGACCGGATTTTCCTTGGCAACGATCTCCAGGACGTCCTCCAGGGTCAGCGGTTCAAAATAGAGCCGGTCGGAGGTGTCGTAATCGGTAGAGACCGTCTCCGGGTTGCAGTTGACCATGATGGTCTCGTAGCCGTCTTCCGCCAAGGCAAAGATACCGTGCACGCAGCAGTAGTCGAACTCGATCCCCTGCCCGATCCGGTTAGGGCCGCCCCCCAGGATCATGATCTTCTTCCTGTCGGTCGGCTCGGCCTCGCACTCATCCTCGTAGGTGGAATAGAGATAAGGAGTATAGGCCACGAACTCGGCGGCGCAGGTGTCGACCCGTTTGTAGACCGGACGCACCTTCATCGCATAGCGCAGTTCACGGACAGTATCCTCGCTTGTGGACCAGAGCAGCGCCAGCATCCTGTCGGAAAAACCCATCTGTTTGGCTTCGCGCAGCAGGTCCCTAGTCACGTCAGACAGTAAAACCCGCTTGAGTTCTTCCTCTTTCTCGATAATCTGGCGGATGTTGTGCAGGAACCAGGGGTCGATGGCGGTATGCCTGTGGATCTCATCCACCGTCATGCCGCTGCGCAGGGCATCCCCCACATACCAGATCCGGTCGCAGTTCGGTACGCGCAGCTTCTCCAGCAGCTGCTGCTGTTCCTTTGAGGACAACGCCCGGCGGGTTTCCGCAGCAAGATCGAACAGCTTGGAATCAAAACCGCAGACACCGATTTCAAGTGAGCGCAGCGCCTTTTGCAGGGATTCCTTGAAGGTGCGCCCGATGGACATGACCTCGCCCACCGACTTCATCTGGGTGGTCAGGGTGGCATCGGCGGCCGGAAATTTTTCGAAGGTAAAGCGCGGGATCTTGGTGACCACGTAATCGATGGTCGGCTCGAAACAGGCCGGGGTCTCGCGGGTGATGTCGTTGGTAATCTCGTCCAGGGTGTAGCCGACCGCCAGCTTGGCGGCGATCTTGGCGATCGGGAAACCGGTGGCCTTGGAGGCCAGGGCCGAGGAACGGGATACACGCGGGTTCATCTCGATCACCACCAGGCGGCCGTTTTCCGGATTGATGCCGAACTGGATATTGGAGCCGCCGGTATCCACGCCGATCTCACGGATGATCTTCAGGGAGGCGTCGCGCAGGATCTGGTATTCCTTGTCCGTCAGGGTCTGGGCCGGGGCCACGGTGATGGAATCTCCGGTATGGACGCCCATCGGGTCGAAGTTTTCGATGGAGCAGATGATCACCACGTTGTCAGCCGTATCGCGCATCACCTCCAGCTCATACTCCTTCCAGCCGATGACCGACTCCTCGATCAGGATCTCATCGGTGGGAGAGGCGTCGATGCCGGCCACGGACATCTTCTCGTATTCCTCCATGTTGTAGGCGATGCCGCCGCCGGTCCCGCCCAGGGTGAAGGACGGGCGGATAATGGCCGGGAAGCCGATGGTCTTGATCACCTCCATCGCCTCGGTGTAATTATGAGCCAAGCCGGAATTCGGAACTGCCAGACCGATCTTCTCCATGGCCTGTTTGAATAAGGTCCGGTCTTCAGCCTTCTTGATGGCCGGCAGCTTGGCGCCGATCAGCTCAACTCCGAACTTGTCCAGGATGCCCATCTCGGCTACGGCCACGGCGGTATTGAGGGCCGTCTGCCCCCCAAGGGTCGGCAACACGGCATCCGGCCGCTCTTTCTCGATGATCTTGGCCAGAATCTCGGGAGTGACCGGTTCGATGTAGGTCCGATCAGCGAAATCGGGATCGGTCATGATGGTGGCCGGATTGCTGTTCAGCAGCACCACCTCGTAGCCCTCTTCCTTCAGCGCTTTGCAGGCCTGGGTTCCGGAATAGTCGAATTCACAGGCCTGTCCGATGACGATCGGTCCGGCTCCGATGATGAGGATTTTTTTGATGTCTGTTCTTTTAGGCATTATTTCTCCTTATGGTTGCAGGGAGTTCCCTCCCGTTTTCTCTGCATCAGGCAAAGCGTCTGACGATGACACCGATAAAATCTTCCAGATCATTGATGCCATGCGTAGCAATATTGTAGACCTGATTCAAATCCAGTTTGGCATACTCATGCACCACAAGATTGCGAAACCCGACGGCATTTATCAGTTTTTCCTGCAGCTCAACTGAAATGACAGAACGCCCACTCAATAGATAAAAGAACTCATTCATGCTGCCAGCCATGCCATACCCTTCATCACTAACAATGTGAGCGGCCATATCAACACAACCCTGAATAGCCTGCATGAGGTTAAAAAGAACAATATCCTGGCTGTCTTCGTCAATTATGAACTCAGCAATGGTGGCCGAACGTTTTTCTTTCACTTTGTTGAGACACTTTTCAATTGTGGTGATTTTGGCAACTAATATATTTTTATCAACCACGAGTTTCACCTCCATATCGGGAACGCAGACTGTTCAGCCGTATATCAATATAATAGGAAAACTCTGCAATCAGCGGCAGTTTGTGGCGACGAAAACTTCGCAGCGCTTCAGGGTTTTGCTGATACACAACCTCTCCCTTGCCAAACACCTGCCCCAACACAACTTCTCCGGCGTCATTCATGATGAGCGGATGGATATCGAGTCGCAAAAGCCTCTCCAGCCCGGAGTAATAGGACATTTTCAGATTATAATAGTCGGTCGGAAGGATCGTTGTATCCAGCAGAAAAGCAACATCCACATCACTTCCCGCCCGTTCCTTGCTCACGGCACGGGAGCCAAAAAGATAACAGGCCGCGATCTCCGGGCGAGTAGTGCAATATGTTGCGATTTGTCTTTTTAGGTCTTCTGTGGTCATGCCAGAATATTCCTTGCAGAGTCATGAACGGGGCTTCAGTTGACCGGCCTGCTTTTTGTACCGGTCGTGCTGATGGTGTAAATTTCGTTATAGAAGCTGTTTAACCGATCTTGTCAAATGTGTAAGATTGATATTGTTTATTTTTCTGAACTGAAGCTATTTATAATAAGTAAGGTCATGAATATATTGGAAATTATCAAAAGTACTACTGTTCTCATATCGGACTGCGTTCCTCGTCCAATTCCTGCACCCAGCCGTTATCAAGACCCTCCGCCTCCAGCGCCTCAACCGCCGCATCATATTCCGCAACGGTCAGTGACCGGTTGAGTCCGCCTGTGTTACCGGCAGCACGATGGGCGGGGAAATATTGACTCATCAAGGCGATATGGGTCTCTGTGCCCAGGTTTTTTGCGATCCAGTGCAGGATTTCAGCCGACCCGGCCCTGCCCTCCGGCAGGACGAGATGGCGAATGATCATGCCCTTCACGGCAATACCGTCGTCATCCAGCTGCAGCTGTCCCACCTGGCGCTGCATCTCGGTCACCGCCGCCTGGTTGACCGCACAGTAACCCGGTGCTGAAGAGACTTCTACGGCCTGCGCATCGTCAGTGTATTTCATGTCCGGCAGATAGATCGCCACAATGCCGTCCAGCAACCGCAAGGCGTCAACCTTTTCATACCCGCTTGTGTTCCAGACGACCGGTAGACAGAACCCCTGCGGGATGGCCAGCCAGAGCGCCGCCAGTATCTGCGGAAGGTAGTGGGTCGGGGTGACGAAGTTGATGTTATGCACCCCCTGGCGCTGCAGTTTCAGCATCCGTACAGCCAGTTCCCCGGTACTGATCTCATCGCCGTTGCCCAGCTGGCTGATGGGGAAGTTCTGGCAGAATACACATTTCAGGGAACAACCCGACAGAAAGATGGTGCCGGAACCCCTGGTGCCGGAGATGGGAGGTTCCTCCCCCCGGTGCACGTTGGCCGAAGCGATCCTCGGTTTGAGAGCGGCGCCGCAGACACCCCGCTCCCCCCGGATGCGGTTGACACCGCAGTCATGGGGACAGAGGTCGCAGGCAGCCAGACGCCGGTAGCCCTCCCGGATGTGCTGAAGTAGTTCGCCTGATTGGTAAAGATCAAGGTAACACATAGGGACTCGGGACTCGGGACCGGGGATCGGGAAAATCATTTCAATCTGCTTGTGTAACAATCCCCGATCCCTGATCACCGATTACCGATTTTGCTCCATCATCTCGACAAACCGTCCAAACAGATACTGCGAATCATGCGGACCGGGCGATGCTTCCGGGTGATGCTGCACCGAGAAGATCGGCAGGTCGCAGTGGCGGATCCCCTCCACGGTCTGGTCGTTCAGATTCTCGTGCCCCAGGCAGGCGGCATCCCCCAGGGAATCCAGATCCACGGCAAAACCGTGATTCTGTGCGGTAATTTCAACCTTGCGGGTGGACATGTCCATGACCGGCAGGTTGGAGCCATGATTGCCGAAAGGCAACTTGACCGTCTTGCCTCCCAGTGCCAGACCGAGCAGCTGATGTCCCAGGCAGATGCCGAAGATCGGCTTTTTGCCGACAAAATTTCTGATTTCCTGTTGTACGGAGACCAGCGGTTCCGGGTCACCGGGACCGTTACTGAGGAAGATGCCGTCCGGGTTCATGGCCAGCGCCTCTTCGGCCGGGAAGGTGGCCGGCACCACCGTCACATCGCAGCCGGCATCCACCAGGCAGCGCAGAATGTTGTACTTGATGCCGAAATCGTAGGCCACCACCTTGTATTTCAGTGTTGCGGGATCAACCTGGGGATAGCCGCTCTCCAGGTCCCAGGCCCCCTCGGTCCAATGGTAGGGTTTATCACAGGACACGCCGCTGGCCAGATCAAGTCCGGTCATACTCGGTACGGCTTTGGCCTTGGCAACCAGACTGGCATGATCCGGATCCACGGTGGAGATGATGCCGTTCTGGGCGCCCTTATCGCGCAGATGACGGGTCAGAGCCCGTGTATCAATGCCCTGGATACCGACCACGCCGTTTTCCTTCAGATACGAGCCGAGGCTCATGGTGGCGCGCCAGTTGGAGTAGCATTCCTGGTACTCCTTGACGATGAAACCGGACAGGAACAGGCCACGGCTCTCGATGTCCTCGGGATTGATGCCGGTATTGCCGATCTGGGTGTAGGTCATGGTAACCATCTGTCCACGGTAGGAAGGATCGGTCAGAACCTCCTGGTAGCCGGACATGGCGGTGTTGAAGACCACCTCTCCAATGGACTCGCCACCGGCCCCGAATGATTTCCCTTCAAAGATGCGCCCGTCAGCGAGCGCAAGAATTGCTTTCATGATGTGATGCTCCGATTCCTTGAATTGTCAGACAGAATAAACGATCTTTCCGGCCAGAACTGTGGCCGAGGCCCTGCCCTGGACGTTCCAGCCCAGGAAGGGTGAGTTTTTGGATTTGCTGGCCAGCTTTTCCTTTTCAACCGTCCATTGCACAGCCGGATCGATCACGGTGATGTCGGCAATGGAACCTGCCTTCAGCGAACCACGATTCAATACCAGAATATTCGATGGGTTAACAGACATTTTATCAACCAGTTGGTTAAGTGTCAGAACACCATCTTCGACCAGTCGCAGGGACAATGGCAGTGAAGTCTCCAGACCGATAATACCGTTCATGGCCTCATTGAACTCCACGTCCTTTTCATCCAGGTGATGGGGGGCATGGTCGGTGGCGATGCAGTCGATAGTGCCGTCCTTGAGCCCCTCTTTGATGGCGGCCACGTCAGCGGCCTCCCGGAGCGGCGGGTTCATCTTGGCGTTGGTGTCGTAACCGCGCACCGCGTCGTCGGTCAGGGTGAAGTAGTGCGGCGCGGTTTCGCAGGTGACCCGGACGCCGCGGGCCTTGGCTTCGCGGATGATGCGAACCGACCCGAAGGTGGAGACATGGGCGATATGGATCGGTGAATTGGTGTATTCAGCCAGCATGACCTCACGGGCGGTGGCGATGTCCTCGGCCACCCGGGGAATACCCTTCAGACCGAGCTCAGTAGAGGTAAGGCCCTCATTCATCACACCGGCGCCCACCAGGTCCAGCTCCTCGGCGTGGGAGATGACAAGAATGCCGATGCCCCTGGCATACTCAAGGGCCCTGCGCATCAGTTCCGAATTGCTGACCGGTTTGCCGTCGTCGGAGACCGCCACGCAGCCGGCCTCTTTCAGCTCGCCCATCTCGGCCATGCGCTCGCCATGCATACCGTAGGTAATGTTCCCGACCGGAAAGACATTGCAGAAACCTTCATGTTTGGCCTTGTTGATGATGTAGCTGACTATCGCCTTGTTGTCGATGACCGGCTTGGTGTTGGGCATGCAGCAGACCGATGTGAAGCCGCCGGCCGCAGCCGCACGGGTGCCGCTGACGATGTCCTCCTTGTACTCCAGACCCGGATCGCGTAGATGCACGTGCATGTCGATCAACCCCGGTACCACGTATTTCCCGGTGGCATCGATGACCTTGGCACCGGCCGGAACTGTCAGCTCCGCGCCGATCTCTTTCACCAGCCCTTTCTCCACCACCACATCCATTATTGCATCGATATTCTGGCTCGGGTCAATCACCCGGCCGCCTTTGATCAGAAGATTCATAATGAACTCCTATTAGAAATTTTCTTTATCACACTCTTGCTAAAGCAGTCGATTTTGCGTCAGATCAAGGCTGTCGAGGGATTGCGCGGAGACGTAGCACTCGCTACGTCGCACAAGTGATCCCGAAGACTTACGCCGAGCTGGCGGAAAAGCGGCTGCTTCATCACTCCAGTTCGCCGCCGCAGACGTGGTACAGCATCGCCATCCTCACCGCCACGCCGTTCTCCACCTGTTTCAGTATCCAGGACTGGTCGCCGTCCACCACACAGGAGGACATCTCCACCCCGCGATTGATCGGGCCGGGGTGCATGACCATGGCATCCGGCTTGGCCAGCTTGACGTTCTCGGGATTGAGTCCGAAGTAGCGCGAATATTCACGTGTATTGGGCATGAGGGTCTTGCCCTGGCGCTCCTGCTGGATGCGCAGCATCATGACCACATCGGCATCCTGGATGGCTTCCTTCATGGAATCGCAGACCGTAACGTTGCCGAGCCGCTCCACACCGGGAGGCATCATGGTCGGCGGACCGGCCAGAAACACGGCCGAGCCCATCTTGGTCAGCCCCTGGATATTGGAACGGGCCACGCGGCTGTGGGTAATGTCACCCACGATAGCCACCTTGAGGCCGTCCAGTCGTCCGAACTTGTCCTTCATGGTCAGCATGTCCAGCAGCCCCTGGGAAGGATGTTCATGCGCCCCGTCACCGGCATTGATGATCGAGCAGCTCGGCAGCTTCTCCGACAGGAAGTAATGGGAACCTGATACGGCATGGCGCATGACGATGATGTCCGGCTTCATGGCCAGCAGGTTCAAAGCCGTATCGGCCAGGGTCTCGCCCTTGGTGGCGGAACTGCTGGCGGTCGTGATGTTGACCGTATCGGCCGAGAGGCGTTTGCCGGCAATTTCAAACGAGGTGCGCGTCCGGGTCGAGGCTTCGTAAAACAGGTTGATGATGGTCCGGCCGCGCAAGGTCGGCACCTTCTTGATCTCGCGGCTGTTGATCTCGCGCATGCTTTCAGCCGTTGAAAGGAGCAGTTCTATCTCCTCCTTGTTCAGGTCCCGCAGCGCAATGATGTCCTTATGTTTGAACTCCGCCATACGCCCTCCCCTCGCTATTTTTCAAGAACCACTTCAATTGGCTGGTTCTTGTCATCAAACAGTACGGCTACATTTTCCTTCAAACTGGTCGGTACGTTGCGGCCGACAAAATCGGCCCGGATCGGCAGCTCCCGGTGTCCGCGATCAATCAGAACGGCCAGCTGGATGCACTGGGGCCGGCCGTGGTCCATCAGGGCATCCATGGCGGCACGGATGGTGCGGCCGGTAAAGAGGACATCATCCACCAGCACCACCCGCTTTCCTTCCAGCGAGAAGGGAATATCGGTTTTACCGACCGCCTGATGCGGCAGATGGCCGCTGACATCGTCACGGTAAAGGGTGATATCCACGGCTCCCACCGGTGCCTTGACCCCTTCGATGACCTCGGTCACGCGCCCGATCTCCTCGGCCAGATAGGCTCCGCCGGAACGGATGCCGATCAGGACGACATCGGTCAGTCCCTTGTTGCGCTCCAGTATCTCATGCGATATCCTGGTTACGGCCCGCTTTATTCCGCTATTGTCCATGATTACAGTCTGTTCGCCCGACATATCGCCTCCCCTTTTCGGCATAAAAAAAGAGCCTCCCCGCGCCAGGCGGCAAGACTCATCGGTATGTATCCTGTTTCGTTCATTGTGTAACCTTTGCTAGCCTCTCGGACCAGATTAAAAGGTGGTGTCGTATGTGTTGAGGAACATTATCACCGTCCGACCCGCAGGTCAAGGGGAGTTTTTTCGGCTGCAATTTCTTACAACTAACCGGACATCACTATCCTGATGTGGTACTATATGAATATAATAATGAACGGGAAATATCAGGCAGTGAAGGGTTGAAATATCTCTGATACGGCCATAAACTACAAAGGCAATCCGAGGATTCAGACGTGAAAGGATGTGTCATGTTCGAAAAAAATATATCAATCCCTGAGAATGAAGAAGCGGACAGCACAACACCCCCACAGACGGAGCGGCAAATCGCTCTTCTGAAGGCCATCATCAAGGTCTTCCGCGAGACCCCGGACTGCGAAAACGAAGAGGAAATGGCACGCATCTGCCTGAAAGCGGCCGAGGAGCTGACCGGCAGCGCCTACAGCTTCATCGGAGAGCTGAACCGGGAGGGGCTGTTTGATACGACCACCATCAGCGAGGCGGGCTGGAAGGCCTGCCGCATACCTGTGGAAGAAGCCGTTCACCTGCTCAAGAACATGCCCGCCCGGGGCATTAACCGTATTGGACTCAGGGAGGGACGCCCTTGGATCATCAACGACCCGGCCAATCATCCCGATGCGGTACAAAAACCGCCCGGTCACCCGACGATCAGCTCTTTTATGGGGGTACCCCTGCGCTTCCTGGGGGGCATCACCGGCATGATCGCCCTGGCCGGCAAACAGACGGATTACACCTTGAACGACCAGGAGGATATCGAGGCGCTCTCGGTGGCCTTCATGGAATCCCTGAACCGGAGACGGGCCGAAAAGAGGATCAACGAGCTGAACACTGAGCTGAATCGGCATCTCCTGCAGATTGAAGCTGCCAACAAAGAGCTGGAGGCCTTCAGCTACTCCGTATCCCACGACCTGCGCGCCCCCTTGCGCCACATCACCGGCTTCGTGGAACTGCTCAACAAGCGCGGCCTGGAAATGATGGACGAAAAAAGTCAACACTACCTGAAGATAATTTCGGAATCTTCACAGAAGATGGGAACCCTGATCGACGATCTTCTGACCTTTTCCCGCATGGGGCGGGCCGAGCTGCAGAACAGCAGTATCGATTTCAATAGCCTGGTCAGGGAGGTTATCAGCGAACTGAAAGAGGATGAAGGGGAGCGATCAATCGAATGGGACATCGACGAACTTCCGGTACTGGAGGGGGACGCGGCCATGTTGCGCCAGGTGTTTGCCAACCTGATCGCCAATGCCCTGAAATTCACCCGTTCAAGCAGCCGTGCGCGGATCGGTATTGGTTCTGATATGGATGCCACCGGCGAGACCGTCTTCCATGTCCGGGATAACGGTGTCGGCTTCGATATGAAGTACGTGGACAAACTCTTCGGCCTGTTCCAGCGGCTGCACAGCAGCGATGAGTTCGAGGGGACCGGTGTCGGACTGGCCAATTGCCAGCGCATCATCCATCGCCACGGCGGCCGGATCTGGGCCGAAAGCGGGCCGGGCAGCGGCGCGATCTTCCGCTTCACGCTGCCGAAACAAGAGGAGGTATAGATTATGGTCACTCTGAAACATATCCTGCTGGTGGAAGACAATCCCAATGATGCTGAACTGACCCTGGAGGCGCTGGCCGAGCACAATCTGGCCAATGAGGTCACCTGGGTCCATGACGGAGAAGAGGCCCTGGATTATCTCTTCTGTCGCGGGGCGTATGAACAGCGCCCCTGCAACGACCTGGCGGTGATCCTGCTCGATCTCAAACTTCCCAAAGTGGACGGTCTGGAGGTATTACGCTCCATCAAGGCTGATGAGCATCTCAAGCTGATCCCGGTGGTAATCCTGACCTCGTCACGCGAAGAGCGGGATCTGGTGGACAGCTACAGTCTGGGGGTCAATGCCTATGTGGTAAAACCGGTGGCCTTCAAGGAGTTCATGAAAGCGGTCGAGGAGCTGGGCGTGTTCTGGGCGCTGATCAACGAAGCGCCTCCGACGGGCAACAGGAGGGCCGCTTGAGATGAATGCACGTCTGCGCATCCTGCATCTGGAAGACGACCCGCTCGATGCCGAACTGGTACAGGCCACCCTGTCCGGCGAGGGGATCACCTGCGACATAGTACAGGTTGACGGGCGGGAGAGATTTATCATTGAGCTGGAAAGCGGAGAAGTCGATCTGGTCCTGGCTGATTTCGCCCTGCCCGGCTTCGATGGCATGGGCGCACTGACCATTGTCCGCGAGCGCTATCCCGAATTACCCTTCGTGTTCGTCTCCGGCAGACTTGGCGAAGAGGCGGCCATAGAATCCCTGAAGAGCGGCGCCACGGATTATGTCCTGAAAAACAGGCTTTCGCGCCTGGCGCCGGCAGTTCGCCGGGCACTGATCGAGACCGAGGAACGGGCCGAACTCAAGCGAGCCGAGGATGCCCTGCGTGAAAGCGAATTGCGCAGCTACCAGCTGGAGGTGGAGTTGCGCTATGCGGCCAAGATTCAGGCCAGATTACTGCCGCGAGGCTATCCAGTCATCCCCGGCTTCGACATCGCGGCCAGGTGCCTGCCGGCCAAGCAGGTCGGGGGTGACTTCTTCGATTGGCTGGAGGTCTGCCCGGGGGTATGGTCCCTGACCCTGGGGGATGTCATGGGCAAGGGCATGGCCGCGGCCATGCTGATGGCAACGGTCCGTGCCACCATCCGCGCCCTGGGACATAACCGGCCGACCGAGGCGATCAGGCTGGCCGAATCGGCACTACAGTCCGATATGGATAATTCGGAGAGCTTCGTGACCCTGTTCCTGGGACAGCTCAATACCGAGAACCGTAGCTTGATTTATGTGGACTGCGGTCATGGATTTGCCTTCCTGCGCCGCAGGAACGGTGCCGTCAAGGGACTCACGCCGCGCGGCCTGCCGCTGGGAGTTCCGAGCCGCACGAACCGTCGGGAAGGAAGGATTGTGTTTGAAAAGGGAGACACACTGGTGCTGTACAGTGACGGGGTGGTTGACGCCCGGCCCGAGCTGATGTTGAACAACCGGCTGCTGTCCCGGCAATTGGCCGGAGCCGTGAGCGCCCGGGAGATGGTGGACCGGTTGGTCGGGCTGACGGAACAACAGGGGCAACAGCCGGATGATGTAACGGTGCTGGTGGCGCACTGCACGGGTGGCGGAACTGAAAAAAATATTGTCCACTGCCTTCTGTAACTCCAACTGTTCTGCACTGGTCAACTTCGCATCTTTGACTTTCTCAACCTTGTATTTCTTCTCCAGCCTTGTTTCTACGGCGGTTAGCTCTTTGATAGGCGTGCTATCCATGGCGTTCACTTTGTCCACCACATCCTGTTGCATCGCTTGTATGCTGGCTTCGAGGCTGCACTGGTTATACCACTCGTCCGTTGACACCTCAATATCGTCGATCATGACCTGCCTAACGGAACTTAGCATCAGGTATGGTACAAAGTCGGGGTGGTCTTTCGGGTAAATTTCAGGCCACCGCACGTCTTTCTCTGCGAGAATCGCAAACCTCCGAAAAACACCATGTCCCGCATGCGCTTACTCTCTGACAGTGATGCGTTCATTAATATCAGTTGCCGCTCTCGCAGTTTACCTTTTCTATTTCACTGAGTATTGAAGTAGGCGTAGTTTTACAGATAAGTTGTCGCAAAGTAGATAACCGCCGACAGGCTTATCGGGCTGAACAGGGTGGTGAAATAGACAATTCTGGATGCATACTCGGGTTCATTATTGTACTGGAGGGCCAGGATGGCTGTATTCACCGCGGTTGGCGTGGACACGCCAATTACCATGGACTGGGCCAGTATACCTTTTACCCCCAAAGCCAGAACGATCAGATAGCCCAGCAGCGGCGACAGCAGCAGACGGATGCAGCAGGGAAGCAGTACGTCGCCGAACTTGAAATCGAGCTTGATCTCGGCCAGTTGAACCCCCAGCGCTATCAGGGCTATACCGATGAACCCGTCCGAAATGTAATTGAGCGGCACCATAATCTGCTCCGGCACCTGGATGCCGAACAGTTTCACGATTAGAACCACAGCCAGTACATACAGCGTCGGCATCTCCAGCATGTTGCGGATGGATTGCCGGCGGGAGGAGTTGGCCGAGCTGGCCTGAAACACACCGAAGGTGTTGGAGGTGACGTTCTGGATCAGCATGATCAGCACCTGGATGGTCATGGCATTGGGCAGACCCTTGAACACCAGGTCGGCCAGCGGCAGGCCGTAATTGCCGCTGTTAAAGAACATGAGCGAATTCCCCAGGGCCTTGCCCCTGCTGCGGGAATAGGAGAACATGCGCGTCACAAGTACTGAAATCACCAGCATCAGCACTTGTATTGCCATGACATAAGCCAGTATGAACCAAACATCCTTCGATACGACGCTGGCGTAATAGATCTTGGTGAAGAAGATGGCCGGCACGAAGATATAGATGAAGATCTTGGCAAAGGTCCGGGAGTCCAGGTTCAGCCGTTTGTTGGCAATGAATCCGACCGCGATCAGGATCATGATCGGCAGCATTATTTTCAGTACTATATGGGTAAATATGGCCATTGTTGCTCTTTCGGAAGAATTTGCGCTTGAAAAGAAAACGGCGGGTTTCCCCGCCGTTGCCGTTTCAATCATCCTTCCTGATCCTGACCACCTGGCTGACCCCTGGCATGCCCTCAATCTCGTGATCATCGAGGGTGTCCGTATCTCCAATCACCCCGATAATGGTGCGGTTGGCGCCGGTTGACTGGTGGATGTCGAAATCACGGGTGATCAGGTACTCCTTGATCTGGTCCAGTGCTTCTTCCGAAGCATGTTTCTTCATAATAATCAGCATATTGAATGTGCTCCCTTATTCTTCTTTATGTGAAGTTATGCGTTCCAGGCGTCGCGATTCGTCCACAACTCGTTCAAACATCCTGACGATGGCCTCATCGTCCAGCGGCCCCGGATTATCCTCTTTCATGCGGGCGAAGATGCGTTTCTCGCGAGACGGATCAAAGACCGGCAGATTCAGCCCCTTTTTGAGATGACCGATCTCCAGGGCCAGTCGGGCTCTTTCGTTGAAGATGCGCAACAGTACATCATCCAGCAGGTCGATTCGTTTGCGTATTTCATTGATGTCCACAGGGGCTCCGATCCTGAAATTGTTTCCTGGGAGTCTGTCGGACTTAGGAAATCGTAGCGAAAATTCGACTGGGCGAGGACAGATTTTGCCGATTTTGCAAGTCAATAGTCGTTCTATTGACCAAGAAAGCGGTGAAATATGGACCGCACAGGCGGATTTGCAGTAGATTTATCCTAAGTCCGACAGGCTCCTAGAACTGTTTCTTGACAAAGGAATCCTTTTTACCGTTGATATCATCCCGTTCCGGGTAGTCGATGGTGTAATGCAGCCCGCGCGACTCTTTGCGCTGCTGGGCGCAGGTCACGATCAGCTCGGCTACGGTGGCAATGTTGCGCAACTCCACCAAGTCCGAGGTGATGATAAAATTCCAGTAGTATTCCTCGATCTCGTCCTGGATCAGCTTGATGCGCCGCATGGCCCGCGCCAGGCGCTTGTCTGAGCGGACGATGCCGACGTAGTTCCACATGGTGCGGCGGATCTCGTCCCAGTTCTGGGAAACGACCACCATCTCGTCGCTGTTGGTGGCGGTGCCGGAATCCCAGGCCGGGATCTCGCGCTGGTCGTGCTTAAGGGTCTTGAGTGCCTCGGATGAATGCTGGAAGGCCTTCCCGGCGTAGACCGCCGCCTCCAGCAGGGAGTTGCTGGCCAGACGGTTGCCGCCGTGCAGACCGGTGAAGGCCGTCTCGCCGATGGCATACAGGCCGGGGATGTCGGTCTCGGCATCCGTATTGACCGCCACGCCGCCGCACAGGTAGTGGGCCGCCGGCACGACCGGCAGACCCTCTGTGGTCATGTCCAGCCCGAAATCCATGCAGGTCTGGTGGATGTTGGGGAAACGCTTACGCACAACGTCGGCCGGTTCGTGGGTGATATCCAGGTAGACGCAGTCGTCACCGCTGGTCTTCATCTCGTTGTCGATGGCCCGGGCCACTATGTCGCGCGGAGCCAAGTCCTTGAGCTTGTGGTACTTCTCCATGAAGGCGGTGCCGTCGCGACGGCGCAAAATGGCGCCCTCGCCGCGCACCGCCTCCGAGATCAGGAACGATTTGGCCAGGGGGTGAAAGAGGGTGGTGGGGTGGAACTGCATGAATTCCATGTTGGCTATGGTGGCGCCGGCCCGGTAGGCCATGGCCACACCATCGCCCGAGGCCACATCCGGATTGCAGGTGTAGAGATAGACCTTGCCGGCCCCGCCGCTGGCCAGCAGGGTGATCGTGGCGGCGAAGGTTATGACCAGACCGTCGTTGATATCCAGGGCGTAGGCGCCCAGACAGCGGTTTTCAGCCGGTGGTTTCTTTTCGATCTTGGCGGTGGTGATCAGGTCAATGGCGATGTGATGTTCGTAGACCTGGATATTGGGATGCTGGCGGACCGCTTCCACCAGGGCCCGCTCGATCTCGCGGCCGGTGATGTCCTCGGAATGCAGGATGCGCCGGGCGCTGTGGCCCCCTTCACGGGTCAGGTCATAGTCGTCGCTGCCGTTGGTGGTGAATTTGACACCCCATTCGATCAGGTTGCGGATGGTCTGGGGACCTTCCTCGACCACCATCCGGACCACATCCTCGTGGCAGATGCCGGCCCCGGCCACCATGGTATCCTCGATGTGGGCCTCAAAGGAGTCCTCGGCCGAAAATACCGAGGCGATGCCGCCCTGGGCATACTTGGTGGCTGATTCGGAGATATCGCGCTTGGTAACGATGGCGACACTACCATGGTTGGCCGCCTGAAGGGCAAAGGAAAGACCGGCGATGCCGCTGCCGATGACAAGATAATCGCTTTCGATACGCATGAGTGCAATCCTTCCAGATGATGTATGCAGATAATTTCATGAATTATTTACTTAGAGGTTGGTTTTGTCAAGCAGAGAGGCACTGTTTACGCTTTATTGATGGACTTTTGCGGTTGTCTGCGTGATTATCGGGGAGAAAATCTACAAGACAGGGCCAGACTCCATGCTGATAGCTGATCTTCATATCCATTCCCGCTATTCACGCGGCTGCAGCCGTGACCTGAGCCCGGAAACTCTGTGGCGCTGGTCGCAACTCAAGGGCATCGGGGTGGTCGGTACAGGGGACTTCACCCATCCCGGCTGGATTGCAGAGTTGCAGGACAAGCTGGAATCCGACGAAGGCGGTTTGTTGAAACTGCGCCCGGGCCTGTCTCTGCCGGATGTGTACAGTTCCTGCCGGGCCGATGTCCGCTTTCTGCTGACCAGCGAAATCAGCTGCATCTACCGCCGCCACGACCGTACCCGCAAGGTGCACCTGGTGTTGCTGGCTCCCGATTTCCCGACGGTAGCTCGCATCAACGCAGCCCTGGCCGGAATCGGGAATCTGGCCTCGGATGGCCGGCCGATCCTGGGTCTGGATGCCTATGTACTACTTGAAATGATGCTGTCCATCTCACCGGATATCATGGTGATTCCGGCCCATGCCTGGACACCGCATTTCTCGGTTTTCGGTGCATTTTCCGGATTTGACTCCCTGGAAGAGTGCTTCGGCGACCTGACCCCTCATATCCGGGCCATCGAGACCGGTCTTTCTTCTGATCCGGCCATGAACCGCCGTATTCCGGCGCTGGACGGTATCCAGCTGATCTCCTGTTCCGACGCCCATTCGCCGGCCAAACTGGGACGTGAAGCCACCTTTTTCGACTGCCCGCCGAGTTATGCCGCGATCACCGCGGCGTTGGCAACCGGCGACGGGCTGGCCGGCACGATCGAGTTCTTTCCCCAGGAGGGCAAATACTACCTGGACGGGCACCGCGACTGCGGTATCTGCCTGGAACCGGAGCAGACCCGTGCCTGCGGAGGGCGCTGCCCGAAATGCGGCGGGAAGCTGACCGTGGGGGTGCTGCACCGGGTGGAAGAACTGGCCAGTCGAACCGTTGCCGATCAGCCGGACCGCTTTCCGCCATTCGAGTCGCTGGTGCCGCTGGTGGAACTGATCTCCTCTATTGCCGGTTTCGGTACGGCATCAAAACGTGTCCAGGCCATCTATTTCACACTGCTGGAGCGCCTGGGAAGCGAGTTTTACATCCTGCGTGAAGCGTCGGAGGATGCGATTGCTGCTGCCTCGTCGCAGGCTGTTGCAACAGCCATCGTCAATATGCGCAGGGGTATCGTCAGTATCAGTCCGGGCTATGATGGTAAGTTTGGAAGAGTCATGCCGGTTCCGGCTTGACGGCTCCCGATTCCACCTCAAGGCGCTATCTGCGTTGGCCGCGTCGTCGGCTCCTCAGCGTACTTAACTTGTACGCCTGCGTCGCCTCCTCCTTGCCGCCTTGATTTCATCCTTGATCTGGAATCGGAAATAGGGTAATTTCCGCGCAGTTTACAGGGTTGTGAAAGGTTATGGAGGTCATTCGGGGTCATGCGTGTGATTGCGGGCAGCGCCCGGGGGTTACGGCTGACAGCGCCGGCAGGTTTGCAGACCCGTCCGACGGCTGACAGGGTCAAGGAGGCGCTCTTCAGCATTATCGCCAGCCGGCGTGCGCTTGTTGGAGCCTGTGTTCTCGATATCTGTGCCGGCAGCGGCAGTCTCGGAATTGAGGCTCTCAGCCGGGGAGCGGCCTCCTGTAGTTTTGTCGAGCAGAGCCGTCCGGTTCTGGAAATTCTGGAAAAAAATCTTACCCGTACCGGCCTGGCATCAAAAGCCGAATGCCTGGCTCTTGATGCGCTTAAAGGACTTAACCTGCTGTCACGGAATGGAAAACAGTTTGATATCTGTTTTTTCGATCCTCCGTATTCATCAAATCTATATACACCGGTACTAGAGGCGTTGAGCTCATTTTCACTTCTGGCGAAAGATGCTCTGCTGATAGCCGAATGTTCATCCCGGAGTCTGCTGGCTGAACAGTTTGGTAAGCTTGTAAAGATTGACAGCCGCATCTATGGTGATACGGCACTTGAATTCTTTGTCAGGGAGTCTACATGAAGAAGATCGCAGTCTATCCCGGATCATTCGACCCGATTACTTACGGTCATCTGGATATTATCAACCGAGGCCTGAAGGTCTTTGACGAAGTCATCGTGGCGGTGGCCTGCAATTCCCAGAAGAATTCACTGTTCAGCTTTGATGAGCGGGTTGACATGATCACGCAGGTCGTCGGAGGGCAGGAGAGGGTCACGGTTGACACCTTTACCGGTCTTCTGATAGATTATATCGCCTCCCGGAAGGCCCATGTGGTCATCAGGGGCTTGCGGGCCATTTCGGATTTTGAATACGAGTTCCAGATCGCCCAGATGAACAGCTGTATCAGCAAGAATGTGGAGACGCTCTTTATGATGACCTCGCTCCAGTACGGCTACCTGTCGTCATCCATCGTCAAGGAGGTCTGTTCACTGAACGGCAACATTGACGGATTCGTCCCTCCCGAAGTCAAAGCAGCCCTGCGAGCCAAATACGGATTGCACTGAACAATTTCTTTAATGTTGTATTCACTGACATCACGAGGTGCACACCATGATCACGCAAGACATGATAATCGCCGATATCATCAGGCAGCATCCCGAAACCCTCCCCGTATTCCAGCAATTCAATCTCGACTGCTACGAATGCCAGATCGCCGATCTGGAGACCCTTGAACATGGCGCCGGAGTCCACAAAGTGTCCGTTCCCGAACTGCTTGACGCCCTGAACCGCTCGTTGGTCTGATCCCCCTCAGGTATCTTTAATCAGGCGAGTGTATCTGATTATTACTGTAATCAGTTCGATGGGGTATAAAGAACAGCAGAATTTCACTTCTCTTATTTCAATTCCAAATCAACGCGCTATCTTCGTTGGCTCGTCCGCATCGGCCAGATCGCAGGCTATCCTCCACCACTGATCCGCTACCTTTACGAAGGCATCCACGATGTCGGGATCAAACAGGATTCCCCTCCCTTCGATGATGATGCGAACGGCCGATTCATGGGGAACAGGTTCCTTGTAGACCCTCTTCGATATGATGGCATCGTAGGCGTCCGCAATAGCCATGACCCTGCCGGGCCACGGTATCTGCTCACCTCGCAGACCTTCCGGGTAGCCCGAACCGTCCCAGCGCTCGTGGTGGGAATAGGCCATGTCCTTGGCATATTGAAGCAGTACGTCATCGTGTACGCCGGCGCGTAACTCGGCCTTGGCAATCGCGTCCCTGCCGAATGCGGCGTGCTTCTTGACCTCCTGATATTCCTCGGCCGTGAATGCCGTGGACTTGTGGAGCAGGTTGTCGGGGAGGCCTACCTTACCGATGTCGTGCAGAGGGGCGAGTTTCGAAATCAGTTCGATGGTGTCCTGATCCAGCAGAGGCTGAAACCGTGGATAGTGTGAAAGCTCCTGACAGAGAACAAGCAGGTAGCGCTGGGTGCGCATGATGTGAGCGCCGGTCTCGGTGTCCCGGATTTCGGTAAGGGCAGCCAGTGACGTCATGATGAACTCACGAGTCGTTGCCAGGTCGCGCGTCTGGCGCTGGTGCCTCTTTTCCACAAAGAACGAGCGGATCAGTGAAAGCAGGGAGAAGTTTGTCAGTAACGCAAGTACGGGTACCACAGGCGAAAGGAAAAGTCCGCTGGTCTGGTACAGCCAGACAGATCCTTGCCAGGCAGCGATGGCGGCAACGCCGAGCACTAGTGCACCGCGCATGACCGGCATGGCAACGCAGACGAACGCGGCGAGAGCGCCCAGCGCAAGTGTGGCAAGCAGCTGATAAACCCTCGGGCAGATCCTGGCAAAATCATTGTTCAGGATATTCTCTGCAGCGATTGCATGGACTTGAACCCCCGACAGCAGGGCGTTTACGGGTGTCACCACGGCCTCCCCCATACCGGTGGCCGTAGCGCCGACAAAGACCACCCGCCCCCGCAGTGTACCCTGCGCTACGCGTCCCTCCAGGAGCGCCGAAGCCGACAGGGTTTTGACCGTCCCGTGCCATCCCCGGTAGCGAAGCAGGAGGCGGCCCCGGTCATCCAGTGGGATGCGCCGCTCACCGACCTGCAGGGAGCAGTCTCCGTTCCAGGTTGATGCAAGGAGTGCGGCCGGTACAGCTTGGCTTCTCAGGACGGTTGCAAGGGCGAGACTCGGATAGACCTTCTCACCCTGCTGTATCAGAAGAGGCATCCGACGGAGTACACCGTCCTGTTCCATGGCTGCATTGACAAAACCCGAGGCAGAAACGGAACGGGAGAACTCCGGACGACTGGCCACGGCCCCGGTTGCCTGCCAGAACCGCCTGCGGGGATCCGCTGTCCCTGTCTCGGCAAGCGATACGATATTAAGCGGATGAAGCAGCCGCTCAACTTGGGAACGATCTGTCGTCGGCGCGAAGGTCAGTTCGAAGCCGAGCGTGAAGGGGCCGCTGGCCAGTGCTTTTGCCAGGGCCGTGTCCCCATCCGAGAGGCTGTCGGCAGCAGAGGGTGAATTGACCGGGGAGGAGAGTTCGGGTTCCGCAAAGATGGCATCGATACCGACGCTGGCCGGATGCTGTGCCGCGATCCGGGTCAGCAGTTCCGCTACCAGAGCCCGAGGCCAGGGCCACCGGCCGAAGCGAGCCAGCGATTCATCATCCAGAGCCACTACGACCGGGCTCGCGTACTCCCGTGGCGGCAGTTCGTCGGTTAACAGACTATCGAAAAACCGTCCGTCCAGATGCGCAAGAAAGGCGGGACTAACAAGGAATGTGGTGCACAGGGCAAGCGTAAGAATTAATCCGGAGGTCAGGATCAGCAAATTGCCGCTTCGAACGAGAGGCAGGCGACTTTTGGGGGTCAGCGGGGACACATCGGCATCCTTGTGTGCGCGTTGTCCGGGTTCAACATGTCAATCGGCCTGAGCAGGAAATCATCGGATAGAGACCTCGGCGCGCCGGTTGCGCGGTTCGAGGGTCTGGTCCGGGGTTTTCACGAGGTGGTCGCTGCTGCCACGGGAGGAGGTTTCGGTACCTGCCGGTGCTGCTCCGTGCAAAGCAAGCAGCGCAGATACCGTGCGCGCCCGCAGGAGCCCGAGCTGATAGTTGTATTCGGCCGTACCCATGGTATCGGTGTGCCCGACGACTGACAGTTGCGCCGGATGCCGCTCCTTGATGGCCTTGGCGATCACGGGCAGGAGGAGCTTAGAATCCGGCAGGAGTTCTGCGGAATCATGTTTGAAGTAGAGCAGGTAGTTGACCGGCGGCAAAGGCATGGCGGCCATGACCCCGCCGAAAATATCCTGCACAGTCGTCTCGTCCAGGACGATCGGACTCGCCGGCCGACCCTGAGTTCCCGAAATCTCCACTGACTGCCACGACTTGTTCAAAACCTGCGAACCCTGGTCATTAACTATCGTAACCTCACCCGAAACCTTGCCATCCTCGGGGAGCAGTATGATTATGCTCTTTTGAGCAGTGCATCCCGAGAGGAGAACGCTGACGAAGAAGCACAAAGACAGCACCAGACGGCGAAAGTGGGCACCCTTCATGGAACAATCCTGGCGACAAAACGTGTGCCCCTGACCCCCAGTGTCGCAACCGGAGTTTCTATCCGGACCGAGCCGGGTGCCAGCTTGGATATCTTTCCTGAAAGATACTCTATCAGACCCCGCGTCACCCGCAGCACCATGCCAAGCTTCTGATCCACAGGTTCGAAGGCAAACTGTTCGATTCGGGTTTCAGTCGACGGGCCTAGTGACAGGACGGTATCATCCCGCAGGATGACCCCCAGCGCACCGGTGGCTCCGGTTGAAAGTTCATCTCCCAAGACCAGCTGATGGCCGGGGAGTGCCGCCATACGTCGACCGTCCCGCAGTATGAAGACTTCACCAGAGGCCGTCTTTACAAGACCTATGGGGCGGTCATCCTGTGCCGCTGAGATAGCGGCGCTTGCCAGCAGGGCGCACATTATTAAAACTTGTATCCGCACAATCCCTCCTCGTCCACCTCTTTCAATTTGAGTTTACTCCTCAAATCAGTTCTTTCCAATTCATTTTCCGTCAGGTGCATAGTGTATAACAACCGGAAACCTGAATCTTAGGCCAGCAGAAGCCTGTTTGCCCGGTCGATGAACTCCGTTGGAGGTTTGTCCCGATAGATGCCCTGAACCGGATTTTCTGCGTTGACGCCGCGCAGGTAGACGTAGATGGCGCCGCCGAAGTGTGTTTCGTAGCTGTAGCCCGGCAGGCGCCGGGTCAGGTGGCGGTGGAGCGCCAGGGAGTAGAGGTGGTATTGCAGGATGTAGGAATGATCGGCCATGGAGCGGGTCATGTTGTCGCGGGAGTAGTCCGTTTCGCTGAAGCCCAGGTGATTGGATTTCCAGTCGAGGATGTAATAGCGACCGGTATGTTCGAACACCAGATCAATGAAGCCATGCAGCATGCCGCGGCTCTGCTGGAAGGTAAGCGCATCCAGCAGTTCCTGATAGTTTCCGTGAAGAGACGGCTTCAGTAGGCCGTCAAAGGCCTGGCGCAGGTATTCCGGAGACAGGAGCGCGACCGGCAGGAAAAACTCCAGCTCCGTCTGCCAGGCCCCCTTTTTCAGCTGTGACAGGTTGAACTGCTGATCTTCACCGATCAGCCACGCCTGCGTCACCGAAGCGACCATGCTGCCGACCGCCGCAAGCCACTCATCTCCGTAGCCGTTGGCCCGCAGCCGTGAGCCGCTGACCTGCTCGATCTGCGCATCAGTGAGGGCTGCGAAATCCAGCCGCTCCAGAATCTCGTGCAGGCAGGTGCCGGCCGAGGAACCGCGCGGGAAATCAAAGATCGAATTTCCGGCCGGGCGGACAGCAGTTTCGTCCGGCGCGCTCTCCGCTGCAGTGAAGGTCAGGGCATCGTAATCACGCGGCTGGAGGCTTCGTTCACTACCGGCGGCCAGGCTGCTGAAGCTGGAAACCCGCCAGTCGCTTGCAATGGGCTGTTTCAGGCTGCGACAGGTGAAGGCGCCCTGGTTCTCTTGCTGGGGACGATAGGGGGGCGCCGGGGCGTCTACCGGCATGAAGTCCGCCGCCAGTCCGCTGTCCGGGGTGCCGAGCAGGCGGATGTCTTCCAGAATACTAGCGTCGGAACAGCTTTTGAACTGCTTCGGATCCTCGATTGTCCGGCCGTGCAACAGCGGGAAGAGCGGCGAGTTGTGGGCGTCGCTGATGCATCCCCAGGCCAGGTAGCAGAGAAATTCTGCCCGGGTGACGGACACGTACAGCAGCCGGGCCGCCTCGGCGGCGCGTTCCGACCGGGCGATAGCCTTGTTGGCCTCCAGACTGTCGGACCCGAGGTCGAGGGTCAGTCTGTTGTCATCGTCATGGAAGATGACCTGATCGGTTCTGGCCGACGGGCTGTCCCAGGCAAAGGGGAGAAAGACCACCGGATACTCCAGACCTTTGCTGGCGTGGATGGTGGAGAGCTGAACCGCATCAGCGTCGGTTTCCAGTCGCAGCAGGGCTGTTTCATCTTCCACGTTCCCGACGATGTGCCGCTCCAGCCAGATGATCAGCCCCTCCAGCCCGCAGGCTCGCTCCTGTTCCGCCTGGTGGAGCAGTTCGACGCAATGTAGGATATTGGTCAGGGTCCGTTCCCCTCCGGCCCGTGAAAGAGCCCGCCTCCGTACGCCGCATTCCCCCAGCAGCCGCTCTGCCAGTGAAATGACTCCCCCCGTTCGGGCGGCTCCGTTCAGATCCCGGAAACGCCGCAGCCACTCTTCCCAGGCAGTATCGTTGGCCGCCTCTCCGAGATATCCGGCCACGTCGTTGGCGGACAATCCCATGCTGGCGGTCAGGAGCGCCTCGCGCAGCAGGCGTTCCCGTGATGGTTCATGCACCGCCCGCAGGATTCGCAGCAGATCCAGCGCCTCGGCTGATTCGAAGATGGTGGCGCTGCCGTGCTGCACCGATGGTATCCCAAGCTCCACGAGGGCTCCCTGAACCAGGTCGGCCTGGTAATGGGCCTTGACCAGTACGGCGATGTCGCCCGGTTTGAGGCTGCGGCGCCCCTTGCGGTCGATAATCTCGACCGTCCCGTCCAGCAGGCGGGCGATCTCTTCCGCCACACAGCGGACAACCGTCCGGCAGGCCTCCCCTTTTCTGACGAGGGTGGACTGGTCGTCTCGGGGATGGACCCAGAGCTGCAAGGGCTGCTCGAGCGGTTGGCCGTTTCGCAACAGGTTCTGCTCCGGCTCCCGGCCGGATTTGACCGGTTTAAAGGCGATATCGCGGCAGAGAAAGGGATCGTCCGCTGACTGGAACAGTCGGTTGACAGCCGCCACCAGGGGCTCCGTCGAGCGGCGGTTGGTGTCCAGGGTGCATTTCCGTGCATTGTCGATTGCACGTGATGCAGCGATGTAGGCAAAGATGTCGGCCCCGCGAAAGCTGTAGATGGCCTGTTTGGGGTCGCCGATCAGGAACAAGGGATATGATGCCTCTCCCGTATCAAGCCCAGCCAGACGGGCAAAGATCTGCCATTGCAGCTGGTCGGTATCCTGAAACTCGTCGATCAGGGCCGCCCGGTAGTGTCCGCCCAGGCTTTGGGCCAGCTGATCGCCGCCGCTGCCGGCCAGCGCCTGATGCAGATCCAGCAGCAGGTCATCGAAACAGCGCAGGTTCTGACTCCGCTTGCGGCGGGTAAGTTCGGTCTTCAGCCAGCTGTGCAGGGCGGTCTGGTGATGGATCAGCTTTGCCCGGAAGGCCTCATCAATCAGTAACATTGTGTCGTGCATCTCCTGGCACAGGTCGAATAAGGGGTGCGAGAGGAGGGTGGAACCTTTCTTCTGTCCTTTCAGCAGTGCATCACGGGTGAACAGTTTCAAACCCGGACATCCTTGCTTTCCATCCCCCGCACTGAACCAGTTGTCCAGGGCTCCGGCCGCCTTATGGATCTGGGCCGGCTTGTAGCTGGTCTGGCTCAGGTTGGCTGCCGCCAGCAGGTTGAGAATGGTTTCCCGCTCAGCGAGCCAGAGCGTTTTCAGTTGCGGAAAGAGCGTGTCGCGCCGGGCGGTCAGCGGAGCCAGATCAGGGTCACCGGTCGCCGGGATGATCGTCAGATCCGGATTCTGGTACTGTCCCCGAAACGGCTTTGCCAGGCTGTCCGGAGTGCAGCGCGCGGCAATCAGCTGCTCCAGGAATTCATCCGGCTGGCCGAGGATCCGTGACCGCCAATAGTCGTCACAGGCCTCGCGCACAATGCCGCTCTGATCGCTGACCATCCCGGTGTCGAACAGGGAACCGCTTTCAAAGGCGTTGTCACTCAGCGCACGCTGGCAGAAGCCGTGGATGGTGAAGATGGCGGCATCGTCGAAGGAATAGAGCGCACGAGTGAGCAGTTTGACGGCCGTTGCACTGTCCGTTATCCGTGCTGTGAGCAGAATCTGTTCCAGATCATCCCCGGCTGTCCGCCCGCTGCTGTACAGCTCCAGGGTCTGGCTGATGCGCTGCCTGATCCGGTCGCGCAGTTCGGCGGTGGCCGCCTTGGTATAGGTCACCACCAGGATCTCTTCCGGACGCAGCCGGTTTTCCAGCAACAGCAGGATGTACAGGGCGGCAATGGTCCAGGTCTTGCCGGTGCCGGCGCTGGCCTCGATCAGATGTTGCCCGGAGGTTTCGATGGTTGCCAGATTCAGGTTCTTCATACGCTCTTCTCTTCGGTTGCAACGTCCCGAAGCGGGCCGTAGATCCGCTCTGCCAGGACGACGAATTCATCATCCAGCACGTTGTGGCCGTTGAAGCAGAGGTTAAAGGACGGGTCCGTCGATTCGGCCGGTGAGAGTGAGTAATCGCTTCCCAGCCAGCGCTCTTCGGCCTTGGCCATACCATCGCTGAGGTACAGCCAGGATGCCTGCGGGAAGAAGTGCAGCGGCCGGCACAGACCCTGGCGGTACAGTTCCAGCAGTCCGGCCAGCAGCTCGCGGGCATTATCCAGAGGTTGCAGGGTAACGGTTACATCCTTGCAGACCATTCGGCTCTCACGGGGGCAGCCCTCCGGTTGAACAGTGTTGAGGATCAGGTGTTCGCACCACAGCGCCAGGCGATCCTTGCCTTTCATGGTGGCACAACGCCAGCGCAGGTGTCGGTCCTGGTGCAGCTCCTTCAGCACCCCGTTCAGGGTGGCGCCGTGCAGGTCCAGTGAGAACGGCAACGGCTCCAGAGCCGGAGAAAGCTGTGCTGCAACCAGGCGGGCAAATTCGCTGCATTCGGTCAGGGCGGCATCGAAGGCGATCCTGCCGGCAGCCAGCGGCGGCAGGATCGAGCGGGCCCGGACGGATTCATACAGGCCGTCGCAGGATTCGTTGTTGAGCAGTCTCCCGGTTAGCTCCTGCCGAAGCGCATACCCGGCCAGGCTCTCCAGGGCGAAGGGCTCCCGTTCCTCGATCTCATCCTCCAGGTTGTAGGGGAGCACGCCCAGGCTGCGGGACAGAAAGGTCCTGGCCGGATTGCCCAGGAAGCGGGTCAGCTGCTGAAGATCCAGCTCTTGCGTCAGGAGCGGATCATCCTCCAGGGGGTTGTGGATGAATTCACGTCTCGGCCGGCCGGAGGCGCGGCCGGATTCCAGGGCATCCCGGTATTCCGTTGAGTAGCTGAACAGCCGGGCGTCCTGGTCGCCGGAAAAGTACTCGCTGCTGAAGGCCTGCAAACGGTGGCGGGTAACGATTTCGGGCGGCGTATCCGGGGCCTCTGCCCGCCCGAATCCGCGCCGGACATAATCAAGCAGCTCCGCCACGACCACCGAGGGGGGCAGGCTGCTGTTGTCCCGGTCATTCTGGCCGGTGTAGCTGATGTAGAATGTATCCCGCGCCGACAGGAGCGCCTCCAGAAACAGGTAGCGGTCCTCGTCCCTGATAGAGCGGTCGCCCCGTCTGCGGGCACCGTTCATCAGGCTGAAGGCCGGCAGACGCTGGTTGCGGGGGAAAATGCCGTCATTCATGCCGACCAGGCAGACCACCCGCAGCGGGATGCTGCGCATGGGGAGCATGGCGCAGAAGGTGACCCGCCCCCCCAGAAAACCGAAGGATTCACCGCTTTCATCCAGCAGACCCGTCAGGCAGTCCCGCACCGCCTCCAGCCCGATGGGGGCGTCAAATCCGGAGCGTTCCCCGGATTCGCGCAGACTCTGGAAGGCGGCATGGAGCGGCACGCAGCTGGTATCGTTGCCGTCCAGCGGGCTGAGCATCCGGTCCGTGATGGTTGTCAATGTGTCCGCCCAGCGGGTCAGAGTCAGGCGGTCCGAAAGAGCGTCAGCCAAGCCTTCGGCTGCGTTGATGAACGTGGCCAGCTTGCCTAGGGCCAGGGCCTGACGTCCTTCAATGTTGTCGCAGGGCATGATCCCGGCAAACAGACGGTCGCCGTCGGGCGCCAGGGCATAGCCGAGCAGCATACGTTCCAGACCCGCCCGCCAGCTGAACTCGCCGAAGTCCGGGAAACCGAGCGAGGCACGGTGGGTCCCGTCGATGCCCCAGCGCACCCCGCTGGACTGCAGCCACTCCCGGATACGATCCAGCTCGTCGGACGTGATCTCGAAACGGGCCATGACCTGCGGGCACTCCAGTACCTCCAGCATGCCGTTGATGCCGAAGCGGCCGGCCGGCAGCTCCAGGATCTTCAGAAAGGTATCCAGGACCGGATTCTCCCGGCGCCGACTCTGGTCGGCGATGGTGAAGGGTATGGCCGGGCGTCCGCCGCAGCGCGTGCCGAAGGTGGCCGTTATGTAGGGGGCACAGGCGCCGATATCCGGCGTCATGACGCAGATGTCGCGCGGTTCCAGGTCGGGATGATCATCAAACATGCGCAGCAGATTGTCGTAGAGAATCTCCATCTCGCGCAGCGGACCATGGCAGGAGTGGATCTGCAGGGAAAGATCGTTGTCCGCCATCGTGGCCCGTCCGGTCGTGACGCCACGGTTGCTCAGCTCCAGGATATCGCTTTGGATCGTGGCCAGCAGACCGCCGGCCTGTGGCGTCCGGACACTGTCCAGGTCATTCCAGTCCGTATCCATATCCAGCAGCAGGCTGAAGAACTCCTGACCCTGTGTGCCCAGCGACGAGAGCAGCGGATTACCGGTTTCGTAGTACTCCAGGGCCTCGGGCGGGAGGTCCGGGTTCAGGGCTAGTTCGGCCTTGCGCCGTTCGGAAAAGATGTCGCCCCAGTAGCTGCCGCAGGGGTTGAGCAGGTAAAAATCCACCTGCGTAACTCGGGACAGGATTGAAAAGAACTCCAGGTGGAAGGGGGGCAGGAACGAGATGCCGAACAGGCTGATGCGCCGCGGGAGAGAATCTTCAGCAACGCCGGAGTTCAGCCGCTGCCGGAATATGCGCAACAGGGCCGCCCGGTGCAGGCCGCCGCAGCCCGCTGTCAGTGAGCGCCATAGTTCGGCCTGCCAGTCGCTCCCCTGGCCGTTATCCCACCCCAGGACCATCTGCGGCCGGAAGATAGTGTACTGGTCAAAGGTGTCGGCCAGTTTGCGGGAGAGCTGCAGCAGCCGGCGGTCGTCGCCGCGGTCCCCCAGGTAGCCGGCGATGCTCTCGAATCCGGGGCGCTGCAGATGCGCGGGCAGAAGCGCTGCGATGCGCCAGGCCATGGTGTCCAGGGTAAAGGGGGACGACTCGGGCAGGCCGGGGATCATGCTGCGGAAACAGGCATCCAGCGTGTCGTTGGGGAAGCTGAACTCCATGCCGGCCGAGACGCCGTCCGTGGCGGCCAGTTCCATGGAGAGCCAGCGCCCCATGCCGTTACTGAGCACCACCACCGGTTCGCGGACCAGCGGCGGGGCCGGATCCGCTGCCAAGGTCCCGGCCAGGGCCGCAGCCAGGCGGGTCAGGGAGCTGCTGGTATGGACGGTGAAAGTTGGCATAGGTGCAGACTATACCCGATTCCAATTCCAAATCAAGACGCTATCTTCGTTGGCTCGTCTTCGGCGCCTCAACGTACGTATCTGTACGCATTCGTCGCCTCAATCCTCGCCGCCTTGATTTCATCCATGATTTTGAACTGGAATACAATGGCTGGACAAACAAGCGTAATGTGGGGCTTGTGCTGACGGGAAAACATTCGTGATAAAATCATTTACACCGGTATCAGAAAGTGATACCAATTCCTTATGACCAGCAAGCACCGCAAAACGCTGAAAGCAATATTCCATGACCCGGTGAACTCCAGCATTATCTGGGATGACATCGAGGCATTATTCATAGCGCTTGGTGCAGAGCGATACGAAGGGAACGGTTCCCGCGTCAGGTTTCTTTTGAATGGAATCAAAGCCACGTTTCACCGGCCTCATCCGCAGAAAGAAACCGATAAAGGCGCGGTGAAGTCAGTCAGACGTTTTCTGGAAGAAGGAGGTATACGTCCATGATGCAGTACAAAGGCTATTCCGGAAGAGTTGAGTATGACGATGAGGCGGAAATCTTTCATGGTGAGGTTATCGGTCTACGCGACGTTATTACTTTTCAAGGTAAGACGGTTGACGAAATCAAGCAGGCTTTCAGGGAGTCGGTGGATGATTATCTTGATTTCTGTGTCCAACTTGGCCAGGCTCCTGAAAAACCGTTCACCGGCAAGTTCATGCTGCGCCTGACCCCGGATCTGCACCGCAAGGTGTACGTGGCGGCCAAGCAGTCAGGCGAAAGTATCAACAGTTGGCTGAATGAACAACTGGATCACCTCACCGCCAATGTCTGTTGAATGCGGCACAGCACAATCCACTATCTACCAAGGAGCCCCACCCACGTGCTGACCGGTGAAAACAAATCAAAGATCGACAAAATATGGGATGCATTCTGGTCCGGCGGGATTTCCGATCCCCTGCGGGTGATCGAGCAGATCTCCTTCCTGCTGTTCATCAAGCGGCTGGATGACATCCACACGGCGCGGGAGAAGCAGGCCAACCGACTGGGCAAGCCGATCAAGGAGCCGATCTTCTCCGCAGGTCAGGATCATCTGCGCTGGTCGCGCTTCCGGGAGTTTGAGGCCGAGGAGATGTTTCGCGTGGTCAGCCAGGAGGTCTTCCCCTTCATCAAGAACCTGCACGGCGGCCTGGATACCGCCTACGCCCGCCACATGAAGGACGCCATCTTCATGATCCCCACCCCCAGCCTGCTGGAGCGGGTGGTGGAGCAGATCAGCCAGGTGCCGATGGAAGACCGGGACACCAAGGGCGATCTGTACGAGTACATGCTCTCCAAGCTGACCACCGCCGGTAGAAACGGCCAGTTCCGCACCCCCCGGCATATAATCAAGATGATGGTGGAGCTGATGCAGCCCCGCCCCGACGACATCATCTGCGACCCGGCCTGCGGCACCGCCGGCTTCCTGGTGGCGGCCGGTGAATACCTGCGTGAGCAACATGCCGACCTGTTCCACAACGAAGAACTGAAGCGCCACTTCAACGGCAAGCTCTTCAACGGTTTCGATTTCGACTCCACCATGCTGCGCATCGCCAGCATGAACATGATGCTGCATGGCGTGGAGAATCCTGCCATTGAGGCTCGTGACGCCCTCTCCAACAGCGCCGGAGACATTGCCGATGCCTTTACCCTGATCCTGGCTAATCCGCCATTCAAGGGGTCGCTGGATGAAGAGACCGTAGCCAAGGACCTTTTGCGCACGGTCAAGACCAAGAAGACCGAGTTGCTGTTCATCGCCCTGATGCTGCGGTTGTTGAAGCCGGGCGGGCGCTGCGCGGTGATCGTGCCGGACGGGGTGCTGTTCGGTTCCAGCAAGGCGCATCTGGACTTGCGCAAGATCCTGGTGGACGGCCACAAGCTGGAGGCGATGATCTCCATGCCTTCCGGCGTGTTCCGTCCCTATGCGGGCGTCTCCACCGGAATATTGATCTTTACCAAGACCAACTCCGGCGGCACGGATCACGTCTGGTTCTACGACATGCAGACCGATGGTTTCTCGCTGGATGACAAGCGCAATCCGGTGGAGCAGAACGATATCCCCGATGTGCTGGCTTCGTGGCTTCGGCTCCGCTCAGCCACCGGTGATGCTAAGTTGCAGAGTGGGGAGAAGGGCGGTGCCCTGAGCGGAGTCGAAGGGCGGACTGGTAAATCCTTCCTCGTCCCGGTGCAGGAGATCCGCGACAACAAGTACGACCTCTCCATCAATCGTTACAAGAAGGTAGAGCATGAGGAGTTGGCCTACGAGCCGCCGCAGGTCATCATTGCCCGGTTGGAGGCGTTGGAGCGGGAGATTGCCGGGGAGTTGGCGGAGTTGAAGGGGATGGTGGGATGAACAGAAACGTTCCAACTCACTGGAAGATGATGAAATTCTGTGAAGTTGCGGAAGTAGTCACAGGCTCGACACCATCAACAATACGCGATGATTATTTTGGTGGAGAAATTCCATTTGTTACCCCAACTGAATTAAAAGGTGGAGTCCCTGTAACCAAGACTCCTGTAACTTTGACAGAACTTGGAGCAAAGCAAGTCAGGGTAATTCCAGAAAATTCAATTATGGTCTGTTGTATTGGTTCTCTTGGAAAAATTGGCATCGCTGGTACTCGGCTAGCGACTAATCAACAAATCAATTCGGTCGTTTTTGATGAAAAAATTGTTTCCCCGAGATATGGCTTCCATTACTGCCAGACCCTGAAACCACTTCTTATCCATCTTGCTCCCTCAACAACAGTTCCAATAATCAATAAAGGACGATTTCAAGAGCTTCAAATCCCTTTCCCCCCACTCCCCGAACAAAAGCGCATCGCTGCCATCCTCGACAAGGCTGATTCTATCCGGCGCAAGCGGCAGGAGGCGGTCCGGTTAGCAGAGGAACTTTTAAGTTCGACTTTTTTGGACATGTTTGGCGATCCAGAAACGAATCCGAAGGGCGTAAAAATTGTTCAGCTATCGGAAATTACGACAAGAATTACCGACGGAGTTCACCAAAAACCAAACTATACCTCGACAGGTGTACCATTCATTTCAGTTAAAGACATAACAACAGGCGCTCTGAAGTTCGACAACTGTAAATTTGTGAGTCTGGAAGATCATCAGATGTTTACAAAACGTTGTAAAGCTGAACAGTTCGATATTCTTTACACAAAAGTCGGCGCTACCTACGGTCGTCCAGCTATTGTTGATACCGACCAAGAGTTTTCACTTTATGTAAGTGTTTGTCTTATCAAACCCGACAGAAAGCTGGTAGATTCTAATTATTTGAAAGCTGTATTGGGAACAAAAGCCATAAAGAGGCAGGCAGATAAAAGAATCAAAGGCATCGGTGTTCCCGACCTCCATCTGGATCAAATTCAGCAAATTCTCATTCCACTGCCAGCAATGGAAGAACAGTGTGAATTCGCCTGTCGTGTTGCTGCCGTTGAGAAACTAAAAACCTCCCAAAACGAAGCGCTGGTGGAGTTGAACACACTCTTTAACTCCCTTCTACAACGTGCCTTTAAAGGGAAGCAATTAAATCTTACGCGGATAGCTTAGATTCACCGAAAGGAAACCTTCCATCATGAAACATACATTCCTTCATATTTCCGACCTTCACTACAGACCAGAATGGCATGAAGAATCAGAGTTGGTTTGCAATAAGTTCTTCGAAGACATCACTTCTCAGATACGTAAGTTTGAAAGTGTATATTTGATTTTTTCAGGAGATCTCGTGTTAAAGGGTGAACACGACGCACAGTACGCTGCTTTTCTGGGGAAATTCTCAAAAGTATTAGATTCAATTGGGTTGCCACGTGAACGGCGTATCAGTGTGCCAGGAAATCACGATATATCACGAAGTGCGCTCAAACCATTGGTTCTCATACAGGAAGGTGCTTTAACCGCCATCAAAGATGAGCGAACGTTCAATGACACTCTTCCCCAGTTATCAAAAATGTTTTTTGCAGAGAATTTCAAAAACTATGTTTCTTGTGAAGCGAAGTTTGCACATCATACCTGTTGCGCGGGACACTTGGGGGGCACTGGATGGGATTTGAATAACGGAATTGGTGTGTATTGCCTCAATACCGCTCTTTGTTCGCTTGGAGGATTGGAGGACTCTTCTGGTAAACCTTTTTCAGACAAAGAACGACTTCATATAGATACTCGCTCCCTCCAAAAATGGCTGGCTGAAAATAATTCTAACGTTCGAGTTTTGGTTATGCATCACCCTTTAGATTGGTTAGTTGATTGGGCAAAGAATGAACTTGAGAATATCATCGCAGAAAAATTCACATTAGTTCTGTCCGGCCATAGACACCAGGGAACGGCTACTTTCTCGTCGCGAGGGATGGGTGGTTTTGTTCATTGCGCTGCTCCTCAATTGTTTTCAAAAAAATCAGATCTATTGGGCTATTCGTTCGTAAGTGTTGAGACTAGCAGTGGGGAAATTGAAGTCCTCTACAGGCAATGGACTCAGACGCATAAGTTTGTGCTTGGAACTGCTTTGGCTGACAATGATACGGGTACAAGAGAGTTTTCTGCCTGCAATTATAATGACGAAATAATAGAAGTTATGCCTCCTATTTCGCGGCCTATTGATACACGAGCTGTGCTTCAGGCTGAGTTTGATGAGGCGATTACCTGTTATTCTTCAAAAAAACAGATATGGGTCGAAAGAGATTTAGCAAATAAGCCAGAAACCACAAACGAAAAAGAAGCTATTGTAATGATAAGTCCTAGTGACATCAGCTTAGATTTGCGTTCTTGCATCATTCGAGCGCCTAAACAATTTGGACTAACCTGTATTGGTCGTTTCATTGCATTAGAACATCATCGTCAAGCTGCCAACGGTACTGCAATTGCGATGGTTGATACTTCTTCAATGCCTTCCCACAAACAAGGAGTAATCAATCATATTGTTGATAGGTGCACAGAGCTAAACATTGATCGTGCGGCCTTAGCTGGCATCCTCCTTGATAATTGGCAGAATGATAAGAGTGCAAAACGTGCGTTACGTGAGATCCAAGCTGAATTTCCAAGCATTCCAATTGTGATTCTTCATGGTCTCGACGATTGCTCAGAAATCGCTAACAGTATTGAATCGGATGAAGTTACAGAATTTGAAGCTCTTTACCTCTGGGCACTAACGCGAGCGAGTATTCGGGGTCTCGTTGTTGACTACATCAAAGATTTGAGCTCTCTGGATGATAATCTGGTAACAAAGAAACTTATAGATGACATTGATGCTCTCAATATCCATAGAACCCCACTAAACTGTTTATTAATTCTAAAGCTTTTAGAGCAATCCTTTGATGATAGTCCTGTTAATAGAACAGAAATGATTGGTAGAGTTCTTTACTTACTGTTTTATCAGTTTGACAAAATTCCGCGATATGCGACAAGACCCGACTTAAAAGACTGTGAATACGCCCTTGGTTATGTTTGTGAGTGGCTCATTCGCTCCAGAAAGGCCTCGTTTACAAAAAATGAATTTTACAGCAAGGTGCAGGAATATTGTAAAACCCAAATACTCGATTTGGATCGTGAAGTGCTTTTCGCATTTTTAGTCTCTGAAAACATCCTAATCCGTAAGGGTTTTATGTTTGAATTTCGGTTTAGTTACTGGCTCTATTTTTTCGCAGCACATCGGATGCACCATGATTCAACATTTGCAGAATTTATTCTCAGTGAAGGTCGATACTCAGCAATTCCTGAGATCATCGAATTTTATACAGGCATTGACAGGAGGAGGTCGGATGCAGTTAGTCGCTTAACAGAGGATTTAAAGCGAATGAATTCTGATTTTTTGAACCGGACAGGAATTACCGAAACGTTTAATCCATATCAGGATGCGCAATGGAAGCCGAGTGAAAAGTCTTTAGAGGATATGGAACGCCATGTTGCCGAAAGTGTGGCTGATTCATCCCTCCCCGCAGCCATTAAAGATGCGATAGCAGATAAAGGTTATAATCGTGGGAAACCATATAACCAGGAGTTGGCAAAGTTTATTAACGAGTCAACGCTCTTGCAAATGGTTCAAACGATGAAGGGGGCCGCTCGTGCGCTACGAAATAGTGATCATGTCTTGCCAAGTTTAAAGAATGAATTGCTTAATGAGGTTCTACGCTGTTGGATTCGGGTCTGTCAAATTTTGGTTATTCTCTCTCCGCTTTTAGCCGAACGAAGAAGTGCAAATTTTGAGGGGATGGGTTTCTATTTGACAAAGGACTTTGATAATAAAAAAACCGATAGAGAACGATGGGAAGCTATCATGGCTGTACTAGCTGATAACGTCGTGAAGTGGTTTCAAGAAGATCTATTTTCCAAAAAGATGGGTGCGTTATTGAGCGGCTATGTTCAAGCCAACCAAGGAACACTTGGAGAAATGATGGTTCTATTGGTAATGGCAATGCAAAGACCTCCTGGTTGGGAGAAGGAGATTGAAAGTTTTGTAGTGCGAACACATAAAAATTCGTTTTATTTGAGTAGGGTTTACGCAGCACTCCGGCATGAATACAATGCCAGTTTTTCCACTGAGAGGACTCGACAACAGTTGCTACGATTGGCAGGTATGTCTGTTGCAAAGCATTCCACGGGGGCAAAGCATCCGAATATTAAACTTGTTGAAAAGGCAACTAAGTTGATTGAAGAGGAGTTGCCTAAAAACGATGACAAAGAGAAGGGGCATTAACAACGAGGAGAAACCGCACGCTAAGCCAAGCAGAACCTGGCTTCGACTCCGCTCAGCCAACGGTAAAGATATCAGGCGTTCGCAGAAGCAATATTGGAAATGTAGCCATGACCAAAACCGAAACCGAAACAATCGAATACAAAAAGAGCCTTGCCGAGCTGAAAGAAGGGCTCATTTCCATTGTTGCCATTTTGAACAAGCACAAGCATGGCGAGCTCTGGTTCGGGATACGCAATGATGGCAAGGCGGTCGGGCTTGATGCCAGCGAAAAGACCTTGCGGGACATCTCCCAGTCCATTGCCGCGCATATCGAGCCGAGAATTTACCCCACTGTTGAAATTGTCAGCCGCGACGGAGTGGCCTGCATAAAGGTTACCTTCAAGGGCAGGGAAGCCCCCTATTTCGCCTACGGCAGAGCCTACATGCGTGTTGCCGATGAAGACCGGCAAATCAGCGCCAAAGAGCTTGAAAATCTTATCCTTGCCAAGAACCGTGATCTTCTCCACTGGGATAGCGAAACCAGTACAGTCGCGTTTGAAGATCTGGACGATGTCAAACTCAAACGTTTTGTCGAACGGGCCGGGCTCACCTGGGACTCGCCAGCGAATGCGCTGGAAAAGCTTGGCGTGACAAAGGAGGGGCGGCTGTTCAATGCAGCATCGTTGTTTTTTGCCAAAACCGCCCCCATGCAACTGCGCTGCGCCGTCTTTGCCACAACCGATAGCGCCACCATAATCGACCGTCACGACTTCGACGGCGATATGCTTGAACTGATCGAGGAAGCCCAGAAGTATATCCTCAAGAACATCCACATCGGCATGCGTCTGAAGGGGCTCTACCGCGAAGATGTGCCGGAAATATCCAGCGAAGCCATGCGGGAGGCCATCATCAACGCCTTCTGTCATCGTGACTACCGTGATCCGGACTATGTGCAGATTGCCGTGTTCAAAAATCGTGTCGAAATTCGCAGCCCCGGTGGATTGTATGACGACATGACCATCGAAAAAATGCTGCACGGAAATGTTTCCAAACGCCGCAATCCGCTCATCGCCAATTTGTTGCGCCGTATCCAGATGGTAGAGGCATGGGGGCGCGGCATGCCGCTTATTCTGAAGAACGCCCCGGACGTCAAATTTCGTGAAATCTCCCATATCTTTATCGCCAGCTTTGACCGGCCTTCGTTCGTGGAGGAAGAAGAAACTGTGGGTACTACGGGAGAAAACACCAAAGAAACGCCAAAGAAACGCCATAGAACTATCAAAGAAACTACGGAAGAAACTACGGAAGAAACTACGGAAGAAACTACGAATAAGGAACTGAGAACCGCTGAAAAAATTGTTATTGAAATACTTGCAGCAAATCCTGTTATCACCCAGAAAGAGCTGGCAGTACAGATGGGGCTGACTGAAGATGGCGTCTACTATCACATAAAAAAGCTTAAAGCCAAAGGTGTCTTGAAACACACTGGCGCTACTAAAGCCGGGCGTTGGGAAATACTGAAGTAGCTTGGCTCGCTGGAGCGGGCGGTTAATTTGATTGCCTGTGACCAGTCAGTTATCTCCCGTCATATTCGGAATGTTTTCAAGGACGAGGAACTGAATGAAAAAAGCAATATGCAAAATATGCACATTGCAATTAAGTCGTGCATAACAGAATGAGTGTGGAGTAGAAATGAGTAATTTCACTTTCCTGAAAACCGACTGGCCCGAACTGTACGAAACCGCCCGTGAAGCCGGGCAGAACGTGGCTTCGACTTCGGGCTCGACTCCGCTCACCCTACAGCTCAGCCACCGGTTGTACGCCCGACGCTCGCTGGAACGGGCGGTGAAGTGGCTCTATGCCAATGACTCCTACCTCAAGCAACCCTACGCCGACAATTCAGGACTCTATCGGACCTGGGAAAGAATCTACTGCGAGAACATCAGTCCGGTCCATATCCCCGTAACTTCTCGACAAATAGATCCACTATTTTCAGTTGCTGCATTTTTTGCACGAACTCGCAGGAGTTTCCCATGATACGCCAATCTCCCGATGAAATCATCCTGTACAAGAGTCCGGATGGCACTACTCGCCTTGAGGTAAGCCTTCATGAAGATACAAACTGGCTTGCACAGTCTCAGCTTGCAGAACTGTTTGACGTGAATGTTCCTGCTGTCTCGAAGCATGTCCGTAATATACTGGGAAGCGGAGAGCTTGATGCATCGGCAACTGTTTCCAAAATGGAAAGAGTTCAGAAAATCGGTAACCAGGCCGTCCACAGCGGTAATACCGTTCAACGGGGATCAACGTCATGAGTGCTGAAAAAAGCGACATTGTCATCTATCAGTCTGAAAGCGGCGCAGCTTCCCTCGAAGTCCACCTTGATCACGATACGGTATGGCTGACTCAAGCACAATTGGCCGAATTATTTTCTGTCAAAGTCCCTGCAATTAACAAACATCTGAAAAACATATTTTCTGCTCGTGAGTTGATAGAGGCGGCAGTTATTTCCATTTTGGAAACAACTGCCGCCGATGGCAAAAACTATAAGACTAGATACTATAATCTCGATGCAATAATCGCCGTAGGCTACCGGGTCAACAGCTATCAGGCAACCCGATTCCGCCAGTGGGCCACGCGTGTTCTGCGCGACTACATCGTCAAGGGATACTCAATCAACGAACAGCGCTTCCGTGATCAGTCCGAAAAACTGGCCGAAATGCGTCAGACTGTAGAACTACTGGCCCGCACCCTGGCCAATCAGGAACTGGTCAGCGAAACCGGCAAGGATGTACTGCGGGTCATCACCGACTACGCTTATGCCCTGAACCTATTGGATCGTTACGACCACGGTACCTTAGCCATTGAGGAAACTACCCGACAAGCGCTGCACGTTATTAACTACGACGAAGCAATCGGGATTGTTGCCTCCATGAAAGGGGAATTTGACGGCCTGTTCGGCATCGAAAAGGATCAGGGCTTCAAAAGTGCCCTTGGAACCATCTATCAGACTTTCGGAGGCGAGGAACTCTACCCGAGCGTAGAAGAAAAGGGAGCAAACCTCCTTTACTTTGTCGTCAAAAACCACGCATTCAGTGATGGCAACAAGCGGATTGCCGCCGCCCTGTTCATCTATTTCCTTGGCATGAACGCTATTCTCTATCGAGGCGACGGCAGCAAGCGTCTGGCTGATAACGCCCTGGTGGCGTTGACCTTGCTGATTGCTGAAAGCAGGCCGGAGGAGAAAGAAACCATCGTCAAGGTGATTGTCAATCTGATAAACCGGAGCAATGACTAGCTGTAGCGTATTTTCTGTAGATGGACGTTATGTGCAGTGGCAGAAAACTTCAAAGCGAATGAATGCTATTTATAGTGCGCATAATGCGCAGCAGATATGACAATAACCTGATGCGACGGAGTCGCAAATGTCCAACTTCACGTTCCTGAAAACCGACTGGCCCGAACTCTTCGACACCGCCCGCGAAGCCGAGCAGAACGTCAATAGTGCCCCGCGGACCAGTTGTTTCTATGCGCGGCGCTCATTGGAACGGGCAGTGAAGTGGCTCTATGCCAATGACTCTTACCTCAAGCAACCCTATGCCGATAACCTGGCCGCCTTGATCCACGAACCGACCTTCCGGGAGAACCTGGAACCCTGCCTCTTCCCCAAGATCCTCACTATCCAGAAAATCGGCAACCTGGCCGTCCATAGCGACAAACCGATCAGCAGCAGCGATTCCCTCCACACCCTCAAAGAACTCTTCCACGTCCTCTACTGGCTGGCCCGCAGCTATTCCCCGTCCGCGGCAGCCATCGGCAAGCCGCTCTTCGACATCACCCGCATTCCGCAGAAGGATAGCGCCGTTGCCGACCGCAACACCGAACAGCTGGCCAAACTGCAGGCCGAACAATCGGATAAGGACGACCGGCTGGCCGCCAAGGAAGCGGAGCTGGCCAGGACGATAGAAGAGATCGCCGCTCTCAAGGCCAGGATTCAGGAATACAAGGAACGCAACAGCCAGACCCCCGACGACCATGATTATTCCGAGGCGGAAACAAGGGATTACTTCATCGATCTGCTGCTGAAGGAGTCGGGCTGGGACCTGACGGCCCCGGATGTGCTGGAGTACCCGGTGACCGGCATGCCCAACGACAAGGGCGAAGGCTTTGTCGATTATGTCCTGTGGGGCGACGACGGCCTACCCCTGGCGGTGGTGGAGGCCAAACGAACCAGGAAGGACTCGCGCATCGGCCAGCAGCAGGCCAAGCTGTACGCCGACTGCCTGGAACGGATGAAGGGGCAACGCCCGATCATCTTCTTCACTAATGGCTACGAAACCTGGCTCTGGGATGACCTGAACTATCCGCCCCGCAAGGTACAGGGCTTCTACAAGAAGGACGAACTGCAACTGCTGATCAACCGCCGCACCAGCATCCGGGAGATCACCAGCGCGACCATCAACAAGTCCATCGTGGAGCGCTACTACCAGCACGAGGCCATCCGCCGCACCGCCGAGGACTTCCAGCGGCGCAAGCTGCGCAAGGCGCTGCTGGTCATGGCCACCGGCACCGGCAAGACCCGCACCGTCATCGCCCTGATCGAACTACTGCAAAAGTGCAACTGGATCAAGCGGGTGCTGTTCCTGGCCGACCGGACCGCACTGCTGACCCAGGCCGGCAACGCCTTCAAGGAGCACCTGCCCCACTCCAGCCCGGTCAACATCACCAGGATTAAGGACGACACCACCAGCCGCATTGTGCTCTCCACCTATCCGACCATGATGAACTGCATCGACGACGCCAAGGGGGGCAACAAGCGCTTCAGCCCCGGCCATTTCGATCTGATCGTGATCGACGAGGCCCACCGCTCGGTCTATCAGAAGTACCGCGCCATCTTCGAGTATTTCGACTCACTGCTGCTTGGCCTGACCGCCACGCCGCGCTCCGAAGTGGACCGTAACACCTACTCGCTCTTCGAGCTGGAGAAGGGTGTCCCGACCTTTTATTACGAACTGGAAAAGGCGGTGGCGGACGGCTTCCTGGTGCCGCCCAGGGCGCATTCCGTGCCGCTCAAGTTCCAGCGCGAAGGGGTCAAGTACAACGAACTCTCCCCGGAGGAACAGGCCGAGTACGAGGAGAAATTCTGGGACGAGGAAAACGGCGGCATGCCGGAGAAGATTGAGTCGTCGGCGCTAAACAACTGGCTGTTCAACGAGGACACGGTGGACAAGGTGCTGGAGCACCTGATGCGTTATGGCGTCAAGGTGGCGGGAGGCGACCGGCTGGGCAAGACCATCATCTTTGCCAAGAACCACAACCACGCCCTCTTCATCCAGGAGCGCTTCGACAAGAGCTATCCCCACCTGAAGGGCAAGTTCTGCCGGGTGATCGACAACTATGAGACCTACGCCCAGACTCTGATTGAGGACTTCTCCCAGAAGGACGACGACCCGATCATCGCCATCTCGGTGGATATGCTGGATACCGGCATCGACGTGCCGGAGATCGTCAACCTGGTCTTCTTCAAACTGGTCCGCTCCAAGACCAAGTTCCACCAAATGATGGGACGCGGCACCCGGCTCTGCAAAGACCTGTTCGGACCGGGTCAGGATAAGCAGAACTTCTACGTCTTCGACTATTGCCAGAACTTCGAGTTCTTTGCCGAAAACCCGGAAGGTATCGAAGGCGCAAGCCAGGAATCGCTGGGCAAGAAGATCTTCAAACAGCGGCTGAACCTGCTGCTGCAGCTGCAACAGCCGGACATACCGACGGGAGATGGAGTACAGCGTCTGCGTGGGAGCATAGAGGATACCCTGCATGGCGAGGTGACCCTGATGAACCCGAACAACTTCATCGTCCGGCCCCATCGCCGTCACCTGGAGAAATTCGCGGTCAGAGATCACTGGTCCAGGCTGAGTGCCGAGGATGAGCTTGAAGTGAGACTCCACCTGGCAGGACTGCCGGTGGAACTCCCCCAGAAGGACGAGACTGCCAAGCGCTTCGACCTGCTGCTGCTGAATCTACAGTTGGCACTGCTGGAGAAATCCAGCTCCTTTGCCCGCAACCGGGACAAGGTTATGGAGATCGCCGCCCGACTGGAGGGAAAAGGAACTATCCCGATGGTGGCCCAGCAGATGGAGCTGATCTTGGATCTGCAGACCGAGAGTTGGTGGACCGGTATCACCCTGCCGCTGCTGGAGGATCTGCGCCTGCGCCTGAGGGAGCTGATCAAATTCCTGGACAAGAGCGAGGCGACCATCGTCTATACCGACTTTGAGGACACCATCGGTGAGCATGCGGAGATCTACGTGCCGGGCTATGCCAGCGCCGAGGAAATGCGCCAGTACCGGTTGAAGGTAGAACGGTTCATCCGCGACCATGCCAACCACATCACCATCAACAAGTTGCGCATGAATCGACAGATCACCCGGCAGGACCTGGAGGAGTTGGAGCGCCTGCTGTTCACAGCAGAAGAGGTGGGCAATCGGGAGCGCTTCGAGAAGGTTTTTGGCCACCAGCAAAGCCTCGGGGCGTTTATCCGCAAACTTGTAGGTCTTGATCGCGGGGCAGCCAGCGAGGCCTTTGCCGAGTTCCTGCACAACTCGACCTACTCGGCCACCCAGATCAGGTTCATCGACCAGGTGGTCAGCTACCTGACCCAGAACGGCACCATGAACCCCGGCCTGCTGTATGAGCCACCCTTTACCGACATTCACAATGAAGGTCTGGATGGGGTTTTTGGGGATGTTGGTGCAACGAAGATTATTCATTTGCTGGAAGATATTGAGCTAAAGGCGGCGGCGTAAGGGATGTAACTTGCCGATACAAAAAACTATACGCATAAAATACTTGAAGGAGGGCATTAAATGATAAAAAGCATGACCGGCTACGGCAAAGGGGATGCAACATCGGAACAGGGCGGTTTCAGCGTGGAGATCCGCTCGGTGAACCACCGTTACGGGGAGGTCTCCGTGCGTCTGCCGCGGGCCTTCCTCTCCCAGGAAAACGAGATCAAGCGCCTGGTTTCTTCAACCCTCAAACGGGGCAAGATCGATGTGACTGTCCAGTGGGATGAGGCCTCGGGGGTCGATGCCATACCGCAGCTGAACAGTGAACTGGCCCAAGGGTATTGCGATGCCTTCAACCTGCTGTCAGCAAAACTGGGGCTGCCGGGCGAGGTGCCGCTGGCGCTGATACTGGCCCAGAAGGGTGTCATGCGCGACAACGGAGTTACGGTTGATGAAGCCGGACTGTTGCCGCAACTGACCCAGTCGGTCCAGTCGGCCTTGAGCGCCATCGACGGCATGCGCACACGCGAAGGAGAGGCGCTGGCCGCCGACCTGCTTGCCCGCCGCAAGCAGATTGCCGAATGGGTCGAACAGATCCGGGAGCGTACCCCGCTGATGGTGGCGGAGTACAAGCAGAAACTGGCGACGCGCCTGGAACAGCTGTTGGGCGATGTGGAGATGGACCCGGCCCGACTGGCCCAGGAGGTGGCTTTATTGGCCGACCGCTGCGACATCACCGAGGAGCTGGTGCGGCTTTCCAGCCATTTCAAACAGTTTGACGAAGCCTTGCGGCTGAAGGAACCGGTGGGGCGCAAGCTGGATTTCCTGATGCAAGAGATGAACCGCGAGGTTAATACGATCGGCTCCAAGGCTAACGATGCGGCCATTGCGTCACTGGTGATCCAGATCGAGGCCGAGATGGAGAAGATGCGCGAACAGGTTCAGAACGTGGAGTGATTTTTCCGATGTGTTGCATTATGGAGGGAATCCAGCGGGAACATACTAAAATAACCGCCAACTAACCTTTTCCGTACTAGAAAATAGACTTGTTAAGAATGTTCCCTTGGCCTTCCCCAGTCCAAGCAGGTTTCCTGATTAATCAGTTTGTCACGCCTGAAAAATATCATACTCAATATCAGCGAATGATCCGGCAATTGCTCGATTCCTACGCTGACGTACAGTCGGAACAGCAAACAACTCGCTCAACCGGACGAGCAAAAAAACTACGCGCCGATTAGCACTGGAACCGTCAGCTTACAAAAAAAGGCCCACCAATGGCGGGCCTTTTTGCATGTTCATTACCTTGAAGTATCAAATCACTCAGGCCAGATCCTGAACTCCCTGATAAATGATGTCGAACAGTTCCTGGATATTTTCCTCGGCAATACAGGAAAACGCGATACGCAGGTCCGTCTTGGTGGTGGAAATGGCGCCAACCCCGTATTTATCCAGCAGATGGATTCGCAGCTTCTCAGCTTCCACGGTTTTCAGTTTCAGACACATGAAATAACCGGAGTTGAAAGGGTAGTAATCCCAGGCCTTCGCATATTTGTCGCTGTTGAGTACCTGTTTGGTTTTCAGGGCGCGACCCTTCATCACCTGGAATTTTTCTTCCTTCTGGGCCAGAAACTGGGGTGAACGGAGCGCCTCGATGACAAACGTCTGTGAGGGGTGCGGGCAGTTGGAGATCTTAGCGCGGATGATACCCATGGCCTTTTTCTCCAGGGCGGTGATGACCGGCGTGTTTTCATACTCATTGCCGTCGGCGAAGGTAATGAAGCCGGTACGGAAGCCCCAGACGAACTCTTCCTTGGTGGCGCCGTCCAGCTTGATCGCCAGGATGCGCGGATGCAGGTTGGCCAGTTTGCCGAACAGCGACTCCTTCAGGCTGTCCTCGTAGAACAGACCGAAATAGGCGTCATCGGCGATCGCAACGACGTTGCAGCCGGCTTCGGCCACTTCCTTGATCGCCGCCACGATGGCGTCGCCTTCGGCCACGGTCGGCGTGTAGCCGCTGGGATTGTTGGGGAAGTTGAGCAGGACAATCGCCTTCCCTTTTTCCTCGGCGGTGTTCTTCAGGGTTGCCTTGAAGGCATCCACATCATAGCCGCCGGTGGCGGTGAAGGTCGGGTGTTTCTTGACGATGGCGCCGTTGCAGGTGCCGAAGGTCAGGTTGTAGTTGCCCCACAGCATATCGGGCAGGATCAGGTGGTCGCCTTTATCGACGAACATGTCGCCGACGATGGAGAGGCCGTGGGTCAGAGCGTTGGTGACGATCGGATTGCTGAAATGCTTGTTGTTCTGGCTCGGATTTTCCCGCAGCATCTTCTCGCGCCACAGCGCGCGCAGTTCGGGCTTGCCGGCCGGAGGGGCATAGGGGTAGATGTCCTTCGGATCAAAGGCGGAGAGCTTGTCCTGGATGCACTGCAGGAACATCGGACCGCCGTTTTCAGTGGCAATGCCGATGGTAGCGTTATATTTGTGCGCTTTATCCTTGGCTTCGGCCGACTGGGTCAAAATACCCTTGGGGAAAAACAGGTTTTTACCGAGATCGGACAGCATCTCCAAGGCGTGCGGACTGTGCTGCGCAAGCTGATCGTTGAGTTCCTGGGCTAATGGATTCATCATATTCCTCCTGGTTATTGTCGCATCCGTAATGGATGGAAGGCTAAACGTTTAAGTGGAAGTAGAACAACACCGGTCCGGTTTTGTCAATAGTTAAATGCAGTGCGGACAAACTGATTTCACAGAAGGAAATCCTGCTGCAAAGCGATTGTTTTGTATACAGGAATCGAGTCCACCCCAGGAGTCTGTCGGACTTAGGAAATCGTAGCTAAAATTCGACTGGGCGAGGACAGATTTTGCCGATTTTGCAGGTCAATAGTCGTTCTATTGACCAAGAAAGCGGTGAAATATGGACCGCACAGGCGGATTTTCGCTACGATTTCCTAAGTCCGACAGGCTCCTAACGTGGAATAAATTCTTCCTTCGACGTAATCCTCCCCAAGACCGCCACGATCAGCCTGGCCGCATCCTCCAGATCCCCCAGTGAAACCGTTTCCACCGATGTATGCATGTAGCGCAGCGGGATTTTGACCAGGGCGGTGGCGACTCCCCCCCGTGAGATCTGCATGACATTGGCATCCGTGCCGGTGGCGCGCGGACTGGCGGTGTGCTGAATGGCAATCTTCTCTTTATCCGCAGCAGTTGAGAGCAGCTCGAACAGATGTGGATTGATATTGGCGCCGCGGGCCAGGATCGGCCCCTTGCCCAGCCCCACCTCACCGTTGTGCTTCTTTTCCACGTCCGGCTGGTCGGTGGCAAAATCCACTTCCACGCAGATGCCCACATCCGGGTTGATCGTATAACAGCTGGTGGTGCCGCCGCGCAGACCAATCTCCTCCTGGACCGAGGAGACGCCGTACAGGTCCACATTCAGCTTCTTGCCCGAATCCTTGACCAGGCGCAGCACCTCGGCCACCACGAAACAGCCGGCCTTGTCGTCAAAGCCGCGTGATGCCACCCGGTCGCCGTGCAGACGGGTAAAGACGCTATCGAAGGTAACCGCATCCCCTACCCTGACCAGTTTCTGGGCCTCTTTCTTGTCCGTGGCGCCGATATCGATGTACTGGGACTCCAGCTTGACCACTGTTTCACGGTCCTTGGCGTCCATCAGGTGGATCGGTTTTTTGCCGATGACCCCCGCCAAGGGTCCGGCGGCGGTGTGGACATTGACCCGTTTGCCGGGTGTCAGATGGGCATCAACGCCTCCGACCGCGGCAAAGTAGAGAAAGCCCTTGTCGTCGATATATTTGATCTGCAGCCCGATCTCATCGGTATGTCCGACAATCATGATCTTCGGCAGATCCTTGCCCTTGCCGGCTACCCTGGCAATAACATTGCCCATGACATCGGTAGTGACCTCATCGCAGTGAGGGGTCACGTACTCACGGAAGACCCGCTGGGCAGGCTGTTCGTAACCGGAGGGACTGGGGGCATCCAGCAGTTTTTCAAGAAATTTCAGGGATTCCTTACGCATGCATTATTCCTCTTTTCGTGTGTAATTCAGATCAGTTATTATATTTCCCTTTACGCTGTTGTTTAATGTTTCGAGTACGATTTCCTCTTTCATCAAGGCCGGTTCAGGAACAATTCGGGCGGACAGCATCCGCCTCCCACACGCGCCAGGCTGGTCCGGCCAGGACCGGCGACATCCGAGACCCGCGACGGGTGACAACGGATCGAAAAGGTTTGGCCGTCCGGCAGTTCCAAAACCAGTTTACAGAGCAGATCAAAATAGAGCTCCGAACGGACCAGCTGCCCCAGCGCCGGGTGCCGGCAGCCGGCCAGCACTGTGTCCGCGTTCAAGCCGTCGTCGGCCTGCAGGCCGATCCGGATCACCGGGATGGCCGCTTTGATTGACTCGTGAAGCAGTACCTTGCAGAGCTGCACACCCTCATCAAGGCTTAACGGGCTGAACTCACCGGCCTGAAAGCGCCGCGCCAGCTCGGTGCCGCGCAGCACAACAACCGGATAGATCCTGACAAAACCGGCACCGGCAGCAATGACCCGTTGCAGTGAATGGAGGGATTTAGCAGACGTATCTCCCGGCAGGCCGGGCATCAGCTGGGCTCCGACGGTAAGTCCGCCCTTCCTGATGCAGCGGATGGCCGCCTGGCTGTCGGCGGCAGTGTGACCGCGCCCCGAACGTTCAAGCACACCGTCATCCATGGACTGCACGCCCAGCTCTATAACGGTCACCCCCTGCCCTGCCAGCCGTGTGACCGTTGTATCATCGATGCAGTCCGAGCGGGTCGAGATCCGTATTGACCTGATCTCGCCCGATGCCAGAAGGCGCTGCAAGGGCTGAAGGAGTTTGTCCTGAACCGCCACCGGCAGCGCGGTGAACGTGCCGCCGAAAAAGGCCACTTCCAGCGGGCGCTCACCGGCTGTCCGGCGCCAGGAATCGACCTTGGATAGGAGGTCATGTGTTGACGGTAATTCGCCCGTTGAACCGGAGATGGTGCGCTGGTCGCAAAAAACACAGGTATGGGGACAGCCCTGATGGCTGATAAAAAAAGGCACCGTTACCTTTTTCACACCGCAGGAACTCCGCCTGCCAACAGCCGTTCCAGGGCCTGACCGGCCGCCTGCTGCTGGGCAATCTTCTTGGAGCGCCCCTGCCCTTCACCCGCCACACGCCCTTCAATCAATACCAGAAACCTGAACTGGCGATCATGGGGCGGTCCGGATTCCTCGGCCAGACGGTATTCGGGCGGTAACAGGCCGCGGGCCGACAAGGCTTCCTGCAATTCGCTCTTCGAATCCCTGGCTGCGGCCTCTTCCTGCGACAGGGCCAGCAGGTCGTCAAACATGCGAACCACCAGTCGCCGGGCCGCTTCCAGCCCGCCATCCAGGTACACGGCCGCGATCAGCGATTCAACAACATCGGCCAGTATGGAATCCTTGTCACGCCCGCCGGTCAGCTCCTCCCCACGGCCAAGCCGTATGAACCGGCCAAAACCCATGCTGCGGGCGATCCCGGCCAGCGTGCCCTGCTCGGCCAGCTGGGCACGGGAGCGGGACAGTTCGCCTTCGGCTGCCTCGGGAAATCGCGCCAGCAGGATTTCCGCCAGCAGCATCCCCAGGATGGCGTCGCCGAAAAATTCAAGCCGCTGGTAGTCACCAGCCCCGATCTGCTGCTCGTTGTGAAATGAGGGATGGGTCAGGGCCTGAATGACGCGCTCGTGCTCCGTAAAACGGTAGGCCAGGCTGTCCTGGAGCTGTCGGAGTGTATCGGTATGTGTCTCGAGACGGGTATCCGGGGTCATGGGTCAAACTATATGCCAGGCCGGCCGTATTTGGCAACAGAAAGTCATTGTGCTGAATTCAGTTGATAAAAAGCGCGCTGTTCCCTATAATTCAGCATTTCTGAACAGAGTTTCGAGGCGGCGCGGCATGGGTTTTTTCATCACATTCGAAGGCATCGAGGGATGCGGTAAAACGACCCAGATCAGGAACCTGTCTGATCGCCTGACGGTCGCCGGTTACAACACTCTTTTGACCCGGGAGCCGGGCGGCTGCCGGATCGCCGACAAAATCCGTGCCATCCTGCTGGACGCCGAAAATCAGGGAATGGTGCCGTTGACGGAACTGCTGCTGTATGCAGCCGCCCGCGCCCAGCATGTGGCCGAGGTGATTGTTCCGGCCATGAATTCCGGAGCGATTGTGCTCTGCGACCGGTTTACCGATGCCACGATCGCCTACCAGCACAACGGAAGAGGCATCGAGCGCGCCACGATTGATTCGCTCAACAGCCTGGCCTGCCAGTCCCTGAGCCCCGATCTGACCGTGCTGATGGATTGTGATGTCGCCACGGGCCTGGCTCGGGCTAAAAGACGCATCGAGGGTGCCAGCGGCCCTCGCGAGGAACGCTTCGAGCTGGAGGCCCTCCCGTTTCACCAGCGTGTCCGGGACGGCTACCTTCGCTTGGCGGCCGACCAGCCAAACCGCTTTCTGACAATCAGCGCCAGCGGGACGATCGATGAAATTTCCCGCGAGATTACGGAGCGGGTGCTGGAACGGCTTGCCCTGAAAACAGGCTAAAGGAAAGCGCGCGTGCCATTTGCTGATATAATCGGACATGAACGCATCGTGGAGGTTTTCCGGCGCTCCGTCCGTTCCGGCAAGACCCCCCATTCATATATCTTCGAGGGAATACCGGGCTGCGGACGTAAAAAAACGGCTCTGGCCCTGATCCAGGCCCTGTTCTGCAAAGCCGTCGCTGACGATGCCTGCGGTGTCTGCCCGTCCTGTCGTAAGGTTGCCGGCGGGAATCACGGTGATATTCACTTTGTGGAACCGTTGCCCGACAAGCGCGACATCTCCATCGACCAGCTCAGGGAAATCCAGCGTGAACTGGCTCTGCGGCCGTACGAAGCGCCGCGCAAGGCCTGTATCATGGAACCGGCCGAACGCATGAGCGTGAATGCTGCCAATTCACTGCTCAAAACATTGGAAGAACCGCCCGGCAATGCGATTATCATCCTCTTGACCGAGAACGCCGAGATGCTGCTTCCGACTATCCGCTCACGCTGCCAACTGATCCGCTTTTCATCGCTCTCGCCGGAGAATGTCCGCCTGCTGCTGGAGCAGAGCGGTCTTTCAGCCGATGTGGCCGAACTGCTGGCGCCTCTGTCGGAAGGGAGCATGAAACGCGCCGGAGAACTTGACAATGACACCCTGGTCATGCGCCGCGAGACGTTGCTCACCCATCTTGCAGCTCTGGATCTCGGTCGGATCAGAACGATCTTTGATACTGCCGAGGAACTTGCCGGCAATCGGGACGAGACGCTGGAATCACTGGATCTGCTGCTTTCCGTGGCCCGTGATACGGTCTATCTGAACGCCGGCTGCACGGATATCGTCAACACCGCCATCCGCCCGGCCCTGGAATCCTTTGCCGCCGGGTGCACACTGGATTGTGCCCTGCAGATGCTGGGTGATATTATTGAAACACGGCGGGCGATCCAGCGCAACGCCAACAATAAATTGGCCCTTGAGTGCCTGTTCATGAAGATGGCCGAGGCCATTGCCTGAAATACCTGAAACAGCCCTGATAAACAGGATTAGTGCGTTAACGTAATAAGGAGGATTGATTGTCACGTATTATTTCTATTCAGTTTTCTACAGCCAGCAAGCTGTATGATTTTAACGCCGGTGAGATGGAGATTTCCGCCGGTGACCGCGTCGTGGTTGAGACCGAGCGCGGCCTCAGCGTCGGTCAGGTCATGCGTGGTCCGGTTGAGCGCGAGGTGGCTGCCGATGAAAAAATCGTCACCATTAAACGCAAAGCCACCTCTGATGACCTTGCAACACTGGAACGCAACACGCACAAGGAGCAGGAAGCCTTCGATTTCTGTCTGCGCCGGATTGTCGAGCGCAACATGCAGATGAAACTGGTCCGGGTTGAATATCAGTTCGACGGCAGCAAGGCAGTCTTTTTCTTCACTGCCGACGGGCGGGTGGATTTCCGCGACCTGGTCAAGGATTTGGCCCACACCTTTCATACCCGTATCGAGATGCGTCAGATCGGCGTTCGCGACGAATCCAAGATTACCGGCGGTCTCGGCATCTGCGGGCGTGAACTCTGCTGCAGTTCCTGGTTGCGGGATTTTCAGCCGGTATCGGTCAAGATGGCCAAGGAGCAGAATCTGGCCCTCAATCCCAACAAGATCTCGGGACAGTGCGGTCGTTTGCTCTGCTGCCTCGATTACGAATACGAAACATACTGCAGTCTGCGCAAAACCTTTCCCAAGTGCGGAAAGCGGGTTCGCACCGCGTCAGCCAACGGCGTCATCGACAAGCTGAATATCCTGACCGGTACCATTACTCTCCGCATGGATGACGGCAAGCAGATCGTCGTCAGACGGGAAGAGGTACTGGGAGATGCTTCCGTCGAAGAGACACCCGTTGCGACGGCAGTAAAACCTGCCGTGCGTCAGGAACAGCAGCGGGAACGCCAGCGGCCGCAACGTCCCGCCCCGCGCAATCCCGTCAAGAAAGTCGAATCTATCGAGGCGCTTGCCGCAAAGACCGAAGCTCCACCAAAAGAGCAGAAGGTGCCGGAGGAAGGCGCTCAGCCGAAACCGGGCAAGCGCAAGAACCGCAACCGCAGGCACGGACACCGTAAACCTGGTGAAGCAGCAGCTCCGGCAGCCGGCGCCCCTGGCAGCGACCCCAAGAGGAGTGAACCATGAAACCGACCTTCTACGTCACCACCCCGATCTATTACGTCAACGACGTGCCGCACATCGGCCACGCCTATACCACCGTGGCTGCCGATGTACTGGCCCGCTACAAACGGTTGATGGGTTTTGATGTCTATTTTCTGACCGGCAGTGACGAGCATGGCCAGAAAGTGGAGAAGGCCGCCACCACTGCCGGCGAAACTCCGCTGGAACTGGCCGACCGAGTCGTCAAACGTTTTCAGGCCCTCTGGGAACGACTGGGCATCTCCCATAACGACTTCATCCGCACCACCCAGGAACGCCACAAAAAAGGCGTGACCCAAATATTCACCGACATCCTCGAAAAAGGGGACATCTACCTGGGGGAGTACGAAGACTGGTACTGCACCCCCTGCGAAACCTTCTGGACCGAGACCCAGCTGATTGAAGGGCGCTGCCCGGACTGCAACCGTCCGGTGGAAAAGCTCAAGGAGGAATCCTATTTCTTCCGCATGAGCAAGTACCAGGAACAGCTGCTGGCCCATATCGACGCCAATCCTGATTTCATCCAGCCCAAGAGCAAGCGCAACGAGATTATCTCCTTCGTCAAGGAGGGTCTGCGCGACCTGTCGGTGTCACGCACTACCTTTTCCTGGGGCATTCCGGTCCCCGGCAACGAGAAGCACATTATTTATGTCTGGTTTGACGCCCTGACCAACTACATCACCGCTCTGGGCTATCCGGATGAAACCGGTAACTACGGCCGCTACTGGCCGGTGGATGTGCACCTGATCGGCAAGGACATCCTGCGTTTCCATGCCGTCTACTGGCCGACCTTCCTGATGGCGGCCGGCCTGCCCCTGCCGAAGAAGGTTTTTGCCCACGGCTGGTGGACAGTGGAAGGGCAGAAGATGAGCAAGAGCCTGCAGAATGTGGTCGAACCGAACATGCTGATAGACAAGTACGGCGTCGATGCGGTCAGATATTTTCTGCTGCGCGAGGTCCCCTTCGGCCTGGACGGAGACTTCTCCCACACCGCCCTGGTTCAGCGGATCAACTCCGACCTGGCCAACGACATCGGCAACCTGCTCAGCCGTTCCACCGCCATGGCCGTCAAATATTTCGACGGAGTTTTGCCGGCACCGGCAGAGCTGACCGAAATGGACACCGCCTTGAAAACACGCACGGTGGAGATGATTTCATCCGTGGACAGACTGATGGATGAAATGGCCTTCAGCAAGGCACTCCAGGCCATCTGGGAGGTCATCTCGGCCGGCAACAAATACATCGATGATGCGGCCCCCTGGACCCTGGCCAAGGACCCGGCCCAGAGAGAACGCCTGGAAACGGTCATGTACTGCCTGCTAGAATCTCAGCGCATGGTGCACAGCATCCTGTCGGCCTTCATGCCGACTACTGCCGCAAAGGCGCTCTGTTCACTGGGGTGGAAAGAAGAGATTTCCAGGGATTCTCTCGTGTGGGGCGAGCTTAGTGCCGGGACAACGATAACCAAGGCCGAAGCCCTGTTTCCGAGGATTGAGGGGTAAGAAGGACAATTACGCCATTTCAATCCAGTCCCGCTTGCAACAGCGGGAAGGTATGGTCCCCAGGCTGGTCAGGAGCATTGTGACGGCGTTGACCACTTCATCAACGCTGATATCCCGCAGGCAGCGAGCATCAATCGGACAGGGAGGCGTGGTTCCGAAGGTGGTACAGGGGGAGCAGTCCAGCCCCCTGTTGATGACTATATGACGCCCCCCCTGTGGGGCCCATTTTTTGGCCCTTCCGGGCCCGAACAAAGAAACCGTCGGAATATCCAGGCCAACAGCAATGTGCAGCACACCCGAATCGCCGCTGAGCAACAAGGCACTCTTATGAATGACCGCAGCGGTTTCTGGCAAGGAAGTCGGACCCGCCAGATTCAGTCCTGAGCCACCGCCAACAATCACGTCTCCCTGCCGGCTATCATCTTTCCCACCCACGACAACTGTCTTCATCCCAAACAGTGCCAGTTTATCAGCCAACTGACGAAAACGATCCGCCCCCCAGCGGCGCTCCGGGATACTGGCTCCGGGAAAGACCGTCACAAAAGGCTGGTCACAAAGCGGTTCCAGAAGATCGGCAACCTTGCTACAAGCGGTATCAGGGAGGGAGAGGAACGGTGTCACCGTCTCCACAGTCTCCGTTGCGATCCCCAGCGGGGCCAGCAGGTGGGTAAAACTGAGCGACTCATAGTCATCATGCGAATACGGGACGGTATGCGTGAACATCCGCCGTCGCTCGTTGGTATCGAAGCCGATTTTGACCGGCGCCGATACGATTCGCGCCACAATCGCCGAAAGGCGGTGCCACTGTTCGGTATCAATCACTACATCGTAGCTGCTTCGCAGGGCCTGAAGCAGCTCACGGGGATGATCGTAACAGAGCAGCCGGTCCACGCCGGGAATCAACGTGAACACTCCGGCATTGCGCTGTTCAGCCAGGACCGTAATATTAATAGCTGGGTAGGTGTTTTTGAGGAGGCGGATTGCAGGGGCCAGAAGCACCGCATCGCCGATGCCGCCGGGACGAATTAGGAGCAGGGAGTTAATTGAGGGAGACAATTCCCTGTGCACCGGCGGTGGGAATGTGGAGGCTGCCACGAACCCAAAAACAGCATCCAGCTTTTTTATCAGGCGGATATTCACCCTGCAACACCGTTCAAGGTACGTTCTTCGTTGTCATTCAATATCCGTTCAACCACCTCCACCCCCTGCATAAAGGAATGGTCCATATTGCCGACCTCGTATTTCCAGGCGCCAAACCGACCCCGCGAATAGACGGATCTGGATTCCAGATAGGGCTGAATTGCGGCGAGCGCCTTGTCACGTCCCAACGTCGGAACCGGGTAGGAATACGGGATATCGATCAGGTAGCGGCTTGCAATTCGCTCCTTTTGGCCTTCATCGATCATGCCGCTGTCAACAAGCCCCGCAAGCGTTTGTTCAACAATTCGGCTCTTGTCTTCCGGCTTATGTGGCGAATAGGTGGTTTCGCACATCAGCGAGAAAAAATGCTCCGTGTCTCCATCCGGTACATTAAAACGGGAATAGTTGTGAAAGTTGGTCACCCGGTAGAAGGGTGAATTGTTTTCAGGAAAATACATCCAGCACTTTGAGTCATCCCGCCTGCCCTCAAACCCTAGCCCGGCTATCAGGCCGCCATTGTGAACCAGGTCACCAGCAGCATCTGAAACCAATTCAGGAACCGCACGGCACTTTGAGACCAGCAGGTCAAGTGGCGATGTATTGATCAGGACATCGTAGCGTTCAATCCGGCCATTGGAAAATGTCACAATCTTCTGATCCAGGTCCAGGTCTATCATCTCATGCTGCAGATGAATTCTCTCATGCAACGGTTTAGCAATACCTTTGTAAATAGCACCCGTGCCTCCATATTTCGGAAATTTGAAGACATTATTCGGGCCCCAACTCAAATCATCGCGCTGCTCGGCAATGTTTTGTTCTATGCGGGCCAGATCGACCACACTGACTCGCTCGGCGATCCAGGCCTTGCTCATGGACTCCAGCGGCACGCCCCATACCTTGCGGTTGTAGGGTTCCATGAAGTGTTTGACAATGCCGCGACCGAAGACCGTATCCATCCACTCCCTGAAATTTGTCGTTCTTTCGGGGGAGCCCGATAATTCTCGCAAACCGGAGACGCATTCATGGAGAGCATCAACCGGAAGATATCTGACATTGTTTTGAAAGGGATACGGCACCCAACGCTGCAGGATACGGATCCAGCTTTCCCGTTGATGTTCATACCAGGCATCTCCCAGAGCCTCCACGACCGCTCTGTCGAAATAGTCGTAATGGGAGAAAAGCACATGACCGCCCACGTCCCAGGTAAAACCGTTGTCGTCTAGAAATGAAGCTGACAGGCCACCAACATGGTCGTTGCGTTCATATAGCCGCCAATCCGTATGGCCAAGCTCGTTGAGATGATAGGCTGCGCCCAATCCGCAGGGGCCGGCGCCAATGATTATTATTTTCATGGTTCCAATGATTTTCAGTATCTTTTATAGATAATTTCAAATAATTTGCGAAAATATTTTTTTTTGTCAATACCGCGTCTCAACGTTTCAGTTAATTTTCCACCAAAAACAACTTTTATCAGGACTATACAAATCGGCAAAAACAGAAATGGATAGTAGCTCAGTCCTTTTTGTACCAAAAGAAAAGCTTGTGATCGATTGCCGTTATGAACGCTGCGATCTGCATTCAACAAATAAAGCCGTGCAACTCGTTTGCTATAATCTAACTTGCTAATATACGAACGCTGCTTGTCAATTGCTCTACGCTCATTTTCCAGCATTGCTGGTACATTCATACTTATATTTGATAAATGTTGGCGAATTCTAGCCAAAGGAGCAGCAATTCCTATAATTTCAAAATGATGCACTATGCGTAACCACATATCCCAGTCTTCTGGTCCACGCAAAGCTTCATCAAACACACCACACACTTCGAAACACTTTTTTTTCACTATGACCGTTGTAGGATAGATAAAATTGTTTCTAGAAAAGAGATATTCGTATTTAACTGGCTCAAGTCCATTGAACATGCTTTTATTTTTACTGGTCACAAAAGAACCTGAATTATAGAAAGTAGTAAAATCTGAAAATATCATTCCAGCTGACGGATTATTCAATAACGCATCGACCTGAAGTTTCAATTTATCAGGTTCCCAGATATCATCACCATCAAGAAAAGCAACAAAATCCCCCTTTGCCTCTGTAATACCTAAGTTGCGGGCGGAAGACGGCCCACCATTTTCCTTCTTCAGGTACCTGATATTATCTAATAATAAACATGAAGCTAATACATCATGCGTCCCGTCGGTTGAGCCATCGTCAACAACCAGTATTTCCAGATTATCGTAGGATTGCGCCTGAACAGAACGAATTGCATCCGAAATATAGTCCCGAATGTTAAAGCAGGTTATTATTACCGAAACCAAAGGCATCGAAGTCATGAAATCCGGCCTCGTTTAAATAATGTTTCACATTGAAACACCAGCCATGAAAAAAGAGAGGGGCGTAACAGCTTAATTCTGTCACCGCGCGTCATCGTCACAGTGCGTAATCCGTGAACCTTCACATAATTGAATGTCTGTCCCCACAGCTTGCTGTACAATCCATACGTAACTACAGCTTCACGACACAGTTCAGCAGGCGGCAACATGGTTCTGTCGCCTACAGCGAAAGCGCACAAAAGCGTTATCAGTTCTTCATGGGATGCAGGCTGTACGCAACAGCCAAGATTTTCGTAATATGCTCTGCCGATGAGAAATGAGGGCTTCCCCTTGTATACGGCTTCAATCCCGACCGTTGAGCCGAATGTAAGAACCACATCAGACTGATCCAAAAGCGAATATGTACTGACAGGAGATTCTGCCGAGATCAGTTGAAAATCAGGATATCTTTCTGCCAGGTTCCGGATCCGGCGCGTCTGGGAATTATCAATACCCTGCAAATTCGGATGTTCGCGAACAAATATTTTAAACTTACCGGCAAGACGTGCATCGGAAAGCAGTAGCTCTATCCCTTCATTCTGGTCCGGATAATAAGGGTTACGCCACTCCTCGAACGCCTCAAGCTCATCCTCTGATGAAATAAAAATCACCAGATTGAGTCGATCGGTGGCAAGTTCAGGGAGATGCCCCCATTGCTGGTGTGCAGTATATGATTCCCACCCTTGTGTTACATTCCCTCTCCGTTCCTCATACCACTCAAAGGCCAGCTTTTGCTTTTCGGATTCATCCAACTCTGAGGTTTTTGATATCCGCAGCATCTCTTGCTGCATGGCGCCCAGATCGTGAGTGGTCGTATTGATGGAAAGGCTGAAGCGGTCCAGGACACTAGCCCTTTCATGTACGCATGTCTCAACTTCAAGCAAACGGGCTGCACTGAGCGCCGGACGCAGCTGCGCATATCTGCCGTTAAACACGATCAATGTATGTGGATGCTCTGCCCGGATATGGTTGAGGAGCGAAAAGAATACTCTGGCCGCGGATATCAGATTTATGCGAACAAGCTCCATGTGCTCTAAAATGTCGGGTTTTGGTTCACGCAAAATACTTATAACTGAACTGATCGCAGCGACTCCGATATCAGCACCTTCAAGCACGATCGAACGGACTTCATCACATGATGAAAGTTCCATCGTACGAAGTTTGTCTATTTCCTGCTGCTGCTGCACAGTAAGGTTCAGGAAATCCTTGACAGCAGCATTGGATGTGCCCAGCCACTTCATCCCCTTCCGGAATCGGGACATACACATCCGGCAAACGCTTTGGCGATGCGTCTGATTGGGAAAACAGGTTAACAGCCCGCCACGGCATCCGAGGAATATCACCTCATTGCCGGCATCGAGACACCTTTGCGCCAATTCCAGATCCGTCTCGAAATGCGGTCCCCAGATAGCATATGGTGCATATATAAGTATTTTCTTTGGGGTTGCCACGCCTACGCTCTGCCTTCGTTATGATTTTCGATTATTGCATGTACCTGCCGCATGACCCTGTTGGACACATTGCCATCTGCATTGGGAATAAAAATATCGATAAATGGTTTCCTCATTGTCATTGTTTCCGTGGTAACAGCAAACTCTTTGTTCGTGAGGGTTTTGTCCAGCAACTGTTCAAGTTCATGTTTGTTACGGGCAATGTCAATGCCAGGGGCTTCATGCAGTGGAATAAGGTTGTGCAGATTTTCGCGCACGGCATCACTCCATTCAGTATATACAACCCGTTTGCCCGCGAGCATGGCTTCAATCAAGGCTGTTGTCTGAAACCCGACGACGACATCAGCTCTCACAATAAGGTGGCGTGACAATTCGGCACCATGACACACAACGATATTTTTCTGTCCTGCTGCCGTAAATTTACTATCGACCAATAACCTGTCCTGCTGCTGGGGATGGGTTTTTATGACAAAAGTAACATCAGCATGTTTTTTAGCCAATATGATCAAAGCAGTATCGATATCATTGCGCAGGTCACTCCAGATATGATCTCCGGGTGTCGGTGCATAGGCATCGGTTTCAAATGTAAAATAAAGGACCAGAGTCTGTCCGCATGTAAAAGGGAGTTTATCCGTGGGGAGCCAGGAATCTCTTTTAAAGAAAAAATCTGACCGCGGCTGCCCCGCCACAAAGATATTGTCGATTACTGCCCCGGTTTTTTGCCAGAACGATTTCTGTCTTTCACTCCAGACCATTATGTAATCGGAAATGAACGGATAAAACGATCTGATCTGACTGGAGTGATGCTCCATACTGTGGGGAGAGATGGTGCCTTCCTTATCAACAACAATTGTCGGGATACCACGTTCCTTCATCAAGTCAATAAGCTCTCTGATCCAGAAAAAGGAGTCCGAGGGCGCAATGAAACAGCTGATTCTTTTCTCTGGTTTCCATAACTGCAGTAAGCGGGCAAGAACCTTGCGGTATCCTGTCTTGCAGGGTTCCATCTCCGGAACCATATAAGAACCGTCCCGAATCTCCGCCGGGAAATGTCCTTCAGCCAGCTTGTAGAGCGGGAGGTATGAAAAACTGATCAGGTTGATTTCTGCCTCACCGCCGGCCACCTTGAGCATCTCTATGTCTTGGATAAAGTTGTGATCAATGATTGCAACCGGAGTGCCGACGGCAGCGTTTCGCTGCCGCAGATATGCGAAGGCGATCCGAAATGCCACTATGGCAACCGTTATGGGCCGGTATATTCCCAGAGCGCTGGTCACTACCCGCGCCATCTTCAGCAACAATTGTTCAACCTGAGCCGGAGTCATTTGAAAACCTTTGCGAAAACCAGCTGCCGCAGTAAAATACGTTCATCTCGATTCAGGCCGGTGACTGCAAACAAGAGATAGAAGCATGCCAGTGACAGAACCATGTACCCGATAACCTCTGCCAGCGAAGCTGCCGTGCGGTAGTGAACGACAACGGCAAGTAAAACTGCCACGATCACTGCTTGAGGATAGGTCTTCCACACCGCCTCAGACCAGAACTCCCGCGGATCGACGTCAAAGCGCCGCAGGATGAGCCGCAGGTACGGAATAAACGCCACAAGGTTGCCTAGGACTGTCCCGATCATGGCACCGGCGGTTCCAACGTAACGGAGCAGCACAGTGGTAATAACAAGATTGACGAAAACTGAAACTACCTGGATCCTGGTCAAAGCGGCAGTTTCCCCAACGCCGATCAGCATGTTCCACCCAACCCCCTGGATGGGCCAGAATAGCAGGTAAACGAGAAAAAGCCTCACCAGTGCAGCATTTCCCACAAACGCAGGCGATATCCAGAATCGTATAATCTCTTCAGCAAGAACACCCACGATCAGGCACAAGGGGAGCGTAAGTGCCATGGTGTACTTGGTTCCCATGATCACGAGCTTCCTCAACGAATCGACATCGTCCTTCCCCGCAAATGAAGAGGCAGCAGGCAGTACCACCATGGGGGCAATACCCATAACTGTCACCACGATCCCATGAATGCGGTTGGCAATGTCGTAATCGGTCACCGCCGTCGTGGTAACAAGCGCACCGATGAGCAGACTGTCCATGTTGTTGTACACCACGGCATTAATGCGCAGGAGAAAAAGGTTACCGGTAAATCTGGCCATCCGTTCGAACAGTTCACGGGATATGCGGCGAACCAGTCTGAGTTCCGGAAGAACTCTCTTTGCAAAGAACGCGAGCATTAGAGAATAGGCAACTGCCACCCCGGCTGCCGCCACCCCCAAGGACACGAGATCGGTTGTAAACTGCACCATAATAACAATCAACGCTGATAATACCAGAAACCGGATGGTTTCCAGCAGCCCCAGGAGGTCGAACCGCTGCATCCCGGCAACAACCGCATCGGCCGCCAGCGCCGGCAGTTCAAAAAGAATCTGCACTGCAAGGATACGCAGAAGTATCGTCACAACAGCCACCTGCTCGTAGGGAACAGTTAGGACTGACTGCGCAAAGATCCCGGCACCGCAAAAAAGCCCGATGGCTCCGATGACTGCCATTCCGGCATAAATGGCAATGGTCGCAGTGAATACCTCGTTCAGTTCTCGAAACCGTGCCAAGGCGTGGTACTCTGCCACATACTTGACCAGTCCCCCTTGAAGCCCCAGAGAAAACAGAGAAAAGATCCCGGATATACTGAAGGAAAGGCAAAGCGTCCAGATGCCATATAAATCCTTACCGAGACGCAGGATAAGATACGGCGTCAGGATGAGGCTCACCCCGATGCGCAGGAATAGTGATATGAACCCGGCAATGACATTCCGGCCAACAGTCATAAATGACGCGGATTGCATGGCATGGCGACCATCGTTTACCGGTATTTTAATTTCAGTAGAAGGGGGCATGGCACCGACTGCAGAATGGGATGCAACCGTAATCACAGTTATAGATAGTCTTCTGGAGGAGGCGCCTGTTGCGGTTATCAATGATCTGGTCAGGAGTATCCGTGAAGACGTTGCCAAGGTCAATGGACGTGTCAAACATGTCGACGCAGCAGATCCTCACGTCCCCATTACTGACGACAACAAGATCTTTCCATAAATAATCACACGGGACAGGAATCTGGTTTGGATAACTCTCACTCTCCGAAGCACTATATCGATCATCGGTTATTCTTCCGTTCAACGTATTGAAGGGTGAGGACTGAACTCTGTGACAGATCGGGGTGACACGTTCAATGATCTTTCTTACCATCTCCTCACTACCCCGTTCGGAAAAGTAGTGCACAACGACGACAAGTTCATTGCGCGTATCGGGAACTCTGTTAAGTTCATCGAAAAGCAACTGGAGATTATGCAGAGTTCTGTCTATGTCGCTGCTGCTCCCGGTAGCGGATCGATACTCGTCGGCATCAACGGTATCAAGAGAAACCTGCCATTTTCTCAGGCCTCGGGTCACCAGGGCTGTAGCCCGCTCCGGGTCAAGCAGATACAGGTTTGTGGTCGTCGTAAGAAGACATTCCGGCATCGCTGCAGCTGCAACGGAAACAATATCTTCAAATGCATACAACGCTAATACTTCGCCAGCACCAGTAAACTCGATACTCTCGAACCCGCCAAACCGTTCTATCCAGGCATGAAGAAACCGACGGAAGGCTTCAGGATCCAGTGAGGTTTTCGGGCGTTCCATGGAGGGATATAGGCATTTGGGACAGGCAAAGTTGCAAAGGTTGATCGGCTCGATGATAAGCCTCTGCGGTGACTGCATCGCATCAATCAGACGTCGCATCCGAGGCATTAATATATATTTCCTCACAGCGTTGTTTGACCGGAGATTGCGGCGAAACCGTTGCAAAAGATTACCCGAAAATGCCATTACAAAATCTCCCGACCACAGCAACTGCGAATGAACTGTTGGCTAGTGGTGTGCGGCTGGTATTCGATGACAATATCATAACAAAACCCCTAACGGAGCACTAAATCCCATGATATGGGAGTTCCTCGAGAAATCGCACTCGACGACTTTTTGCCGAGTAATACATCCAAATATTTTGGTTCAAGGCCCAGCCCGGGTCGAATCACTTTTATGTTATCAGAAGTAAAGCACTCTCCCTCCCGAATATCCTTGACCACATACACAGACCTGCGGAACTGTGCTGAATTTGCCTCACTTGCCGTCTTACCGTAAGATATTGTTCCCAAGGACTGCCACCCCCGCTCGCTTTCCACCACTAACCGGCTGAATTCATCCGGCTCCATTGAGAATGAGGCATCAACCCCGCCGTCACTACGGCTTGATGTGAAATGCTTTTCAATGACTGTAGCCCCCAGAGCTACAGCCGCCAGAGCCCCCCCTATGCCCATTGTGTGATCTGAAAGACCGACTTCGCAGTCGAACAGCTCACGGAGATGAGGGATAGTCCTGATATTGGAATGCTCCGGGGTAGCCGGGTAGCTGCTGGTGCATTTCAGCAGGATCAGATCTTTGCACCCGGATTCACGGGCGGCACTAACGGTTTCATCCAGTTCAGCCACCGTAGCCATGCCGGTAGAGATGATCAACGGCTTGCCCGTGGCCGCTACCTTGCGAATCAGGGGCAGGTCACTGTTCTCGAATGAGGCGATCTTGTAGCAGGGGGATTCGAGCTCTTCGAGAAAATCAACTGCCGTATCGTCAAAGGGGGTACTGAAGCAGAGCATGCCGCGTTCACGGCAGCGGTCAAAGATCGGTTTATGCCACTCCCAGGGGGTATGAGCCTCCTGATACAGGTCATACAGTGAACGCCCTTTCCAGAGACTGGTGGGGTCCTTGATGAAAAACTCCCCCTCACTGATATCCAATGTCATGGTATCGGCGGTATAGGTCTGAAGTTTCAGGGCATGGGCACCAGCCGCCGCAGCCGCGTCAACAATCGCAAGGGCGCGCTCCAGAGACTGGTTATGATTCCCAGACATCTCGGCAATGATAAACGGCGGATAATTCAATCCGATACGTAGATCGGCGATCTGTATCGACTGTTCCCTGTCCATTACAGAACCTCCTGGAAAATCAGGTGGTGTTCTTTAAACCTGGCCGATTCAAAGGCACGTAACGAGGCACTGTTTTCCGGGGAAATTTCAGCATTCACAACGCTTATTTGCGGGCAATGTTCCCGAAGCCATTGGGATCCTCTACGAACGATCTGTGCACCGGCACCCTGTCCTTGACAGCCAGGCACCAGATAAACCGAGATGAGAGCTGTGTGCTGTGTCAGATCATACCGCAGGACACCTACCGGTTTGTTATCGATTTCACCAATAAGCAGGATTCTGTCCGCATTTTCAAGGGTGCGACGATACCATTCCCGATGGGTATCAAGCGGAATTGTATCAGCATGAAAAATATACCGCCTGGTTTCTTCAGCATTTCGCCATTCATAAACGGCATCGCAATCCTCAAGGGTCGCTCGCCGCACCGCAATCTGCGGCGGGAACAACAGATTTGCCACCCTGTTGACGCCCCGCGCATCAACCGTCTTGAGACAGGTGGCAGAATAATACAGCATGGTTTCCGGTGCGCTTGTGCAAGATATCAGTACAGGTAACAGGTGCTCCAATGAATCAGATCCTGCTTCACCAAGATAGAAAAGCAGACCATTCCTTGCTCCCGCTCTGGCAAGTTTCCTTTGGTTATCAGCAAGGGCAGTTACGATCGAAGGGAGCCCCATAGCGCATCGCTCCCAGGTAGCAGTACCGCCGGCGCCGATGGCCAGATCCGCCGCCGCCATGATTGCCGCCATGTTTTCAACCTGGCAGTGATAGTGAAAACCATGGAGGCCTGCACATAATTTCTGAATCTGCTCTTTATAAAGGTTCCCTCCACCCACCACGACATCAACTGCAAACTGCCGATCAACAATCCCTGTCAGGACTTTGATGGCCTTTTCCGTTTCGTTGGTCGCATCCACGCCGCCAAAAAAAACCAGCACCCGCCGTACCTGCCCGTCACGCTGGCGAAGGTTTGTGCGGACAGCGGCAAATTCAGGCCGTAACAGAGCATACCCGGGTCCAAGCAGCTTGTGACAGCCGGGGGGAACAAGGATTTCGTAGCGGTTACCCATTTCCTGATACAGATTCTGGTCCAGCAGCAGGTCACAGTCATGGGGGCGATCAGCCAGATCATCAATTACCATGATCCTGCCGGCCAGCAATCGCAGTTTTTCCTCCCAGCGACAGTCAATTGCATAGTGGTCGACGATCAGCCACTGGGGGAGCATATTCCCCATCGCTGCACTGGTGTCCGCGGCATCCTGTGCCCACGGAACACCCAGCCATGCAGCATGGCGGACATCGTCTGCGGCGGCGTCATATGCAGCCTCTGGATGCGGCAGACGCGCCACCTGATACCCCTTCCCTTCAATCAGGCCGATCAGGTTGCCAGGGTGTTCACGACAGATGAACATGACCTTCGCCCCACGCTGCCGCAGTTCATCGGCAAGGGTGAGACAGCGTATGACATGTCCGCTGCCGATCTGCAACGATGCGTCTGTACGGAAGATGACCGAAATATGCGACATCAGTTAAGCCGTTTAAACCCGGCGTGACACACCGGTCCTTTCAGTAACCCCATGACATCCCTTCCATCTTCACACTCCCTGATACATGCAAACACAGGATCCAGTTCTTTGAAGAAACAGTCCACCACTTCAGCGGTGTGCTCTGTGCACACATATACGCTGGTTCCGGCGAGATACCCTTTCGACAGCATCTCCTGGGTGATCAAGGTTTTATACGCCAACGCATTTGGGCTGTTGATGGTGAATCCGGCTAAAGCCGGCAAACCCCAGTGAGCAATGCTGATCCCGTGCCTGTCGGCAAGCTGCTGCCAGCGTTGCCTAATCTGGTTCCCTGTCTGGGTAATGGTCTCCCAAGACTGCAGCTTCTCCATCACCTCCAGGGTTTTCAGGGCCGCAGTGGGTCCGATCCGTTCTGTCCAGAAGGTACTGCTGATAAAGGTGGATTGAGCGGCCTCCATGATTTCCCGGCGGCCAAGAGTGGCGGTTATGGCGTACCCGTTGCCCAAGGCTTTGCCAAACATGGCCATATCGGGTTCAACACCGTATTTTTTGTGCACCCCGCCAAAGGTTTCCCGGAAACCGGAGGTGCATTCATCAAATATCAGCACAATTCCGCGTTCGGTTGCAAGCTGACGGACTTTATGCAGAAAATTATCTTCCGGCCCCATATTGCGGGCCACTTCCATCTTGATAACTCCAATGTCGTTGACAGTCACCAGTGCTTCCAGCTGAGCAAAGTCGTTGTAATTGAATGGAAATACTGTACCACGCAGACTTTGGGGGACACCTTTCGGTTCGAGACCGGGAAGCAGGTGGCCGGACAGGTTCTCATCATCACCCAGATTGGCGGATAGATACCAGTCATGCCAGCCATGGTACCCGCAGATGGCAACCTTATCCTTGCCGGTAGCTGCACGGGCTATCCTGATGGCAATAGCATTGGCCTCACCACCCGTACGAGCCAGGCGAACCATGTCTGCCCAGGGGTGCAGCTCAATCAGCTTTTCAGCCAGATACACCTCTTCCGGGCAGTTGAATGTGGACATATTGCCGGCATCGATAGTCTTCCGCACCGCTTCGTCAACTTCCGGATGGCCGTATCCCAGGGTATTTGTGCCGATACCCATGATGGACATATCGATATATTCCTTGCCGTCCAGATCCCAGACCTTGCACCCCTTTGCCTTGCTGAAATAGGCAGGCCACTGGTCCGGCAGGAACATTTCCGCACGTTTGGACAGCAGCATGTTGCCGCCGGGTATGACCTGTTTGGCGCGCTTCCAGAGCTTTTGTCCGGTACCCATGACTGCTCCTTCATTCCGAATCAGGTGTTGATTGGCCTGGAATAGTGCCGGTTGCGCCTGACGAAGCGCCATTACTTCCAGCCAGCCAAAGTCGGTGCGTGGGTGAAAGTGGCCGAACACAGATGAAATGACCTCAAAATCAACCAGTTCATCTACGGTCCAGCGCTCCGCTGAGTAGTCGGTTTCATGGGCGAAGTTGCCGGTTTTGAATTGACCGGAAGTTCTGATGAACGGGGTGACATGCTCGCGATCGCCTGGGTTAACGGACTGTTGAGCGGCTAGTTGCAATGCATGATAGGAAAACACCTCCGTATCCAGGCCATCCGGATAAGTCGGAGGTGCGGTGTTGCTCAGATAATCCGCTCCCTGCGCTTCATACTCGACAATCGCCCGATCAACAACCTGCGGATCAATCAAAGGGCAGTCACCGGTAATACGTACCACCGTATCGGGGTGATACGGACTGGCAGCCTGATAGTAGCGGTCAAGCACATCAGTTTCGCTTCCCTGGAAGACGTCATAGCCGAGAGTTTGTACGTGGTCAACCAATGGCTTGTTAAGAGGATCATCCGACGTTGCCAGTACTATTCTGTCAATGCGTTTTGCACCTGCGAGCCTTTTAAGCAGCAGCTCAATCAGGGGAATTCCATTGATGGTGCGCATGACCTTGTTGGGCAGACGGGTGGAGCCCATTCGGGCCTGAACGATTGCAACCGTTTTCATCGTAGGATCATGGCTCCTTATGGATTAGTTAACCACTTGGACGGATTAAGAATAGTGTCATCATTTATTGCAAATTGATGGAAATTCATGTTGTTCAAGGCAGGAGCAGCACACAGCTCCTCAAGTTGCCGGTGGTTATTCACACCACAGATAACCGCATCAATCTCCTCAACGGCAGCGGCAAACCCAACTGCTGCCTGCACAGGAGTAATGCCGTTTTTTGAAAGAAATGCACGGTACATCTTAAGATGCGCTTTCACCGAATCAAAAAAAGGGGACAGCGTTTCCGGTTCCATCAGCAGCAAGCCCTGGAGTAATGGTGACCTGGCATGTATTTCCACCCCGGCTGCCTTGAGTTTTTTCAGCTGGCCACCGGTGATGAGCCGCTGATCAAGCACATTAACAGGCAGCTGGATCAGGTCTATGTCATATGCATCCAGAACCCTGTCGATCTCCTCCGCAGCATAAACTGAAACACCTATTTTTGAAACCAAACCCCTGTTTTTAACTGTTACCATCCGCTCATATAGCAGATTACCGCCACTGGCGAGAAGATCCTTAACATTGTGCAGCAATAACCCATAAAGCGTAGGACTCTTTAATTTCTGCAAAGAGCGTTCAAAGCTGCTTTCCAGCAGCTCCGCATCGTGCAACGTTATGCTGGGCCTGGGCGCATCGAATCGAACAGTCTTTGTTACGATCCTGAATGTATGCCCTGCCGGCATCACCATACCCAGCGACTCTTCACTGGTACCATACAAGGCAGCGGTATCAACTATCCGGATATTGTTGCGCTGTGCCACGGAAAGGATTCTGGCAACTTCATCAACGGGGGTTTGTCCCTGCTGGTTTGAGATGCCGTATCCCATCCCGAACTGTACTGTTCCAAGCCCCAGCTTCACAGCAGCGCCTTACGCATGACAGTAATGACATGGTCCTGCTGTTCTTCGGTCATGGCTGGATAAAGAGGGATAGTTACAGCCTCCTTATAAAAATGCTCAGACTGGGGAAAATCCCCCTGCCGGAAACCGAGGTCGGCGTAATAAGGTTGTGTGTGTACCGGGATGTAGTGCAGGTTTACAAGGATACCTCGCTCCAGCAGATATTCAAAAAACTGCTTATGAGTTATCCGTATTTTGTCAAGTTGCAAGCGTATTACATAAAGATGAAATGCCGAATAGGAATCAGGGCTCTGCCATGGGGTTGTCAAAGGAAGATCAATAAACGCATCACTGTATCTTTGCGCCAGTTCATGCCGCCGTACAACAAACTCGTCAAGCCGCTGCATCTGGCTCAAGCCGAGAGCTGCCTGGATGTCGGTCATGCGATAGTTGAAGCCAAGCTCGATCTGCTGATAATACCAGGGGCCGTGGCTCTCCCCCTGCATCAGATCAGGGTTGCGGGTGATACCGTGGCTACGGAGCCGTACCAGCTTTTCATACAGTTCTCTGCGATTGGTCAGTACCATCCCCCCCTCGCCGGTAGTGATGATTTTCACCGGATGAAAGCTGAACACTGCCATGTCTGATAAGAAGCAACTTCCAATAGTATGGTCTTTATATCTGCCACCGATGGCATGAGAGGCATCCTCGATCACGCTGAATCCATACTTTCCGGACAACTCTCGAATCCGTTCCATAGCGCAGGACTGCCCGGAGAAATGGACCGGGATCACTAGTTTTGGCAGGCTGCCGAGAGATGCAGCGGCTACGAGCTTTTCTTCAAGCTGCTCTACGTCAAGATTGTAGGTATGAAAGTCAATATCTACAAAATCTACATCTGCCCCACAATACAAACCACAATTTGCAGAGGCAACAAATGTATTGGGGGATGTCCAGAAAATATCCCCGGGACCAAGACCGGCGGCAAGACAAGCAAGATGCAGGGCAGATGTTGCACTGGAGACAGCTACGGCATATTCTGCACCGCAGTATTCGGCAATGGCCCGTTCAAACAGCTCCACTGTCGGGCCTTGGGTAAGCCAGTCTGAGCGAAGAACTTCTACAACAGCCTGTATATCTTCATCTGATATGGATTGTCGACCATATGGAATTGATAATCTTTTCATATCGACTCGTTAAATTGTGAAAGCTGGATCAACGTGTAATTTGATCAAGTCGCGAATTTGCTGAATAGAAAGCCATTGACTGTTTGTCCCGCTATTGTAGCAAAAACCGTCACTGCAAAGCGCGCCGTTGAAGGTAGATATAAATTGGTCAATATCCCAAAGTTGTATTGAGGGGAGTATTACAAAGTACTTTTTAAACTCAACGGTGGAGTAGGCGTCTGTCATGGTGATCATTTCTTCATGAAGTTTTTCTCCGGGGCGGGTACCAACAATTTGCAGCTCACAGTTGGGTGCAATCGCCTTCGCAACATCAGTTATTTTGTAGCTTGGGATTTTTGGAACGAAGATTTCCCCTCCCCACATATTTTCAAGGGCATATAGAACCAGCTTCACTCCTTCGTCCAGGGTAATGTTGAAGCGCGTCATTCTTTCATCGGTTATCGGTAACACCCCCTCGTTTCTCTTTTTAATAAAGTAGGGGATGACGCTCCCGCGACTGCCCATGACATTGCCATAGCGTACAACTGAAAACTTGATATCGTGTTTTCCTTTGAAATTGTTGGCAGCCACAAATAATTTGTCTGAGCAGAGTTTGGTGGCGCCATAAAGATTGATGGGTGCGGCGGCTTTATCGGTACTGAGTGCCACTACCTGTTTTACTCCACGGTCAATTGCAGCCTCAATAACGTTCTGTGCACCGTGTATGTTGGTCTTTATAGCTTCAAACGGGTTATATTCTGCTACAGGAACCTGTTTTAGGGCAGCAGCATGGATAATTATTTCAATACCTTCCAATGCTCGATAAAGCCGATCCTTATCTCTTACATCACCGATAAAATATCTAAGTTGCGGGTAATCCTTTTCAGAAAATAAATGAGACATTTCGTACTGTTTAAGCTCATCACGAGAATATACCACTAATCGTTCAATCCCGGGATAATCTCTGAGGACTGTTTCAATAAACTTTTTTCCAAATGAACCGGTTCCACCAGTAACGAGAATAGATCTATTATTAAGCATGATTTCCTAACTCAGTGTAAATTTGATTTACTTTATTCAGAACAAATATCAAGACTCATCTGGGTGATAATCCGTGTTCATATTATTTACAACATTTATTTACAACATTTATGAACATACTCATGCAATGCTCCCTGGTCCCGGTATCATGTCGTATCACTGTTCATCCATACCTCTGCATTTGTTTTCCGAATATACCATCGTAAATTCCGCAGATAAAACCAAGTCCGAAACGCCCTTGTTCCCTACATCTGCGCGCTGGGAGCAATATCAACGGAGCATGACGTGAACAATTACCAAGAAGTATCAGCCAGACTGGCCAGGAATACCGTTTGTTTAGACCGTAAAACGAGAATCCGACAGCTCTTGGTTTGCGGGTGTTCGGTACCAACAAGGGCGGATGAAAATAATGCAGGTCATCGCTATTCAAACTATGCTTACCGGCTATGGTGAATCGAGTAACGAATTCAACATCTTCCTGTCCGACAAAATAATCCATGAACCCTCCCAACTCTTGCATGGTTGATCGGCGATAGGCAGTACAGCGACTGGTCATGAAATACGGATCGTGAAAATCATACTTGTCTTTTAGAAGAGAATAGCTGGCATGTCCATGGGGAACAACTGCTTCCGAGTCAGGATTGTTATTGAAGACAGATACCAGTGTTTCCAGAAAATTCTCCTGCGTAATAACTGTATCATCATCAAGAAAAAGAACAATATCGCCTCTTGAATGCTTCAGGCCAAAATTCCTTGAGTACCCCATCTTTCCAAAATTGTCATCAAGAGGCAGATAAACAATTGGCAGGCGATCGCTGAACTGGCCTGCCATCTGGCGACCGGCATCGGTCCCGTTTCTGTCTTCTACTAGAACGACTTCGAATAAACTGGGGGCAAAACTTTGTTGCAATAACGAATGCAGAATTCCAGCCAAGAGATCAAGTCTGCCGTAGAAATTAATGACACAGGAAATTCTGATTCCTCCCTGTGCGGGAGGGACGCCACAATCGCCCCTCAAATCGAAAGGAAATCGTTTATAAAGCCACTTCAGTGCATGCTGTCTCATCGCCCGTAGATCCCCCACCCCACCAAAAATGCCCACACAACACCAACAATCAGCAGCGGTACATCCTGTGTCAGCGATTCAGTCGGATCTCCGCCCTTTCCGGTCTGAACCCGGAGTATGTAACGCAACAACCCGAAACAGCATAACGGTACCGAGTAGAGCAACAAGGGCGAGTGCCGCGAGATGACGTACATGGCGTAGGTTACCAGCACCGCGCTGCCGGTCATGTACATGATGCCGTCAAGAAATCCCTTCGGATAGGCCAGCAGCGCTTTGCGATGGTGGTGCTCCACATCTCCCAGGCGTTGTTTTTCAGCCAACCTCTTGCCCGTGCTCAAGAAGACCGAAAGCAGGAATACACTTAAAAACAGCCATTCGGAGATTGGAACGTTAAAGGCTACACCACCTGCTTGCAGACGCAGCAGAAATCCTGCCGATATACAGAAGATATCCACCAGGACAATTTCTTTAAGCTTTACACTGTAGGCTAATGAGACAACAAAATATACTGCCAACATGAGCAGGAACATACTGGAAACATTCCATGCAAGCAACACGCTACAAACCAGTAACACTGCAACAAGCAATAGTGCGGGGACTGCAGAAACGCCCCCGGAAGCGATTGGTCTTGTGCGCTTTTCAGGATGATGACGGTCATTCTCTTTGTCAAAAAGGTCGTTAAGGATGTAAGTGGCACTTGAGGCCGTGCAAAATGCAATGAAAGGGAGCAGCGCCCGGGGAACTAGACAATCAGAAAAAAAAGTCCCACCTAGAAAAGGCGGGAAGAACAGCATCAGGTTCTTCAACCACTGGTGGATTCTCAAAAGTCTAAAAGTGTTCACTATCATTGTCTATCGGGATTCCTGAGCAGAGGATGTTACCAAAGAAAGAAAGAAATCTTCCAGATCTCTACGTTTTGTCTCGACCAGAACAACTTCCTTACCTGATGTGTTCACAGCACCCATAAAGGCATTAAATACGCTGCTCGGTACATAAAATTCAGAAACGGTACCGGTACGGCGAACGGCTTGGAGACCTGCAAAAGTACCGGCATCTGCATCCGACAGTTGCAGATGGACAAGATACCCTTCCAAGCCACTTCTCAGTATATTTTCTACTCTGTCAATCGCCACCAGACTCCCTTTGACGATCACCCCTACCCGGTCACATACCTTCTCCACATCATCGGTGATATGAGTACTGAAAAAGACACATTTGCCACGCTTCTTCAGATCAAGGATGATGTCCTTTACCAGGGCCCGCCCAATAGGATCAAGCCCGCTCATCGGCTCATCCAGAATATACACATCCGGGTCATGAACAAGGGCCTGCGCCAGACCGACCCTTTGTATCATACCTTTGCTGTAGCTTCGCATCGGACGTTTACGGGCTTCCCACAGGTCCAGTTGTTTTATTACTTCATCGGAACGGCGCTTGAGCAGAGCTGTATCCATCTTGAATTGCGATCCGACAAAAGCTACATACTCCTCAGCACTCAGATAATCATAAAAGGCGGGATTTTCCGGCAAAAAACCGACCTTACGACGGGATTCAGCCAGGGTTGAGTCTACACCCATAATAATGGCAGTGCCGGAAGTCGGCCGCAGAAGCCCCATTACAAGCTTGATAGTCGTACTTTTCCCAGCGCCGTTCGGGCCGAGAAAACCGAACACCTCACCGGCCTCAATCTGAAGATCCAGGTTTTTCAGAGCATCTACGCAGGTTCTTCTCTTTCCCTTAAACTGTTTGCATAATCCGGATATCTCAATGGCATTCATCTTATTTACTCACTTTCGGGGTACTGACATTACCTGCACCAGCAAAAGTAAACTTACTGGTAGTTGCAACCTTGCCGTCCGGTTCAAGGAAAAACTGCCCGCCGTAAGGATCTGATGGCGGCGGCGAAAGTAATCCGGAGCGGACCAATGTATCCAGTGTTACAGGTAGCACTCCCTCAGTATTTTTATAACGATCGCGCGCCAGCTCGATCCGACGCACCTCATTGAATGCCTTCAACCGAATCTGGTAATTCTTCTTGACGGCCTGGTTCCTCTCACTTTTTTCCATTGCACCGAGGTAGGCGATGGCAAGTTCAGTCTGCCCGGATGCTTGCATGTAGCGACCAGCCAAGCTTATATTAAGCTCGTTACCATTAATTTCTCCAGCACGCTTGAAATATTCAGCCGCCTGTTTGTAATCCTTCAGGAAATAGGCGCTGTTGAATCCTGCAAAAAAAGGCAGCATCCAGTCCCAAGTGCGGTATTTCATGCCATAATCCAGCAGGTTATTGGCCATCTGATACTGTTTGACCTCCCAGGTCAGAAACGACTGTGCAAAGTAATAGGCATCCATATTGTAGGGGTCCAGTTGTACCGCGCCATGCAGGATACCCGACATCCTGGCATAGTCAGGCGGCTGGACAATGACGTTGGCCTGCTGTTTCTCGGCGACACCCCCAAAGTACATGATAACCTTCATTACCAGCGAAGCACCTACAAGCTCCTTGTGATCGACACTAACGTACCTCAATACATTGATGCTGGGAAGATAACCAAACTTCTCTTCAATCGGCTTCTGCTTCATATATGCCGTAAACGGACCAAGGACCACGCCATAGGCAAGCAGCCCGACCAGCAGAGCAGTTACAGGTCGTTGCAGGACGCTCATTTCATCTCTCTCCAGGCAAACAGAAATGAACCAATGCTCAATATGATCAGTGTATAACCTGCGAAATAAATAGAAGTCAGTATAAGCCCCTGGACATTAAACGGGATAGAATAAATAGCGTGAACCTTGAGATCAAAACCGCTCAGATTAGGGAGTAGGTAATACAACGTTTCTGCTGCCTTACGTACGATAACCGACACAGCCGCTTGCACTGATGGGGTTTGCAGATAATCGTAGACCGGTTGGGTGGCGGTACCAGCCAGGAAGACACTGATCGCACCGAAAACCGGCAGAAAAAATGAAGTACTCACCGTAGCCAGCAGCATGGCAACTGCCACCACCAGGATGTACTTGAGTGCATCGAACAGGATCGTTACGATTATCGTACTCCAGACAACCGGGCGAGACGGCGGATATCCGAATGTAGCTGCTTTTATGGCAATCAGTGCCATTGCTCCAAGAAAAACTGTTGTCATCAGCATAAACAGGGCAATTCCAAAAAAACGTCCCCATAGATACGTGGTACGGCTGATGGGCAGACTCAACACGCTGAATGTATAGCGGCGCTCAATATCTTTCCAGATTGATGTCGCGCCCAGAAAAACCGCCAGCAACAACATGATGAACGATATCAGAGATAGCGAGAGCGTTGTTGTCAGCTCCGTCATCTGGCGCATGGAGAGAGATGCTGCTGAAGGAATGAAGAGAAACAACACAGCCAGCACCATGATACCCTGGAATACCCGATCACGAAAGATACCTTTGAGGGTAATGTGTATAATTGTCGCCATGTATCAATGACCTCCTGTTGTTGATGGATTATGTTCGTCTATCAATAAAAATGCACACTGGTTTCAAGCTGAATCACATATCACAGCTATTGTTGTGATAAGTTTTTTAATATTGTCAGTAAGTAAATTTTGTTTTCTTATCAATGACCATCTCGTAAACATAGTATTTCTCAGGAGTATACCCAACTGCAAACGGAAGTGGCCCAGATAAATCCGAGTAAAAACCGGCACCTGTACTAACATTCATTGTTGATATTTTTTTTGATACATCAAATTCAAACTCATTTTTCAAAATTGCCAAATGTTTGTATAACAGTTTTGTATTAGTATTGTTACCGGGAATTATGACAAGATCACCTTTTTTCAGTGAAGGATTATCATAATTAAGCGATTTAACTCCACCAGTACTTTCAATGTAATACTGAAACCCCCAATGCCCTTCGAGCCATACTTTTCCGGGAAAATTTATTATTGTTTTATGTATTGTATGAGCCGCTGTACGTGCAGAGTTTGCCAAACTATAATCAGCACTTGTCACAATCAAAGCCATAAACAATGACAGAATTATCGGAGCATACAAACCTCGCATAACATTTACATTCAGCTTGTTTAATTGCCTCAGATGTCGCATCGCCATTATCCCTGCAATCGGTGCTATCGGAAGTATACTGCGAGCATTAACTGACCAATTTACAAAAATTGTGAAGGCAAATGTTCCCATGACCCAAAGAAATAACAATAAGGAATCAGAATCTCTGTTTCGCGAAAAATCAGAAGCAACAATAAATATGAAACTCACGCCTGCAAAAACAAAAAACGGCAGCTGTGCTACAAAGACCCAATTTATGCCATCAGGAGTAGTAATTGGATAATAATTCAATAAATTAAATTTAATAAATATTATCAACATTGATACTATTGCAGCTAGATACAAAAAAATGAGTAGTTTTTTGGTGTGAACAACAAAATATAGCCATTGAATTAAAATACAACCACCCAAAAAAGAAAGCCCGGAAACAATATTAGCTAAGGTATTTTTATGCGATGTGTTCTGATTATAAATAGAAAATGATTCTATGTAGCTGAGTTGCCTTAATCCGTATTTAATATAGGTAATTTGATCAAATAATAGTATCGATGCAATCGGCAGCAGCAAATATATCAACCATTCTCCCGGTTTTCTTTTTTCGTATAATGAATATGCCAACAATAGTGGCACAAGGCATATCCCGGAATATTTAGTCAAGATACAAAAAGTTATCAACGCTGAAGCAATTAGTAAAAATACCCTTTTATCCTCGATTATTCCACGTCTCCAATAATAAATACTAAATACCCAGAATGACAACATAAGTACATCACACATCACTGTCGTACTTGAAACAATAAACACGGGTGTACACAAAGCAGCTAACGCAGCAATGAATGGATTCGTACATAAATCTCGGGCCAAAAGATATGTACCCACTATTACAGCGCACGCAGGCAACAGAAAAGCTGCATGAAGTGATATTTCACTATATCCAAAAAAATAACCTGCTATTGCAATGAAATAAGCAACTAATGGAGGATTAGTAATTACAGGGGGAGAAAATTGCATATAATAGCCAAAATAATCCAATGGATTCGATTGAATATGCTTGGCCATTCCAATGAAGGTAGGATCGTCAATATTAAAGGCTTTATTTAGAAACGGGACAAGACAGAGAAGGCAAATCAATATAAGTATGCCGATTGCTCTAGTTGAGTTCATTTGTTTTTCAACATCTGGAAACATACTGCAAATCCTCTGCAATGCGTAATGGAATCATATTTATTGTTACATTGACAACAATTCAGCTGCCACAGTTCCAGTATCCTGGATTCATGTTATCAGGAGTGAGCCTTTCCAGAAGTTCACTTGATAATGGAGCCTTCTGTAATTGCAGAAACATCAGAGCTAATTGTCTTCGACGCTCCAGTTCAGGGGTCAAAATGTATTTACTTGTAAAATCATCTATGATTTCAAGATAAAATTGCGGACAAATTATAGTAGAAAAACAATAAAGCCGCTGCAACTGTTCAAAAAGAGCAAGTACTAAAAATCTTCCCGGCTCTGCAGTAGACTCTCTCCACTCAACCCGAGGTGCTGGCAGAAGAAATGGCTCGTCACCAAGTTCAAATTCAAGATCGGGACAGAGATTAAGAGCCTTCTGAATGGCCTCACAGGCTAACGTTTTTTCGCCTAAAGCTGCCAGCACTCGTGCCAATGAAGACAGACGTGGCACTGTTGCTTCAACATCGCAAAGCATAGAAAGCAGCATCGCAGCCTTTTTTAGCGCAGAGACCCTGACAGCGGATGAATATTTATCATCTTCTGCCATAACCACCAAATCCAACGCGTTCAAATATCGTTTCATCCGTGCTGTGGGTTTTGAAGTTGCCTGAATCCAGCGATCTACATAAGGCCGTGTTGCTGCAACACTCCTGCATTTTTGTGCCCATGCCCCATCCTCCACATCTATACTCGAACTATCTTCATCGTCCATTAGTAACAAGCCTCGGTCCTGTAGACGAGAAGCTCTATCATCCTTACAACAGAACACATTGAGCAGATAATGGGGTAGCTGACCGTCCAAAGGTAATGGCACCAATACATTGAGCCCAGGTAACAAACGATAAGCTGGATATTTCCAATCTCTAAGAAGGGCGAAAAATGAACTATCGCACCGTTTTTCTCCATTCAACTCAAACATTACCAGTGGTGATTCCTTTTGAAGAAAGCTTCGAGCACCACGTAAAATAGACTCTTCCTCACCCTCTGCATCGATTTTCATAAAATCAATTCCTGCGGGAAGGGTACTTCGTATTTCATCAATGCTTGTTGCATATACTTCAATATACTGGGTTTCCGAATCTGGCACTGCATCCGTACCAAGATGATTACTTTCGGTACTTGGGCTAAAATAAAGGTTACGCTTTCCTGATGTTTCAGATACTGCCATCCGCTTGAGCTCAACGTTGCCAATGCCGTTCAAACAAAGTGTTTCGGTGAGACAATCAGCAGTTTCAGGAGTCGGTTCGAATGAAATCACCCTCCCTTCTTCACCTGATCCCTTTGCAAGCGCCATAGTGTACAGGCCGTAACTCGCACCAATATCAATGCTTTTCATGCCCGGAAAAACCATTCTACGGGCAAAATGGATTTCATCTTCAAAACAGTCTTCTTGTTCGCGCAGTACGAATGTGGTCAATACTGAAATATCATCGGGTACGACAATCTTGCTTCCATCTTGAATTTTAATGGTCGCCGTCGGTCTCATAGAGGTCACTCCGCCTTCAAAAGTGTAGGCAAATATGGAAACTATTTAATTTTTAACAATTCAACCTGCCATGGAATCGGTTTATCCATAAAGGCCAAAGCCATAATCTCAATATTGTCAACATCTGTAAAGACATATGGAAAACCGTTTTCAATCAGAGTTTTTGTCAGAGTTTCTTCGGTAAAACCAGTTTTATGAGCAAAAAAATCATTGCCACTCTGCTCTATCTGGCGTTGGTAACCGTAAATCACATCCCGAACCAGGATGGATCCGCTGGGTGCTTCATAGAGCACGTCCTCAAGTCCCATTCCTTTTTCCACAACAGCCTTCATGACTTCAAGAAGATCAGGGACACGTATATAAGCAAACCCTCCCTTCTTTAAAACCATCCTGAACCCCTTAAGCACTTTGACAACATCGTGAGCGTAAAAATGCTCAAGATTGTGCGAACAATAGATTGCATCATACTGGCGAGAAGGAAGCTTCCACAACTCACGCGCATCGCATAACACATCAGGATAACCGCTCGGATCAATATCAAGCAGATCATGCCGCCATCCCTTAAAGCATTCTGGTATTTCAATAGCTTTGGAATTTCCGCCAACGTTAAGCACTGCACATGGACATTCGCTTGTTAATGATGTCATATTTGCTAACCTTTCATAATGGCTGCATCTTGTTTTTCAGTTTTTGTGCTATTTTAGATGAATTATCACCGTACATACTTCCGGGTGGGTATGTTTGTGCAGCCCGTTCAAACATTTTAAGAGCTGCCTGATTATCTTTTCTCGCAATGTAAATTTGACCCAGACGATAGAGGATAAATGGATCCTTATTTAATTTATATGATCGATTATACAAGGAAATGATTTTATTCTGGAGTGACATAATATCAGCCGGATCTTTTGCAATAGAAAGTTCGTTTTCCAAAAAATTGATATAAAATTGGAGAGCTATAAGAGGCTTTGCACGAGAATCACTTAGAACTTTATTCAACAAGGTCTCTGCTTCAGTTTTATTTCCCTCCGATGCCTCGATTCCCGCCATATTCAAATCAAAACTTTCCAAATATTTAATGCTGTGGAGTGATGAAGCTATTCGATATTGTTCTCTGGCAGACTTCAAATCTCCCATACGGATTAATGCCAGCATATACAGTCCGCGAAGTTCCTTCTGGCGAGGATTTTGGGTAACAGTATCAGAAATAAGAGCCATATTGGTCTGCCAGGTAATATTTCTTTTGTACGTGATGATAGCCATGACTATTAGAAGGGAAAAAACACCCGCATTCACAATAGCTCCAAGCTTATTCTGAATATTTAGTTCTGCACAAACCTGGGCAACAAAGAGAGTAGTGGCAATACTCCAGAATGCCGACGCAACATAGATGTATCTCTCGGCGTAGCCAGTCCAGGCAATTGTACCGAAAGCAAAAGGAAAGGCTGGCAAAACACAGCACATACCCATAATTGCCAAAGCAGAGATCGTATTTCGTTTCAGAATAAGCCAAAGTGCCAATAAAAAAACAGCTATGCCGAGAAGATCATATAGCGGATTAATTTCCAGAATAAAAAAATTGAGCGGCAAAGGCAGGAAAAACTTTTTGACATAAAACCCGGCAGCTCCTAAAAAAATAGAGATTGCATAGCTGGTATCTTGAAATATGAGCCGTAGCGTATTAGAAATACGATCAATATTTGATGTAAATGCTATTTTTCGAAATACAAAAAATAGAGCTAATGTTGCCAGCACAACTAAAGTAAGTAAACTTGTAGCAGCAAAATGTTCTCTAATTGTTACTTGAAACGAATTTCTGCCACTATCCAACCAAAGAGAATACAGCAGATAGCAGCATCCTAAAAACAACACGGACCAGTACGAACTTACGTACAGAACAACGATAACTGAAACAGAATAGAAAAGTAAAAACGTTATAAACGGGTGAAAGGCCTTCCTGGCTGACATAACCATTGGTTCAATTGTTTGAGGTGCATCCGACCTGGTAAGTGAGAATAAAAAGGGAAGTGCCAGAATATATCCAAACGCAACCTCTTTTGCAAAAAGCGAAAGCAATAGTGCCGCACCGGAAAAGACTAAATTCAGCTTCTTAGCATCATCACGATAACGGAATAAGAAAATGACGCTGATAAGAATGAAATTACAGGCCATGATATCTGTTCTGCCAGATATCCAGTTTACTGATTCAGTGGTTATTGGATGAATTGCAAAAACGAGAGCGGCTGCTAACGGTAATAAACTGTCCGATTTAAAAGATAGTCGCACGGACAGTCTGAGAGCTAGAAAGTAGACTAGAATTGAATTGACAAGATGAAACAGGATGTTTTCAAGATGCATGAACGTACTGCCCATCATCCAGAATCTATTGTCTATATATTGGCTGAGTCCTAAAAGTGGTCGATAATACCCCCCTCCGGCAGATCTGGGAATAAAGATATTCCAGAAACTCATTGTTTCAGTATTCAACATCGCATTGACCATATCCAGGTCATCAATGAGGGATATTTCTGCGTTAATGGCAGGGTAATAGATCAGCAGTACCAGTATGCAGAGCAGCAGGATGCGATAGACCGTTTTTTCAGGAATTAATTTATGCCGTAAATGCATCAACAACCACTCCACATATTAAGTTATTCTTAAATATCATTCATCAAGATATGTTCCGCATCGGTTTTTCCAGATAAATCTAAAGGCATAGTCAAGATTCTCCGCAAATTTGGAACCGTTACAGATGGCGGATATCGCCATTTTTGAGCGAAGTGCCAGACGTAAGTTCTCCAGTTTCTGAATATCGACGGCAAGTCGGCAGGACAATTCAACATACTCTTCTGGCGTTTCTGCGGCGAGGTATGACAAGTTAACATTACTCAAGTGAGTTAAGGAGTGACGTGAACAAAATCTGTTACCTGTCAGTGTCACAACAGGCACTCCCATCCACAAAGACTCAAGAGTAGTCAGTCCGCCGGAATAGGGAAATGGATCAAGCGCAATGTCTACACGTTGATACGCAGCAAGAAGTTCAGCATGTGGTGAGCCACCCTCCAAAATAAGCACATCAGCAGAAATTCCAGCAGTAATACATGAATCAAGGAAGCGCTGCTTCCTGTCCGGATCATTAAGCTCACGGGTTTTTACAAACAACTTGGATGATGGTACGCTCTTCAGAATTTCACCCCAAAGCTGAAGCACCGCCTGGTTGATTTTAACAAGATTATTGAAACATCCGAATGTAACAAAACCATTGATGGTCGCCGGCAAAACCGACACAAATGGTGCATAATCAGGTGGCCGATATGAAATATAATCCCTTGGCATGCGATAAATTTGCTCACTGCAATAAAGTTCTGCACCGATCGGTGATTCAAAGTGATCAGATAATAACCAGTCCATAGCTGAAAGGCCAGTTGTTCCTGCATATCCAGCCCAGGTAACTTGAACCGGTGCCGGCTTCATGGAAAACAAACAAAGCCGATTTTTTGCCGCATGTCCTGTCAGGTCTACCAAAATATCAATTTCATCGGCTTGTATCTGACGACTGAGTGAATGGTCATCCATGTACAGAGTTACTCGCCATTCATCAGAATTTTCACGCAAGCGAGTCGTAACATCGTCTTCACTCAATCTGTCGGAATAGCAGAAATATTTGAAACGTGCCCTATCATGAAATTCAAAGGGATGTTGAAGAAAAAAACCAATCGGATGCCGCCCAAAATCAGGAGACACAAATCCAATATTAAGTATTTTGCCATTATCGAGCAATCTTTCTGGAATGTGACATATCTTAGTAAAACGTTCTCCATACAGATGATCCCATTTTTTTGTTTTTTCGAACAACTCCGCCTGCGACATACCCTGATGATAATTCATAATAAACAGAAAACTGGAAAGTGCTCTGGAATATCCAGGGTCAACATTCATGGCACGTTGAAATAGTACTGTCGCCTTTTCTGCTTCCCCGGAATAAAAGAGCACGGCACCCAGATTCACAATATATTCAGCTGAAGCAGGGCATAGTTCTACAGCTTGAGAACAATAATTAGCAGCCTCATAATAACGTCCGAGATACATCAGGCAATAACCTAACGCAGACAATGACTCTGCATGATCCGGATGAGAGGCAAGTACTAGCATAAACGTTTCAATCGCCTGTAGGAAAATCCCGCGATCACGCTGCAACATGGCAACATTGAAGAGGTACAACGGATTTTCAGGCTGCATCTGATACGCCAGTTGATAACATGCTTCAGCATCTTCAAACCTCAGAAGAAACTTGTTTGCATCTCCCATCAAGCAGTATGCCTTCGGATTACAAGGTATTACATCCACTGCACGCTCACAAAAGTCTTCCGCTTCTGTATATCGATGAGCTAGGATCATCTCTTGAGCCATCTGTAAAAAAACTTCAGATTGATTTGTCACCCATGTTTGCCACATACTTCGGAATCTTGCTTCCAGATGGCTCGTGAAGCTAACACCATCACAGAGTGTCGAAGCAATCATCCGTTTCCGCAACTCAAAACGGATCGATTTCAATTTTTCATATTCAGACGCAACCTCCTGAGCACGGGACAAAAATTGTTCCACCGAAATAGTCACCCACTCCGGCAAACCAATCGTCCGCAAAAAGCCTGATGTCTGGCGCCCAGCAGGCTTATTCCCCAACAGGGTTAAAACTGGAACACCCATCCAGAGAGCCTCACAGGATGTCATACCTCCAGAAAAAGGAAATGGATCAAGAGCTATATCAATATCTCCATATTCCTTCAGCATATCTACATGAGGAGACTTCCCACGTAAGACTATTCTTTCACTCGTAACCCCATGACGAGCAAATTGACATAAAAGTCTGTCACGAACTTTCTTTCTTCCCAGTGTTGACCACTTGATAATCAGTCTCGAATCAGGGACAGCAATCAGCACCCTGCTCCACAATGCTATGACTTCCGGGGTTACCTTGGCAATGTTGTTGAAAGATCCAAACGTAATAAAATTATTGGTCATGGCAGGAGGGGAAGCTACCGGTGGTGCATATTCTGGTGGAGCATAGCAGAAGCGACTTCCGGGAAGCCGGATTATCTTTTCCGAAAACCACTGTTCATCTTCCAGCGGAATAGTTGTTTCGTCGGATATCAGATAATCAATTGTCTTGACACCAGTTGTATTGAAATATCCGAGCCACGACACCTGAACCGGCGCAGGTTTGCTGGCAAACAAAAGCAAACGGTTCCCTCCGGTATGTCCTGAGAGATCGACGAGTATATCAATCCGGTCGCCGCAAATCAGCGCTGCGGCATCATTATCGGAAAGTCTGGTTATATCATGCCATCCGGTAACATATCCCTGTATTTTCTCCGTCAGATCATCCTGTCCATTCATTGTCGCGTAACAATATACTTCAAACTGTTCTCTATCATGCGCGGCAATGACGGGCAGCAGATGATACCCTACAGGATGACGTTTAAAATCTCCAGAGACATACCCGATACGCAACTTTGAGCATTTAGTCCCCTCCCCTTCAGGTAGATGGTTGGGGTGAGATGAAGATAAAGAACTGTGCTGCACCTGGGTTATACCGACTGCATGGATATCATTCCATTTCAGGCTTTCCTGATAAATATCTGTTTGAGTAATTTGAGGAAGATAGTTCATGGCAAAGAGCAGGTTGGAGTGAGCATCACAATTAGTGGGGTTTAATTCCAGTGTTTTTCGGAAACATTTTACGGCTTCGACACTCCGCCCCCTGTCTAAAAGGGTCGTACCCAGCATCATCCAGGCGTCATCAAAATCAGGATCAATAGAAAGTGCCTTTCTGAAACAACGAGCTGAGAGTTCAGGATTTCCCCCGGTATCTCTAATCGCCTTACCCAGATTCTTCCATGCTTCAACATGATTGGGCGCTATTTTTGTCGCAGACTTGAATTCTTCCTTGGCGTCATCACGGAAACCGATCTCAAAATAAGCAATGCCAAGATTATTATGGGCATCCGCGTTGTCTGGATACAGCGTGACTACCCGTTCAAAAGACTCCGCAGCATTTACAAAATCCTTTGAGGCCAGTAAATCAAGTCCCTGATAAAGAACGTCGTTTCTGTCATCCGGGACAGATTCAGAATGACTGACAAAACGTGCCTGTTTCTCAACGATCATCTGCCTGAAGAGCACTTCGAGGTTGCGTGTAAAACTGACTCCGTCGCACAGCAACGACAAAGACATGTCAGCCCGAAGCGTCCGACGTAGAACTGCACGGTGGACAGCATCGGATGCGAGATCCTTCACGATACACAGATAGGAGTCCGGCGAATCTGCTATCAGCTCTGGATGGCCAATACAGGCTAAAAAACTAGCCGACTGTCTGCTGATTGGGGTCTGGCCGGTTAGCGTTACAACCGGCACACCCATCCAGAGGGCATCACAGGTTGTTGCGCCACCGCAGAAAGGATAGGTATCAAGACAAATATCCACATCGGAATACTGGGCAAGCATGTCACCTCGCGGCGACATGCCGCGAAATTCCAGCCGTTCGGGTCCGATGTAATGTTTTTCAAAAGCCCGAACAATGTGGCTTCGCAATCCCTCGTCCTTATAGGACTCCCATTTGAGGATCAACCTGGAATCCGGCATGGCAACCAAAACAGCAGACCATAAGTCGATGCACTCTAAAGATATCTTTGCCGAATTGTTAAATGATGCAAAGGTAACTCCACCCGATCGTTCTGCAACTGTCACATCCACCGATGGGGCCTCCGGTGGAGGGGCATAACAGAACCTGGTGCTGGGAAGTCTGAGAACCTTTTCACTAAAGTACGATTCTTCATCAATAGGGATAGTGATGGCATCAGAAATCAGATAGTCGATTACGGACAGGCCGGTGGTATTGAAATAGCCAAGCCATGATACCTGAATAGGCGCTGGTTTGCGGGCAAAAAGCAGGAGCCGGTTGCCGGCCGTATGGCCTGACAGGTCCACCAGGATATCGATCCGATCCTGGCAGACCAACTCTGCAGCCTGATCATCAGAAAGTGTGTAAATATCCCGCCAGAGATCCACAGAGCCTTTGATGTGAACACTCAGTTCGTCAAAAACATCCGTGTTGCTGTAGCAAATGAATTCAAAAGCACTCTTGTCATAGTTTTCAACCACCGGCAGAAAATGATAACTGACCGGATGCAACTTGAAGTCGGCGGACACAAAGCCAATTCTTATTTTACGACCAATACAGGGCGAATAAATGCGATTCTTCCATAATTCATCGAATCCGGTCCCGTAACAATCATTCCAGGCTATGCTCTCGGCAAAAATCTTGTGTTGTGAATATTCCGGCATGTAGTTAATCAGCATTATCAGGCTTGAATGGATATCTGACAAATCGGCATCCAACTCAAGAGCTTCGCGGTAGGCAGATATCGCTTCGAAATTTTGCCTCCCCCTGCTCAAGGCCACTCCCAGATTTACCCAGGCCAGTACTAAGTCAGGCTTGAGCTCAACAGCAATGCGGCAATGCCTGATTGCCTCTTCGATGTTCTGATCGGTATACAAATGTCCTAGATTTGCATGCGCCTCCGCACTTTCCGGATCGATTTTACAGGCGTTCAGGTAATATTTTTCAGCACCTGCAAAATCACGCTGGTTCAAGGCAAGATTACCCAGAGCAATAAGCACTCCAACATTATCTGGTGCCAGACTGCATGCTCGCTGTAAAAGTTTTTCAGCTTCATCAAATCGCCGAACACCCAGCAAAATCTGCCCAAGGTTGAAAATGGCATCAAAGTGTTCAGGAGCTATAGCAATAAGGCTTAGGTATGCAATAATTGACTTTTCACTTTCCCCTGCTTTGGAAAGAAGCATACCCATCAAATACAAGGAATTTTGGTCATCAGGCCTGATATCTACAATTTTTCGATAGCAGTCGGATGCTTCCAGAAAACATCCCTGTTCATGCAGCATTTTCCCAAGATTCAGCAATGCATCTACATAGTCAGGCTTGATATCAATGGAATTACGCACTAATTCGATCCCGTTTTCAAAATCACCTCTGCGATAACGAACGACCCCCAATGCATGCATGGCTCTCGGATATTTTTTAACATTCACCAGAACAGCCTCATAGCAAGCTTCTGCCTCATCCATTTTTCCCGCTTCAACAAGCTGTGCAGCCTCATTACAACGCCTGTCAAGCTCGCCTTCCAGTTCTTCTGATAGAACAACGGTCGGTTCAAGCAAACTGACGTGGCGGAGCACAATACGCTTAAACACATTGGAAATATTGTGTGCAAATGCGGCGGCATTACAGAGTGGTGATCTGCACATTTCCTCCCTCAGACTGCGCCGCAAAGTAGAAAGCCTTTCAACATCACCCGCCAGATTTACAGCACAGACACGATATTGCTCTACAGAATCAGCAACTAACTCATCATGCTTTAGTATTTCAAGAAAACTGGCGGTTTGCCTGCTAACCAGACGGTCACCTTTCAGAGTTATAATCGGCACCCCCATCCAGAGCGATTCCAACGATGTTAGTCCACCGGAAAATGGAAACGGATCAAGGGCAATATCAACTTCCCCGTATTGCCTAAGCATTTCCTGATGCCCTGACTCCCCCCTGAATTCAACACGCCCCACGGGATCAACCCCATACTTCCTGAAAAGCTCCAGGTAATGTGTGATCACAGCATTATCGTGACTACTCTTCCACTTGATAATTAGTCTGGAATCTTTCAGTTGCTGTAGTATTGCAGCCCAAAGGGCGATTACGTCTTCCGTCAACTTTGCAATGTTATTAAAGGAGCCGAAGGTAATAAAACCGTTTGCACATGCAGGCGGCGCTCCGATTGCCGGAGCATATTCAGGAGGGGCATAACAGAAACGGCTGTCAGGCAGATATGCGAATTTTTCAGTAAACCAGCGCTCCTCGCCAGTCGGGGTTATGAAACTGTCTGTAATCAGGTAATCAATTGAATCAAGACCCGTGGTGTCAAAATAGCCAAGCCAGGAGACCTGTATCGGCGCCGGCCGCATGGAGAACAAAACCAACCGGTTTCCGGCGGTATGCCCCGACAGGTCAACCAGAATATCAATGGCGTCATCATGTATCATCTGCCAGGCTACCCGATCTGGCATGCCATCAATCATGCGCCACACGTCAACAAGTGAGATTAATTGCTCTGTAACTTCATCTGATTTGGTGTTGTTACTGTAACAGAACAACTCAAATCGCTCACGATCATAAGCGGCTAAAAACGGAATAATGATGAAACCGACCGGATGTTTATTGAAATTGGCCGAGACAAAACCAATTCGTATCTTGCCAGAAATATTGACAACATTATTTCCGTTCGAATGGTCCTGAAAAGGCCGCCTTGCATGATAATCCGACCAGAGTTTTGCCTCCTTGAATATTTCGTCACGGCTATACCCAGGCAGATACTGCATGCTCATCAGGATATTGCTGTGAAATTCGCAATTGCAGGGATCCAAATCCCGCGCTTGCCGGAAATAGTCTATCGCTTCTCTAAGCCTCCCTGTTTCTTTATATATATTACCCAATGAAGATAACGCCCCCGGATAATTTGTATTCAGTTGAACCGCTCTGAAAACATTCCTGATTGCCGATTCCGAATCACCAAGCCTGTAACAGATTATTCCCATACCGTGCAGCGCCCTGGGATCATCGGGATGCGCAGCCAGTATTGCTTCAAATATGGATCTCGCTTGGACGTATTCAAACTGCATGAAATGTTTTCGTGCCTGAAGAAAATGATCTTCAAGATTGTGTAGAGACACGGGGTGGACTGGAATGTATGTTTGCCAAACTGAACGGTAGGCATCCTCAATAGAATCTGCAAATCGTGAGGCATCAACAAGAGTGGATGCTGTGAGCTGGTTCCTTAAATTGGTATGATAAGCGGAAAGTCGGTGGATATCTCGACTGAGAGAAACAGATGCTGCAAGATAATCATCCACAGTATTTGCAATAAGTTCGGGCACACCCAAATTTGTGAGAATACTGGCCCCCACTCTCCCTGCGTGTCGATTTCCCCGTAGTACAATAACCGGCACCCCCATAAACAGCGACTCAAAGGTTGTAGTGGTGCCATTATAGGGGAACGAATCCAGAGCGATATCAATTTGGCTGTAGATTGCAAGATGGTTTGAGATCGTTTCCGTAGCCGGAACACACATAATTCGTTCAGCCGAAAGACCATAAACAACAAAGGACTCTGAAAAAATTTTAGCAAGTTCAGGATCACAAAACGATTTTGACTTCAATAACAGTCGAGAATTTGGGACCGCCAAGAGTATGCGGCTCCAGAGTTCTACAACCTCCGGCGTAATTTTAGCCGGATTGTTGAAGGATCCAAAGGTGATAAATCCATTGAGCAGTGATGGAGGAGGAGCGACATCAGGCGCATCCTCTGGTGGCTGGTAACAGAGAAAACAATCCGGTAGCCGAATCAGGCGTTCACTATGCTGAGAGTCGCTTTCACCTTCTGGATCTGCAACAGCATCCGTAAATCGATAGTCTATCGCTGATACGCCGGTGGTATTCGGATAGCCGAGCCACGTCATCTGAACCGGGGCTGCCCTTCGAGCAAATATACCCAACCGACTGTCGGCAGTATGTCCCGCAAGATCAATCAAAATATCAATCCGGTCTTCACGAATCCTGTCTATCGCCTCTCTATCAGACAAACGACGGATATCATGCCAGTATTCAGCGTGCTCCTTCAAGCGGTCAGTAATTTTGTCCGAAACAACTACGTTGGAATAACAGTGGACCTCGAAGCGGTTGCGATTATGGGCAGTCAGGAGGGGTTCAAAGAAAAAGGCTACGGAGTGTTGTTTGAAATCGCCGGAAACATAACCGATCCTAAGTCGTCCTGGAGAACGTGGCGGGAAAGTAAAATGCTCTTGGTGGACAGCAGCGACGTTCTCCCATCGGCAACTTTCCTTGAAGATTTCATCTGGCAAACAGTTTTGAGAATAATTCATGGCAAACAGCATGTTTGAAAAAGCCAGCCCCCCACCTCCTGCATCAACCGCACGCTGAAACCAGACCAGCGCTTCATCTGCCCTGCCTGATGCAAGATAAATAACAGCCATCACCTGCATCGCAGTGGACGATGATGGCATTAGTTTCAGCGCCTGTTGCGCATATTCGCTTGCAGCAATAAGATTGGCCCCGGCCTCGTATACAGAAGCGAGTCCATAATAGGCTTCACCACAATCATCCTTTATTGCCAATGCACTGCGGTATGCTGAAGCGGCATCTTCATTGTGTCCCATCTTGTTGAGGGCAGCACCTGTTTGAACATAAATCGCCGCATCGGGCGAAAGCTCTGTTGCTTTCTTATAGTAATAAAGCGCATCTTCAAATAACTGCTTCTTGAAGAAAACATTCCCCAGACCCACCAAGGCAAGGGATAAATCAGGATTGATCGCCAATGCGGCTTTGTAACACTCCTCCGCTTCAGAAAAGCGCCGCAGTTCATTCAGCATATTTCCCAGATTGCATCTGGCATCCGGATAATCAGGCTTCAGTTCAATCGCCTGCCTGATCAGTTGAAGAGCCTCTTCCGAATTGCCGCCACCCCGGTACATGACCACCCCGAGAGAGTGAAGGGCGCGAGTATTTTCTGGATGCCGAGTAAGAATCTCGCGGTAAAGAGCTTGGGCCCCTGAAAAATCACCATTATCTACACACAAAGAAGCTCTCTGGAACATTTCATCGATCGGAATCTTGCCACGGGAAGGAGGTTTATTGGTCATAAGTCGGGTTCTTTATTGAAGAAATAATTAGTTGTATGATATTCATTTCACTTGTTGATAATCGCTTCTCACGCCATAGGATGTATATCATGCTCAAGCTTTTAATAGAAGGACTACGTTTTGTTCCACACTCTTACTCCTGCGTCAATATGTGGCAATGTATTGAACTTCTGAAAAGAAACACTTTTGAATTATATCACAACGATGCATCAATATGTGATTGGAATTTGACTCCCAAACCAGGTTTGTTTGCCCCGGATATTGAAAAGTCGCTGCGATCCATCCCCCCAATGCCGGATCCCAACAAAGCAGACATCATATACCGGATAGACTTTCCACACAGGTTTGAGTCAACGTACGTGAATCGTCTCTTTGTCTTTGTGACGGCCGAATTCAATGCCTTTCCTGATAACCATATAGCCGGGAACAATAACCTTCGCGATGCCCATAACAGAAGCAGGGCTATCATCGTTACGCCTTCCGCCTGGTCTCGGGAAAGATTGATTGAAAACGGAGCGGACAGTGCCCGGGTTGTAGTGATACCACTTGGAATAGATCCATCTATCTTCAATCCTCTTGATCCGGAGAAGCGAAGAGTGCGCCGCATCGAACTGGGGTGGGACAACGACTTTGTTTTTTACAATTGCGGATGCATGGCGCCAAACAAGGGAATGCTGACGCTCTTGAAATCATTTGCCGTGATTGCGCGTGATAACCAGAATGTACGATTGTGCCTGAAGGGCCTTGATGCAGTTTATTCTTCTCTTGAATTTCTCAAAATGTATAAAGAGTCACTTAGCCCAGAAGAGAAGCAGAGCATGGAAGGGCGTATTTCCTATCTGGGTGGAAGCCTCTCTTTTAATGAAATGGCGAGTCTTTATCAGGCGGCAGATATTTATGTAAGCCCATATATGGCAGAAGGTTTTAATCTTCCGGTGCTGGAGGCTGCAGCGTGCGGCATTCCGGTTATCTGTACACAGGGTGGGCCGACCGATGAATTTACCCTCCCCACATTCACAAAATACATTTGCAGTCGAAGGATTTATTCAGCAGATCAATTTCCATTTCTTCCCGATGGAGAGCACTTGACACAACTGATGCAGGAATCCATTGAAGATTCAGATTTCAGAGCACGTTCTGCAGTGATTGGTCCAGATTTCATCAACAAGTATCACAGGTGGCAGCATGCTGTCGATAAATTGGAAAAAATACTCCTCTAAGAGGACATTTCAAAAAAAAAGCCTGACAAAGTCAGGCTTAAAGACAAACAAAAAAATCTGTGTGACTAAAGGGACGTCCAACCGCTCGCCGTGTGGTCAGCTGCTGTATCAGAAGGTGTGACAAGAGTGGAACCGACAACGCCAACCGACCAGTACATCTTGGGATCTTTATTGTTAAACCCGATGATGCGATCGCCAGCATTGTGCTTGGCTTGTGCTGAATATTCAGTTGCAATTGATGCAACTCCAATAAGAACTTTGTTGGAGGGTGAAAAAGTACCCCCCCCAATAATAGTTGTAGTGTCGATAGATGTGCCAGAAGCGTACGCCGAACCTGCAGAGATGAGCAATGCTGCAACAAAACAGATTTTAAAAAGATTTTTATTCATAATGATCACTCCTTTCAATTTATGATATTTTGATTACAGAACCGGATAAGCTTGCGTGTCGGAAAACTGAGCCTCCATCTGGGTCCTGAAGTTTCTCGAGTCGCTTGTGGCTGCCGAGTTGAAACCTCTGATGCGATAGGCAGAAAATTGTGGAATGGCAACAGCGGCCAGGATGCCGATGATCGCAACAACGATCAAAAGCTCGATGAGGGTAAAACCTTTTCTGTTTCTGATTTTGTTAAGCATGTGTTTTCTCCTTTCTTTGTTTTATGCTCACTGAGTGAGCTATGATAATCAATTATGATAATTGTGAAGCAAATTATAAGCCAAATTTATTGTTTGTTAAATTATGTAGTGTTATACGAGTTATTCCATTCTTTTGGCTTTGACATACATCCACATTTGGTCACATAAACTGCCAATAATTGTCACAATACATTAAAAGAGCGGATATGATTGTCGATCAATAAAAGCTGATTCCATTTGTGCTCTAAAATTGCGTGAATCAGATATTGCGGCAGAGTTAAAACCTCTTTTAATATAATCTTGAAACATTGGAATGGCAATTGCCGCCAATATACCAATTATAGCTACAACAATTAATAATTCAATTAGGGTAAATCCAGCTTTACTTCGAAAAGGATTATTCATAATCAATCTCCTCAGTAAAACCATCATGCAATGATAGCGCCAATAACGTGGATTTAAACAGTATCCATGACCATAACTCCGCCTCTTATTGATCAACTTAAAATTTCTAGTACCTCCGACACCTCCATCGCCGCCTCAACCTGCCCGCCATCCGCCATGCGCTTGAAGACCGCCCGGCCCGAAGCCACTTCGCTCTCCCCGATGACGGCACAGTAGCGTGCGCCCAGTTTGTCGGCGCGGCGCATCTGGCTTTTCAGGCTCTTTCCCTCATAATCCATCTCGACCCGAATGCCCTTCTGCAACAGCTTATGCATCAGATTGAAGGCAAAAGCCCGCTCGCCTGAGCCAAGCGTTGCCATGAACAGGTCCGGCGGACGGGTGAACGCCTTCTCGCCCAGGAGGAGCGCCACCCTCTCCACCCCCATGGCAAAGCCGATACCGGGGATGGCCGGACCGCCCAGCTGCGAGATCAGCCCGTCGTAGCGGCCTCCGGCTGCCACGGCCGACTGGGAGCCCAGCAGCGTCGTAACCATCTCAAAGGTGGTACGGGTATAGTAATCCAGCCCGCGCACCATGCGGGGGTTGATGCTGTACGAGGTGCCGGTCAGTTCCAGATAGCGCTTCACGCCGCTGAAGTGCTCGTCACAGCCTGTGCAGAGACTGTCCAGTACCGACGGAGCACCGGCGGTCGCTTCGATACAGCCGGGAACCTTGCAATCCAGGGCGCGCAAGGGGTTGGTGGACAGGCGGCGGCGACAATCCTCACAGAGCGCATCTACGCGCTTTTCGAGAAATTCGATCAAGGCGGCACGATAGGCGGGACGACACTCGGGACACCCCAGGGAATTTACCTGCAGTTGCGGCTCGTCCAGGCCGATTTCGCGAAAAAACTGCACCAGCATATTCAGCACCTGGGCGTCGGCCAACGGATCATGTACGCCGGTGATCTCGGCTCCGATCTGGTGAAACTGGCGGTAGCGTCCTTTCTGGGGGCGCTCATAACGGAACATGGGGCCCAGATAGTACAATTTTGCCACCGGGTCCTGGGCATACAGTTTGTGCTCGATGAAGGCCCGCATGACCCCTGCCGTTCCCTCGGGACGCAAGGTAACACTGTTCTCACCCTTATCGACAAACGAGTACATTTCCTTCTCGACGATATCGGTCGCATCGCCGATGGAGCGGCAAAACAGATCCGTCTTCTCCATGATCGGCACACGGATCTCGGAAAATCCATTCAACTCGAATACGCGCCGGGCGGCCTGTTCGATATGCTGCCACCTGCCGGATTCAGCAGGAAGGATGTCGTTAAAACCTTTAATTGCAGTAATAGCCATAAATCCTCATCGTTGTAATTTCAGGTGGACTTCAAGGTAACATTTGCAAGATCTGCAAGGTTTCTAACACGCCGGAGGTCCAAGCCGCTTTCAATCCATAAAACCAGATGGCAGCCCCTTTAGGTTCATTGCCTTTGATGACCCGAGGTATGATCAGGAGGGTTTTGTATAGCGGACGACACAATTCTTTCCTTCGGCCTTGCCGCCGTACATGGCCTGATCCGCCATATCCAGCAACAGCTGTTTTGACATTGAATCTTCCGGGCAACAGGCGTAGCCGATACTGCAGGTCAGATTGATAGCATAACCTTCCGATGCCAGAAAAGCGTGTGATTCAACCTGGGAACGAATACGTTCTGCAACAATCGCGGCGGTTTCCGCACTTGTCTCCACAAGGATAATGGTATATTCGTCGCCGCCGTAGCGGATAACCACATCCACCTCACGGGTATACTTTTTCAGCAGGTCAGCCATCTCCCGAAGTACCCGGCTGCCGACCAGATGGCCGTGGCTGTCATTAATCTGCTTGAAAGCATCCAGATCAAGGAACAGGACAGCCAGATGTGAGGCATAACGCTCTACCCGCTTCAGTTCCCGGTCAAGGGCAACCTCCAGATAGCGGTAATTGAAGAGGCCGCTCAGGTCATCAATGAACAGCATGTCCTTTGCATTGGTGTAGTTCTCGGCATTCTGAAAGGCGCGTAACGACTGTTCCAGCAAAAACCGGATATTCTTTTTTTTGGGATGAATATCGGGCAGGCTCAGTTCCGGTTCGTTGAAAACAGCAATAACCCCCAGCAAATCCTCATTGTTACGCATAAAGATGAGATAGGCCTCGGTAATGTCCGCGGCGACTGCCCCAACTTCCGGCAACACATTGCTCAACTGAATCTTTACTATCAGACGGTTGGGGGGCTGACTCGTGTTAATCAGGCCCAGCACGTTATCACCGTACTGCTGCGCCGCGCTTGCCGAAATTCCTTTGGCTTCCTTTATCTCAAGGCCCTCATCCCCCTGAAACAGCCCCAGGGCGCGAGATACACCCGCCTCCCGTGCAACCGCCTCCACCATCAGGTGGTACACTCGATCCATCTCAAGGCATCCGGCTATCGCCTGGCTGGACTGAAACAAGTTGAGCAGGTTCTTGAGTTCATCGTTTTCATCCAGCAAACGGCGCTGCTGCATACATTGAGCTACAGAATGCAGGAACTCGTCATGATTGACCGGCTTGGTCAGGTAGTCACGGGCACCATGTTTGAGAGCAAAGATGGCGGATTCAAGGTTGGCGTTGCCGGTAACCATTATAACGTCAACACCTGGGTAGCATTCCCTGACCTGTGCAAGTATTTCCATTCCGCTGACATCGGGCATGACCAGATCGGTAATGACCAGGCCGTAACGATTTCTGGACAGCAGGTCGAAGGCCTCGGAACCGCAGGAAGCGGTGTCGGCAAGATACCCCTCGGCCTGGAGCAGGTTGACGTACATTTCACGGAAGAAGCGATCGTCTTCTACTATCAGAATCCTGTCCATTTATGTGCCATTCTTGCTCTGAAATAGGTGCTAACAAACCTTTTTACCGCGTTTACACAGGCCGTGTCAAACGATCTTTGGGCCGCTTTTTCAATCAGCTGAACAGATGCTGGAGACGCTCCATATCAGACCGTCACTAACCAGTTCGACAGTGCCGTCATAATCCGTCCGCCAAACGGGTATTCCACGCCTCTCAAGTGAATCAAGAGTATCAGGTGACGGCAGCCCGAACCGGTTGCCCCGGCCGGCTGAAATCATAGCCAGCTTTGGAGCAACCCGCTTCAGAAAGGCTTCTGATGTGGAGTAGCGGCTGCCATGATGGCCGACCTTCAAAACCGTTGACCTCAGATCACGGCCATCCGCCAGCATGCGCTCCTCAGCCGGAAAACCGGAATCGGCGGTGAAGAGCATGCTGAAAGAGCCATAGCTCAGCCGGAATACCAGCGAATCTTCATTCAGATCCATATCATTGGCCTGCATTCCCGGTCGTTTTTGTAGTGTACGGGGCGACAACACCCGTAGACTGACCCCGCCCGAAAGCGTGATCCCATCCCCGGCCGCCAGCTGTCGGATCGGCACCCTGTTTCTGTCCAGAGCCGCACGCAGCTGATCGTACTGATCACCGATTCCGCCCGGCGTTGCCTCCCAGAAGCTGCCGACAGGGAATGTGCCTGCCACAAACGGAAAGCCACCAATGTGATCCGGATGGCAGTGAGTCAGAATCATATGGTCAATGCGACGCACACCAAGCTTGAAGAGGGCCGGCGCCAGAGTGCGTTCACCGAAGTCTCGACCGGTATCATGCAGATAGCCGCCGCCATCCACCAGCACGACTGCTCCGTCAGGGAGCCTGAGCAGCAGGGATTCGGCCTGCCCCACACTGAGCATGGTGATGTGCAGACGTCCGTCCGCGCCGGACGGGGCAAAAAGATGCGCCACGACGGCTGCGGCCGGCAGGAGCAGACACAAGCAGGTTTTCATCTTCCGACCGCGCAGGAAGGTTGCCGCGCACATGACCGCCAGAAACAGCAGCATGTCGAGCCTGGTTATACCGTGGAAACTTAGAACCGGCAGTCCTGCAAACAGTTCAATCAGCCAGTTGGAGACCAGCACCATTTTGGCGGCTATCAACAGCAGCAGCGTGGCAAGCGGGGGAAAAAGATACACGAACGGCAGCGCACAGAACCCGGCCAGAACTGCGCCGTATCCCAGAATGGGCACAATCAGGAAATTTGAAACAACACCGTTCAACGATGCCTGGTTAAAGACAAAAAGCACCGGCACGGCCGTGGCCAGCGAGGCGGCGCATGAGGCGGCGACAAACTGGAGCAGCGTCCGTAGCCACCTGCGCTCGGTACGGACAAAACGTTCCATGAATGGCGGAACGATAACGCAAATCCCCCACAACGCCAGGAAGGACAATTGAAACGAGATGTCGAAAAGGCTGGGCGGGTTGACCGCTACCAGAAGAAAAGCTGCCACCAGCAGGGCATTGACCGGATCGGTCTCCCGCTCGGCGTACAGGGCCAGGACAAAGGCCGCCAGCATGATGACCGAACGGGCAGTGGCCGGTGCGGAACCGGTCAGCACAAGGTAGTACAGCATGGCCGGCAGGGAGAGCAGCAGGACCGCCCGTCGCAGGTTGAAGCGCAACGCAAGATATTCTGAGCGGGTCGCCAGGAGCAGTGCGGCCATGACAATGAAATAACTGATGATGCCGACGTGGAAACCGGAGATGGAGAGGATGTGGTTGACGCCGGCCCGGGTATAGGCTGCCGCCAGATCAGCTGGTATCCGTTTCTGATCGCCGATCAGCAGCGCCGTCAGAACCGAAGACACCTCTTCATCCGGCACGGAGGCGCGGATGAAGTCACCCAGGCGCCGGGCAACCAGATCAACACGACGCTGCAGTGAATCTTGCGCCGCCCCCCGAATCAGTACGACGTCTTCCGGAGAGGCCACCCGTCCAATGGCTGCAACACCCTGAAACGCCAGATAGCGGGGATAATCGAATTCACCCGGCAGCCCGAGACGTCGCGGCACCGTAACCCGCGTTGTGAAGCGGATCCTGTCTCCCTGGTCCAGGGAGACCTCTCCCTCGGGCACATACAGCATCAGGTCGCCAGAGACCGCTTCGCGGCTCCCGCCTCGAAAGAGCTGCTCCGTTCTGACCAGCAGGCTTGTTCCATCAGGAGAAGCGACTGGTCGCGACCGCACCACTCCCTCAAGCGTGAGTGACTGAGGCCCGGCCATGGTTCGGATAGAAGCGGATGGATACTGAGGAGTCTTCCAGGGGGAAAGTGCACACAGCCCCAGGGCAAAAAAGAACAGCGCAACACAGACAACGAACAGGGTCCGTCGGCGGGTCAGACAGGACAGAATGAGACAGGCCAGAAAGGCCGCCACACCATACAACGGCATCCGGAAACCGGTCTGATCCGCTACCGTCAGACCAACGGCCAGCGCCAGAAAAGGAAGCAGTAGTGGCCGTTCCTGTAGGATCATGGGCAACTTTCAGAGTGTATTTAGTGCGGCAGATAAAAAGGGGAGCGGATTATCCGCCCCCCTGAATTTTGCGCATCTGACTTTCACAACCCGTTATTCATCCTCTTCATTCTCATCATCACCGTATTCATCATCGTCAAAGGCATCATCATACCCCTCACCATTGGCATCATCCTCTTCCTCGATCTCATCCGGGACAAATCCCTCGACCGGGCGTTGCTCCTGTTCGTCGATTTCCTCAAAACGGTTCAGCAGTTCTTCATCGGTGCAGAACTGACCTTCTTTATGACGACATTTTTCCAGTTCGCACAGATCAAAAAGCTGGATCTCGTTGCAGAGCCGCCGCATCGGTTTTTGCGTTTTTTCAGCCGCTTTCTCGACAATGCCGGTCATATTCAGCAGCTGCCGTCCAGAAATTCAGCGGCCTTTGCAACATCATCCCGGCTTCCGATATAGACGGGACAACGCTGATCCAACCCGTCCGGGACGATGTCCAGGATAGGGATTTCACCGTTGGTGGCGCTTCCGCCGGCCTGCTCTATCAGGAAAGCCATCGGGTTGAGCTCGAACAGCAGGCGCAGTTTGCCGTTAGGTGCATCCGACAGGGCCGGATACATGAAGACCCCTTTGCCCTTCATCAGTATCTGGTTGATATCAGGTACAAAACCGCCGGAATAGCGCAGCTTGGAACCTTTTTCCTCAAGATACCGGATGAAACGCTCATTGCCCTCACTGTATTTCTTGCGCAGGCCGCCCGGCGAATAGATGTTGCCCGACGGTTGCATACGGATATTTTCGCGGGTCAGGGTGTACTCCATCAACTGGTTCATGGTAAATTCGTAGACCCCCTTACCCACCGAGTAGACCAGCGATACCCGAGGTCCGTAAAGGATATACATGGCGCCGACCATCTTGCGGCCCGGCTGGAGCAGGTCCTGCCCCTGATAGATACCGACAATGGTTCCGACCGCCAGGTTGACATCCACCAGCGAAGATCCGTCCAACGGGTCGTAGGCGACCGAGAACATTCCCTGGGGATTGCTGGTAACCTGGAAGATCTCCTCCATCTCTTCGGAGGCGATGTTGCAGACTACGCCCGAATGCTGCAGACGCTTGCGCATAATCCGGTCGGAGAGCACATCCAGAGCCAGCTGTTCCTCGCCGTACAGGTTGGAAGTACCTGCCACACCAAGATCGCCGGTACGTACGGCGTTGATCACATATTTGCTGGCCTCGGCGATCTCGCAGAGCAGATGCACAAGGTTGCCGCTGATATTCTGGTCACGCAGGTGCTGGCGAAAATCGACCTGGAATTTGGTTTTACCCGCTTGGCTGTACATGTATGTTCCTCCACGGTTAGTTGTAGTTTATGGGATGCTTGGCTGGGAAACAATACTGCAAACATCCTGTTTTAGCAATACTAAAAACTTGCCCCGCAACGGCAGGGCATGGGTTTTAACAACGAAATTCAAACCAGTCCGGTTCAGGAGAATGGCGATTATACCTCAGATTTCAAAGATTGCGCCATCATGGAGAAGCTCGATCTCCTTGAGGCCGAGACATTCGATTTCCGAGCGGATCAGGTCGTAATACTGCGGCTTGGGGTGGGTGATGAGGATTCTCTTCGGGAGTTTGTCAATCTTTTCCAGTTCGACACTTAACAGGGAACAGGTCAGATGTTTGGTCAGAAGTGCCAGCGGCTCCATGTTATTGGGGAATGAGACCTCCACAATCAGGGCGTCCACACCACCGGCATACTGCCACAACTCTTCCGTGGGCCCGGTATCGCCGCTGTAGAGCAGTGTTGTGGAGCCGCTGCAGACACGATAGCCGACCGCGGGCACGGTATGATTGACCGGAATCGCCCGGATACTGTAGCCCGAAACCGTGTACTCAACCCCCGTATCAATCGTCTCAAAGGAAATGACCGGCCGCTCGGGACTGGGAATGGTGGTAAAATCCGGCCAGATGACATTATTGAACAGATGATTCCGCATGGCAGTTATGACATCCGGGATGCTGAAGACCTTGACCGTGTGGCGCAGGTTCTTGATGATGATATTATCTGCCAGGGCAGGAATAGCGCGGATATGATCCAGGTGGGAGTGGGTTATGAAAATATTTTTTAGGCCCCACTGTTCTTCTTCGGTCAGTACCGATCCGATGGTGCCGGCATCCAGCAGCAAATGGTCGTCGATCAGGAATGCCGGAGGCCTGAAGTTGGGTAATTCCGCGCCGGCGCTTCCCAAAACCCGCAACTTCATAACAGCCCTCCTTCTAACGGATACAACACAGATACATTGACGTATGTACTCGGTTACCTATGTAACACTATCAGCAGAAAGTCAAGCTGTGCCGCTGTTAACGACTTATTCCCCGCTATGTAGTGGATGTTGAGCAGTTGTTCTGACAATGTCCGCAAAAGTGTGTCCCACGCTGCCCGACCCTGATCTTGCTGATGGCCGTTCCGCAGATCCGGCAGGAAGCACCCTCCCGACCATAGACACTGACAACAAAGCTGCCGGCCTTGAAAACACCATCTATGTTGGCCCCCTGTGCCTCGACCGCCTCACTCAGTACCGTGGCGATGGCGGCGTGCAGCCGGCGCACCGCGTCCGGTGCAAGATCAGCGGAAATCGTACAGGGATGAATTCCGGCCCGGTACAGACTTTCATCGGCGTAAATATTACCAATACCGGCCACAAAAGACTGATCCAGCAAAAGCGGCTTGATCTGACGCCGATAACGTGTCAGGCGCGATGCAAACTCTTCAAAGCCGACAGCCAGGGCATCCGGCCCCATCCCGCCCGTTACCGCAGACGGATCATCAATCAGCCAGACCCGGCCGAACTTGCGCGGATCGTCAAACCGTAAGGCAAGGCCGTCATCCAGCATCAGCGCCAAACGCGTATGTCGCTCGACCGCCTCCCTTTCCGGCACGAGAAACAGGCGGCCGGTCATGCGAAGGTGGACGGCCAGGCACAGCGAACGACCGCGCGAATTCTTCAGACCAAACAGCAGAAATTTCCCCACTCTCCCAATCGAGGCAAAACGACACCCCTCCAGCAGTTCCTCGTCAAAACAGTCCGAGGTTGATGACACGACGCCGGGCCAGACAAGATTGACCGACCGGACCCTGGCCCCGATCAGGGACGGACAGCCGTCCCGCAGGCTGCGGACGACACTCTCTACTTCCGGTAATTCCGGCATACTTCAGGTTTCCTCTCCCGGCAGTCGCCTGCAACTGTCAGCTCCAATACATTTAAATAATGGCGAAGTGTAGCAATAATTGTGCGGGAGTCAAACGCAATATCACTCATATAAAACTCCGTATTTTTACTTGTGAAATGCCGTACATCTGCTAATCTTATCAACATCTCATCACATATCAGAGGGATTGCGCCATGGTCCAGAAATCGGAAGATCTCAAAATGCAGCATGAGTATCGCAAGCGGTTGATGGACCAGATCAACGAACTCCATTCGGCCGACAACCTCAACGCCATTCTGACCCATATCAAGGACAGCATTGCCGTGCTGTTCAATGCCGAGCGACTCACCATCTACGTGGCTGACTCCAAACGCAAGCAGCTGATCTCCAAGGTCAAATCCGGTACCGAAATCCAGCAGATCGTCATCCCGATCAGTGAAACAAGTCTGGCCGGTCACTGCGCCATTTCAGGAGACGTTCTCCATGTTAAAAACGCCTATGATGCCCATGAGCTGTACACGATCAACAGCAACATCAAATTCGACGACAGCTGGGACAAAAAGACCGGCTTCCTGACGAAACAGGTTCTGTGCGTGCCGATGAAATTCCAGAAAACCCTGATCGGCGTGATCCAGATTATCAACAGAAAGGACAACGCCCTTTTCAGCGACATCGACATCAGCTATGCGACCGAACTGGCCGCTTCACTCTCCGTCGCCATCCACAATATCTACCGTCTCTCGGCCACCACCAAGGTCATCCGCCAGATGCCCCGCTACAACTATCTGCTGGATAAAAACCAGATTGACGATAAAATCATTGAGAAGGCCATTCTCCACCCGGATGTCCCGAAGATAGGCCTGGACGGTATCCTGATGCGGGACTTCGGAGTGTCGAAGGAAGACATGGCCAAAAATCTGTCCCTCTACTTCGGATCGGAATTCATCGGTTATGACCCGGCCGCCCCGCCGCTGGAAGATGAACTCCTGAAACGGGTCAAACCGGACCGTTTGACAAAGGAAGGCTGGGTCCCGTTCAAGATCGAGAACGGCAACCTGCATATCATCATGGAAGACCCCAGCGATCTGAACCGGCATGACACTATCAAGTTCGTCTACCCCGAATACAGGCGTATCAGCTATACCGGCGCCTTCCGCGAGGATATCCAGAGTTACATCAATCTCTTCTACCACTACGGATCGCCGGGGGCTTCAGGCAGCATCAACGATCTGATCAACAAACTGGATACCGACGATGAACCGGAGATCGAGAACGAATCCCAGAAGGTCTCCGAACAGGACAGCGTCATTGTTCAGCTGGTCAACAAGATCATCATGGACGCCGTGCAGAAAAAAGTTTCCGATATCCATATCGAACCGTACCCCGGCAAGGAGGATGTTCAGGTGCGCATGCGCATCGACGGCCGCTGCCAGCTGTACCAGCGCATCCCCTATAAGTATAAATATGCGATCCCCTCGCGCATCAAGATCATGTGCGGACTCGACATATCAGAGCGCCGCAAGCCGCAGGACGGCAAGATCGACTTCAAAAAGTTCGGTCCGATCGATGTGGAGCTGCGCGTTGCCACCGTCCCGACCGCCGGTCAACTGGAGGATGTGGTCATGCGTGTGCTGGCCTCGGGCGAAGCGGCCCTGCCCTATGACAAGCTGGGCCTGACCGAACGCAACTCACGTGTGCTGGAGGCCTGCATCAAGCAGCCTTACGGCCTGATCCTGGTGGTCGGCCCGACCGGTTCGGGTAAAACGACAACCCTGCATTCGGCCATTTCGGTCATCAATACGCCCGAAACAAAGATCTGGACCGCCGAAGACCCGGTGGAGATCACCCAGCGCGGCCTGCGCCAAGTCCAGGTTCACCCCAAGATCGGCTTTACCTTTGCCGCCGCGCTGCGTTCCTTCCTGCGCGCCGACCCGGATGTGATCATGGTCGGCGAGATGCGCGACCAGGAGACCGCCGAGATCGGCATCGAATCGTCACTGACCGGGCATCTGGTATTTTCCACATTGCATACCAACTCGGCCCCGGATACCGTCACCCGTCTTCTGGATATGGAACTCGACCCCTTCAGCTTTTCCGATGCCATCCTCTGTATTCTCGCCCAGCGCCTGGCGCGTCGCCTGTGCGGTACTTGCAAGCAGGAATATACCCCCGAACAGAAAGAGCTGGAAGATATCATCATCGAATATGGCGCCGAGGATTTTAAAAAGACCGGCATTGAGCCCGGGAGCATCCGGCTGTATAAAGCGGTCGGCTGCCCGAAATGCGGTGATTCAGGCTATAAGGGACGTCTCGGCCTGCACGAACTTCTGGAGGGAACCGACCCGATGAAGTCACTCATCAAGCGTAAATCGGAGATTGAATTGATCCGCCGTCAGGCCATTTCCGATGGCATGACAACGCTGAAACAGGACGGTATTCTGAAGTGCTTTGAGGGGCTGACTGATTTGAAAGAGGTGCGCAAGGTCTGCATCAAGTAGGCTTCGAAACTGCTCATGCAGACGGTTGGTCAGGGTGAGGGCGGGGGCTGCGTTTTGTTCAGCGGCTTGTGTTGCATCTTGAGCACCATCAGAAAAAAAGGGAATACCCCGCACAACAGACACCACAGGTAGGGATTCTTTCCCCGTTTACGGGCCATGATAAAGCCGAATACGCCGGGAATGCCGAAAAACAGCAGGATAAATATCAGTTCGCTCATGAGTACAGTCCCCTGGACTTTGCGGATAGTAACGGATTAAATGTAGCATTGATGCGGGACTTTTGCAAACCGCATCCCAAGAGCAGTATCAAAATCAACCGGGAGGTACTCAGTATGGCAACCTGGAAATGCAGCTGCGGCTTCAGCAAGGAAGGGCGCTGCAAACCGCAGAAATGCGAGAAATGCGGCGAAAAAGGGCAATTCGTCAAGGCGGAATAGCCTGCGAATGATCGCGAAAAGGGCGTCGGAGATAGTCTCCAGCGCCCTTTTCAGTGCCGGGTGTTCAGCATCAAGGTCAAAAATGCCGCTGCAGCCGGTGACAGTTCCCGTCCCGAGCGATAGGCGGCATAGAATTTTCGTTTGACGTTGAGGCCGGGAATCCTGACGGTTGCCAATACACCGCTGGCCAACTCTTCCCCGATCGACCTGCTGGAGACAAAGGCGTAACCGGCACCCTCCAAAAGAGCGCGTTTGACCGCCTCGCTGCTGCCCAGCACAGCGACAATCCGCAGTGCTTCCCGGCTGATCCAGGTTCCGGCCAGGGCCTCATAGACAGCCTTCTGCGTACCCGACCCCTGCTCACGCACAACCAGCGGCACCTTGCACAGTTCGGCCTGGCTGAGACTCTTCTTCACCGGATCGACGCTGCCGCGTGCCACGGCACAGACAATCGTATCCTCACCCATCTCCTCGAAATGAATCCGGTCATCGTCGTAGCGGCCGCCGATAAATCCCAATTCGATCTCTTCCGCCAGCAGTTGCTGGACAACCGAACGGCTGTCACCCTGGGAGACCTCCAGACGGACACGGGGGCATTCCGTCTGAAATTTCCCCAAGGCAGCCGGTATCAGGCAGGTCCCCGGAATATTGCTGGCCCCGACCTTCAGGACCACATCCTCCATCCCCAGAAAGCGTCGGATAGCGGAACGGGATTCATCGCATTCCGACAGAATCCTGCGAGTGCGCCCCAAAAACAGTTTGCCCGCTTCCGTCAGCAAGGCCCCACCCCGGCCCCGGTCAAAGAGCCGTACGCCCAACTCCTCTTCCAGACCCTGGATATGCTGGCTGGCCGTTGACTGTGTAATGCAGGATTGTTCGGCCCCCCGGGAAAAACTGCGGGTATCCGCAACCGCCACAAAGACTTCCAGCTGCTTTAAGGTCATGACAAATCACCTTTATTGGTAATTACGATATTGCTGATCGGTAATATACACTATTCTGCGGGAAACGCCAGTTCGCCTGTGTCAGATAACGATTACCAGATATGAAACGGCTGAATCAGCTCCATGCGGATCAGGGTCGCCAGCAGTCCCCACACACCCAACAGGGCGACGAACAGCCCCATAATCCTCAGGAAGAGCGTAGTGGCAATCGCTCCCAGCGCCGTAGCGACCTGCCCGTATGCCAGCAGGGCCGGCAGGGTTCCCAGGCCGAAGGCCAGCAGCATGCCCCCGCCCCGCAGCCAGGAACCGCCGGTGGCGGCGCTGATCAGAACACCGTAGATCAGTCCGCAGGGCAGCAGGCCCATGACCAGCCCGGCCAGCAGAAAAGCCCGGGCCGTTGCCTGGCCGGCAGCCCGGCCGAGAATCCCGGACATCCCCACCCACCCGACACCATCCAGAGCTGCCAGGCTGAAACGGCGCAGACCGAAGGCCGTTGCCAGCCCGATGATGATCACCAGGCAGTTGGCCGCCGCAAACAGCCAGTACAGATGGGACCTGAGGGACGTGAAGAGCGCCGCCTGTGAAACGGCCCCGGCCAACAGGCCAAGCAGGGTGTAGGTGATGATACGGCCGACGTGATACGACAGGTTCAACCGGAATCGCTGACCGGCTGCAACAGCGGGGTTCGCTACGGCCAGGGCGGCCAGAATCCCGCCGCACATCCCCAGGCAATGGCCGCTGCCGGCCAGCCCGGCCAGGAATGACAGCCCCAGTTCCGTCACCGGCTCATGTTTCCAGGGCGCCGATCAGCTCCTTGATGTCGGCAACGCCGTTGGCAACCAGCCAGGCCTCCATATCGGCCGCTATCTGCTGGGCCGCGCCGGGGTTGATGAAGCTGGCGGTGCCGACCTGGATGGCCGTGGCACCGGCCAGGATGAACTCCAGGGCATCGGTGGCGTTCATGATCCCGCCGATGCCGATGATCGGCAGCTTGACGGCCTTGGCCACCTGCCAGACCATGCGCAGGGCGATCGGCTTGATGGCCGGTCCGGAGAAACCGCCGGTGATGTTGGCCAGCACCGGCCGGCGCCGGTTGAGATCGATGGCCATGCCGGTCAGGGTGTTGATCAGCGACAGGGCATCCGCCCCGGCATCCTCGCAGGCCCTGGCCATGGCGGTCACATCGGTCACATTGGGTGACAGCTTGACAATCAGCGGTTTATTCGTGACAGCGCGGCAGGCGCAGACCACCGATGCGGCACAGTTCGGATCGGTGCCGAAGACAATGCCCCCTTGCTTGACATTCGGGCAGGAGATGTTGACCTCCAGTCCGGCAACCTCCGGGATCTCGTCCAGACGGCGGGCCATCTCGGCATACTCATCCACCGTACTGCCGAAGAAGTTGGCAATGGCCGGGGTCGAGACCGTACGCAGAAAAGGCACCTTTTTGGCGATGAAGGCCTCGATCCCGACATTCTGCAGGCCGATGGCATTCAGCATGCCGCCCGGCGTCTCGACGATGCGCGGGGTCGGATTGCCGGCCCGCGGCTTGAGGGACAGCCCCTTGGTTACGAAGGCGCCGATGCTTTCCAGATCGCAGTATTCGGCAAACTCCTGGCCATAGCCGAAGGTGCCGGAGGCGGTCATGACCGGGTTGCGCAGCTCGATGCCGGCCAGGTTTACGCTCATTTCAGGTTTCATGCTACTCCCTCCACTTCAGTTCGCCGGCCTCGAAGACCGGTCCCTCGGTACAGACACAGCGGAAATCGGGCGTCTCCGCCGAATGGCCGCTCCCCGGAGCCACGCACCCCAGGCAGGCCCCCACACCGCAGGCCATGTAGCCCTCCAGCGACACTTGGCAGGGGATGGAGCGGGCAGCGGCGATGGTGGCCACGGCGTTCAGCATGCCGTGCGGCCCGCAGGCATAGATGGAGGCCTTGCCGGTCAGGGCATCCAGACGACGGATCAAGGCCTCCGTCACCAGCCCCTGCTCTCCCAGCGAACCATCCTCGGTAGCGGTATAGCACTCCACCCCCAGCCGTTCGAACTCGGTGATGCAGAGCACGTCGTCGCGGGTCTTTCCTCCGGCAAACAGGCGCACCGGCGCGTTTTTGACCAGCTCGCGGGCCAGCAGGTAGAGCGGCGCCAGACCGACCCCGCCCCCCACAATCAGCTTTTCCTCGTCCGGGCTGCCCAGGTTGAAGCCGTCGCCCAGGGGTCCGAGGACATCCAGCAGGTCGGTTTCGTGCAGGGTGGCCAGCATGGCGGTCCCCTTCCCCACCACCCGGTAGAGCATCTCGAAATAGGGCTGGCTGATCGCGCCGCTCTGGGCGGGAGTATGGACCCCCACATCAAAGATGCCGAAGGGGCGCCGCAGCAGCGGATCAATGGCGCCGTTGACCCGCACCATCACGAACTGGCCCGGTTCGGCCGCTGAAAACTCCTGCGGTGCGGTCATGCGCATGCGCCAGTAGCCGGGCGAGACCTCCGCGTTGGACAGGATCATGGATGTAAACTGCATGAAGATTCTCCTTGAAGATTTTTTTCCATCAGCACGGCATCATCGATACCTTCGTAATATCTTGGTCGCAACCCGCGACGAATGAAGCCGAGCCGTTCATACAGCGCAATCGCCGCCGTATTAGTGGACCTGACCTCCAGCGCCAGGACCTCGGCCCCCTTTTCCAGTGCCAGGGCAATCGCATATTCCATCAGCGCCAGGGCAATGCCCCTGCCGCGCAGGTCCGGTGCAACGGCTATATCCAGGATCTGGGCCTCCTCGAACAATGAGGTCAGGCAGACGTACCCGGCCAGCATGCCGTTGGTTTCGGCAACAAACGGAAACGAATAGGGTGCGCTAATCTCGTGCAGAAAGTGGTCGCGCTTCCAGGGTGCCGGAAACGAGGCCTGCTCGATGGCCAGTACGGTGTCGAGATCGGCCTCGTTCATGGGGCGAATGTTTATTGTTTCCGGTCCGGACATGGTCTGACATAATAGGTAAACAGGTGATTATTGTAAACGGTTTTCGACGGGTTTGGATAATTGCAATTTCATTCTGTTTTTCGCTGTTTCAGTTCCTTTCCGGTTGACTCAATGAAGGAAAGCGTGTATTAGAAACACCTGAATTTACGATGTTATGAAGGGGCGAATGATGGCTCCATATGTGGTGATATATACCTGAAAAAAAAGCCGCTCTGTCAGCTCTGTGCTGACGGACGGCTTTTTATGTTTGTTGACTCAATTTGACTTCCAAAAAATCTAACAGGGTGCCTGTTATTCGGAGTACAAGCGTCTTGAAAAATTCGCCTGAAATCAATCTCGAAAGCCTTTATGAGGGAATGCCTGCCGTGACGCCAGCGTATGGCAGGTCTCTTGCCGAGGCCGGAGCTGTTTGTCTGGACGAGGTAGGACATCAGAGCGGTGTTGAATTCCAGGTAAAGGGTTTACACAAAACGAAATATAAATTGCTCTGGCCTGCGGTAACCCCACAGATGAAAAATTGCTACAACGATCTCCAGGATTCGACTGAATATGGAGCTTACGGGATTGCCTTCCTGCTACTCAAACAATTAACCAATTATACGGTCATCCAACGATCAAAAAAGGGGCCTGGCTTTGACTACTGGCTTGGCAAAGAAGGCGGTACACTGTTTCAAGACAAGGCAAGACTTGAGGTTTCCGGAATACTCAAAGGGACCGCCTCTAAAATTGCAAGCCGAGTCAAACAAAAACTAACTCAGGTTGCTCCATCCGATGGAACTTTTCCCGCATATGTGGTCATAGTTGAATTCGGCAGCCCGTTATCACAGGTGGCAATTAAATGAATACGATTGAAACCTTGCATAACGAAGCCATGGATCTGGCCGAGCTTGCCCACATCGCGAAGTCAAAAGATGATCGGGATACTTTTTTGGAATTGTCGAAAAAGGCTTTTGAACTGGAAAAAAAGGCGGCGCTCGCCGTGGCGCAGGATTTCACCCTTGAACCAACCCGCTCCATTCTTTGTCGAAGCGCCGCATCATTGGCAATGGACTGCACAGAATACCGGGAGGCAGAGAAACTCATCAGTCTGGCCTTATGGGGCAACCCACCCATCAACATAGCCGAGGAACTAAGAGACTTACTTGAGACGGTACAGTTTTCGAGGCATCTTGAGACAAAGGGGATGGAACTGGCCGGATCAGAGTTCCAAATGTCATTAAGCGGAAAAGCAATTGGCCATGGAGTAATTTCCTCCAAGGAGTTCATCGACCGTGTTGACTTCGTGGAAAAACTATTGTTCAGAACAGCTGAGCGCAAGAAGGGCAAACCATTCAAGGAGCGGGGAAGAAAAGAAGCCGGGATGAAGGAAGACTTGCAGCTATTTCTGAGCGCACCTCGTGCCGCAAGCTTTGCAATAACTTTCAAATTTGGTCAATCGAAGGATCAACCTCATCTCCCAGAGATTGATCCAGCCATAGTTGTTGTTGATGAGGTATTGGAATGTGTGAAGCTGGTAAATGAAGGTAATGATGCAGAATTGAAAACAAGGATCAATGATGAAGCCTATCTACAAAACTTCCTGGCGCTAACAAAGCAAATCGCTCCTGATGGTAATCAAATCACTCAGGTTGGGTTTACGGTTTCAAGAAATGGCAAAACCACTCAAACCCCGTTGACCGTGCCAAAAGATAAGATTTCAATCATAGGTCAATCCAAGCTCCCTTCCAATGAAGTCAAGCGTATATCAGTTACTGGATCTTTACGTTATGCCAATTCAATGAAAAGTATGCATTTAATCAAGCTTGTGGATAATGATGGTAAAAGCCATAACGTTGTAGTTCCTGAGGGGATGATGACTGATATAGTGAAACCACTTTGGGAGGATGTTGTGGTTGTAACCGGCGTAAAAATTGGGAGAGAAATACATCTAGAAGATATAAAGAAAAGTGAGAATTAATTAAATTTCGAATTTTGGAGGAATTGCCATGAAGAAAATTAATATCATTTACGTAGTGCTTATCGCAATTACAACCGTGAGTCTAGCCTTAATCCAAGGGGGCTGTAATTCTGATAAGCAGCCAACAAAACCAATTCGTATTGGATATCTCAATATTATGGCTGGCATTCCATTGCTCGTAGCACAGGAACAAGGCTTATTTGCTAAAGAAGGTGTTGAAGTTACACTTGTAGAGTTCAAAACGGGAAATGAAGTTGCGACAGCCGCAGTCTCAGGTGACATCGATGTCATAGGTGGTGCGGCATCAAACGCAGTGCTCGATTCAGCGCAAGCTAGCGGAAAAACAATGAAGCTATTTTTAGCAAATGAATATGCTGTAAAGACGGCAGATCATCCATCAACTGATCTGCTGATAGGGGGCAAAGGTATTAAGAAGGTTGCCGATTTGAAAGGTAAGACAATTGGAATTTTTCCGGGTTCAGTCGGGAAAACCTTCTCTTCGGTTGTATTTCCAAAACTCGGCCTCCCCTTGGATCAAATTAAAATTGTAGAGATCCCTGCCGCACAGATGCTCACAGCGCTTCGTACTGGCACAGTGGATGCCATAACAGCACTTGAACCACAAGCGACGACAATACTTGCATCCGGTGACTTCAACATTTTAGTCGAAGGGTACTACGCTCAAGTCATGCCTCAAGTCCCTGCGTCGGGCTCATGGTTCATTGATGGACGGCTAACAAAAAAACAAGAGAATTCTGTTGCAAATGCAATGTATAAAGCTGTTGATCTTGTCAAGTCCAGTAGAGTTATTGCTGACAAGCTGTTAGTCCAACGCATGAATGTTACGCCTGAATTGGCACCAAAAACACCACTACTAATTTGGTCTCCATCTAGTGACCCTGCAACTAGGATACGATTAAACGATTACTTTACCTTTATGAAACAAAATGGATTGACCTCATTCCAAGGCACTAACTGGATCTGGCAGCCATAATGGTTAATTGAAAACATGATTACATTTAGTAATGCAAAAATTATCAAGCCTGGTTTTGAACTATATATTGGAAATATTCATATAGGTCCAGGGCTTGTATTGCTGCGCGGTCAAAACGGGAGTGGCAAATCCACTTTTTTGAGGGCGCTGGCGGGGAAAGAAATTCTAACTGATGGCAGCTTGGAATTACAGTCCCAATTACGCCTTGGATATGTACCCCAGCACTACAAGGAAGTTTTGCAGCCTTGGCTTTCGGGATGGAGCAATTTAAATCTTTTACGCGGGCCTTCTTATACGATGGCTCGTCGTCTACGTCAAATGGGATTTCCCTTGCAAGATCTCAGGAAACGCCCCAAACAACTTAGCGGGGGGCAATGTCAACGCATCGCTGTTGTTCGAGAACTCCACGCGCCATCTGATGTTCTTTTGTTAGATGAGCCTTTTTCTGGAATGGATTCGCTTAGTGCAAAAAAGACTTGGGCTTTTTTTCTGGATCATGTAATGAGAGACAATAGAAAGACGATTCTTATTGCAACACACCTTCTTCCTGATGATGCAATGGTCAGACGCGAAGTAAAAGAGATCGTTTTTACAAGGAACCGCGAAGATCGTGCATACCTAGAAATGCGAGATACTTTTCAATTATGAAAGCTTTTGCAATATATGCCTCGCTTTGGGCACTTCTTTCATTGGTACTGCCTCTAGAATCTATGTTGCTTCCTGACTGTTTTAATACTCTGCGAGCATCTGCAAAGCTTTTTATAGAGGGACATTTGTTGCGTGATCTCGCGATTACAGCAGCAAGGACATTTGTCGGGGTTGCTGGCGCACTTATTGTTGGCGGCATTCTGGGTATCGGTATAGGACGTACGAAGTTCTACAGAGATTTTGTTTCACCAGCGCTCGATTTTATTCGCAGCATTCCTGTCGCAATGTTATTTCCACTTTTTATAATTCTATCTGGAATTGGTGAAATTTCCCGCTTCTTTATGGTTCTTACTCTCGCCACTCCTATTCTTATCATCTCAGTCGCATCAGGATTGAATGAAGCATTTGCGCAACGCGACCTTCGAATCTGGTTTGATATACATAAGTCCACGATTCCAAGGTGGGTGCCACTCATTTCAATGGCGTGGACGCTGATGCCAGGGATTATATCGGGAGTGAAATCAGCTATTTCGTTAGGGCTCGTTATGGTAGTCGTTTCCGAAATGCTTTTTGTATCTTCATCAGGGGTAGGCTATGCAGCATATCAAGCATATAACGCATTCAATATGCCAGAGATGTATGCATATATTCTCATCACAGGTATGGTAGGTTTTTCTATGAATGTTGCTTTTGACAGAGTTTCATCTTTTTTTTATATAGATGAACAAAGCTCAATAAAATTGTAACGGAAATAATTTAATTGCTCAGCAGAAATTGCCGAAATTTTATATTGAATTCTAATTTAATTAAATTTTAAGTTGGACATGAAAATAGGAATTAATCTAGTCATGCTACTTAAAGGTATATTATTCAAAATGGAAGATAATCTAATTGGGATACTTACATGTATCTTGTTTATTATATTTATTCTTGCAATTCTTATAAAAAAACAAATCGCGCTTAAGCCAATTCCATACAAAAAATTACCGGAGTATTTGAAATTCGGTATTACTGATAAAGTAACTCACGATAGGCTTGTTTGGGCAGGCATAATATCTTTATCTGTTGCAGCAACTATTGCTATTGTTAACATTTATTTTTTCAACGTCGCAAATGCATTTAATAATATAGCCGGAGTCGCCACCCTGGTAGCATTTCTCCTAGCTATTGTCGGTATCGCTCAGCAATATGAGATTCTACAGCAGCAAAGAGAACTTCATATTATTCAGCAGTCCCGCCTAGAGACAAGCATTCCTAAAGTTTTAAAAAGAACCTTTAATGATCTGACAGATTATGGGTTCAGGCAGTCAGATGAAGTACATGCGCTTCTTGCTAGTCCTGCTTTTGGTGTATTAGGAGAACCAAGCGTGTTTGAAGCGTTTGTAGAAATGATTGAGGATTGGCTTAAGAATAGAGGCGATAGCAAATGTGAACTAACTCTTTATTTGTGGGAAAAAGAAGAACACATTCTTTGGTTCGGCGAAAAAACAGGTGCGTACAATGAAAAGATATATGCGAACGAAGGTCATAAAAAGCAAAATCTGAATAATATTGCATGGTTTGTGGCCTTATGGGAGCTTTCATCCAAAAGAAAAATTAAATTGGATTTTAATATTTTCCAGTACTACGAACTAACCGATTTTCGTATGATTCTCGCAAAAGGGAAAGAAAAACATCTTTCTGTTGTCATGGCATTCTCAGATAAATATCGAGGCAATCCTAAAGTTCCTATCGCGACAAGAGAATTAGATTGTCTCACAACTTTTGGATCTGCACCAAATGCATTTCGAAAGGCTGAAGAGGTCTTGAAAAAATATTGTCCAAACGATAGGTATCCTGTAGATTTTGACAGGAATTATGTCGCAGTTTATTTCGACTTGATTGATCATCAAAATTTCTTTGATCTTGTCCAAGAAAAGTGCGACTACATTTGCAAAACAATTACAACTTGACGTCTTTAGCCTTTAATAAACATTCGGGCAATCTGAAATAGATATATTTTTACAGATTGCCATCCCGTCACCTTTTTCCGATGAACATTGTACTATGACCATCTCCCATTCCGAACTTCTTTCCATAAATTGGAAAAAATCTCGCATCTTGTCTGCACTTAAGATTACGTTATCAGCCACCAACAAAGCCCGATCATCCAACTTCGGTCTGATTGCCTCGAAATACTTGAAATAATCCTCTTTTACTGCATCAAGGAATACGAAATCAAATTGACCCTCTATCAGCTGTAGCACATCAATCGCATCTCCCTCAATGGCTGTGACGGTCTTTTCCAAACCGAATATCTTCAAATTTTCTTTAGTTACCTTCACCATTTGAGGATCGGTATCAATGGTAACCAATTTTCCACCGGTCCTTTCAAACGCTACACCCATATTTAATGCACCATAACCCGTGGATGAGCCGACTTCTAATCCCCGTTGCGCACCCTTAGCTTCAATAAGAATTCTAAGAAGCATAGCGTCTTCATCCGTAACATTCATGATTGTCTTGGGAAATTCTTCTAGAAATTTATGTCGTTCTCCAGTTGTAATTATTTTGATCATAGACACATCCTCCATTTATTAAATTTATATGCTCAATTGACATCACTTGAAGCCATATTGCAAATATATTTATGAGCTTTCGAGATGACAAGTGGTATTGTATAATAATCTCCAAAAGTTGATGGGGGAACACAACAATTTCAGTTTCGACAATTTCAGACCTTCTCGCCACCCCTTGACACCATCCTGACGCCGGTTGGACACACAAAAAAGGGAACCGATTTTATGTAAAATCCGGTCCCCCTTTTCCCATTTTTTTCTGCCCGCTTGCAGTGATACCGCTCTCACGCTACCCGTTCACCGCTCCTCAAAATCTCACCAGCGATCTGAAATCTAAAAATCCCCCGAATCAGCTATTTCGCCGGAACACCCTTTACTACGGGAACGGAATGCTTCCCCTTGAGAACAAAGCTTTTGTCGAAGGTATAGAAGGTTTGTTCGCCTTCGCTGGCCGCCAGAAGCAGAGCGTCGGCAAAGTCAAAGCCCTGGGCATGGTAACCGAGCGCAGTGGCAATCTGGCCCGGAGATTCGGCGATAACCATGGGCAATCCCAGGATATGCAGCAGTGACCGCTGAATTGCGGCCGTATTCAGGCCATAGACCGCCCGCAGCACCCATTCCAACTCCAACACAACAGTTTTGGGCAGAAAGACTGCCTCGGCCTGCTCCAGCAGATGCAATGCGCGCCGGGCCTGGAGATGGTCGTCGTTGGTTACATAACGCACCCAGACGTTGGTGTCGAGGACGATCATCAGCGCCCTTCCTTCCGCCAGGTCCGCGCCAGCTCTTCGTCGATACCCTCGCGCATTTTCTCAATGCTTTTCACGGGGCCGCCATAGCCGGCGCACCCCAGCCCGCTCTCAAGATCGGTAGCGGAAAATGTATTCAAGGGCTTAAGCAGTACACCGGCCTGGGTCTCCTCAACGGAGAAACGTGTGCCGGGACGCCAGTGGAGACTGGTTCGGATCGCTTTGGGGATAATTACCTGCCCCTTGCTTGACATCAGCGTTGTTTCCATGGAACACCACCTTGGTAAGATTTGGTAAGATCATGATACTGCCGACCAGGGTCGAAAGCAAGGAAAAATGCGGAAGCGTATATCCAATATTGACAGCATACTTACAATCCGTATAAGAACAGCGTATAAGACTTTCTTTGCGTTGCGTCGCTGCGTCGTTGCGTGATATTTTTTGACTCCTGCTTGTTCGGGTCAGGTTGAGGTATTCACCATGAGATATACATTTTGCTTCTCTCTGTTGCTCATCCTTTCCGTATCTTCCGCCCAAGCCGAACCTCTCACCCTGGCCGATGCGCTGGCGAAAAGATCCGCCACCAGCCAGACGCTGAAGATCGCGACCATGGACGAACAGATCGCCGTCTATAACGTGCAGGCCAGCCGGAGCGGCTACCTGCCCCGCGTGGACATCCAGGGGGGCTACACCGCCCAGCAGGCGCCCCAGTCTATCTCGGCACCCTTCGGCACTTTTGCGACCCAGGAAGCGGACTACGCTTTCCTGAGCCTGGGCATCTACCAGACCCTCTACGACTTCGGCCGCACCGATGCCCGCTACGGCCGTGCGAAGGCGGCCCTTGAGGCTACCGGCTTTGATTACAGGAAACAGGAGCAGAATGTATTCTTCCAGACCGTGACCTCTTATTTCCTGATCCTCCAGACACAGAAAATCCTCAATGCCGCCAATGATGAGGTGGCTCAGATGACCGATCACCTGCGGGTTGCCAAGGTGCTGTACGAGGAAGGGGTCGTGACCCGCAACAACCTGCTCCAGGCCGAGGTGCAGCTGTCCAGAAGCAGGCAGCACCGACTGGAGGTGGTCAACCGGCTGGATAACGCCTGGCTGGATCTCAACAACCAGATCGGCGACCCGCCGGAATCCCGCCGGGAACTGGTCGAGGATACCACCGTCAACCTGAACGATCCGGACAAACCGGCCCAGCAGGCGGTTGCCGGGCGGGCCGAGATCCTGGCGCAGCGCAAGCTGCTGGATGCCGGCGAACTGGAGGTCAGGGAGAACAAGACCGGCTATTACCCCGAGATCTACGCCAGGGCCGGTCTCGACTACGTGCAGAACGACCGGGTCAAGGAGCAGTATATCATGGCGGCCACCGTGGGCCTCAAGATCAACCTCTTCGACGGCTTTGCCACCACCGCGCACCTCAACCAGGCCGTCAGGAATCGCACAAAAGCCGAAGAGCGGCTGCGCCAGATGGAATCGGACTTTGCCCTGGAATACCGCACCGCCGTCAATGACGCCAAGGTGGCCAAGGAACGGATCAACGTCACGACGACTTCTATCACTCAGGGCGAAGAGAACCTGCGCATCAACAGGGACCGCTACCAGGAGCAAGTCGGCACCGCCACCGAGGTGATCGACGCCCAGACGCTGCTGACCCAGATCAGGACCGAGCATTACCAGGCCATATTCGACTATCAGGTGGCCCTGGCCAAGGTTAAACGCGCCAGGGGCGAACTTTGAAACATAATAAGCCCGGCATACAATCACCGGACTTATGTGTTGCGCATTTTCCGCCAGATATATTCTTACGGCAGCACCACCAGCACAATCCCCCCTACCAGCACGGTCAGGTTGCAGACCGCCGAAACACCGTGCAGCTTTCCGAATTCCTTTCGCAGGGGATCATCCTTGCTGCTTGTCTCAAATGACCCGATCCTGCGCTTCAAATCGGCGGCGTGCGGCTCCACGTATAAGGCCTGGAACAGCACCAGCACCAGCATCACGGCCAGAATCACCAGCGAAGCCCTGCCGCCACCCATGCCCCGCCCGACCAGACGACTGACCAGGGCGATTACACCGCACACCAGACCCCATTTGAAATAGGCCGGAAAAAGATTGCCCACGATCCGGGCAGCAATATCGCGGCTCTCGGTTTTGAAGAGAATCGGCGTCAGCATCAGTGTGAAGATGGCGTTGCCGCCGGCCCACAGGCTGATGGACAGCCGGTACAGCAAATCAAGGTAATTCATGGTTTCTCCTGTGTCAGTGGGGAATGACCCCGCTTTTTTTCAGCAGCTCGGCAAGAGCCTCTGCCAGCATTCGGTAGCCGGCTGCATTGGGATGAACATGGTCTGATTTAAGGGAGCTTTTCCCCATGATGCGGGTCAGCGAGGTACCTTCCAACGGCAGTGCGAATTCCCCGGCCAGATCCCGGTACAGCCGGGGCGGTTTGAGCGACAGGTCGGGCGCTGGCACAGCCACCAGCAGGACGGAAACACCGCGCTCCCTGGCGGCCCGGATCATGCTCCGCAGATTATCGGCAAGCTGACGCTGGTCCTGTCGGCCCAGCAGATCATTGCCGCCATGGCACAAGATCAGCAGCGCCGGCCGTTCCCGATCCAGCAGCTCCGGCAGCCGCAGGGCGCCGCTGGCCGAGACCTCGCCCGGCGCCCCGGCGTTGATGACTCTGCGTCCGATCTGTTGCGCCAGAACGGCCGGATAACTCTCCGTTTCACCTGCACCGGTTCCGGCGGTCAGGCTGTCGCCAAAGGCCAGTATTATGCCTTCAGCAGCCAGCGGCGGCAGTTGGGGCGTCTTGCTGCAGGCCGGAAGTATCAGCAGAGCAACAGCCAGGCAGCACGTAGTGAAAATCAGGGTTCGTCTCGAAATAGTGTGCGTAAGGAAGTTGATGGCAACAATAGGAATGTTCTGTGACACGGCTCGTGTCCTGACCCTGATAAACAGGATAAAGTGCGTTAACGGTAATAAATGGGATGGAACGTTTGTAGAAAACATACTGCGTCAAATCCTTATTATTTACAATAAGCAATCCTCAATATGATGGCGGCTGACTGGATTCAGATTTAATAAAATAACACCAATATAAGTGTTTTTACATTAATTTACAAATAGTTACTATTTGACATTCATAGTTTTGTGGTGTATACAGTTGCAAACTGAATATTGTTTGTCATCGAAAGGGTAAAGCCAGGGAGACTTGGCGGCGCAAAACTTCCAGTCCAGCAATGGATAGCGGGGTTGTCGAAATGGCAGTAACGACACATGCCTACCCTTTTATCCGGAGTAGGCATTTTTTTGTGTAAAAACCAAAACCGGCCAACGCCATGAAAATAATAATCTACTACCGGGGTCGATACATGGCCAAAGCAGACTCGATCGAACGAATCCATTTCAAGACAGGATTCTCAAAGAAAGAATCATCCGAGATTCTGGAGTCCTTATTTTCACGTATGAAAGTAACCCTTGAGTCCGGTGAGAACAGCAAGATAGCCGGTTTTGGCAACTTTGAGGTCAAGTAGAAAAAGATCGTAAAGGAAGAAATCCTCATACCGGCGCAGACATCTGTATTGAATCCAGGAGAGTAGTAACGTTTAAGTCAACTGCCGTATTACGGCAAATAATCAATAAACATGATTAGATTTGCAGACTGCAATGATGCATGGGGTGATCTGTATGTTGATTGAATGGAAAGACAGATATTCGGTAAAAATTGATGTGATTGATGAACATCATATGAAACTGTTTGACATGTTGAACAGGTCCAGTGTTATAAAATTACAGGATAACAATCAGGATGATCTGTCCAGATTGCTCTATGAACTTATCAATTATGCTCATTATCATTTTTATACCGAAGAAAAACTGATGATGAAATACGACTATCAAAACATCGATCTGCACATTTTGGAACATGTGAGTTTTACAAATAAAGTGCTGTCGTATGAAAGGGACCTGATAGATTCCCATAACAATATTTCAGAGGACGTCTTTGATTTCGTGAAGAACTGGTTATTTGATCATATCCAGAAAATTGATTCTGACATGGGAGAATTTATATCCTCAAAGCATTATGTTTGAAATACTCAATCAGTTTCGATTGCATTGAGTTTCACCAGATTTGATCCACTTTAAAAGACAACTTGAATACAGTTTCCTGACCAGATTACCATCATGCAACAAGTTCCGCCATAGACGCAAAAACGCCCGCTACGTTTCCGTAACGGGCGTTTTTATTTCTTTTTACGTGTAATCAGCCTTTGGCAGCAGCCTCGGCCCTTTCATAGCCCAGGCTGAAGGCTTTCCTGTTCAGCTCAATGAAAGCCTCTGGTACGCTGGACAGAACCGCCTTCTCCGCATTTGCTCTGGTAACCTGGCCGGTCAGGGCCACCATTGCGCCCAGTGCAACGATGTTGGCGACGATTTCGCGGCCGACGTCGTTCTTGGCTGTGTTAATGATCGGGAAGGCAACCGTCTTGAAGTTGCCAACCGGGATATTTTTGACCAGATCGGAATCGATCAACAGGACCCCGCCCTCTTTCAGGTCGTGGGAATACTTGTTGGCCGCTTCCTGAGTCATGGCCAGCAATGCATCACACTGGGTGATTTTCGGGTAGTCGATCGGACCGTCGGAGATGATGACTTCCGATTTTGATGCGCCGCCACGGGCCTCGGGTCCGTAGCTTTGCGATTGAACGGCCTGTTTGCCTTCATAGATGGAGGCAGCTTTAGCCATGATGATACCGGCGGTAATGAGTCCCTGTCCGCCGGCACCGGAAAATCTGAGTTCATAACGTGACATCTTTATCGCTCCTTTTTCCTGTAATTATTTGGCGGCCTTGGCACGCTCGATGACCTTGGCGTACTCGTCGGTGTAATGTGCTTTCTCTTCCTTGTAAAGAACACCGGTCAGCACCTTGCCCTGCAGCTGCTCGGCAGTCATTTTTTCGGCGGCCTTGACAGGTACGGCAACCTCTTTAAGGCGATTCATCATCTCGATGACCGATTTGAATTTGTTGCGGCGGCCATAGGTTGTCGGACAGTCATCCAGAATTTCGACAACCGAGAAACCCTTGTGCTGGATGGCTTCGGTGATCAGCTTGTCGATCTGGTTGGCATGAAAGGCTGTTCCACGGGCCACGAAGGTTGCTCCGGCGCCGATGGCCAGTTTGGCGATGTCGAAACCGGGATCGGGGTTGCCGTAGGGAGTGGTGGAGGCCTTGTGTCCGGTCGGGGTACAGGGTGAAAACTGTCCGCCGGTCATGCCGTAGATGTAGTTGTTCATGATGATGTAAGTCATGTCGATGTTGCGGCGACAGGCGTGGATGAAGTGATTTCCGCCGATGGCGGTTCCGTCGCCGTCGCCGCCGACCAGAATCACGTTCATTTCGGGTTTGGCCATCTTGACACCGGTAGCAAACGCTGCTGCACGGCCATGGGCAGTGTGCAGTGTACAGCAATCGATGTAGCCGGGCAGACGGGAAGCGCAGCCGATACCGGACACGATGGTGGTATTTTCTTTTTCAAGCTTCAGGGTTTCCATCGCCCGAATCAGCCCTTTCATGACGATGCCGTGGCCGCAGCCGGGACACCAGATATGGGGCAATTTGTTGGGACGAAGCCATTTCTCATAATCGAATGCCATATTACTTAACCTCCTTAATCTTCTCGAGGATCTGGTCGGGATTGATCGGCTCACCGTCAACGCGGAAGATCCCGAGGATCGGGGCCTTACCCTGGGCGTTGCGCTCGATTTCGAGGGCACACATGCCAAGGTTCATTTCCGGTACAACAAAGCCTTTGACCTTGGCAGCAAGTGCCTTGATCTGTTTGTCGGGGAACGGCCAAAAGGTCTTGATGCGGAACATACCGGCCTTGATGCCCTGCTCACGTGCAACATTGACGGCATAGCGGGCCGAGCGGGAGGTGGAACCGTAGGCAACGACAACAACCTCTGCATCTGCCAGTTCGTATTCCTCAAACTGGACGATGTCATCCACATTGGCATCAACCTTGCGAACCTGGCGCTCTTCCTCGGCCTGAACAACCTCGGCCTTAGTGGTCGGGAAACCGTCCTGCATCTTGTTGAGACCGGTCACGTGGAACTTGTAGCCGGAACCAAAGGAGGCCAGCGGCGGAACGTCGCCGAAACTGGTGTCATAGGGTTTGTACTGTTCAGGCGGTACGGTCGGGGCCTTGCGGGGAACGACTTCAATCTCGCCCGGCTCGGGGAACACAATCCGCTCGCGCATGTGGGCTATGATCTCGTCCGGCATGACCATGACCGGGGTACGGTACTTCTCGGACAGATTAAAGGCGCGGATAACCTCTTCGTAGGTCTCCTGCACGGAGGCCGGTGTCAGGCAGATGGCCGGATGGTCACCGTGGGTGCCCCACTTGGCGCACATCACGTCGGACTGGCTGGGGCCGGTCGGCATACCGGTGGAAGGTCCACCACGCATGACATTGTAAATTACACAAGGGATCTCGGCGATGCAGCCGTAGCCGATCAATTCTTGCTTGAGGGACAGGCCCGGACCGGATGTTGAGGTCAGCACCTTTGACCCTGCCAGGGAAGCACCGAGAATGGCAGCCATGGCCCCGATCTCGTCTTCCATCTGAATGAATTTCCCGCCGACTTTAGGAAGTTCAATCGACATGACTTCTGCAACTTCAGTTGAAGGGGTAATCGGGTAGCCACCGAAAAAATTGCAGCCGGCATAGAGCGCGCCTTGTGCTGCAGCTTCGTTACCCTGAAGAAACGCTACTTTTTTGGACACTGTTCATTTCCTCCCGTTGAATTATTCGGTAATAACCTTTATGGCAAAATCGGGGCATCTGAGTTCGCACTGCATGCACTTGATGCAGGCCTCCAGATTTTTGACCGCAGCGACAAAACCCTGCATCTCAAGAACCTTGGTTGGGCAGAACTCGACACAGATATGACACCCCTTGCAATATTTCTCGATAATCTCGATTTTTGGCAGTTTTTTCTCCATCTGACAAGACTCCTTAATTTCCGTAATAAAAGGTGTGGTTTCAGATCCCATAAAGTGGCAAAAGAAGGGCAGACGCCCTTCTTTTGCATTCACAAAAGAAAACCTGATGCTTAAATACTACTATTTCATGCTGTCAACAAGTCCTTTGACCGCTGCAACCGACTTGTCCATCATAGCCTGCTCTTCAGCGTCAAGTTTGAACTGGATGATGTTTTCAACACCTTTCTCACCCAGAACGGCCGGTACGCCGACATAGTAACCGTCAACACCGAACTCACCCTGCAGGAAGCAGCAGGCAGGGAGAACGCGTTTCTGATCCTTGAGGATCGATTCAGCCATGGCAATTGCGGAAGATGCCGGGGAGTAGAATGCGGAACCGGTTTTGAGCAGAGCGACAACTTCCCCGCCTGCGCCGCGGGTACGCTTGACCATGGCTTCCATGACTTCCTTACCTTTTTCTGCGCCGTATTTCTGCTCAAGCAGTTCCACGACCGGAATGCCGTTGACGCTGGCATAACGAACCAGAGGAACCATGTCGTCGCCGTGACCGCCCAGTGTCATGGCGGTAACGTCTTTCACAGAAACGCCCAATTCCCAAGCGATGAAGGTGGCGAAACGGGCCGAGTCCAGAACGCCGGCCTGGCCGATAACGCGGCTGTAAGGGAAGCCGGTGATCTTCTGGCACAGGGTAACCATGGCGTCCAGCGGGTTGGAAATAACAATAATGATTGAGTTGGGTGCGTAAGTCTTGATGCCTTCGGCAACCGTTGTCATGATCTTGGAATTGACCTCGATCAGGTCGTCACGGCTCATGCCCGGTTTACGCGGCAGGCCTGCGGTAACGATGACAACGTCGGAATCCTTGATGTCCTCGTAGCTGTTAGTACCTTTCAGATTAACGTCATAGCGGTCAACCGGGCCGACTTCGGCGATGTCCAGCATCTTGCCCTGGGGAAGACCTTCCACGATGTCGAACAATACAACATCACCAAGTTCACGCAGAGCACAAAGCTGAGCAAGAACGCCACCAATCTGTCCACCGCCGATGAGAGAAATCTTTTTACGAGCCATTCTGTTTCCTCCTGGGTTTATTTTGTTGCTTAATTGATTGCAGGTGAGTTCCGTGAACCGGCCCTGCAATGAGTAACTCCTGCTTACATGTTCTCAATCAGTGCATCGGCAAAACCTGAACAGGAAAGCAAAGTAGCCCCCTGCATCATGCGCTCGAAGTCATAGGTGACACGCTTCTGACCTATGGTTTTATTGATGGACTTTATAATTGTATCGGCCGCTTCCTGCCAGCCCAGATGTTCAAACATCATAACACCGGATAGTATTACAGAACCCGGGTTGACCTTGTCAAGGTTTGCGTATTTTGGAGCAGTACCGTGAGTGGCCTCAAATATCGCATGTCCGGTCACATAGTTGATGTTTGCTCCGGGGGCGATTCCGATACCGCCGACCTGGGCGGCCAAGGCATCCGAGAGAAAATCACCTTCCAGATTCATTGCAGCCACGACATCAAACTCTTTGGCACGGGTCAACACCTGCTGCAGGGTTATATCGAAGATAGTGTCCTTGACCATCAACAGTTTCTTCCACTGTCCGTTACCATGGGTCGGCATCAACTCCAGCGCCGCTGCAACCTCGCTGCGAATACCCTCCTGCTGCCGGGGTGACATCATATCGTAGCCTGGATCAATCATTTTCGCATGTTGAGCTATCGGCAGATCGGTGTTTCGGTCCTGATTGTCAATAATCCAGGACTCCCGTTCGGTAACCACCTGGGCGCGAAACTCGGTCGTGACCAGTGTGTAGCCCCAATCCTTGAAAGCGCCTTCGGTGAACTTCATGATGTTGCCCTTGTGCACGATCGTCACGGACTTGCGGCGGTGCTTGAGGGCATATTCGATGGCGGCACGGATCAGTCGTTCGGAGCCCTCGCGTGAGATCGGCTTGACGCCGAACGATGAGCTTTCCGGAAATCGCACCTTGGTGACACCCATCTCTTCAAGAAGAAATTTCTTGAATTTGTCACATTCCGGCGTACCGGTCATCCACTCGATCCCGACGTAGATGTCTTCACAGTTTTCGCGGAAGATGACCATGTCCACATCCTGGGGTTTCTTGACCGGAGATGGCACACCTTGGAAGTAGCGAATCGGACGGAGACAGGTATACAGGTCTAGCATTTGCCGAAGAGCCACGTTGAGGGAGCGTATACCGCCGCCGATCGGGGTGGTCAAGGGCCCTTTGATACCAACCAGAAACTCCTTGAAGGCCTGGACGGTTTCGTCCGGCAGCCAGGCGTTGGCCCCCATTTTTTCGCGAAACATGTTGAACGGCTTTTCACCGGCGTAGACTTCCATCCAGCTGATCTTTCTAGTGTCACCATAAACCTTTTCTACCGCTGCATCGAAAACGCGTACCGAGGCCTTCCAGATATCGACCCCGGTACCGTCGCCTTCGATGAACGGAATGATCGGGTTATCCGGTACATTCAGCTTTCCGTCCAGTCCCATGGTGATCTTGTCCCCTTCGGGGACTGTCAGATACGTATAAGCCATCCAAATCACATCCGCTGGAATAGTGCAGGTTTTAAAAGAGCATCACAAACATGCGATATTAAGCTATCGCGTCAATAATTGCATTCAAGGTTGGGCTGGGACGCATAGCTTTTTCAGTTTTTACTTTATCCGGGTGATAATAGCCGCCCAGATCCTGAGACTTGCCCTGGGCACCAATCAGTTCTTCATTGATTTTTACCTCATTTTCCTGAAGCTGCTGAGCAACCTTGGCAAAACGTGCCTGCAGTTCCTTATCCTTGGTCTGCTCTGCCACAGCCTCAGCCCAGTACATTGCCAGGTAGAAGTGGCTGCCTCTATTGTCTATCTGACCAACCTTGCGGGCCGGGTTCTTGTTGTTATCCAGGAATTTGGTGTTGGCTTGATCAAGCGTATCAGCCAAGAGCTGGGCTTTTTCATTCTTGAAGGTGCTGGCCAGGTGCTCCAGCGATACCGCAAGCGCCAGGAATTCGCCCAGTGAATCCCAACGCAGGTAACCTTCCTGCACAAACTGCTGAACATGCTTGGGCGCCGATCCGCCCGCACCTGTCTCGAACAGTCCGCCACCGGCCAAAAGCGGCACGATTGACAGCATTTTTGAACTGGTACCCAGTTCAAGAATCGGGAACAGGTCGGTCAGGTAATCCCTCAGGGCATTTCCGGTTACTGAAATCGTATCCTGGCCGGCTTTTGCCCTGGGAAGTGTGAAACGCATCGCTTCTACCGGAGACATGATATGAATTTCCAGACCCTTCGTATCATGATCTTTCAGGTACATATTTACCTTTTCGATCATCTGTGCATCATGGGCCCTGTTTTTGTCCAGCCAGAAGACAGCCGGTGCTCCGGTTGCCCGTGCCCTGCGAACCGCCAGCTTGACCCAATCCTGGATCGGCAGATCCTTTGCCTGACATCCGCGCCAGATATCGCCTTCTTCTACAGTGTGCTGGAACAGAACCGCTCCCGAAGCATCGACAACACGGACTGTTCCATTACCCGGAACCTTGAAGGTCTTGTCGTGAGATCCGTATTCCTCTGCCTTTTGCGCCATGAGCCCCACGTTGGAGACACATCCCATGGTGGTAGGATCGAACTGGCCGTTTTTCTTGCAGAAATCTATGCACTCCTGATACCATTCCGAATAGCACGTATCAGGGATTACGCACTTGACATCGTGAAGCTTGCCGTCCGGGCCCCACATCCCGCCCGAGTCACGAATAACCACCGGCATGGAGGCATCGATGATGATGTCGTTACTGGCATGCAGATTGGTGATGCCTTTGTCCGAATCCACCATCGCCAGTGCCGGTCTATTCTTGTAAACCGCCTGAATATCAGCTTCTATTTCTGCCTGCTTGGCTTCCGGCAGTTTCTTCAGCTTTGCATAAAGGTCGCCCATGCCAAGATCAGGATTTACACCCAGCTCTTTAAGGGTAGCGGAATGTTTTTCAAAAACATCTTTGTAGAAGACGGAAACGAAATGACCGAACATGATCGGATCAGAGATCTTCATCATGGTGGCTTTGAGGTGAACGGAGAACAAAACTCCCTTGGCTTTTGCGTCTTCGATCTGCTCCGCAATGAATGTGCGCAACGCGCCGCAGCTCATGAACGCGCCATCAAGAACTTCACCCGCCTGAAGAGCCAGTTTCTCTTTCAGAACCGTAACTTTTCCGGCCTGATCAACAAACTCGATCTTTACATTGCCGGCATTTTTCATAGTAACGGATTTTTCGCTGTGGTAAAAATCACCGGCTGTCATGTGAGACACATGTGTCTTTGAGTCCGCACTCCAGGCCCCCATTTTAACCGGGTGCTTTCTGGCATATTCTTTAACCGCACGTGCCGATCTTCTATCGGAGTTACCTTCTCTCAAAACAGGGTTTACGGCACTTCCCAGACACTTGGCATACCGTGCATTGAGTTCTTTCTCTGCGTCGGTTTTCGGCTCTTCGGGATAATCCGGGAGCTTATAGCCCTGCTCCTGCAATTCCTTGATAGCGGCCTTCAACTGCGGGATTGACGCACTGACATTGGGCAGTTTGATAATATTGGCTTCTGGTTTCTGGGTAAGCTCTCCCAGTTCAGCCAGGAAATCCGGCAATCTCTGGCTCTCCGTCAGATAATCGGGAAAGTTTGCAATTATTCTACCAGCAACAGAGATATTCCGTGTTTCAACGACAACACCGGCTGCTTTTGTGAATGCATTGACGATCGGAAGCAATGAGTACGTTGCTAAGGCGGGGGCTTCATCAATTTCTGACCAGATAATCTTCTGCGTTGTCATGTTCTCTCCTTGATAGTGTAAGTCAGTCAGCTGAAGGCTTGGATAACATACCGGCTATTCTGCCGTTTATCCAAAAAAAATATGAAGTGTATTTTCAGCACAACTGTAATTATATCAGATGGTTATAGTTTAAATAAAAATCTTGTATACAGTATACAAAAACCGATTAACTGTCAAGAAAAATCAAATTAAGTCCAGCAGGGTTATGTGTATTCGACCATCAAAATACAAGGAGTCTTATGTCATTGCAGAAATATGAAACATGTGCCATCTGGAAATCAGCTTAAACAGTACATTACCACGTTAAGATTATTTTTTGCCGGAGTAGCGTTTGGCCTCCTGGGCCTCGTCGCGGGTAAAATGGCGGGGAATTTTGAGGTTCTGGCCGGGCCAGAGCTGTCGGGGGTCCCGGATCTGGTCCCGATTGGCTCGATAAATCAGTGGCCACAGGGAGGAGTCATTATATATCTCGGTGCGCGCGGCAATCTGCGGAAGTGTCTCGCCGCGGCGCACCGTGTAACTGAGTGTCTGCTGCTGGAGCAACTCTTTTATTATAGTCTCTTTTTTTGCTACCGCTTTCTGAGCCTCCAATTGAGCGGCACGTTGTTCTTGTTCACGAAGCCGCGCTTCTGCTTCCGCCGCCTGAAGCATCAGACGTTCCTGTTCAATCCGGGCGGCCTCTGCCGCTGCTCGCTGACGTTCTTCTTCCGCCAGTCGCAGCTTGCGTTTGTATAACTCGTCCTTTAACACCGAACCCTTCTGCAGGGTAAGCAGATACAGGACATCAGCCTCCACCTCATCTCCCTGGACATGCAAAACAGCCTCTCCGTGCTCAAAAGTCTCCAGCAGGCTCAGGTACTCCTGCGGAAACAGTACCCGGGTATCCTGTTTGACAAGATCTTCAACCAGTGCCGCTGCCTTAACCCGCCAGGTCGGAGCCGGCGTGGAGCAGGCCGTCAATAGACAGAAAACCAGCAAAGATGTCAGCGCTGACCTGCATCTCATGGAGTAGCTGGGCAGTTACACACTTAGGCCTGTTTCTCCGCCAGCCTGACACCCAGTTCGCGAAGTTGCTTGTTGTCAACCTGCGAGGGAGCCTCGGACATCATACAGGTTCCTTTCTGTGTTTTGGGGAATGCAATCACATCGCGGATGGAATCACTGCCGGTCAGCAGCATGATCAGTCGATCCAAGCCAAAGGCTATTCCACCGTGGGGCGGCGTGCCGAATTCCAACGCATCCAGCAGGAACCCGAACTTGCTCCGGGCGTCCTCAACAGACATTCCCAGCATCTTGAACATAAGCGACTGTACCTGTTCCTGATGGATCCTGATTGAACCACCGCCGATCTCGTTGCCATTAAGCACCAGGTCGTAGGCCTTGGCGCGACAGCGGCCCGGATCGGATTCGACAAACTCGACATCTTCGTCCATGGGGGCGGTAAAGGGGTGATGCACGGCAGACCACCGTTTTTCGTCCTCGTCCCACTCCAGCAGAGGAAAATCGGTTACCCAGACAAAGCGATAGACCTCCTTGTCGGTCAGTCCGAGAATGCCGGCCAGGTGGTTGCGCAGCTTACCGAGGGAATCGTTGACAACCTTGGGTTTGTCGGCCACGAACAGCAGCAGATCGCCCTCTTCAGCATCAAAAGCGGTGTTCATGGCAGCGATCTCTTCAGGAGTAAAGAACTTGGCAATGGGCGAATGCCACTCATTGTTCTCGATCTTGACATAGGCCAGCCCTTTGGCGCCATAAATAGCGACAAAGGTTGTCAGGTCGTCAATCTCCTTGCGGGAGAGACGGGCACACCCCTTGGCGTTGATGCCCTTGATGATGCCGCCCTTGGAGGCCACGTCAGCAAAGACTTTGAAACCGGAACCCTTGACCAGGTCGGTCAGATCGCACAACTCCATGCCGAAACGCAGGTCCGGGTTATCGACACCGAAACGTCGGATGGCCTCGGCGTAGGTGATACGCTCGACCGGGAGTTGCACCGCGACCCCCTTGGCCTCACGGAAGATACGGGCAATCAGCCCCTCCATGACCGTAATAATGTCCTCGCGGTCGATGAAAGACATCTCACAGTCGATCTGGGTAAATTCAGGCTGACGGTCGGCCCGAAGATCTTCGTCGCGGAAGCAGCGAACCACCTGGAAATAGCGGTCAAAACCGGAGATCATCAGAATCTGTTTGAATATCTGGGGTGATTGGGGCAGCGCGTAAAAACTCCCCTGGTTGATGCGAGACGGCACCAGAAAGTCGCGGGCCCCCTCGGGGGTGGATTTGGTGAGAAAGGGTGTCTCAAGCTCGATAAAATCGTTATCCACCAGATAGTTCCTGGTAACCTGGGCGACCTTTGAGCGCAGAATCAGATTATACTGCAGCTGAGGCCGGCGAAGATCCAGATAGCGGTACTTGAGCCGGATATTCTCGTTGATTTCGCTGTGCTCATCCAGCATGAACGGCAGCGGCTTGGAGCGGTTGAGCAGCTTGCATTCCAATACCTGAATCTCAACCTCACCGGTCTTCATGTTCGGATTGACGGTCCCTTCCGGACGGGGAATAACCGTGCCTCTGACCGCCAGGACAAACTCGCTGCGTACCGATTCCGCGACAGCATGACCTGCGCCGTTAACTTCAGGGTCGAAGACAATCTGGGCGATGCCTTCACGGTCGCGCAGGTCGATAAAGATCAGTCCACCGTGATCGCGACGACGCAGCGCCCATCCCATCAGGATGACCTCGCTGCCGATGTCCGCGGCACGCAAATCACCGCAATAATGTGTGCGTTTCCAGTTTCCGAGTGTATCCATGCTATCCTCCAATCAAAAATATACTATGTAAATTGAATGTCAGTTAATCAGGTTTCCGATACTGCCGAAGCGCGGACGGAACTTCTCCCGGTCCCACGACCAGTATTTGATAAAGGCCAGCCCCTTGATCTTGTCCCGCTTGACAAAGCCCCAGAAACGGCTGTCGTAGGAACGGTCGCGATTATCACCCATCATGAAGTATGAGCCGGGCGGCACCGTAACCGGCCCGAAGGTGTCGCGCGGATTCATCTCCTTGGGGATGATCTCCTTCTCTTTGTGAATCTCATGGGGATTTTCGTAGGGTTTGCCATTGACAAAAACCTTCTTGTCCTTCCCTTCCACCACATCTCCCGGTGTACCGACAACCCGTTTGATAAAATCCTTGCTGGCATCCTCGGGATATTCAAAAACAATCACGTCACCCTGACGCGGGTCACGAATCTTTATGACCGACTGAGTCGTAAACGGGATTTTCGTTCCGTAGATAAACTTGTTCACCAACAGATGATCGCCGATGGCCAGAGTGTCCTCCATGGAGCCGGAGGGGATCTTGAAGGCCTGCACCAAGTAGGTGCGGATCACCAGCGCCAGAAGCACCGCAATAATGATTGATTCGGTATACTCGCGTATGATGCTCTTTTTCTTGAAAACCTTTTCCGGTTTTTCCGTTACGGACAGATCCTGTGACGATTCCTTATATTCTTCCATGGAAAATCCTTTGCATTTAGTTATTTCGTGATCTGTGATCCTCGACGAGACACCGTGAACAGTCGCTATCAATGTAGTTGCGTCATTCAACCTTGAGGATGGCCAGGAAGGCCTCCTGGGGCAGTTCCACATTGCCGACATTTTTCATGCGCTTTTTACCTTCTTTTTGTTTTTCAAGCAGTTTCCTCTTACGAGTTATATCACCGCCATAACATTTTGCCAGCACGTCCTTACGCATGGCCTTGACCGTCTCGCGGGCAATGATCTTGCTGCCGATGGCAGCCTGTATGGCAACTTCGAACATCTGCCGTGAAATCAGTTCCTTCATCTTGGAGACCAGATCGCGACCGCGGTAATAGGCTTTCTCGCGATGCAGGATCAGGGAGAGGGCATCAACAACCTCACCGTTGATCATGACATTCATCCGGACCAGGTCACTGCGCCTGTACTCCAGGTGTTCATAATCAAGGGATGCATACCCTTTTGTGATTGATTTGAGACGATCATAGAAATCAAGCACGATCTCGTTGAGCGGCAGTTCGTAGATGATCATGACGCGGGTCTTGGTCAGATACTTGATCTCGCGCTGAACACCGCGCTTGTCCTCGCACAGGGCCAGCACGCCCCCGACAAATTCATTCGGCACGTGGATATGGGCCAGAATAAACGGTTCCTCCAGATACTCCATGCTTTGCAGTTCGGGCATCTGGTTGGCGCTTTGGATAGAGAAAACTTCGCCATTCATCTTGTGTACCCGGTAGACAACCGTCGGAGCGGTCGTGATCAGCTCCAGGCCGAATTCCCGCTCCAGGCGCTCCTGGATGATCTCCATGTGCAGCAGGCCCAGAAAGCCGCAGCGAAAACCGAAGCCCAGCGCAACGGATGTCTCCGGTTCAAAAGAGAACGAGGAGTCATTCAGCTTGAGCTTGGCCAGGGCATCGCGAAGCTGCTCATACTGGACGGTATCGATCGGATACAGCCCGGAAAAGACCATCGGCTTGACTTCCTTGAAGCCATCCAGCGGCACTTCGCAACGACGGTGAAACAGGGTCACCGTGTCGCCGACCTTGGCGTCGGCCACATCCTTGATACCGGCGATGACAAAACCGACCTCACCGGCCGCCAACTCGGGCACCTCGCTCATGACCGGCGCAAATATCCCCACCTTGAGCGCCTCATAGGTCTTGTTGGTGGCAACCAGCTGGATCTTGTCACCCTTTTTGAGCGTTCCGTCAAAAATACGGACAAGAATAATGACCCCCTGATACTGGTCGTACCAGGAATCGAACAGGAGCGCCTTCAGGGGAGCAGCAGCATCACCTTTCGGAGCAGGGATTTTCTTGATGATCTCTTCCAGGATCTCGTGGGTGCCGATCCCCTCCTTGGCGCTGGCCAGCACCGCTTCATGGGCATCAATACCGATGATCTCCTCGATCTCGTGCATGACCCGCTCCGGATCAGCAGCCGGCAGGTCGATCTTGTTCAGGACCGGGAACACCTCCAGGTTGTTGTCCAGCGCCAGGTAAACGTTGGCCAGGGTCTGGGCCTCGACCCCCTGGGATGCATCCACCACCAGCAGGCCGCCCTCACAGGCCGCCAGGGAGCGGGATACCTCATAGGTGAAATCTACGTGACCGGGGGTGTCTATCAGGTTGAGGACATAATCGACGCCGTCATCGGAACGGTAGTTCAGTCGCACGGTCTGGGCCTTGATGGTGATGCCGCGTTCACGCTCCAGGTCCATCTTGTCCAGAAACTGATCCTGTTTTTCGCGGCTGGAAAGAGCGCCGGTATATTCCAGCAGTCGGTCTGCCAAGGTGGATTTGCCGTGGTCAATGTGGGCGATGATCGAGAAATTGCGTATTCTGCTGATATCCATGAATTCCTTCGGATGTGTGCGACAAAATTGAATTGTGTAGCTTAAATAAAACCGGCGGGAAAGTAAAGGGAAAAGGGGGAAATCACAACGAAAGCCGCCCCCTTTGCAGCGTGCGGCTTTCTGATTCCCTTCCTCATTACGCAGCTCCAGCTGCGTAATGCAATGGGGTGACAAGCTCCAGCTTGTCGTATATGCAAGAAAGAGCTTGCAAGGCCATTAACGGCACGGTCTGGCCGCAATAATCGACAAACAACTTTTCACCGGCTACGTAGCGCTGGCGCATGCAGCAATCCACACGACCGGTGAACTCCCGGTAAAGTTTGCAGAACTGGCTGTACTGGTAACCATCCGGTTGGCCTACTTTGTATTCGTCCCACAAAAGAGCCAAGGTGACATTCTTCTTTCGCATCTCTTTTTGCAACAGGGACCATTCCGGCATAACCCTGACCGCTTCGGAAACGACAACAGGCGGATACAACAGGTGCTCCAAAGCAGTGTCGTCCAGATGATCAGGCAAAGGCCAGGACAGCCCGGCATTTGAGGCACGTTCAAGACAACCGGCCACAGTGCTTCTGGCTGTCGAGCAACTTTTTGCAATCTCGCGGTTACTGAGTTGAGAGGTCCACTTCAGTCTTAATATCTCTCTGATTTTACGCATAGGGGTTCTCTCCGCTGGCACATGATTCTCCTCAAAATTTGATTAATGAGGGGAGAACATACGCTTGTTGAAATAGCCCAGCGACGACAATAAACGGGGGGTCGTGCGAAGTACTCAGGGGGTGGCCGAGATCAATCGGAATGGGTGGCCGACTTCAATCATATTGGGTGGCCGAGTTCGATCGTAATGGGTGGCCGACTTGATGCGGAATCCCCAATCTTTCCATCAAGAACCGTTCTGTACACTCCTGCGCAACCTGAATCTGCGGCGCAAGGTACAACAATGCACAGATGATGTCAGTAGTGGTAACGGCAGGCAATTATAACAAGCGTGGCACCATTGACCGTGTACACCAGCCGATGCGTCTCGTCTATTCTGCGAGACCAGAATCCGGAAAGGTTTTCCCGCAAAGGTTCCGGTTTGCCGATCCCTTCAAACGGGCTGCGCATGGCATCCTGAATCAGAAGATTGATCCGCTTCAAGGTTTTTCTGTCTTGCGTCTGCCAGTATTGGTAATCTTCCCAGGCGGCAAGTGTCCAGGTCAGTTGCTCAGGCATCTGCCAGATTTCCGCTTACCAGTTCCCCTGATTGATACTGTTCAATAGATTCGGCAAGATGAACGGCATTGGCAGGTGTTTTCAGAAGATGAACCGTTTCCATAAAACTATTGAAGGTATCAAGAGACATTAGTACCGCATCAGGAGAGTCGCGACGGGCAATAACGGTGAAATCGGCATCGGCAACAGTCTGGTCCATTACCTGCTTGAGGTGATTTCTAGCCTCTGAAAAATTAATGACTCGCATTGCACACCTCTTGTCTTATTAGTTGTACAAGTATTTCATGTTTGTCAGAGAAGAGCAAGGTGTTATTCACCTGTTTGGCAAGATACATTACTTTGATGACTGGTTGTGATTTCCGCGAACTCCGCGTCTCCGCGTGATCGGTTGCCGTTTTTGGGATTATGGCCGGAGCAGGGCATCGGTCTGCCGCAATCCCTCCAGGGCACCGCAGGCAAACGAGAGGTGTGGCGACTTGATCTCCGGTTCGCGGGGGTTAATGCGGATGACGGTGGCATGCTTCAGGTTCCAGCCGATGTGCTCCGAGGTGGCGCGGATGGTGGGGATGGCGTTTTTTCTCGTTACCAAGCTCCAGCTTGGTAACGCACCGGCAAGGTAAGCTCCCGCTTACCAAAACGCCAAGCGGGAGCTTGTCGCACCATTGCGTTACGCAGCAGGAGCTGCGTAACGAGGAAAATATGGACCGCACAGGCGGATTTGCAGTAGATTTCTCCTAAGTCCGACAGGCTCCTTGGAACAAGGAATATTGGAACAATACATTGACATGCCAAACCGGCAATGTAATACTTTATCAAGTATTACATCAAAAAGGAGACCTGAGCCATGAGGGTAACCAGTAAGGGACAAGTGACGATACCACGCAATGTTCGTCAGCATCTGGGCATATTCCCCCAGAGCGAGGTTGAGTTTGTTATGGAGGATGCTACCGTTATTTTGCGTACGGCCACATCGGAAAACAGCAGGGGAAAGCGACTTGTCGAGAACATGCGGGGCCGCGCCACAGTCCGGATGACAACAGATGAAATAATGGCGTTTACCAGAGGTGACGATTGAATACAACCAACGTGCTTGTGGACAGCAATGTATTGCTTGATCTGCTGGAAGAGGATCCAATCTGGTATGAATGGTCGTCCACCCAATTGCAGAAGGCGGCGGATACCTGTTCTTTAATCATAAATCCGATTATCTACGCTGAAGTTTCAATTGGCTTTAAACGTATTGAAGAACTGGAGGAAGCGTTGCCACCGGATTATTTCCTGCGAATGCCGATTCCCTGGGAAGCGGCGTTTCTGGCGGGTAAGTGCTTCATTCGATACCGTAAATTGGGCGGCACAAAACATTCACCATTACCGGATTTTTTTATCGGCGCACATGCGGTTATTTCCGGACTTACCTTGTTGACACGTGATGCGGCACGTTACCGCACATATTTTCCAACACTTAAACTGATTGCCCCGTAAATAACATCCCACAAAACAACATCAGAACATGAAGCGTCGCATACTGATATTCTGCAGGATGCCTATGCCGACCATTGAGGTGATCATGGAAGTGCCGCCGTAGGAGAAAAACGGCATCGGCACCCCGACCACCGGAAACATGCCGATCACCATGCCCATGTTGATCACGATATGCCAGAACAGCATGGCAGTGACGCCTATTGCCAGGAGAGCCCCAAAACGGTCATTGCAGCGCCGGGCTATATTGAGACCCCACAGGACAAGTGACAGGTAAAGAATTATAAGCACCATACAGCCGATAAAACCCCACTCTTCGGCAAAAACGGAAAATGCGAAGTCGGTATGCTGCTCCGGCAGGAAACGGAGCTGTGCCTGGGTGCCTTTAACAAACCCTTTGCCGAAGAATCCTCCCGAACCGACCGCAATCTTGCTCTGGATAATGTGGTAGCCACTCCCCAGACGGGACCTCTCCGGATCGAGGAAGTCGAGGATACGATTCTTCTGGTACGGCCGCAGAAAAAAACTCCACCCCGCCCAGGCGAGCGGTACAGTGACCAGGACAAAGGTAACCACCGTAGACCAGCGGAGACCGCGATAGACCGACATTGAAAGAGCTATCAGTATTACAAGTATGGCCGTGCCCAGGTCGGGCTGTTTCATGATCAGCAACGCCGGCAGGGCAAGAATGCTGAGCGGCAAAAGCATGTCTTTGACAGTCAGTCCTCCGATGGATTGAAAATTATTGAAGAAGCGGGCAAACGTCATAATTATTACAATTTTCATCAATTCTGACGGCTGGACATTGAACAGACCCAGATTAAGCCAGCGTGTCGCCCCCATCGAACGCCGACCGATCACCAGGACCACAACCAGCAGGAAAACGATGATAACGTAAAGCCAGTAGGATAAATCCTCAAGGACATGATAGTCCACCGTACAGACCATTAGGGCAATAAACATCCCGACCAGCAGCCAGTAAAATTGTTTGATGTAATAGGGGGTCGCGACGATTTTATAGGGTGTGGTAGCGCTGTAGATATTGAGTATCCCCAGCAGACAGACGGCAATCACCAACCCGGCCAACATCCAGTCTATATTTGTCAGCAGACGGCGATCAATCATTGGCGCTATCCCCGTTCAGACGCGGCTTTTGTGAAGGTGGCGGCTGCTCTTCATCCTCGTCGTCTTCCGTGTCTGAGTTTCGTGGGCTTCCCGTAGATTTCTGAACGGGTTTCTTCCCGTCGAAATATGCCCTCAGTATCCTTCCGGCAATCGGTGCGGCAGATCCGCCGCCATGTTCACCATGCTCAACAATAACTGCTACGGCAATCTCCGGTTTGTCATAGGGTGCAAACGCGACAAACAAGGCATGATCACGGAATTGATAAGGGGTTCCCTGCTTGCTGTCGCGCAGCTTGACAACCTGCGAGGTACCGGTCTTACCGGCCACGCGCACATCGTACAGCCTGGCCATGCCGCCGGTTCCGCCCGGTTCGTTGACCACGGCAAACAGACCCTGCTTGACCAGCCGGAATTTATCCGGGCTGATACCGGTCCGGCCGATGACCTCCGGCTTGAATTCCTTCAGGGGCTTACCGTCCGCATCAACGATGCGCTTGACCAGAAAAGGGCGGTAGACCGTACCCTCATTGGCTACGGTAGCGATCATCGAAGCCATCTGGATGGGTGTCATCAGCACATAGCCCTGTCCGATGGATACCGAGATGGTCTCACCTTGAAACCAGCGCTTGCCGTATCGTTTCTGTTTCCATTCCGCGGTGGGTATCAGTCCCGGTTTTTCATTGCTCAGGCCGATGCCCATTGGTGTGCCGAGCAGAAACTTTTGTGCGGTCTTGGCAATCAGGTCCACACCCAGACGCTCCCCCAGCTGGTAGTAATACACATCACATGATTCCCGCAGTGATTTTTTCAGGTTGGTCGTGCCGTGACCGTGCTTGTTCCAGCATTTGAAGACCGAGTTACCCAGTTCGTAGGAACCGCGGCAGTCTACCGAGCTGCTGTCGCTGATCAATCCATTCTCAAGCCCGGCCAGGGCGGTTATGACCTTGAAGGTCGATCCCGGGGGATACTGGCCGGTCAGGGCCTTGTTCTCCAAAGGGTGACGCTTGTCCTCCAGATAGGACTTCCATACATCGGGGGGCAGCTTGCCGCTGAACAGCGCCGGGTCAAAGGCAGGGGTACTGACGAACGCCAGCACCTCTCCCGTGTTAACGTCCAGTGCCACCGCGGCCCCGGCCTGGTCTCCAAAGGCCTTTTCAGCCTGTTTCTGGACAGCCGCATCAATCGTAAGTACAACGCTGTTACCCACCGTCGGATAGGATTCTGACACAGTCCGCAGAACCTTGCCACGGGCATCCACCTCCAGCTGGCGACCGCCGTCATTACCGTGCAGTTCCTGTTCCCAGCTCCGTTCAATGCCGTTTTTTCCGACATAATCCCCGAGGTTATACTCCTCGTAACCCTTCCTGTTCATCTCCTCGTCCGAGATTTCACCGATATAACCCAGCAGGTGGGCAGCCAGTACCTTGCTGGAGTACTCCCGAACCGGCTTCATTTCTACTTCGACACCCGGCAGACGCAGGCGGTTTTCTTCGATAATCTCAACCTGGTCGCGGCTTATGTTCGAGGCCAGCACAACCGGATAATACTTGGCTCTCCCCTTGACTTTACTCCAGCGTTCCTCCAGTTCTGCCCGATCCAGGCCCAGCAGTCCGGCAAGCCTGCCGAGCAGTGCATCCTTGTCCTTTACCTCCTGAGGAACGACCGCCAGACTGAACGAAGGGCGGTTGCTGACCAGAACCATGCCGCTACGGTCCATGATGGCTCCGCGCGATGCCGCTACCGGGACGAAACGCAGCCGGTTGTTTTCGGACATGCTGCGGTAATCATCGGTGCTGAGAATCTGCAGATGCCACAGTCGCAGCAGCAGTATCAGGAAAATAGCCCCTACCACAAAGGAGATCACCAGAATCCGTTGCTTGGACTCCATCACCTCGCGAACAAAGCGCTGTCCCTTCATAACACTTCCTGGGGAGATGAAAATACGGGCAGCAGGGTGACAAGTGATGCTGCGAAGGCATTGGCAAGCAGATGCGGCAGGACGCCGGTTGTCATGGAGTACACAATGCCGGGGCTTGATGTCAGCATGATCAGCAGGATCAGGTCGGCTGTCACGCATACCAGGGTGGCGACGCCGACGGTGACGACAAAAAGTTCACCGCTTTCTGCGTAGAGCCGATCCGAAATACTTTTTATGATCAGAAAGATAATCAGGAAGGTGAAGGCATTCAGCCCCAGATAGAGCCCGCTGAAGACATCCTTGGTCAATCCCAGAACCCACGCCAGGATGGCGCCGGACCCCAGGGAACCGCGCAGGGCGATGTAGACCATCGCAATCAACAGCAGGTCCGGCTTAAAGGCACTGGACAGGTGTATCGGCAGAACCGAGGTCTGCAGAACCACGGCACCGAAAATGATAAACAGCGCCGAAAGATTCCTAATCATGCGGCTCCCTCTGCACCACCAGGACCTCTTCCAGATGGGATATGTTGACCAGGGGGCGAATCGTAACCGTCTGAAAAATTCCGTACTCGCCACGCTTGACCATGGTCACCTCACCGATCGGCACCCCCTTGAGGAAAACTCCGCCGATACCGGACGTAATCACCATATCTCCGACCTTGACGTCCTCCTCGCGTGTTGTGAACTCCAGCGAGCAGAGACCTTCCGACTTGCCCTTCACCACCCCCCGCGCCCGTGAACGCTGTATGGTTGCTGCAATTCCGCTGGCATGGTCGGTCAGCAGCAGGACCCGTGAGGTGGTGGGAGACACTTTGACGATCTGGCCGACGACACCGTCGGCCGCTACCACTGCCATACCTTCTGCAATGCCGCTGGAACTCCCGCGATCAATCACCAGTGTCCTGAACCACGAACTGAGGTCTTCTCCCACTACCATGGCCGACAAGACAGGTATTTTGATACTGTTTTTCATGCCCAGAAGCTTTTCCAGACGCTGATTGGCAAATGTCGCTTCAGCGGCGGCGACGACCCGCTCGTTCAGCTCCTTGACCTCGTTGCGCAGCCGCAGATTTTCCTGACGCACGCCCACCAGATTGACGTAGTTGTCCCAGACATCCTCGATAGATCCGCTCATCCGCGCAGCCGGCTTCATCACCGGCGAAAAGACCATCATCACACCACGTTCGACAAAATTGGCGCTGCGTTTGTGAGGAATATTGAGAGAATAAAATATCAGAGCTGCCAGAATCCCGCTGCCGGCCAGGATTACAAGGCCGAATTTTTTAAAGAAGTCCATAAGTGCTTTCCCTGCATCTGCATCCAGGTGTTACAGCGTTCACATACGGGGGAATGTAACTATGCCCCGCAGAGCTGGGTTTCGTCGTAAATCTGTTGGAGATAGTCACGATAGGGTGATGTGGGGGTTTCCTGTATGATCTGACACATCCGGCTGCAGTCTATAAAACCGCGCCGCAGGGCAATCTCTTCCAGACAGGCGATCTTCAGTCCCTGACGCGATTCGAGGGTTTCGATAAAATTACTGGCCTCCAGCAGACTTTTGTGCGTTCCGGTATCCAGCCAGGCAATTCCTCGCCCCAGACGTTCAACCGTTAACGTGCCACGCCTCTGGTAGTCAAGATTGACATCCGTGATCTCAAGCTCGCCGCGTGGAGACGGTGCCATGGTTTTTGCGGTATTCACGACATCAGCGTCGTACAGGTAGAGTCCCGGAACAGCATATTTTGACTTGGGGTGCTTCGGCTTTTCTTCGATACTGAGAACTCTCCCGTCAACATCGAACTCGACCACGCCATAGCGTTCCGGATCATGTACCAGGTAGCCGAATATCCGGGCCCCGCCCTTGAATTCCGCCACGATACGATCCAGGTTCATCTTACCGTAAAAGATGTTGTCCCCGAGAATCAGGCAAACCGGCTGGTTATCGATAAACTCCTCACCAACCAGAAACGCCTGGGCGATCCCTTTCGGTTCAGGCTGAACCTTGTAGGAAAGATTGATTCCCCAACGTGAGCCGTCACCCAGCAACGCCTGAAAACGGGGCGTGTCATGGGGGGTGGATATCAGCAATATATCCCTGATACCGGCCGCCATCAGGGTAGCCAGCGGGTAGTAGATCATCGGTTTATCATAGACCGGCTGCAGCTGCTTGCTGGCAACCAGTGTCAGAGGGTACAGCCGGCTGCCGGCGCCGCCGGCCAGGATAATGCCCTTGCAAACAGGTTGTGTCATGGCTTTGAAAATCCTTTCAAAAAAATGGTGTGCAATTTTTGAATATTACACTCCTGCCGGCAGGCTGTCAAACAGCATCATGGTAATCCGGAAAGACATTCAGCCGCTGCCAGCAGATCGTCAAAAACCTCGGTACCGCTTGCGCAGCGGGATTCTTCTTCAGAGCCATACCCGGTGCGCACCAGTATCGACCGGCATCCGGCCGCCCGGCCGGCCTCAACATCAACCAGTTTGTCACCGATCATAACCGATGCTTCCAGATCGATTTCAAATCGGCCAGCAGCCTCCAGCAGCATGCCCGGCAGCGGCTTGCGGCAGCGACAGGGAAGCGCATAGCTTCCGCGCCCCGATGGGTGATGCGGGCAGTAGAACCAGGCATCCACCTTTGCACCGGCCTGAAGGAGTTGTGCGGAAATATGGCGATGCAGATTATGCACGTCCTCTTCGGTGTAGTAGCCACGTGCTACGCCGGACTGGTTGCTGACGACAATCACCAGCCAGCCGGCATCATTAAACAATCGTATCGCCTCCGCTGCACCGGGGATAAACTCGAAATCCTCTGTGCGATAGAGGTACTCCTTTTCTACGTTGATCGTACCATCACGATCAATAAATACCGCCCGCTTCATGGCCAATCCTTAAACTTAGATTTGACAGAAATTAACCTGCTGATTTAATTGAGCAATAATCCAGAGTTTGGTTGACAAAGACAGTCAAGAGGCTCTATAACTGCTCATCCACCTCATCGGGAGCTCACACTATATGATCAAGACCAACAACCTCAAAATCACCGGCATCACACCAATTATTGCGCCTGGGGACCTGCGTCAGGTCTTTCCGCTTTCCGCGCTACGCGCCGAATTTGTCAACAAAAGCCGCGAACGGCTCAAGGATATCCTGCACCGCCGGGACCAGCGCCTGATGGTGGTGGTCGGCCCCTGCTCCATCCACGATACCGAAGCAGCAGTGGAGTATGCCAAACGACTGGCAGACCTTGCCCGCCGGGTGGATGACCAGCTCATGCTGGTGATGCGGGTCTATTTTGAAAAACCCCGTACGACCGTCGGCTGGAAAGGGTTGATTAATGATCCTGATATGAATGGCAGTCACCTTATATCAAAAGGCCTTGGTATTGCCCGCGGCCTGCTTCTGAAGATAACCGAACTTGAAGTGCCGGTTGCCAATGAGATGCTCGATCCGATCACCCCGGAATATGTGGCCGATATGATCAGCTGGGGCGCCATCGGCGCACGTACCACCGAATCCCAGACCCACCGTGAGATGTCCAGCGGACTGTCCTTCCCGGTCGGATTCAAAAACGGCACCGACGGCAACCTGCAGATCGCCATGGACGCCATGAAAGCGGCCCAGCATCCACATAGTTTCCTCGGCATAAACCGTGATGGTCGCACCTCCATCATTCAGACCACCGGCAACCCGGATGTGCATATCGTCCTGCGAGGCGGGTCACGCAAAGTCAATTACCACCCCGAAGACATAATCCACACCGAAGAGAGCCTGATAAAAAACGGCCTTTCCCCGACCATTATGGTGGACTGCAGCCACGGCAATTCCAACAAGGACTACCAGAAACAACCCGAGGTACTGGAATGTGTTGTCCGGCAGGTGGTTGACGGCAACAGCTCCATCTCGGGTGTCATGATCGAAAGCAACCTTGAAGCGGGCAATCAGAAGATAGCTGCCGACCCCGGCCAGCTGAAATACGGGGTATCAATCACTGACGCCTGTATCGACTGGGCAACAACCGAGCGGACCTTGCTGGAAGCTCACAAGGAATTGCAGAAAAGGAAGTAACCAAGCGGGGCGGCCAGTGGGCGGCCACACAGGGCCGCCCCTACTCGTACATCAGCTGCATGCCTCGTCCTACCTTGCCCAGCGCTCCCTCAAATTTTTCCTCCACGCCGCCCGAAAGTATATCCAGGTAATTGAGTTTCTTTTTAGGAGGCAGGATAACTTCCGGTTCGCCCTTGATTCCTGCCAGCCTTCCGGCCTCTTCGATGGCGTCCTGCAGTGTACCCAGTCGATCCACCAGCTTGAACGCCAGGGCCTGTTCACCCGAGAGTACACGGCCGTCGGCAATTCTGCGTACCTCATCTTCCGGCAGCTTGCGGCCGCTGGCGACCGCCCGGATGAACTGGCTGTGCGTGCTGTCGATGACCGACTGGAACATGGCCCGGTCCTCGGCGGTCAACTCACGCACCGGAGAACCCGAATCCTTGAATTTACCGGTCTTGATAACCGTGGACTTGATGCCGATCTTGTCCATCAGCGACTCTATATTGGACAGCTTGATGATCACGCCGATGCTGGCGGTAATGGTACCCGGGTTGGCATAGATCAGGGTGGCAGGTGCTGAGATATAGTATCCGCCGGAAGCAGCCAGGCTCCCCATGGAGACGACAATCTTCTTTTTTGCAGCAAACTTTTTGACCTCTTCATAGATCTCCTGGGAAGGGGCCACCACTCCGCCCGGAGAATCCACCCGCAGTACAACGGCCTTGATATCGTCTTTTTTCAGAAAATGCCGCAGCTGGCGGATGGTCTCCCGTGAATCCAGGATCATGCCCTTTACTTCAACCAGACCGATACCCGACTTCTCGACAAACTGACTGTCACCGGTACCCAGCAAGGCCCTGGCAATGAAGATACAGCCGATAAAGAGCAGGCCGAGGAACATGAATATTCCTGCGCCGATGATCACTGTTTTTTTTGTCATATTCGGGCACCCTGATAGATCATTTTGATTTTCATGAGAAAGCGGTTTCTGCTACAGTAATCATATGCGCATCCTGATTATGTCCGATAGTCACGGGAACATCCCCTTGACCATAAAAGCCTGTGAAATGGCTGAAACCTTCGATTGTCTGCTGCATCTCGGAGATGGCGCCGACGACGCCGCGTTTCTTGAACAGGCTCTGGAGGTTATGGTCATTCATGTGGCCGGGAACTGTGATATCGGCTCTACCTCTCCGCGAGAGTTGCTCTGGGAATGTGAAGGAAAGAGGCTGCTGCTGGTTCACGGGGATGCCTACGGGGTCAAATCGGGGTTGGGCAGGCTTGAGACACGGGCTATCGCGGTTGGAGCCGATGCCGTACTGTTCGGACATACCCACCGTGCAACGGTTACCACCCTGTCAGGCATTCTGGCCGTCAATCCGGGCACATTGATGCGCAAAGCTCAGCATACATCCTTCGCAATTCTGGAGATCTCTCCTGCGGGCATCTCAGCCCGACTCCACGATATCAGCTGATCATGCCCCGCGGGTTTCAGGCCGTCACAACTCCCCTTCACGATGAACCGCTTCACGACCCTTATGAACCGCTTTCTCAAGACGGCGACGTCGAGGCCAGGTCAGGACAAAGGCGACCGGCCCCGACAATACATAGATCAGCATGATGGAGAAGGTCATTACAACCGGTTCTGCCACTACAACAATCAGCAGAACGACCGCCAGGAGCAGAAAACCGAAGGGTTGGCGCTTGATCAGCGCCGGATCCTTGAATGAGTAATAACGGAAGCTGGAGACCATCAGGAAGGCCAGCAAATAAATCAGTGCAATGATGGCCAGGCGCTTATAGGAGCTGGGCCAGCCGAAGTGGTAAAAAAACAGAACCGTAGCAGCAACCATGCTGGCAGCGGCCGGGATCGGAAGACCAACAAAGCGTTTGCTCTCGACGGTGTTGACCTGCACATTGAACCGTGCCAGACGCAGTGCGCCGCAGACGACAAATAGAAAAGCAGCCAACCAGCCAAGCCGGCCGAAGGGTTTGAGCGCCCAGGCGTACATCATCAGCCCCGGTGTAACACCGAAGGCCACCAGGTCCGCCAGGGAATCATACTCCACGCCGAATTTGCTGGTAGTCCCGGTCATGCGGGCGACCTTGCCGTCCAGACCGTCGCATACAGCCGAGATAAAGATCCATATGGCAGCAGCGCTGTAATTGCCGTTCAGTGTGGAGACCAGGCTGTAAAAACCTGCAAAGAGACTGCCCGTTGTTACCAGATTGGGAAGGATATAGATACCGCGTTTGATGCTTTCAGTCTTCTCGACCCGTTCACCCTGAAGTCCGGTGTTCATTTGATCTCTTCTCCGCTCACCCGAGACGCCCTAACACCGTCTCGCCAGCTACCGTCGTATCGCCCAGCTTCACCAACGGTTCAACGTCAACAGGCAGATACACATCCACCCGCGACCCGAAGCGGATCAACCCATAGCGGGCTCCGCGTGTCAGAACATCGCCTGCTTTAGGATAACAGATGATCCGCCGTGCAATCAGCCCGGCGATCTGGACGAAGGCAATCCGGACGCCGGCGGCAGTTTCCAGCACAACCCCGTTGCGTTCATTTTCGCTGGAGGCCCGGCCGTTCCTGGCATCAAGAAAGCGCCCTGGTTGATAGTCGATAGCAATAACGGTGCCGTCCAGAGGGGCACGATTGACGTGCACGTTGAAGACTGACATGAAGATGCTGATCTTGAGCGCCTCATGCCCCAAAGGAGTCTCCGGAACACGCTCGACAACTACTACGGTTCCGTCCGCCGGCGCTACAACCGACTTTCCGTCACCGGGAGCTGTACGCTCCGGATTACGGAAAAAGGACACGACAAAAACCGTCAGAACCATGGCGATGACGGCCGGAACAGCCAGAACATATGAATGAAGCGTACAGGAGGAAAGACTCAGAAGTACCGTCAATCCGACTGAGTATGCGATGAAGGGGTAGCCTTCCCTGGCGATGATTCCGTTGTTTTCCATTGTTCCTGCCTGAATACGCGGACACCCCTCTCCTGGCGGAAAAGGGGTGCCGGTAATCGCATGATTGAATTAGTTTTTGGTTTTGTCGACGATTTTCTGAATCCAGGGCATCATGCTCCGTAACTGACCACCGACCTGCTCGATCGGGTGGGCGGCATTGAGACGGCGACGTGCCGTCATCTCGGGGTAGTTCGACGCACCTTCAAGAATGAACTGCTTGGCATAATTGCCATTCCGGATATTGTTCAGGCACTCCTTCATGGCCGCACGGCTCTGATCGTTGATCACGCGAGGTCCGGTGACATATTCGCCATATTCCGCGTTGTTGGAGATGGAGTAGTTCATATTGGCGATGCCGCCCTCATACATCAGGTCCACAATCAGCTTGAGCTCGTGCAAG
>JAENWA010000113.1 GCA_016650295.1 Desulfuromonadales bacterium | reverse complement strand
GGTGAGGATTTCAGCCATCGGGTGGAAATGGCCGAGACCCTGCGGGAGTTGGATGTGGATACGGTGCCGATCAATTTTCTTAATCCGGTGGAGGGTACCCGTCTGGCAGACGCCAATTTCCTGACCCCGATGGAGTGTCTCAAGATTATTGCCGTGTACCGCTTCATGCTCCCGGAAAAGGATCTGACCGTTTGCGGCGGTCGTGAAAAGAATCTGCGCGAGCTGCAGTCCTGGATCTTTCTGGCCGGCGCCAGCGGTATGATGACCGGCAATTACCTGACGACGCCCGGTCGGGCTCCCGAACAGGACCGGCAGATGCTGATTGACCTGGAGATGACGATCGGGGAGTGCGGATGAAGAGGGGCATATTCATAACCGGCACCGATACCGATGTCGGCAAAACGGTGGTGGCGGCTGTGCTGGCGCGCCTGCTGCGGATGCGCGGAATCAAGGTCGGTGTGATGAAGCCGGTCACCAGCGGCTGCCGTGAAGAGAACAACAGACTGGTTTCCGACGATGCGCTGCTGCTCTGCCAGGCCGCCGGAGTGACCTGTTCCGATGACGTAGCCCCCTATCTGCTGCGGGAGCCGGTAGCGCCCGCTGAAGCCGCCAAAATTGATGGTATCATGATAGATTTTTCCCGCATTCGTGAGTCCTATGACCGATTGGCGTCCGCCCATGATTTCATGATCGTGGAAGGGGCCGGGGGGCTGATGGTGCCGCTGGCCGGCGGTCTGCTGATTGCTGATCTGGCCCGGCAACTGGACCTGCCCCTGCTGGTTGTGGCCCGCCCGGACCTGGGGACGATCAACCATACTGTGCTGACCTGCTTTGCGGCACAGCAGATGGAACTTAAGGTGGCCGGCGTGGTCGTCAACAATTACCCGCAGTCGCCCGGACTGGCCGAACGGAGTGCGCCGCATCAGATCGGTTCGCTGTGCGGCGCGCCGGTGCTGGGTATCTGGCCGCATCGTGACGATATCGACGAGCTTGAACTGGTTGAAGGGATGGCCGACTGGCTGGACGGACAGGCGGAAACCGACATCGTGCTGCGGGAGCTGGGGCTGTGAGCGGAGTTTCAACACAGCAGCTGCGCGAGTGGGACCGGCGCCACGTCTGGCACCCCTTCACCCAGATGCAGGAGTGGGAACGGGACGAGCCGATCATCATCGCCCGGGGGGAGGGGAGTTGGCTGATCGACACGGACGGCAAGCGCTACCTGGACGGTGTGGCCTCCATGTGGACCAACGTGCACGGCCACTGCCGGCCTGAATTGAACGAGGCGCTCAAGGCCCAGGTGGATCGTCTGGAACACTCCACCCTGCTGGGCCTGGCCGGTGAACAGAGCATCCTGCTGGCCCGTAGGCTGGCGGAGATTACCCCGCCCGGACTGGAGCGGTTTTTTTATTCCGATAACGGTTCAACCGCCATGGAAGTGGCGGTCAAGATGGCCTTTCAGTACCAGCTGCACAAGGGGAGGGGAGAGCGCCGACGCTTCATTACCTTTCGGAATGCCTATCATGGCGACACCCTCGGAGCGGTCAGTGTCGGCGGCATCGATATCTTTCACGCGACCTTTCGGCCGCTGCTGTTCGAGACGATTCAGGCGCCCTCGCCCTACTGCTATCGCTGTGAACTGGGATGCCTTGATCCGGCGACCTGCGGGATGCGCTGTCTGGATGCCCTTGAAGCGCTTTTGATCGAGCACGGCGCAAGCTGCGCCGGGCTGGTCATTGAGCCGCTGCTACAGGGAGCGGGCGGCATGATCGTGCAGCCGCCCGGTTTTCTGCGCCGGGTGCGTGAACTGTGCGACCACTACGGCCTGCTGATGATTGCTGACGAGGTCGCCACCGGCTTTGGCCGGACCGGGCGCATGTTCGCCTGCCAGCATGAGGGGGTGGTGCCGGATATCATGGCGCTCTCCAAGGGGATTGCGGCCGGATATCTGCCGATTGCCGCCACCGTGACGACGGAGGAGGTCTACGGCGCCTTTATGGGTGAATACGCGGAGCTCAAGACCTTCTTCCATGGTCACACCTTCACCGGCAATCCGCTGGCCTGTGCCGTGGCCCTGCGGAGCCTGGAGCTGTTTGAGTCCGACGGACTTCTGGATGCGCTGCAGCCCAAGATAGCCCGTCTTTCGAAACGGCTGCAGGGAATTTCCAGCCTGTCCCATGTGGGTGATATCCGCCAGTGCGGTATGGCCGCGGGGGTTGAGCTGGTCGTGGATAAGAAGACCAAGCTGGCTTATCCCTGGGAACAGAAGATCGGTGTCCAGGTCTGTCTGGAGGCCCGTAAGCTGGGTATCTTCTCCCGACCGCTGGGAAACACGGTGGTTATCTTCCCTCCCTTGGCGATTACCCCGGAAGAACTGGAGCTGCTCCTGGATGGCCTGGAACAGGCGATAGGCACTGTTACCGGTGAATGAACAACACAAACCCCATCGTAACCGGTGGGGTTTGCTGCTTCTGTGGAGGGTTCTCAACAATTTCTCATTGCAATTCTGGCGATTGCCGATTAAATGTTACCGAGAGCATCTGAAGAGTAAGGCGGACCCGCATGCCCCATGACCCCTCAATTCACATTCTGCTGATCGATGACGATGATTCCGGACGCGAAGCCCTGGAACTGTTACTGAAGTCGGCCGGTTTCGGAGTCATATCGGCCGCAACCGGCACAGAGGCCCTGGCAATCATGGAGCGTGAGCCGTTCAACCTGGTCGTGTCGGACCTGTTCCTGCCGGACAAAAGCGGTATCGAGATCCTGCAGCACTCCCGCCGCCTCTCCCCGACCACAGAGGTGATCGTAGTAACCGGCCACGCTTCGGCGGAGACGGCCGTCAGCGCCATGAAAGAGGGTGCCTTCGACTACATCACCAAGCCGGTCAATTTCGACGAATTAAAGATTGTTATCAACAAGGCCCTGGAAAAGCAGCAACTGCTTTCCGAGAACGTGTATCTCCGCAGACAGCTCCAGGGGCGTTTTGAATTCAGCAATATCATCGGCACGTCTCCGGCCATGAAAAAAATCTTTGAACGGATGTCGCGCATCGTCAAGACCGACTCCACGGTTCTGATAACCGGTGAATCGGGAACCGGCAAGGAGCTGGTAGCCAGGGCGCTGCACTATAACGGAGCACGCAAGCTGAAACCGTTTATTGCGGTCAACTGTGCCGCAATTCCCGAGTCATTACTGGAGAGTGAGCTCTTTGGGCATGTGCGCGGTGCCTTTACCGGCGCCATCAGGGATAAGGCCGGCAAGTTTGAGTCCGCCAACCACGGCACTATTTTTCTGGACGAGATCGGAACCATGCCGCAGCAGCTGCAGTCCAAGCTCTTGCGGGTTCTTCAGGATCAGGAAGTGGAACGGGTGGGGTCGAACAAACCGGTCAAGCTTGACGTTCGGTTACTCTCGGCTACCAATAGCGATCTGGAACAGCAGGTGCGCCAGGGACAATTTCGTGAGGATCTTTTCTACCGCCTAAATGTAATTCCGCTGCATCTTCCTCCACTGCGGGAACGGAAACAGGACATTATGGCCCTGGTGGGGGTTTTTCTGGAAAAATGCTGTCGGCTGATGGGACGGTCACCCATGACCATCAGCAGGCGGGCTCTGGAAGCGCTCGAACAGTATTCATGGCCCGGTAACGTCCGTGAACTGGAGAATCTTGTCGAGCGTCTGGTGGCTCTGACAGAGGGTGACGTCATCCATACCGAAGATCTGCCGACGGGGATGTACGGACAGGTTGGTTTGTCGGGTGATCTCTGTCTGGAACTGACCGAGAAGGGGCTGGACATGGTTGCGGCCATTTCCGGGATCGAACGCGGTCTGATCTCGCGCGCCCTGGAACTGTCGGGAGGCGTCAAGGCCCGTGCCGCCGCTTTGTTGGGAATAAACCGTACTACACTGGTGGAGAAAATGAAGCGGATGGGGATGGTCGCAACGGAACCATGAACTTTCCGCTGGACCGGTCTGGATACAAATAAGGGCATCTGCTTTTGGCAGATGCCCTTATTTGTTTATGGCGGGGTTGACGGGGCTCGAACCCGCGACTTCCAGCGTGACAGGCTGGCACTCTAACCGACTGAGCTACAACCCCAATCTTTATGCAGTGAAAAAAACAGGGAAAAGGATTCTTTTCCCTGTTGGTATGGTGGGCGAAACAGGGATCGAACCTGTGACATCCAGCTTGTAAGGCTGGCGCTCTCCCAGCTGAGCTATTCGCCCTTAATTTATGGCGGGGTTGACGGGGCTCGAACCCGCGACTTCCAGCGTGACAGGCTGGCACT
>JAENWA010000112.1 GCA_016650295.1 Desulfuromonadales bacterium | reverse complement strand
TTGACCCTGGGGATCATCACCGGCGCCGCCTGGGCCAACTACGCCTGGGGCACCTACTGGAGCTGGGACCCGAAAGAGACCTGGTCGCTGATCGTCTGGTTCGTCTACGCCGCCTTCCTGCATGCCCGCTTCACCCGCGGCTGGGTCGGCAAGCGCGCCGCCTGGCTGTCGGTCATCGGCTTTGCCGCCACCATCTTCTGCTACCTGGGCGTCAACCTGTTCCTGTCGGGTCTGCACAGCTATGGCAGCTCCAAGATGTAGCAGTTGATGAACCCGCTCACGGATACCGCCGGACTGTACAAACGCGCCCACAGTCTGGCGGTATTCACCATTGTCTATAACCTGATTGAAGGGGTGGTTTCGGTCTGGTTCGGCGCCTCTGATGAGACCCTGGCCCTGTTCGGGTTCGGGGTCGATTCATTTATCGAGGTGATTTCCGCAATCGGTGTCTGGCACATGCTGCGCAGGATCAGTAACAACGGCGGCGAAACGCGCGACGAGTTCGAGCAGCGGGCTCTCAGGATCACCGGCAGCGCCTTCTACCTTCTGTCAGCCGGTCTGGTCTTGACGGCGGCAATCAACCTCTACCAGCAGCACAAGCCCGAGGCAACGCTTTCCGGCGTGGTCATCTCCTCCCTCTCCATCTCCTTCATGTGGTTCCTGATCCATCACAAAACCAGGGTCGGCAGGGCGCTCAACTCACCGGCCATCCTGGCCGACGCGGCCTGTTCAAAGGCCTGTGTCTACCTGTCGCTGGTGCTGCTGGCTGCCAGTCTGGGGTATGAACTGACCGGCATCGCCAGTCTGGATGCGATTGGTGCTCTGTTGATTGCGTGGCTGACCTGGAGGGAAGGGCGGGAATCGTTCCGGAAGGCGGCGGGGATGGAGTGTTCGTGCAGTTGCGGGTGCAGCGGAGAGAAGTAGTAAATCGAGGTGGTGAAATGTTCTATTGCTTTCCTTGTTGATAAATACCAATATATATTATATTGTAATATCGTAACAGCATAGATGGAGGTTATATCATGCAAAAAAACACCAGTGTTACTCTTGGAGCACACTACGAAAAATTTATTTCTCAGCAGGTTGTCCAAGGCCGTTTTTGTTCGGCAAGCGAGACAATCCGCGCCGGTCTGCGACTGTTGGAAGAACGGGAAACCAACTTATCCCTTCTGCGCCGTGCGCTTGTTGAAGGGGAAGAAAGTGGCACCGCTGATTATTCGTTAAAGAACTTACTCTCTGAACTTGACGGTGAAAGTTTCAACTGATGTCTTCGTTCACTCTTACCAACATGGCGAAGGCCGATTTGAAAGAGATTGGCCGCTACACACAAAACCGTTGGGGGCGTGAACAGCGCGACCAGTATCTGAAAATGCTGGATGTTTCATTTCGGCAGTTGGCTGCCAATCCGCTTAGAGGGAAAGATTGCAGTGATATCAGGATCGGTTACCGGAAATTGAACTCGGGCAGTCATGTGATTTTTTATCGCCAAACGCATACCGATATGATCGAGATCGTCCGTGTTCTGCACGGACATATGGACATTGAAACGCGACTTTCTGTGCCGTAATACATTTGGGAAATATGCGAGAGGATCACTACTGTCAGAGTTTAATAATCAGTAACTTACCAGATAACTTCACAAATCCCCGGTCATCTCCTGCAACAGATACAGCTTCGGATTAATCCCGGCTACAATGTTTATGACTTCTTTCAAGCGCTCTTCATCCAGACCATCTTCCAGACCGTATTTCGCAGGCATGAGGGCATTGCCAGGCAGTCCCTTGAATTTTCGTGAGCGTTCATCGGGGTGCTTACTCGGCGCCGGAAAACCCATTCAGGTACACATCTGCGATCTTACCCTGGCCGATGATCCGTTCCAGCAGTCCCTCCTTCTGCAGTCCGGCATGCCGGATGATCTGGAAATCGGCCCGTTTACCGATCTCCAGCGAGCCGAGACTGTCGGAGAGTCCAAGGGCTGCGGCCCCGCCGGTGGTGACCATCCGGAACAGATCTGCCGGTGAGAATTCATCGGGGAACAGGTCCAGGGCAAAGCGCATCTCATCCCACAGGGAGATGGAATCATTGCTGGCCAGGGAGTCGGTGCCGAGAGACAGCGGGATGCCGAGTTTCCTGAACAGGGCCACCGGCGCCCTGCCCACGTCCAGCCGGTCGTTGCTGCGCGGGCAGAGGCAGACCGTTACGCAGCGCTGTTTCAGGAGCTGAGCGTCCGCCAGGGTCAGATGGACACAATGCACGGCCAGGGTGGTCGGGGTCAACAGTCCGCTACGCTCCAGCAGTTCTGTGGAGGAACAGTGACGGGGGGGCGTGAGATAGCGCTGCCAGCCGACAAAGGGGTAGAATTCCTCGGCCAGCGGCCCGCTGGTATCGAAGATGAAGTCGCTTTCCGCCTGAGATTCGGAGACATGAATGGATAGCGGCAGATTGCCCGAAGCCGCCGCGTCACGCATCAGCGGAAGATTGGCCTCGCCGGTGGTATACAGGGTGTGGGGGGAGATGCCGGGGTGCAGATGGCCTTCACCCAGGTTTTCAGCGGCTGTCAGGGCCTGCTTCAGGCGCTCGCTGAAGCGGGCCGGGTCCTGGCCGAGCACCTCGAAAAACAGCCGGCCCCCCAACGGCGGCACTGAGTAGGAAGGGATCAGTTCATATCGGCCAAGAATGTCGCCCACAGCGGTTGTCCCGGATTCCACGCACTTGCGCAGCCCCTCGGCCAGCGAGGCCCGGAAATCCTCAGTCTGCAGGGTGCGGGTAATCTTGATCAGCTGGATGATCCAGTCGCTGAAGCGGCGCGGATTGTAATCCACATGGGTGCGCAGACGCCAGGATGGAAAATGGGTCAGCTCCAGGTGGGTGTGGGCGTTGACAAAGCCGGGCAGGATGGCGCAGTCGTGGTGCTCAACCACCGCTGCCGAGTGCCGGGCCTTCAGTTCGGCCAAGGTCCCGGTGGCAGCGATCAGGCCGTCCCGCACGAGTATTGCCCCGCCGGCAACGGGGGGGGCATCGGGATTGATCAGCCAGGCGGCTGTATGGATGGTGGAATCGGGCATGACTGCAACCTCGGAAGTCTCATTCGTGGTGCCGGTTATTATCATACCGCACTTTGGACGAAATCAAAATCCATTCCTGAGAATACCGACAGAACAGGCGAAAAACCGGGATTTTCCGCCTGCAGTGTCTCAATCAGTAACCGGGCGGTCCCGTTGTCACCGTTGTCCCTGTAGTCAGCAAGCCGGACCGGTATAATGCTCCTCAATCTGCTGCAGTAAGGCCTGTATCTCCGGCTGCTGTACGATCTGGCACTGTTCCGTCAGAACCGACGCCAGAATATCATTGGTTGTCAGCGGGTTGGCCAAAACAACGCGCAACACGGTGAGCTCTTCGCCATAATGGGCCATATGCAGCCGTGTCCGGGAGACAAAGGTCTTGCCGGCTTCCCGTTGATATTTCTGCAGCAGCTGGCAGGCCTGGTCCAGGAGGGCATTGATGGTGGCGCGCTGCTCTGCCGTTGCTCCAGCCAGGGTCTGTTGAACGGCGTGAGGGCAGTAGCGGTAGGTGAGGATATTCAGTTCCGGTTCGCTGGTCAGTTCGAAATCAGCATGCTGCCGGACCATGGCGGCAAAGGTCTGCGCCCGCTCGATCCCCATGTCGATGAGGAGTTCATACCCTTTACGGCCGATGATCGAGAGACCGGCATGGACCAGCATCGCCATCCCCGGCCGCGACCCTTCCAGGGTATGGCTGCCAAGATCCTTGGAACCATGGCGCAGGATATAGTTGGCATGATGTTCAATCGCCGACAGGGCGGTAGGATCCTTGAAGACGACCATCCCCGCCCCCATCGGCACATACAGCTGCTTGTGCGCATCGATGGTGACCGAGTCGGCCCGCTCGATGCCGGTGAGCAGGTGGCGATAGCGGTCGGAGAAGAGGGTCGGTCCGCCCCAGGCAGCATCCACGTGGAAGTGGCAGCCAAGCTCCTGGGCAAAATCGGCCATCGCCTCCAGCGGATCGACGTTGCCGGTTTCGGTTGTCCCGGCAATGCCGACCAGCGCCAGCGGCCGGATATTCTCATCCTGCAGGCGCCGGCATTCCTGCCGCAGCAGCTTCAGGTCAATGCGGTTGTTTTCATCGGTCTTGACCTTGATCAGCTGGTCCCGCCCGATACCGAGCAGGTCGGCGGCCTTGCCGAAGGAGTAGTGTCCGCGCTCGGAGACCAGGACGGCGATCCCTTCACAGCCGAGATGCTTCATGGCCCGGACCAGCCCTTCCTGGGCAATGCCGCGGAAGGTCCCGTCCGGAGCAAAGAGACGGTTGCGCGCCACCCACAGCGCCGTAACGTTGGCGATGGTGCCGCCGGAGCAGAAGGCCCCCAGGGCAGCCTGGCTGTTGTGGATCCATGGCGGATAGAAGTCGTCATCGCGGCGGTAGACCAGGTGATGGAGCATGGCGAGGACCTGCCGCTCCATCGGCGTAAAGGCCTTGGAGGTCTCCACCTTGACAAGATTCTGGTTGAGGGCGGTCATGAGGCGTGCCAGGGGGAGCATGAAGTAGGGCAGCGCCGAGGTCATATGGCCGACAAAGCCCGGGGCGGCGGTATGGACCGACTGTGCAACCAGGTTTTCTTTGACGAACTCGGTGTATTCGGAGACGTAGGTCGGTTCTTCGGGGATGGCGGTGGATGAGAAATTTGCTTCGATCTCTTCCAGGTTGCGCTCTATGGCAACGATATGAGTCTGCAAAAAGCCGGTGACATCGTCGGTAATCGCCTGATCAATAGCGCCGAGGGTTGAATCGCGTGCTTCCGGTACGGTGAAGATCCGGTAAAGGTTTTCCAGGTTGGCGCGGGCTGCGTCTCGATTTTTAGTAAGTAAGAAGTTATTTCCAGCGCTTTTCTGGCTGAAAATAACTTCGTTTACGCATTTATCCTGTTTATCAGGGTTCAGCATTATGGTTTCACCGTTCGTCGCACATCAGGGTATTGTCGATCAGCCGGGTCGTCCCGATCTTGACCGCCAGCGCCATCAGGGTGGTATCAGAAGCATCCGTCGCCGGTTCCAGCGTGGCGGCATCGCGTAGTTCCAGGTAGTCGATGGTCGCGGCCGGTTCGGCGGCGATCAGTTTCAGAGCCTCGTCCCGCAAGACATTGGCTCTCCGCTCGCCGGCGGCATAGCGCTCCCGTACAATGTGGATAGCCCGTGACAGGCAGAGGGCGCTGCGGCGCTCATCAGGTGACAGATAGGCGTTGCGAGAACTCATGGCCAGACCGTCCGCCTCGCGCACAATCGGCAGGCCGATGATCTCCACCGGCAGCGCCAGGTCAGCGATCATGCGGCGGATGACTGCCAGTTGCTGGAAATCCTTGTTGCCGAACAGGGCCACATCCGGCTGGACGATGTTGAACAGTTTGGTGACCACTGTGGCGACCCCGTCGAAATGGCCGGGGCGGCTGGCGCCGCACAACGGCAGGGCCAACTCCCTGACCCTGATGGAGGTCTGAAAACCGGGCGGGTACATCTCGCCTGCCGTGGGGGTGAATACCAGATCGACGCCGCATTCCCGGGCAATGGTGCAGTCGCCGTCCAGGTTACGCGGATAGCGGTCCAGATCCTCGTTGGCGCCGAACTGGATCGGGTTGACAAAGATTGACAGCACCAGGATGTCGCCGCGCCGGCGTCCTTCCCGCAGCAGCGAGGTGTGTCCTTCGTGCAGAAATCCCATGGTCGGGACAAAGGCGACGCGTTTTCCTTCGCGCTTGAGGGAGAGTGACAACTGCTGCATTTCGTTGATGGAGGTGATTATTTTCATGAGAACGAATGCTCTTCCGTCGGGAACTCGCCTGCCTTCACCTCGGCTATGTACTGTTTCACAGCATCGCTGATGATCGGTCCCAATTCGGCATAACGCTTGACGAATTTGGGCGAATACTTTTCGCACAGTCCCAAAATGTCGTGGATCACCAGCACCTGACCGTCACAGGCCGGGCCGGCTCCGATTCCGATGGTCGGGATGGTCAGCTCGGCCGTGATCTCGGCCGCCAGTTTGGCCGGAATCCCCTCCAGCACCAGGGCAAAGGCCCCGGAATTCTGGACGGCGAAGGCATCCTCCAGGATCCGTTCGGCCTGCTCCTTGCGACCCTGTACCTTGTAACCCCCCATGCGGTGCACCGACTGGGGCGTCAGTCCGATGTGTCCCATGACCGGAATATCGATCTGGCTGACGGCGCGTATGACGTGGGACATATTCATGCCACCCTCGACCTTGACCGCCTCGGCGCCCCCCTCCTTGATCATGCGGCCGCAGTTGCGACAGGCCTCTTCAATGCTGGTCTGGTAGGACATGAAGGGCATGTCCGCCACTACCAGCGCTCTGGGGTCGGCCCGCCTGACCGCCCTGGTATGGTAGATCATCTCGTCCATGGTCACCGGCAGTGTAGTGTCATGTCCGGCAACAACGACGCCGGCCGAGTCCCCCACCAGGATGATATCGAGCCCGGCGGCATCCATGATACGGGTGAAGGGATAGTCGTAGGATGTCAGCATGCTGATCCTGCGTCCTTCCCGTTTCATGACGAGTACGTCCGGTATGGTGATTTTCTTGCGCATGCTTTCTCCTGAACCTGATAACACGTAAAAACAAAAAAACGCGCCGGAAGGCGCGTAGACGGACAGTTATGCAGCGCGTGCTGCAATGACTGTGGGAATATTCCCTTCCGTCCCGGTTCACCTTCTGAATCCGTGCGGTATGTGAAGTTGCTGCTGTGTTCCGATGCTGCTGATCAACTCCCGATAGGGGTAGCCGTCGTGTCCGGAGAGACCTTATAACAAAAAGCAAAAGCGGTTGCTACAAAAAAAATGATAGATCAGATTTCAATTCGAGGCGCTGTCTCAGTCAGACCTGAACGGTGCGGTTCTTCATGGATTCCAGTTCCATAACCACCACGGCGCCCTGGAGCCTGCGTTGCTCCATGTTATCAAACATCTCTTTGACCATCTCGCTGACCGATTCAACCGTAGAGCGGATCTTATGGCCATCTTCCACCTGGCTGGCAGTGGATTTGACCATTTCGTGAGCCATGTCCTTGATGGTCTCGATGGAGCGGGCGATACTCCTGGTGGCCTTGGCTTGGTCAGTGGAGGCGGTGAATATATGAGAGGTCATCGAGCTGATATCATCCATGGATTTGGAAACCATCTTGACACTGACCACCTGTTCTTCCGTGGCCTGCTTGATCTGCTGGGTCATGTCCATGGAGCAGACCGACCGGTCGTAGATGGCCTTGAGAGCTTCGCCGGTACCGTGGCCCAGATCCACGCCTCTCTGAACCAGGCTCCTGGTTGCGGAAATGTTGCTGGCGGCGGTTTTGGACTCACTCATGATCTCTTCGATTATAGAGGTAATCTCACCGGTGGAATGGCCGGTCTGAAGCGACAGGTTGCGGATCTCGTCGGCCACGACCCCGAAGCTCTTGCCGTATTCGCCGGCCTGGGCCGCTATGATGGAGGCGTTCAGAGCCAGCAGATTGGTGCGCTTGGTGATGTCATTGATGACATTGATGATATTCTCGATACGGCTGCTGTTTTCCGAGAGCCGCGTTATGGCATCATAGGAGAGCCCGACCGATGACTGGATCTCCGCCAGGGAATGAATGGTCTCGGTCACGACGGTCATGCTTTCATCGGCCTGGGATTTGACCTGACTGGAAACCTCATGCGAGATGGCCGCATTCTGTTCGACGCTGCTGATGGCGCTGTTGATTTCTTCCATGGCAGAGGCTGATTGATGCACGATGCCGGACAAGTGGTCCATATTGCGGGTTACCTGTTCGATGGAAACCGAAATCTGGTTGACCGCGGTACTGGTCTCATCCACGGAAGCCATGACCCCTTGCGAAGCAGAGGCGATGATTGCGCTGCCGTCGGCAACGGAATCGACGTTCTCTCTCAGGGTCATGACATTCCGGGAGTACTGTTCACGGCTGCCCAGCAGAAAGGCGAAAGAACTTTCCATCTCGCTGGTCAGGGTGTCGATTGAGGTTAACAGGTTGATGCGGGTAATGGCCGATGAAACCTGATCGGCAAACAGCATGATCGTGTCCACATCCGAGTCGTTGAGGGCCCGTTTGCTGGACTTGTTGTCGATGCCGAATGCGCCGACCGTCTGACCCTTGACCACGATCGGGCAGAGAATAAAGCTCCTTGACCGGAGCGGTTCCAGATTGTTGTAGGGCGACTGCAGGTGGTACTCCGCGGGATAACGGGAGATATCGTCGATCAGATAGACCTTTTTTTCCAGGAAGCATTTGTAGATTACGCCGATGCTTGCATCAAGCGGCAGGATGGCATTGGCAATATTAAAGTCATCGGTTCCTGTTGCAACAACGAAACGAAGCTTATGAGCGTTATCCGCCATCAGGATGTTGACCCGCTCATATCCCAACACCTCGTGCAGCCCTTCGGAGCATAACTTCAGGATTTCTTCAAGATTGAGGGACATCTGCATCTTGCTGCTGATGTGATGGAAATTCTTGATGTTGCTGTCCAGAACCTTGTAACGGTTCTCAAAGATCTCTTTCTGGGCTGCCACTTCACGGTGCAGAATATCCAGTTCAACGGCCCGATCATTCAGCTCATCCCCGCTTTTACCGATCAGGTATCCCAGGGTGGAGAGGACAAAGGCCGTTCCGATCCCCATGTAGGTGTAGAGAGAAAGCTGCTGCATACTCCGGAAGGCATCGCTGAATAGCTGCCCCGATAAGGTCTGTTTGCCGTCGTAAAAAAACAGAAGCCTGATAAAGGTCCAGCCGATTGGCGCACCGATGCCGAGCAGGAAACCGGATATGGAATATACGGTTGATTTTTTTGTCATGCTATGTATTCCCCGCGGCATCCCTGCCGGTCTTTCAGATAACAGCGACAGCGTACCACGTGTCTATGCCTTGCCCGCAGAACCCAGGACCGTTTCATTCTTGTGCTTGATCAGTTTGACAAGTTCCTTGCGGGCTTCGCCCAGGTACTTGCGCGGATCGAATTCCTTGGGATCCTTGGCAAAATACTCGCGCACCTTGGCGGTTACCGCCAGGCGACCGTCGGAATCGATGTTGATCTTGCAGACAGCGCTGGCCGCTGCCTGGCGCAGTTGCTCCTCGGGGATGCCTATCGCACCTTCCATCTTGCCGCCATATCTGTTGATCAACTCCACATATTCCTGTACGACCGACGAGGCGCCGTGCAGGACGATCGGAAAGCCGGGGATGCGTTTCTCGCACTCTTCCAGAATATCAAAGCGCAACGGCGGTACCGGCTGGCCGGCCTTGAACTTGTAGGCGCCGTGGCTGGTACCGATGGAGATGGCCAGGGAATCGACGCCGGTCTTCTTGACAAAGTCCTCGACCTCTTCCGGCTTGGTGTAGGTGGAGTGCTCCGCGGAAACCTCGTCCTCGATGCCGGCCAGGACACCCAACTCCCCCTCCACGGTAACATCATTCTGGTGGGCGTACTCGACTACCTGGCGGGTCAGGGCCACGTTTTCATCGTAGGGGAGGTGCGAGCCGTCAATCATAACGGATGAGAAACCGCTGTCGATGCAGGATTTGCATAATTCGAAAGAATCGCCATGATCCAGGTGCAGACAGATCGGGATATTCGACCCCGTCTCGCGAGCCATCTGTACGGCGCCCATGGCCATGCAGCGCAGCATGGTCTCGTTGGCATAACTGCGTGCGCCCTTGGAAACCTGGATGATGACCGGAGAATTTGTCTCGGCGCAGGCGGTAATGATGGCCTGAAGCTGTTCAAGGTTGTTGAAGTTGTAGGCAGGAATGGCGTACTTGCCGGCCATGGCCTTTGCAAACATCTCGGTTGTGTTGACCAGTCCCAACTCGCTGTAGTGAACCTTCTTCTTTTCCATCATGCTCTCCTCCATCCGATATGGTAGTGAAACGCCTGAGGCGTTGAATCTCCTTACAATTGGTTTGACGGTGTATACAACTGCATATAAATACCATGTAACTATTGCTGAATCAAGTGACTAAACGGGATCGAAGACTGACCGGCCGGAATAGGGTGGGAAGTGTCACATTCCGAATTGATGAGTTCTGTGGCGCTGCAGAGACAAAAACAGTTGCGCTTGCTCCTGTTGACATGCTATTTTTCCAAAGTTTATATACTCAATTATTTATAAAAAAGGAGATTTACGTGAAAGCTATATACACCGCAAAATTTATTGCCGCTGCATTGTGTGCGATGGCACTCTTCGGTTGTCAGGGGGGGACGCCGTCCACCGGCTCCAAAACGGAAACCAAAAAGGATGGTCAGGTCTTGGCCGAGGTAAATAGCGGCACAATTACTACTGTTGACTTCGAGCGCGAACTGAAAAATCTTCCCGAATATTTGAAGGCGATGGCTGATACCCCGGAAGGGCGCAAAGAAATGCTGGATACCATGGTCATCCGCGAACTGATTCTGCAGCAGGCCTCCAAAGATGGTCTGGACAAGAGCCCGGATATCGAAGAGAAGATGAAAGATCTGAAAAAACGACTGATTGTGGAATCGTTCCTGAAGAAAAAGGTGGAAACCGAGTCCCAGGTGTCAGACGCCGATCTGCAAAAATTCTATGATCAGAACAAGGAAAAATTCAAGACCGGCGAGCAGATCAAGGCCAGTCATATTCTGGTCAAGAGCGAGAAGGAAGCCAAGGATATCCTGGCCAAGATCAAAGCGGGCGGAAGCTTCGAGGAGCTTGCCAAGAAGAACTCGGTTGACTCCTCGGCAGCAAAAGGTGGAGATCTGGGATGGTTTGGAAAAGGTTCCATGGTGCCGGTCTTTGAAAAGGCGGCCCTGGCACTCAAGGAAGGACAGGTTTCCGAAGTTGTCAAATCCGACTTTGGTTTTCATATTATCAAGCTGACCGGCAAGCGTGCTGCCGGCTTGCGTCCCCTGGAAGAGGTCAAGGACCAGATCAAGGGGGCCATCATGCCGACTAAACAGCAGGAGGTTTTCCAGAAGATCAAGGAAGAACTCAAGAAAACCGCCAAGATCACGGTCAAGGAAGATGTACTGAAGGGGATGGGCGCAAAGAAGGAAGAAGCCAAGACCGACGAGAAGAAACCGGTGGAACCTGCCAAACCGGCAGCAGCTGAGAAAAAATAGCCCGGTGCGGTGTGATGCCGTCAACCATACCACACTGTAGCTGGCCGGAAGGGTGGGTTCTGCCCACCCTTTTGTGTAGCGACTTCAAGGGATGAACATATTTATGAATCAAACCAACTTAGGACTGCTGCTGGCCTGCCTGTTTCTGTCATTGACAGGGGGCTGTGCATCAAAAGAAGCAGTGGTGGTGAAAGAGCCGGCTGCGCCGACGATCAAGATTGAACAGCCCAAGGTTTTGCCGGCCGTGAAGGTTACATCCGGTAAAGTGGTCAACACAATTGTCGCCATTGTCAATGACGATGTCGTCACGTTGTACGAGGTTGACCGCGAGGCCCAGTCGGTAATTCGAGAGGCCGAAAAAAAATCCGTCATAGATGATGCGGTTCGCAGCCAGATTCGACATGCTGCCCTGGAACATCTGATCGAGAAGAAACTCCTGGATCAGAAGATCAGGGAACTGAATATCAAGGTGTCCGACGAGGAGATCAAGCAGGCTGTCGATGATGTCAAGAAGCAGAATAACATTACTTCCCAGGAGGCGCTGGTTTCGGCCCTGGCCAGTCAGGGACTCACGTATGAGCAGTATCGCGCACAGCTGCAGGAGCAGATTGAAAAGCTCAAACTTGTGAGCATGGAGGTCCGTGCCAAGATTCAGGTGGGCGAAACGGAGATGCGTGAGTATTATGAGGCAAACCGGGCTAAGTATTCCGAGGAAGAGACCTTCCGGGCTCGTCATATCTTCTTTCGAACCAGTGAAAAAGCTCCGGCTGACGAAATCAAGCGCACCATGACCACGGCCCTGATGGTACTGGCGGAAGCCAAGAGCGGCAAAGACTTTGTGGAGTTGGCCAAGACATACTCGGAGGATCCGGCCGCCCGCAAGGACGGCGGTGATCTGGGCGCCTTCAAGAAGGGCGAGATGATGCCTGAACTGGAAGCCGCTATTGTCGCCATGAAGCCCGGTGAGGTCAGTGAATTGGTCTATACAACTTCCGGGTTCCATATTATCAAGCTGGAAGAGCGCTCCACCGGAAAAATGAAGCCTTTTGACACCGTCAAAGCTGACATTGAAGATACGCTCTACCGCAAAAAATCGGAGGAGCGCTTCAACCTGTGGATCAAGGAGCTACGCAAAAAGGCCAGTATCGAGATGAAGAGTCAGGCATCTCTGCTGTAATCATTCGACAGACCGTCAGCATGAATACAAACGGCCGTTCCACCTGGGTGGAACAGCCGTTTGTATTGAAATCATGTCAGAACGGTTTCAGGTGCGCCGGCGCAGAAAGCTGAGGAATTCCTCACAGGAAAGCTGCTTTTTGGAGATCAGGTGTGCAATTTCGCGGCTCATGGCGATTTTTTCGCCTTGTTTCATTTCGTCCTTGAGCAGAACGTATACCGGAATATTGCTGCTGTAAGGGTGAAGCCGTAACTTTTCTACCAGTTCAAAGACCGACATGTCCGGGAGCATCAGGCTGACAAAGGACAGGTAGACCGGATGGATAGAGACGAGCGCCCTGGCCTCTTTCGCCGTGTAGGCCTTGACAACTTCAAATCCCGCAGACTCTACTGTCCTGGACAGTTTTTCCTCTCCCAACCGCGACACCACCAGGGCCTGTAGATCCCAGGTTTCGGCGTCCTCGGTCATGCCATAGACCGCCAGGCGCTCCAGCAGGTAACGCTCATCAACCGGCAGGGTAAAGAATCCTGCCACCGGAAAGACGCCGCCTACGGAGCCCTTCTCGCTCAGAAACACCAGCAGAACCGGGATATTGCGGGTGGCGGGGTCATTCTTGATTTTCAGCAGCAGGCCCCAGCCATCATCGGAAAAGGGCGAAATGTCCAGAATAACTCCCAAGGGACGGCCGCCGGCAAGATTCTCAACCTTTTCCAGCCTGCAGCGATAACCGCCGGCAGTCAGGTATGAACAGAGCTGTTCTTCGCGGTCCGCGCCCGGTGTGATCCCAAGAATCCATAATTCACGCCCGGAGGCACTTACTTCCGGCATACCGGTCTCCTGTTGTGTGCAACGTTGATCAACCGCTTTCTGATACCAGAAAATACGACAGAAAACCACCTAAATCAGCGTTATACCAATTCCAAATCAAGGCGCTATCTTCGTTGGCTCGTCTTCAGCTCCTCAACGTACTATTTAGTACGCCTTCGTCGCCTCAATCCTCGCCGCCTTGATTTCATCCTTGATTTGAAATTGGAATTGCAGTGTTATGCATACCGCTCAAGAATCCGCTCGATGATGTTGGTGGTGGATTTGCCGTCTACAAACGATACCAGCTCCACTCGGCCGCCATAGGCCTCGACCACGTCTTTTCCCACGACTCCGTCGGCGGTGTAATCGCCTCCCTTGGCCAGGATATGCGGTTTGAGAGCTTTTATCAGCTCCAGCGGTGTATCCTCGTCAAAGAGCACGACGTAGTCGATGCAGTCCAGTGCGGCCAGGATGTGGGCACGCTCTTCCTCGCCGATCAGGGGGCGCTTGTCTCCCTTCAGGCGTCTAACCGAGGCATCGCTGTTGAGCCCCAACACCAGCAGATCGCCCAGGCTGCGGGCTTTTTGCAGGTATTTGACATGTCCGGCATGCAGCAGGTCGAAACAGCCGTTGGTAAAAACGATCCTTTTCCCACGGGCTTTTTCTGCCGTAATGACGGCTGTCAGCACATCGCGGTTCTTGATCTTGGTATCGCTGTCGCTATGGGTCAGAGCCACGGCATTGATGATCTCTGCCGGTGACACGGTGGATGTGCCGAGTTTGCCGACTGCGATGCCGGCAGCGATATTGGCAAGCCGGGCGGCCTCGGACATGCCCAGTCCGGCTGCTACGCCCACTGCCAGGGATGCCAGCACGGTATCGCCGGCACCGGAGACGTCGAATACCTCTCGCGCCACGGTTGGAATATGCACGGTTTCGCCGCCATGGGAGAAGAGCGACATCCCCTCCTCACTGCGGGTTATGAGAAGATTTTCCAGGCCGACCTGCTCCATGATCAGCCCGGCGGCCTGTCCCAGGGACTCGCTATCCCGGATGGAGATGCCGGAGGCGACCTCGGCCTCCTTGCGGTTGGGGGTCAGGATGGTGGCGCCGTGATAACGGGTAAAATCAGCACCCTTGGGGTCTACCAGTACAGGGATCGAGGCAGTGCCTGCCGCGGCGATAACCGTATCAATCACCCGTTGGGTCAGCACCCCCTTGAGGTAGTCGGAAAGCAGGATGACGTTGAACGAAGCTGCATGGTGGGTGATCCATGCGCACAGCTTTGACTCGATCTCTTCGGAAAGCGGATCGCGTGACTCACGGTCAATGCGTACAATCTGCTGATGGGAGGCTACCACCCGCGTCTTGCGGCTGGTCCGGCGGGCCGGATCGCGAAATATCGCATCGACGGCCACCTTGCGGTTGTTGAAATCCTCCAGCAGTGTCCGACCGTTCTCATCCTCGCCGACCACCGAACAGACCGCAACCTGCGCCCCCAGGGCCACCAGATTGTTGACAACATTACCCGCCCCTCCCAGGCGCATTTCCTCGCGGAGAACATCCACCACCTGTACCGGCGCCTCGGGCGAGATGCGCTCGGCTTTACCCCACAGGTACACGTCCAGCATCAGGTCACCAATCACCAGACAGCGGATGCTGTCGATATGATTGAACAGGGATTCTATCGTTTTACGATCCATTGGAAACTCCATTCTTAGTGTAAGCGTGACTCAAGCCAAACCGAATTTTAAATACGCTTGCGGGCGGTTCGGTACACTTCATTGTTGCGACGTGGTCCGACCGCCACGATCAGAACCTCGACAATCTCGGCATGAACGCGGTAGACAATCCGGACATCTCCGGTGCGGATGCGGCGGCAACCTGCCAGTTCTCCGACAAGCGGTTTGCCGGTTTTTTCCGGTTCACCGGCGCGGATACGGGTTTCAATTGTTTTGAGTACCGCGCGGGCTTGATATGTACCCAATTCTTCCAGGTCATCGGCCACCTCGTGGTGGTAGATCACCCGCCAGGTCACGACTGGTCCTCATCAGCAAACCTCTTCAGCATCTCCTCATGGCTAATGGCCTTTGAACGATCGAAACTAGCCAGGCGATCCCGCGCCGTCAGCTGAATATGCAGATCATCCAACTCATCCATCATTTTTTCGTAGACACTGACCGGCATCATTACAGCCGCCGGCGCGTTATTCCTCATTACAACGTATTTTTCCTGCTTGCCGCTGGAGAGACGATCAAAAATCGTCTTGGCGGAACGGGAAACCTCGGTAACCGAAACAGCCTGGCTGGAACGTTCAAGAAGTGCGTTCATGGCAGATTTCTCCTTATCGCTTAATTCAATGATAATTATATGATTATTATCTGGGTAATCAAGGGAAATATCACTTTTCTCTTCTCGTCAGAATACTCAACGGCAAGCGGGCTAAACAAAAAGCGCCGCGACATTTCGCCGAGCGCTGAGAAAGCTGTTGGGCGCGCTCTGCTTTGCCCAACCTACGTTGATTTAATTTAGTACAGTAGGATGAGTGGGATGGGCAAGGCGAAGCGCGCCCATCATGGAGATCATTTCATCCGATCCAGAATCCCCGCTGCCAAGAGCGGGATCATGATCTCGTGGTGTCCGGTGATGGTCAGGCCGCGGCTGTCGCCGGCAGTGGGGCGTTTGACAACGTTCTGCAGGGGGCGGTAGTGCTGGGTCATGTCAAAATTTGCGGTGGTGAAGTCATCCACGTGAAAGCCCATGTTCTGGGCGATGGAAAGCGCCTTGAGGAAGACCTCCGGCATGATCACGGCACTGCCGATGTTAATGAAGACACCACCCTTGCCCAGGGTCGAGACCATCGAGGTGAACAGGCGGAAGTCGGTAAAGGTGGCCTGGCCCAGCACCGCTCCGTCACAGTCGGGATGCTGGTGGATGATGTCGGTGCCCACGGCCACATGCACCGTGGCCGGGATGCCCTTATCGAAGCAGGCGGCCAGCAGGCTGAACTCGCGGTGCGGATTGTTGTTCTGCACGATGAAACGCCCCAGCGCCTCGCCGTAGCCGAGTCCATCGGCCACACCGGCCTTGAGCGCGCCGTTGATGTCCCGCCCGGTCTCCTCGGCCATGCCGAAGGTGCCGCAGTGCAGCACGGCGCCCACGTCTTCGCTGGTTTCGCCGATCAGGGAAATCTCGTAATCGTGGATGGTTGCCGAGCCGTTCATGGCCACGGCGGTGATGATGTCGGCCTCGATCAGTTTCTTCAGGACCGGCTGCAGGCCGCATTTGATGACGTGCCCACCGATAGCGATTACCACCGGCCTGCCCTTGTCACGGGCCTGGACCACGGCCTTGATGATTGCGTTGAGACTTTCACCCCCCAGCTGGTTGGGCAGGGCCGCCAGCAGGGAGGAAACGCTCATGCCGGACGAGATATCACCGGCGAAATCACGGGCCAGGGATACCTTGTTCTTGCGTTCGGCAATTGGGTAGGTTGTCACGCGGGAGAGATCGATGGGTTGTGTTTTCATGGGAACAAAGCCTTCTCCACCAGGTCGCAGACGATGTGGATGATCGTGATATGCCCCTCCTGGATGCGGGGGGTGTCCGTGGAGGGGATCACCAGGGCCAGGTCACAGATTTCCTTGATGCTGCCGCCATCCCTGCCCAGCAGGCCGATTGTGCGGCAGCCGCGTTCACTCGCCGCGTTCAGTGCTTTCAATACATTGGGCGAATTGCCGCTGGTGGAGATGCCGACCACGATATCGCCGGGGGCGGCCAGTGCCTCTACCTGGCGGCTGAAGATTGCTTCAAAGCCGTAATCGTTGCCGATGGCGGTCAGGATGGAGGTGTCCGTGGTTAACGCGACCGCCGGCAGGGCTCTGCGTTCCATCTTGAAGCGCCCCACAATCTCGGCCGCAAAATGCTGGCTGTCGGCTGCCGAGCCGCCGTTGCCCATTACCAGCAGCTTGTTTCCGGCAGCAAGAGCAGTCGAGATCAGGCTGCTCATCTCGGCAATCACGGGAGTCAGGCTGCGCTCCATGACTTCGATCACTGCCCGATTATCCTGCAGCTGTTTTTTGATTTCGTTGATCATTCGACCTCCAGGGCGTTATCCCATTGTGCGGGGTGGGAGCAACCATTCTGGTGAATGGCTACAATTTCACTGAGACAGATGGCTGCGGCGGCACCAGGGAACTCTACATCCTCCGCTCCCCGCACCGGGATCAGATCCGGGTCAACGGTCTGCAAGGCTGCAAACTGTCGTTCCAGGCTGCGTCGGGCACCCAGAATGGGCAGCCGGCAGAGCACGATGGCGGTGTGCAGAGCGATCCATCCCCGCCGCCGGAACTCATTGAACTGCCTGCGATGCAGCAGCAGGGTAAAGCGATGCCCTTTGCGGGCGGCCGCCGCAATCGCAGCCAGTGTTTCGGAAAAGTCGGCGGCATCAGCCTCTGAGCCGAAATACAGACAGTAGTGGTGAGCGACACCCCAGCGTGCCAGATAGCGGTCATGGCTGGTGCGAATCTGCTCCTGGCGGCGTTCCGGCGAGCCGTAAACGGTCTCCCGGCTGCAGACGAGTTCCGGTTGAGCGATGACACAGGTGTGGTAGCCCCTGGTCTCCGCCCGCCGCAGGTAATCCCGCAGGCACCATTCACCGTTGTCCAGGCCCTCATCGAACCCGCCGACCAGCTTCAGCAGCTCACCCTTGATCAGGAGCGTTGCGAATGAAAGCGAAAAGGTCTCCATCAACGGGAAACGCGGCAGCGGTCGCGCCAGCGGCGGGGCACCGCTGCCCCGGAAGACCGGCGAAACAATACCGGTGCCGGGCATCCCGCCCGCATCCAGTAATCCCCGTAACCAGCCGTTGGAAACAATCACGTTGGGACGCACGATGATGGCAAAATCCCCGTCAGAACTGGCCAATCCCCTGTTGATGGCAGGAACCAGCCCGATATTGCGCTCGGTGGTTATAAACAGGGCCTTCTCTCCGAGCGGTTCGGAAAACTCCTCCAGCATCAGTTCGGTTTCACGGCTGCTGCCGTTATCAACGATGATCAGGCGTGCATCAGGGGAGAATTCAAGGATCGCCGCCAGGCAGGCGCGGGTTTCAAAGGGGTGGTTCCAGACAGGGACGATTATGTCGACGGTGGGTGAGGGCATAGGGAATTCAAAAGTCCGGATTGTCTCTCACGCAGACCGCAGGGTCCGCGGAGGAAACAGAATGTGAATCATCTTGATGCAAAGGCAACGTATCAAGCAACCGGGAGTTGAAGTTTATCACGTCCATTTCCCTGATTGCCAGATCCGTTGCCTTTGTTTTGTCAGTGTCTCTGCCTGTTCAGTGAACTCCGTGAGAGCATGGATCTTGGCTGATTACGACGTGATCGAAACGCGGCGCAACAGGTCAAGTTCATCCAGCACCTTGCCGGAACCGAGAACAACGCAATCCAGCGGATTTTCGGCGATCAGCACCGGCACCTTGGTCACTTCGCGCAGCAGCATGTCCAGGTTGCGCAGCAGAGCCCCGCCGCCGGCCAGGAAGATGCCCTTGTCGACGATGTCGGCCGCCAGCTCGGGCGGGGTCTTCTCCAGGCAGATACGCACCGTATCGACGATGGCGTTAACCGCCTCCTTGAGAGCGTCGCGGATCTCATCGGAATTTACTTCGATGGTCTTGGGAATCCCGGAGACCAGGTCGCGTCCCTTGACCTGTTTGATCAGCACCTCGGGGCCGGGATAGGCCTCGCCGATATCGATCTTGATCGACTCAGCCATGCGCTCGCCGATCTGCAGGTTATATTTCTTGCGGATGTACTGGACGATAGCCTCGTCCATCTTGTCGCCCCCCATGCGGGTGGACTGGGCATAGACGATGCCGGCCAGCGAGATGACCGCCACTTCGGTGGTGCCGCCGCCGATATCGACGATCATGTTGCCGGAGGCCTCGGTAATCGGCAGACCGGCGCCGATGGAGGCTGCCATCGGTTCCTCGATCAGGTAGACCTCGCGGGCTCCGGCCGATTCGGCCGATTCCTTGACGGCGCGCTTTTCCACCTGGGTGATGCCGGAGGGAACGCAGATCACGACGCGCGGACGTACCAGGGTCTTGCGGTTGTGGACCTTGTGGATGAAGTAGCGCAGCATCTCTTCGGTGATGTCGAAGTCGGCGATGACGCCGTCTTTCATGGGGCGGATGGCGGTGATGGAGCCGGGGGTGCGGCCCAGCATCTGCTTGGCCTCCATGCCGACCTTGAGCACCTTCTGCTGGCCGTTGGGCATCTTCTGAACGGCAACGACCGACGGCTCCCGCACCACGATGCCTTTGCCCTTCAGGTATACCAGGGTGTTGGCGGTCCCCAGGTCAATGGCCAGATCATTGGAAAACATTCCGAACAGGTAATCAAATATCTTCAACATTATAATAAAATCCTTTCGTCAGTACGCGGTCAGCCGATGGTATGTAATTGTTGTAAAAGGCCAAAAAGATTAGCAGAACAGGCTAGTAAATGCAAGGGGGAAAACAGGAAATGTGTATACACCGGCTGCAGTGATTATTGCCGGTAAGTGTGCCTATTCGGTCTCGATCACCAGGTCGAACGTGGCCCGGTTTCGGCCGGACGTGGGATAGTGCTGGGTGATCAGTCCGGCGTAGCCGCGCATGTCCACCAAGATGTGAATATGGGGCGGACGGCGTTCGTAGGAGGGAGGAAACGAGGTGGTCAGCTTGTAGCGTCCGCGTCGGTCCGTAAAGATGGTTGCCCGCCAGGCGTCGGCGTACTTCCCGTCCGGTCCGGCCTGCCAGAACTCGATGCGGGCGCCGGGGACCGGTTGGCAGGTGGCTGCCGAGCGGACGGTCCCTTCAAGGATGTAGCCGGTGCCGATCTTGTCCCGTACCGGGGCATTCTGGCGGTAGAACGGTCCGATCTCGTCCGGAGGGGTGGGGGCGGATTTCCATTTTGTGGTTGCAGCATCAGCGTGACCGGAAAGGAGGGACAGCGTGATAACAAGGATTATTGCGGCATATCGGGTCATGGCTTCGGTTGCTCCCTGTTTATTTGAATTGACACCTTGACAAAGCGTACAGCGTGCGCATAATATACGCATTGGAGGTGTACTATGCAGAAAGCCAGAATTAATCTTACCCTTGACTCAGACCTGATTGATTTTATCAAGGAATATGCAGAAACTCAAAGAACGACTGTTTCAGAGGTGTTTTCCCAATTTGCTCTAAAACTTAAGAGGACTAAGGAAAACGATCCCACAGAAACAATTCTGGCAGACCCGGATTTTTCTGAGTCATTGCTTCAGACAATTGAGAGAATTAAGTCTGGCAAGGTTTCTTGGCACAGTTACGATGAGGTTTTTAAATGAAACTGGTCTTCAGTGATGACTTTGTAGTTTCTCTCAAAAAGCACAGTGCAATAAAAGACGCCGTCCGAAAAAAAGTTGATATGATCTGCGAAAGCCCTGTTGCCTTGGGCGAGCCGCTCAAAGGCAACTTCCGCGGCTACTACAGTTGTCCGGTTCGGCGCAATTTCCTTATCATTTTCCTCAACTGTTCGATCTGTCGAAGAAAGGGCGACGATGCCATTGTCCTTTGCGAAGATTGCCCAGAGTGTACTGATGATACGATCAAATTCATTGCATTAGGTCCGCACGACAAAGCTTACTGGGGTTAATCAGTCGCTTATTTTCTTATGGCATAACTCGTTGTTGACCGGCCCCCGCGCACGCGCGTGAACCGGTGATCTTCCCAAAATGAATATTTAGACGGTAAACATGAAAACATAAAAATGATGTTTCACTATATGACAGCACCTGTGCTATGTCAAAGCTGAATCAGCCCGTAGGTTGCGTTGAACAGGTTCTGTCGTGAAATGCAACATGTCCGCTGTTGACACCTGCTAAATGTCGCGTTGAAAAGCGTAACGCGACCTACTTATCTGTGGAACTTGAGCTCACACTTCCTGCTACTTATGATATGGCAAACGAGGCGCGGAGCGCCTCCCGATTCGCTTCGGAAACCCCGCAGGCTGTGAAATGCCGCTCCCACTGCCCTACACACTTCCGCATGTCGTCAATAAGCAGTTCCGCCGCACTGCGCGTAAGCCCGAAGCGGGCGTGCATGCTCAGAGCGTTGGCCAGGGACGCCTCCCGTCCCTGATCGCCCAAGGACATGGAAAGGGCGAATTCGGTGGTTACGCCGGACCGGGCCAGGGTCGGCACAATATCATAGGCCGGAGAAAGGGCCGTTGCCCGTTTGCCCCACAGGAAACCGTGATTGCGAGGGTGGTCGTCCGTATTTCGGCACAGCACGTTGAACAGCATCCGGCGAAAGAGTTCCACGGTTTGTGCCCGTTGGGCCAGAATGGTTGCACGCATCCTGTCCGCCAGGACCGGGTAGCTCCATTGAGCTCGATCCCGTTCATCCCATTCCATCAGTGACAGGGCGCTCAGGAAACCGAACCTTTGATACCCGCTACGGGCCTTTTGCCGGTCAAAGCGTTTCACCAGCAGAACGTCCCTGCCGCCGACAGTAACGATACGTACGGCAGGCACGCTGATCCCGCATATCCTCGCCAAGGTCATGGTGGCGTATTCGACCATGGGGAAATTGACCGTGTCGTCCTTGGCCGGGAATTTAGCTATCCAGAGGGTCTCATCCAACTCCACGGTACACTTGGGGCGGGCTCCACCGACGCTCGAACCCTGTTCCAGAAGCCGCAGCAGATCATGACGAACCTGCTTTCCGGCCGCCAGATCCGAAGCCGCGTCCAGAAGTCCGGCCAACGATTGAAAACCGGGCGGCCCGGAAACCGGTTCCCCCTGATCCAGCGAGGCCCGGAAATCGAGGCATCCGATCCGCGATGCATTGGCGCGCAGGAGATAATCCACCTCATTCATGGCTTCTGGAGGCATGCGCGCTTCAGCAGCAAAGACCAGCCGCCCCCAGTAATCGGGGGATGAATCTCGAAAAGCGCCGTACAGACCGCCATTGGTGGCAACATCCCTGGGTGTGCCCCCCAACGGCAACGAAACGGGGTCCACCGGCAGGGCGTTGGGACGTTCCAGGTAACGGTTGCCATAGGCAAAGCGACCGATGCCGTCATCGGGGTAATGGGTGAACAGACCCGCCGGAACCGCCGCGGTCCCACCGGGAAGGTAGATGAAGACGTATGTCTTGTGTTCACGGGCCATGGCTAGAAATCCAGGTCATCAACGGGGGTCTGCTTTTTTCTGACCCGCCGGGGGAGGCGCTGCTGTTCGTAAAATAGACCCACCGAGTCGCTTTCCGGAGCCGCCACCTTCTTCAGGTCGTCCGTCATGATCAGGCAATGCAGGGCCACAGCCAATACGGACAGCCCCACCGCCGGATCGCCGGACTCCAGGCGGGAGAGCGTCTTGCGCGTCACCAGCATGCTCCCGGCCATCTCGTCCAGGCTCCAGCCACGGCGCTTGCGGGCGGTCCTGATGTTATTCCCCACCGTTTCGATCGCCTGCCGCGCCGAGCTCGGCAATCCTTCCGTACTTATGCTGTTACGGATCATATAGAGCCCCTTATAGTTGTTAGTGGGTACTATATGACTCGTATTATGCAATATCAAGAGAAATGTTTAACAGCCAGCAGCAGCTATAGAGCCTGTCGGACTTAGGATAAATCTACTGCAAATCCGTCTGACCGGTCCATATTTCGCCGCTTTTTTGGTCAATAGAACAACTATTGACCTGCAAAATCG
>JAENWA010000111.1 GCA_016650295.1 Desulfuromonadales bacterium | reverse complement strand
GCCCCCAGTTCCTGTACGGAAGAAGCCACCTCGTCGGTATTCGATGCCAGGGAGTCCGTGTTGTTTGCCACTGTCTGGATGGAAGCTGCCATCTGCACCATGGTGGCAGAGGTCTCTTCGGCGGCCGACGCCTGGCTGTGCGCCGCTCTGGTCAACTGGTCGGAATTGGTGGAAATCTCTACGGCCGCCGCAGCCAACTGACCCGAACTACCTCGTATTTTTCCGATCATGTTACTCAGGTTCTCTACCATGGTATTTAGAGCATCGGCGAGATCGCCCACCTCGTCCTTTGACTTGACATCAAGCTGACCTGTCATATCACCGGAGGCAATTGCCTGGGCGAAAGCGACGCCTCTGAGCATCGGTACGGAAATTGATCGGGCGATAAGAACAGCCAGCACGGATATAATGAATATAGAAATTGAAATAATCAGTAAAATGGTGTTACGGAGGTTGTAGATCGGGGCGTTTATCTCCGAGTCATTTATCACCATGGCACAACTCCACCCCATACCCTTGAAGTGGCCATCTCCTTTGGAAGGAGTAAACCCGGCCAACTTGTCGACACCGCCGATGGTATAATGCCCGATTCCCTTCTCTCCCTTGACCATCTTTCCGGCTACCTCGGCCATGCTCTTGCCAGCGTCCTTGAGGTAATTTGTTTTTAATACATTCTCCTTCTTCGGGTGCGCAATCACTACACCTTCTTTGTTAATAAGATATGCGTAACCGGTCTTTCCGTCTTTGCCTTCCTCAATAACAGTCTTCTCGAAGTAGCTCCAAGGCATACGTGTAGTAAGCACGCCTATTATCTTGCCGCTGTGATCTATGACCGGGGCAGAGAAACCAATGACATTTTCCTTGATGCTTGGAGAAAAATGGACATCAATGAAGTTAATCTGTCCGGCCATCGCACGCTTGAACCACTCTTTCTCCGCTTGATTCCTCTGAAATCCTTCAACACTGAAAATGTTTGTATCGCTGGCGGCGACGCAGTTGCCGGTGGTGTCAAAGAGGAGAACCTCTTTGTATAGATCATACGACAGTTCAATCGAAGCCATTAAATTATGCGCCGCTTTGAAATCTTTTGTTTTGAAGCCTTCCCTGATTGCATCGTTATCCGCCCATGCCTTGATGTCATCGTAACGGGCTGAAATAATGGCATCAAGCTTGCCCATCAAGCCGTCGGCCATACCCCCCAGCATATTCTGACTCATGGCCACCAGGGCTGTCTGGGATTTTTTGTAGGAAATCGCTGTTACAACTATCAGCGGCACAAGCGCCATGAGCAGAAAATAGATAAGCAGTTTTCCTTGCAGTCCGGAAAAAAAACTCCGTTTTTTCATTGCATTCCCCTGTTGTTAGAGATTATTAAATATAGTAATACAAAGCCGTTTAGACAAAAGTTGTCAGGTCAAAAGAAGCGATTTATTCAGATCGAGAATAATGATCAGGCGGCTGTCAAGCTTGCCTACACCTTTGATATAATTCTCGTCGACATTTATGGCTTCTTCCGGCATCTCTTCAACCACTCCGAGCGGCACCTTGATAACCTGGGACACGCTGTCAACCAGCATACCGATCCGCTTTGGTCCGAATTCAACTACGACTATCCGCTGGTTTTCACTGTTTTCGGCTTCCGGCAGAGAGAAACGCCGCCGAAGATCGACTACCGGAATGATTTTCCCGCGCAGGTTGATCACCCCCCGCACATGAGACGGGGCGCCCGGGACCGGAGTAATGTTGGCAGCGCGGATGATTTCCTGAACAGAGCTGATTTCCACTCCGAATTCTTCCTCCAGCAGATTGAACGTAACAAGATGATAGAACGTTTCTCCCTTGCGCTTCCCCTGATCTTCGTAAACAGTATCCAACTCTTTCTGGGCATTTTCCATGAAGAGGCCCAGGACGTCTTCCGCCAGTCCGGACGCTGGAAGCTGCAGTTCACTATCATTTGCCATGCCGATCTCCTTTGCAATGTAATAGGTATTCTTCCTGCATTTCAGCGGCCTTGCCCAATCAGTGAGGCTATATCGAGGATATGGGAAATCCTGCCATTGCCGAGCACGGTCGCGCCGGCTATTCCCGGCAGATCTCCCAGATAGTCGTCATGGGCCTTGATCACGATTTCCTGCTGACCCACCAGCCTGTCAACAACAAGACCGGCTCGCTTTTCGCCGCTTCCGACGACTACCACGTATTCTTTTTCCCTGGTTTTCTGTTGTTCCATGCCAAAATGGCGATCCAGACGGCAGATCGGGAGCAGCCGGTCTCTCAGCAGGATCATTTCCCGTGCCGACACATCATGAATAGCGTTGCTTTCGACCTTAATGCTTTCCAGAACACCTGTGAGCGGTATGGCAAACAGCTCACCCGACACCTCAACCATCAGCGCCTGGATGATTGCAACAGTCAGCGGCAGCTTGATGGTGAAGCATGTACCCTTACCTGGCGTGCTGTCGATTTCTATCAAACCGTTGAACGAGGTAATCGTTTTATCGACCACATCAAGCCCGATGCCGCGGCCGGATGTTTCTGATACCGCGCTGCTTGTAGAGAAACCCGGAATAAAGACCAGATTGAAGGTTTCCTTCTCGCCCAGGGTTTGTGCCCCCTTTTCGTCCAGAATCCCGTGTTCCAAAGCCTTCTTCCTGATCTTATCCGCCGACATCCCACGGCCGTCATCCTTGACGGAGATTATGATGTGACCGCTTTCATGGCTGGCTTTCAGCAAGAGGGTGCCCTCGCGCGGTTTTTTCAGATGCACCCGTTCGGCCGGGGTTTCAAAGCCGTGGTCAATTGCATTCCTGATCAGATGCAGCAGGGGCTCACCGATCTTGTCGATGATGCTCTTGTCCAGTTCGGTTTCATCCCCCTCGAAAACCAGATTGACTTCTTTGCCGTGCTGCCGGGAAAGATCACGCACCAGACGGTTGAAACGCTGGAAAACCACCTTGATCGGCAGCATCCGTACCTTCATGATGGACTCACGCAGATCATTGGCGCTCTTGCCGATACGCTGGCAGGATTCATTGAACGCCTCAAGAATCGCCCTGTCATCGACCTTTTCCCTGAGCCGGGATTCGAGGGTGCTGAGCGTTGTACGATGAATGACCAGCTCTCCTACCAGGTTAAGCAGTTCGTCCAGCTTTTCGAAATTGACTTTCAGGGTATTGCTCTGCTTTGTTATGTAGCTGAACTCATCCTTAGTATCTTTTGACAGGGGCATCCTTTCGAAAGATGCGCTTTGCAGTTTTTCATCAAATTCCGGGGCGCTGAAGCAATCGATTGCCATGATTTCATCGCTGAAATCAAGCGCGGCAGCCGGATTCTCCGACAATTCACTGAATCCGCCGCGAAGCGCATTGAGCGCTGCATAAAACGTATCGAACAGACCGGATGACAAGGGGCTGGAATCATCCATTACGGGCTTCAGTATGGTTTCCAATTTGTGGAGATACTGCTGGAGGGACGTAAACCCCATCATCCCGGAGTTACCCTTCAAGGTATGCAGGTTTCCGAGCAGCAGGGTAATAATCGCCTTGTCGCATTCTCCTTGGGCCGCTCTTTTCTCCAACACCAGCAGAGAGGTTTCCACCGCCTCCAGATGCCCGGCAGCATCTTCGAGAAACTCGTTCAGCAGGACAGATATATCGAAATCATAGTTCACAACGCTATCCTCTCCTCGAAGTGCTGTCTGCGGGTTGAACGGATTTCAATTGATACCCGCAAATATCTTTTCAATCATGTTGTGAAGGTCTGGGGGGTTGAACGGCTTTTTCAAGTACCCCCTGGCCCCCAGCCTCAGGCCGCGGATCGTGTCATCTTCCTTTCCTTCGGTACTGATGATGATGATCGGGATTTTCTTGGGAATACCCAAGGGCGCCGACTTTTCCAGAAACTGGAGGCCATTCATGACCGGCATGTTGATGTCCAGGAGAATGAGCTGGATATCATCTTGCACCGCCAGCATGTCGAGTGCTTCCTGGCCGTTCATGGCATCAACTATTTCACACTTGTATCGGGACATTACCAGGCGATACATCTGATGGATAAGAGCTGAATCATCTATTACAAGCATTTTCTTGATCATATTCTCCCCGCTTTCATATATGTTGGGTTGAGGCTCAAAATTGCGTCTGTCAAGGCGCTGCTTACATGGTCGTATTCTGAGAATCCCGCAGCCAGGAATTATTTACCGGTATACCGGCGAAAGAAACCTGTTTCAACAGCTCGGGAATATCAACGGGTTTCTGGAAATAGTACAGGGCGCCCCGCTGATAAGCCTCGTTCTTGGTATCGTTGTCACCATAGCCGGACATGATGATTACCTTGGTATCAAAGTGATCCTTGATGTAGCTTAAAAGCTCGAGGCCTTCTATGCCATTGACTCCCGACATTCTGATGTCGGCGATTACCAGATCAAAGTAAGTGCTATCGAGAGCCGTTTCAGCCTGCTCGATTTCGTTGCAGGTAATTACCTCTACCCCCTCGGCCTTCAGCACATGTGAAAGGCTGAGCAGGATCGATTGTTCATCATCCACAACCAAGATTTTCTTTAATGCCGGCATATTCATTTGTTACCCTCCTGATGCTAGATTGCTGAAAAGAGTATAATGCACTCTTGATGCCAACGGTCCTGAGATGTTACGCAAATAAAATACTTAACAAATTAAGTGAGTTGTATTTACACAGTATCGCGTGCCCCGGCAGCTGTACGATTTCAGGACAACTGAAACGGGACATCCTGCTCAAAGTATTCGGTTATAGAAGTGCTGTTCAAGTATCAGGAGGGATTCAGGCGGGAAAACCGAGGTGGTGTACGGAATCAATGCATGTCCGATTTTAAGACACTTTTTTTCTTTTTTAGCTTGGCCAGCAGGGTGGAGCGGCTGATGCCAAGCAACAAAGCGGTTCTGGAATGATTGTTGTCCGTGGCGAGCAGTGTTTGTTGGATGTACTCTTCTTCCACCTGCCATAACGGGCGTATACCGCCTGTTTCGACGACCGGGGGGCTTGGGATGGGGAGTCCACCGGTGGTTCTGATTTCCGCCGGCAGGTGTTCGGGCAGTATTTCGCGGGTATCGGCAATAATGAGTGCCCGTTCGATTATGTTTTTCAGTTCCCGTATGTTTCCCGGCCAATAAGAATGTTGCAGACAACTCATCGCTTCAGGTGAAATCCTCATCCACCCCTTTCCCATGTTCTCGCTGAGAGACCTGACAAAGAAATATGCCAGGAGGGCTATATCCTTGCCCCTTTCACGTAATGGCGGAACGGTAATCGGCATGACGTTGATCCGGTAATAGAGATCCTCACGGAACAACCCATTGCCGACCATGGTGGTAATATCACGGTTTGTTGCGCCGATAAAGCGGGCGTTACTTTTCACATCCACGACACCGCCAACCCGCCGGAACGTCTTCGTATCAAGGACCTTGAGCAGCTTGGCCTGGATTGCCAGCGGCATTTCCGCCAGTTCGTCAAAGAAGATCGTGCCGTTGTCGGCAAGCTCGAAAAGGCCTCTTTTCATTTGTTTTGCATCGGTAAAGGCCCCCTTCTCATGACCGAAAAGCTCCGACTCCAGTAAGGCCTCGGAAAGAGAGGCGCAGTTGATCTCCACCAGAAGCCCTTTAGCGCCGCTCTGGCGATGAATCGCCCTGACCGCCAGTTCCTTGCCGCTCCCCGATTCTCCGAAAATGAGCACCGGGGTAGCGCTATTCTTTGCCAAAAGGGCAATCAGGCGTTGCATGCCGATGATCTGCGGTGATTCGCCAATGATGACATCGTTGTCACCGCCCACTTCGCACAACCGGCGATGGTGACCGACCTTGTTTTTCAGCGTGATCTGCTCTTCCAACCGGTCGAGAATCAACGCTACCTGCTGTAAATCCAATGGTTTAGGAAAGTAGTATTCGGCTCCGTTGCGCATTGCCTGGACCGCTTTGTCGAGTTCGACGCAGCCGGTCATCATGATCACGCAGGCCCCGATTTCGGGAGCGACCAAGTGGGGGAGCAGGGACTCCCCGTCCCCATCCGGGAGCAGCCGGTCGAGAAACACCAGATCCGGAAGCCACTCCTTCGCCATGACCAGTGCTTCGCCGCAGCTATTCGACTCCTGAACTTCATAGCCACGCCGCCTCAGAAAATGTGACAAAGAGAGTCTGATGCTCTTTTCGTCGTCGATAATAAGCGCTTTCATAGTCTTTTTTCGTGCAACGGCAGGGTCACGGTGAACGTTGCGCCACCGTGTTCATTATTACAGGCAGTCAGTGAGCCCCCATGCGCCTCGGCGATATTCCTGCTGATGGCAAGACCCATTCCTGTCCCGTTTTTCTTGGTGGTATAAAACACCTCAAAAATCTTCTCGGCCAATGCTTCGGATATGCCGTGCCCCTCATCATCCACCTTGAAACGCACGTTTTTGTCATCCGCCGTTAGCGAGAGAAGGATGGCGCCGCCGGGGACGGTAGCATCAATGGCATTCTTCAGGAGATTCACCAGTACCTGTTCAAGCTTATCCGGATCCGCCCATATCCAAAGATCCTGAAATGGGGCGCCGGTTATGAATTCGATCTTTTTTTCCCTGGCAAATATTTCGTTCACCTGGATGGACGCCTCGATGATCTTCAGAAAATTGACTGTTTCTCGCCGGATACGCAACTCGCGCGTACATTCGAGCAGATCCTCGACGAGGGTATTGAGCCGCCGGGCTTCCTTCTGGAAGGAGTCAATGAGTTTCTTTTGTTCCGGGTTGAGCTGCAGTTCCATGGCCAGTATCTGGCCGACCGCCGTCATACCGAAGAGAGGATTGCGCATTTCGTGGGCTACCCGCGCTACCAGTTCCCCCATGGCTGAAAGACGTTCCTTCAGCAGCATTTCACGACGGATCGCAACAAATTCCGTCAAGTCCTTGAAGTTGATGATGTGGCCGATAACCGCCCTGTCGGCCCCTCTCTGGCTGAAGCGGGAAAAACCGATGACCTGCTGTTCCTGGGTGGAGGTGTTGATGGTTATTTCATCGGAATCGATGCCGCCGTCAATTCGGTCGGCGATCTCCGGGCAGATATCGCGCAGACACCTGTCGTCAACTTCTTCCATGGTTTTATTGAAAAATGCACACGCGTGCGGGTTTGACAACACTATGCGCAGGTTGAGATCGGTGACCAGTATCCCGCTCTCAATATTATTGATGATGGATTGAAAAAAAGTCTTCCTCTCCTCCAGGGTCCTGTATGCTGTCGTCAACTTTTCTTCGGTCAGCATGCGTTCGGTAATGTCGAAAATCATGCCTTCCACATGGCTGGGCACACCGGATTTGTCGCAGGTCGCTCGTCCATGTTCGGATACATGCAGTATCTGGCCATTCTTATGCCTGATTCGGTATTCCGACTGAAAGGGGAGATTGACAGCCACAGCTTGCGTGACCGTCTCCACGACCTTCGTGCGGTCTTCCTCGACGACGAGCCCCCCGATGCCGCCAATCTTCCCGGGTGGCAATTCTTCGGGGGCATAGCCGGTAATGACGGAGACCATATCGTTGAAAAAATCGACCCGCCCGTCGACAAGCTGCTGCCGATAAATGATACCGGGAAGATTTTCGGCGAGCACGTGATAGGAACGTTCGCGTTCCTTCAGCTGTCGTTCCATCTTGTGCCGGTAGAGAGCGATTTCGATTGCGGAACGCAACTTACCGACGCTGAAAGGTTTTACAATATACCCGAACGGTTGCGTCATCTTGGCGGACTCGATGGTCGCCTCGTCCGTGAAAGCGGTAAGATACACAATCGGCGTATCCACTACCTTCTGGATTTTTTCGGCGGCTGCGATGCCGGTCATCCCCCCGCGCAGCCCGATATCCATCAGAATGAGATCCGGACTCAGCTCCACGGCCTTCTCCAGCGCTTCGTTACCATTATTGGCCACCGCGCAAACATTATAACCTATGTTGGATAACATCCTCCGGACAAGCTCCGAGGAGAGGGTCTCGTCATCCACTAACAAAATTCGCGCTGTCGTCATTGATTCAGATTCCTCACGGTATCTAAGAATTTCGCATCGGTTTTACCAGAGTACCTGAAAAAAAGCCAGCGGTGTCTGAAAATCGGACATGTCTTGATTTCGCACACCAACCTGATTTTTCCGTCAGAATCGCAACGTGATGATTAACATCACTTGTATAAATAAATATTTTGTGCAGAATATAAATTTAATCGGCATCATCAGGGAGACACGGTATGCATAAGGACATCAGGCTGCATGGGCAGATGGGCGACCAGATCGAATTCTTTGTCATGGTGGCAGGTACCGAGGCCTATCAGCACTTTTTTTTCAATATCGTACAGGACGATGATAATCTGCGCATCTTCTCGGCCGGCAACGAATTCATGCTTTCCCCCGAGGGGATCAGACACCAGGGCAATGGCGGCTATTTCTGCGAATACATGTTCGGGATGGACCAACCCTCTTCCGACCTCTTCAAGCCGGAGATCATCAACCGCCTGGTCATGTACGGGGCCCGTTCCGACAACGAAACCGGCAGAGTCAGTTTCAGTGACCTTACCAGCGGACGCGAGACGTTCGACACTATCTTTCTGGATGGGAATACTGTCTGCAACTATTTTTTCTTTGTCCATTCCAGCCAGATGCTCTCCCGTAAATTGAAGAGCCAACAAGAAGATCTGGTTAAGCGCATCGGCAAGGTGCTCAAGAGGTCAGAGTCTATCGGCCTGGGACTGGATGACACCATTGTCTCCGAAGTCTTCCCTCTGCTCAAGGATGCGACATCCCAGCTCTTCATCATAAAGCTGATCAACCACAAGCATCGCGAGTACCTCGACATGTTTCGCCAGCTCTATTTCGACAACAAAAACATCGCGGATGAAGATTTCGATCGTTTGGCCAGGTTTGCTGCAAAGAACAAGATCGATAGCTATCAGCAGGAACGTATGCGCATCGATGTCATGTACCGTCACCCGCTCAACAAGCGCGTGGTTGACGAGTATCGCAACATCCTGTTGGCCTGCAACAGAACGGGGGAGATAAGCACCGTGCACAACGCCCGGTTGACCCGTCTCAAGACATTGTCAGTGCGTAACAAGATTCCCGGCGCACTCTTGCACACTCTGGACGAGATGCTCAATAAGGGTTGCAATCTGGTCAACTATGCCGAGCAGGAGTACCTGGCCTCCACCCGCGAGGTGCTTGAGGGAATCTTCCTGCGCGAAAAGGATATCGAGAGCCACATCGACCATGAGGACATGCTCAAGCTGATCAGGGCGAAAAAGAGCGCTATGGAGAACAGTGACAATTCTTTCGACCGGCTCATGATCGATGCCGGCAAAAAATGTGACGAAAAGATCCGCGACGGCGCCGATCCATCGCTGCTGGCCGATCTTTCCTATGTAATCACCTATCTTGACCGCTTCGATACTGTCGCCAACCTCGTAAACCAGCTTGCCTTCATGCAAAACGTGCGGGTCACCGTGAACATGCTGCAGGAGGTCCTGGAGCACAAGGCCGCCTTCGATAGACTCAGGAAGAGCTGTTTTCGTGAGCTGTTCATTCGCGAACTGTTAGAGAATGTCTATCTGGGGCGTTTCGGACGGCGCAAGGTCGTGGCATTGAAGAAAGGTCTGGCCGGAATCGAAGCGGGCACGTCATCCATCGAGGAACTCCACCGGACGCTGACTCAGATCGATCAAGAGGAGTACATCCTGATTGTCCTGCTGGAGCATATCCCGGACCGCATCCGCAGTTTCTACTCAAAGTTCGATATCAAAGAGACCCAAGAGGCGCTACGCCGGGAGTTCACCGAGGAGTTGAAAGCCAAAAAGCGAATCAGTTCGGATATTCCCGACCACCTCTTCACCGAAACCATTTTGATCATCAAAAAGGAGTCCATGTATCTCCATACCCTGCTTCCTACCATTGTCTCGGAGTGTAACCTGCTCCTGCGAGAAGATTTTCTGGAAAACTCCGGACTTGACCGCTTTTATGTGGAGGAGTTGGAGCGGGATTATTTTGAGAAAAACGGATTGGACCTCGAAGATCTGTATCAGATACGGAAGGGATTGAACTGAACGAACATGCCATGATACCGGGGTATCTACTTGATTCCGGCAACCCACACTGCACCGTGAAAGGATAATTCGACATGTCATTCACCGGAGACTTGGCAGAACTGCCTATCGTTGATGTTATCCAGCTGATACATTCAACCAGAAAGTTCGGCACCCTCACGATCCAAAGCCAGAAGGGCGAATGCCATTTGGGCTTCAGTGATGGCTACATTGTCAGCGCCAATCATCTGAATAACAGCATCCGGATTGGCCAGATCCTTGTAGAGAACAAATATATCACACCTGAAGCCCTCGATAAATCACTCCTTGATCAAAAAAATGCAAACGGAGCCCGCAAACCACTGATCAGAATCCTGATCGAACAGGATCTCATCAAACGTGAGGATGCATACAAAGGACTGGAGACCCTGATAGAGATGACCATCGTCGAGGCGCTGACCTGGACCAGCGGGACCTTCTCAATGAATTTGGACACGATAGAGATAAGTGATGAATACAAGTATTTTCCGGAGACACTCCACCAGGAAATGCTGCTGAATTCGCAGCTGATTCTTATGGATTCCCTGCGGATTTATGACGAGAAAATGCGCGACGGAACATTGAAGAATATCTTTTTTTCTGAAGGTACCGACGAAAAAGACATTTCCTTCTCGGAAGACGGAAATCAGATCGTTACTGCCGACCTGCTCGGCCTTGACGCGCTTGAGACCCTCTTACAAAAAGTTCCCGATAAATTTTTCAGACTCGAGGACAAGGATTATTCCGAGGAGCATCGCAGGGTTATAGATGAAGAGCTGGGCACCCTGCCCCGGAACAGGCGGGATGAACTATGTTCTTTCCTGACGCAGATTTCCCTGCAGTCATCGTCCGGGAAGCAGGCCATGCTCCCCGGAGCACCTTCGCTTGCTGTCATCTTGTTCAGTCATGATACTTTTATGAAGTACGCTCTCTCTACAATCTGCAAAAACAGAAATCATGTCGTATTTACAACGGACGACGATGTCAGCCTCGATCTGTTCATTGATCGGTCGTTTTCACGCGGTCACTTGCCAATCCTGGTAGTAGACGATCCCGTTTACATCGGCGAGGGGTATGAGGAAAGAACAGCCTCCATGTTACAGGAGAAGCGTGAGAAATACCCACGCATCTCCATTTTGCAACTGAGCAGTTCTCCGGAGAACCAGGCTCTGCAGCCACAAGGGCTGGAAGAGGGTGCCGAGGCGATCTTGCCGCGTCCGGTTTTTGGTGATCGTTCCGATTCTTTTGTGGCGAGAATGACCAACTTACTGACGGCCTTCCGTTCAGTACTGGATAAATCATTTGTTCAGCCGGAACGGGTGGCGGCACGAAAGCTCCAGGAAAGTATTGAAATCCTGACCACGCTTTCAGAACCGGCGGAAGTGGCTGGAGAACTTCTGAGTTTTACGTCCGGCCTTTTCGAACGGGCCGTGACACTTGTCGCTGGAGCAGTGGAGATGACGGCTGAGAAGGGGATCGGCGTTACCGGCACTAAGGGTTCAGGTCCGACAGGGCCCCTGATGTTCAAGATTCCTCTTGGCCAACAGTCTGTACTCGATGAGGTTATTGAAAAGCGAACTTTGTTTTATGGGCATTGTTCCGATCCGGTACTGACAATCCACCTCTATTCCGCCATTTCGTCCCCGCGCATTCCCAAGATACTGTTAATGCCGCTCGTCATGTCAGGAAGGGTCATCGCCATTTTCTACGCCGATTTCGGGCAACTGTCACCGACTCCGGTACTGATCGAGCATCTGGAAATACTGTCCCGTGTCGCCGGTCTCGTGCTGGACAACTCGTTCCACCAGAAAAAATTAAAACAGATGGCCCAGCCTCGTCAGGCGTAGTCTCTCAGCTGTTGAGTTTCACAGATTCTGGCGGGTTGTTGTTCTGTTGCTGGTGAAGAATGCTGAACCGTGTATCGTACCGAGCGAAATACAAAAGGCGAAGCGGAATATTTTCCGCTTCGCCTTTTCCATCCATATACGCCTGATATCCAACCTGAAGACTACTCCACGCAGCGTGTCATGGCGCGAAACTTGTTATAACGCCCTTCCACCAACTCTTCGGCCGACAGCTTGTTCAACTCCGTCAGGTTGCGGGCAATCGCCTCTTTCATGTTGCGGGCGGTTTCTTCATGGTCGCGGTGTGCGCCGCCAACCGGCTCCTTGATGATCTCGTCGATAACACCCAGCTTGATGATATCCTTGGCGGTCGGTTTGAGCGCCTCGGCGGCCTGCTCGCCCTTGGTGCCGTCCGACCAGAGGATGGCTGCGCATCCCTCCGGAGAAATAACGGCATAGACCGAGTGCTCCAGCATCAGGATCCGGTCGCCGACAGCGATGGCCAGGGCGCCGCCCGAGCCGCCTTCGCCGGTGATGCAGACGATGATCGGTGTTTTCAGGCTGGCCATCTCGCGCAGGTTGCGGGCAATGGCTTCGGCCTGGCCGCGCTCCTCGGCGCCGATGCCTGGGTAGGCGCCGGGGGTATCCACAAAGGTGATCACCGGCAGTTTGAACTGTTCGGCCATCTGCATCAGGCGCAGGGCCTTGCGGTACCCTTCCGGATTGGGCATGCCGAAGTTGCGGAAGACCTTTTCCTTGGTGTCGCGCCCTTTCTGATGCCCGATCACCATGACCGGCTGGCCGTCAAAGCGGGCCAGACCGCCGACAATGGCGTGGTCGTCGCCGAAGTTGCGATCGCCGTGCAGTTCGACGAACTCGGTGAAGATATGCTTGATGTAGTCCAGGGTAAAGGGTCGGTTGATATGGCGGGCCACCTGAGCAGTCTGCCAGCGGGAAAGGTTGGAAAAGATGTCGGCGCGCATCTGCTCTATATGGCTTTCCAGCTTGTCCACATCAGCGCCGATATCCAGCCCCTGACGGGACAGGGCGTTCAACTCCTCGATCTTCTTTTCCAGTTCGACGATCGGTTTTTCAAATTCCAGATAAAACGGGGATGCCATGGTATCACCTCATTTTTTAGTTCCACAGAGACCCGGTCTCGCAGAAAAATCAAAAAGTATAATTTTAACAGGGATGAAGGAAATGGCCGGAGTCCTGTGCAGCGGGTGCTGACCCGGTCAATTCTGTTTGTACTGTTATCCCCTTTAATCCTGACAGTTGCAAATTTTTTCCGTGTCCTGCATCACGTGCGTGAATTTTACTCTCACTCAAAAGTTGCGGCATTATAGCCGAACAGTCTTTCAACTTCCAGTCTTAAATCATCGTTTGGCGTTACATACATTTCTGCGGGCAGTTGCAGGGTAGCTGTTCCACGCGAAGCCATTTCAAAGGAAATGACGGCCGGCACTGTACCGCGATGGCGTTCGATAATCCCTTTCAGGCCATCCAGATGTTCCGGTGGCACGTCTGCCGTACGCAGGATGAACAGTACCTTTTTCGTGGTCTGAGCCCGGGCTTCAGCAAGCAGACTTATATCTCCGGCCGGGCCGCGATTTTTCTGCTGCCACTCGCTGCCCCCTTCTTTGGCGGCCTGCACCAGGATCTTGGCCCCCTTTTCACTCTTTTCGAGCTTACCGGTGATCAACAGCGGGTCATCGGATTTCAGCAGACCGATCGTGGCGGCATAGACATCCGAAAAAACGGTCACTTCGACAGAGCCGGAGAGATCCTCGATGGTCACAAACCCCATCCGGTCACCTTTTTTGGTGGTGATCTCCTTCAGGCCGCTGACGATCCCGCAGATCCGTATCTCGCCGCCATCGGCCTGTTCGGTCAGGTTGATGATGTCACAGCTGGCCAGACGCCTGATGTCATCCAGGTAGCGGTCCAGCGGGTGGCCGGTGATCAGGAAGCCGAGCGCCTCCTTTTCATAGGCCAGCTTTTCCTTGTCGTGCCACTCCGGCACATCGGGCAGTTTCATGCCGCCATTGCCGTTGCCTCTGGTGACCTCTTCGGTTCCGAACAGCGACACCTGGGCGCTGGCCTTCTCCTCCTGGATACGCTGGCCGTAGCCGGAGGCGGGTTCCAGTCCTTCCATCAGCGAGGAGCGGGCCGCTCCGGTGGAATCGAAGGCGCCGCACTTGATCAGGGATTCGATCACCCGCTTGTTGACCCGCCGCAGATCAACCCGTTCGCAGAAATCGTACAGCCCCTTGAAGGGCCCCTCTTTGCGGGCCTCCAGGATCGCCTCGATGGCGCCGGCCCCGACATTTTTGACCGCACCCAGGCCGAACCGCATGGAGTTGCCGACCACGGTAAAGGAGAGCCCGGAACTGTTGATGTCGGGCGGCAGCACATCAATGCCCTGTTCACGGCAGTCGCTGATATTCTTGATGACCTTGTCGGTGCTGTCCATGTCGCAGGTCAGCAGCGCGACCATGAACTCCACCGGGTAGTGGGCCTTGAGATAGGCGGTCTGATAGGCGATCAGGGCATAGGCGGCCGAGTGGGACTTGTTGAAGCCGTACTCGGCGAACTTGTGCATCAGGTCGAAGATCGCCTCGGCCTTTTTCGGGTCGATGCCGATGTTTTTGGCGCCCTCCAGAAAGAGCCCCTTCTGGCGGGTCATCTCCTTGTCGTCCTTCTTGCCCATGGCACGGCGCAGCAGGTCGGCCTGTCCCAGGGAATAACCGGCCAGGGTGCGGGAGATCTGCATGACCTGTTCCTGGTAGACGATGACCCCGTAGGTGTCCTTGAGGATCGGCTCCAGCTGCGGCAGATCGTAGACCACCTTCTGGCGGCCATGCTTGCGGTCGATGAAGTCGTCCACCATGCCCGAACCGAGCGGGCCGGGACGATACAGGGCGCAGGCGGCGATCACATCCTCGAAGCAGGAGGGCTTGAGCTTGACCAGCATCTCTTTTATGCCGCTGGATTCCAGCTGGAAGACGCCGGTAGTGTTGCCGGCCGTGATCAGGTCGTAGCTGGCCTGGTCGTCGTCCCGCAGGGTAGTGATGTCGAAGAGCGGGTCCATGCCGACCCGTACCAGTTTGACGGCGTTCTCGATCACCGTCAGGTTCTTCAGTCCCAGAAAGTCGAACTTGACCAGACCGACCAGCTCGACATACTTCATGGAGTACTGGGTATTGATGGCGCCGGTCTTCTGATCCTTGTAGAGCGGCAGGAACTCCTCCAGCGGCTCCGGCGCCACAACAACGGCGGCTGCGTGGGTCGAGGCGTGGCGGGTCAGACCTTCCAGGCAGAGCGCGGTGTCCAGCAGATCCTTGACCATCGGGTCCGCCGCGGACAATTCCCTCAGCTGCGGTTCCTGCTGCAAGGCCTTGCTGAGAGTCATCTTCAGGTCGTCCGGGACCAGCTTGGCGATGCGGTCCACGTCGCCGTAGCTCATGTTCAGGGCCCGCCCCACGTCGCGTACGGCGGCCTTGGCCCCCATGGTTCCAAAGGTAATGATCTGGCAGACCCGGTCGCGGCCGTACTTGTCCACCATGTACTGGATCACCTCGGAGCGGCGGTCCTGGCAGAAGTCCACGTCGATATCAGGCATGGAGATACGTTCCGGGTTAAGGAAACGTTCAAAGAGCAGGTTGTAGGGGAGCGGGTCCAGGTCGGTGATCTTGATGGCGTAGGCCACCAGCGAACCGGCGGCCGAGCCCCTGCCCGGACCGACCGGGATGCCCTTGGCCTTGGCCCAGCGGATGAAGTCCGATACGATCAGGAAGTAGGCCGGGAACTTCATCTCGCGGATACAGTCCAGTTCAACCGTCAGGCGCTCGAAATAGGCCTGCTGCTGCTCCAGGGTCATGTCGGGATACTTGGCCAGGATGGTGATCATCCGCTCCTTGAGTCCGGCACTGGCCAGTTCTTCCAGCATCTGGTCGTGGTTTTTACCCTCGGGCGGATCAAAATGCGGGAAGTAATATGTTTTGCCATCCACCGCCAGCTCCAGATTGCAGCGTTCGGCAATAGTCAGGGTGTTGCTGACCGCCTCGGGGGCGTAGCTGAAGGCCAGGGACATCTCCTCCGGTGACTTGACGTAGAACTCATCCACCGAGAATTTCATGTGGGTCGGATCGCTCATGGTCTTGCCGGTCTGGATGCAGAGCAGCACCTCGTGAGCGCGGGCATCCTCGCGGTTCAGATAGTGGCAGTCGTTGGTGGCCACCAGCGGCAGCTTCAGCTCGGAGGCCACCTCCAGCAGGCGCTTGTTGACCACATCCTGCTCCGGGATGGTGTTCTCCTGAAGTTCGATATAGTAGCGGTCGGGGAACAGTTCGCTGTACCAGCGGGCCGTGGCCACGGCATCCTCCATCCGGCCGCGTCCGCACTGCATGGCCACCTCCCCTTTCAGGCAGGCCGACATGGCGATCAGCCCTTCGGAGCGCCCCGAAAGCAGCTCGCGGTCGATACGGGGACGATAGTAGAAACCCTCTTTGTAGCCGGCCGAGGTCAGGTAGGAGAGGTTTTTGTAGCCCTGCAGGTTTTCGCAGAGCAGGATCAGGTGATAGGCCGCATCGGAGATGCCCTTGGCGTCCTTGGAAAAGCGCGATTCGGGCGCCAGGTACAGTTCGCAGCCGATAATCGGCTTGACCCCGGCTTTCTTGCATTTGAGATAGAACTCGGCCGCCCCGAACATGTTGCCATGGTCGGTCATAGCAATCGCAGGCATGTTCATCTGCTTGGCCTTGGCGATCAGGTCATCGAAGCGGATGGCGCCGTCCAGCAGGGAATACTGGGTGTGGAGATGCAGGTGAACAAAGGGGGCGGATGGGGTGTTTTCAAGCATAGCTGATGATTCCATGGGGTGCTGCCTCCCGGCAAATCAATGAAGGCGAAATTATGCCCCATCCCTAGATGTGGTGTCAAGGAAAGGGTGGTAGCTCTATATTTTGTGTGTAATGGCGCGGGGTTGGGAAGTGACAGAGGTTACTATTTTATCATTAGTTGATACGATGAGGACTGATCTCATGTAGTGTATCGAATCGGCATCTTGCTACGTTGAGCTTTGTTCAAGCTGGCAGCTTCTGCTTAATGGCCAGGTGTGAGCACCCCCAATTACGCATTAACTAAGTTTTGCGTGCGCAGGTATTGCATCAGTTTCCAGCCCAGGATGCCGGCGGCAATGAGACCGAGGATGATCCAGGCGAGATAGCCGAGAACCTCTGCAATGGCTTGAACACGGTCGCTGAAGATGTAGCCCAGCATTACGTACAAAACCACCCAGAGTACGTCGCCCAGCACGGCCCAGATGATGAAGCGACGCCAGGGATATTCGGCGATCCCGCTCGTCACATTGAGCCACGGTCCTAGCGACGTCACCAGCCAGCGGCTGAAGAAAATGCCCGGCCCGCCCCACCGTTTGGCGAGTGCCTCTGCCTTTTTGATTTTGTCCTCACCGCCTAATGTACGGCTGATCCGTGCCACCAAACGACGACCGCCCCAGCGAGCCAGACCATATCCGATTTGATCTCCCAACACGGAGGCCGTGCTCGCCACGATGACCACGAGCCAGAGCTTCATCTCGCCCTGTTCGACAAATGAACCGGCCGCCACGAGCATCAGGTTGACGGGCAGCGGGGCGCCGATGGCGGCGATCACGATCAGGCCGAAAAGCGCAGGCTGACCGTAGAGCAAGAACGCCGCCAGGAGTTGATCGATGAGGCTCATGGCGGCGCCCATTGATCGGGATTTTGTTCGGGGAGTGGCAGAGGTGGCGGAGGCTGCGGGGGAACGGGCGTGAATGATCGTGCCTTGAAGGGCCGCTCTGATTTCGTCCATCGAACGATGCTGCATATGAGCAATTTTGCGCAACGGTCGCTTATCCGGCTGTTTGTCGGGGAGGCCCAGCGCCAGATACAACTCATCCGGCTGGACACGATAGGAATGCGCGACGTAGCCGACACTCATCCACCCACGGATCGCCTCGTCACGGTGAGCTTTCCAGTAGATCGCCTCGCGTGTCATATCCACGGCCTTGAATACGGTGAATCCGGCGAAAAGCAGAAACAGTGAAACGACCAGCCACTGTTGCCAGCGAAATGTTCTCACTGTATTGATGATTTTTGAACTCATAAATAGGCCATTAGATGAGAAACTTGTTTTGGTCGGCCGCACTGTCGCGGTAGGAATGCCGGTTAAGCGACGACCCAAAAGTTATCAGCTGTTGACTGCGCCGAGAAATGAAATAAACGCGGTCCCACACCGGAACAGATGTCGTGCAGCAAAACCTTAAACTAGCGCCATTCAGACCTGACACTGGATCTTCACTCATTTTAAGTTTTTGTTTTGTTGACTGACAATAAGTCATACTGTACAGTACTCCTGTACATAAAACGGAGGTGAACAAACATGTTACAAACAACCTATACCAATGCCAGAGCAAATTTCGCCGGACTCTGTGACGAGGTAACAGAAAATCGAGAGATCGTCCTCATTCGTCGTCGCAATGGAAGCAATGTAGCTATGATTGCTGCTGATGAACTACAAAGTTTGGTGGAAAGCTCTCACCTGATGCGTTCCCCCAAAAATGCCGAAAGGCTTCTTTCTGCGCTGGAACGTGCTCTGAAGGGGAGCGGCACAGCATCTTCATTGAAATCGCTTCGTTCCGAGGTTGGCCTTGAAGACTAAGCAACGGGATACTGTTTTTCAACCAGAGTTCCGTGAAGACTTGCGCCATTGGGTAGAGACCGACCGAAAAGTCGCTTTGCGGGCTTTTGATTTGATTGAAGCAATCATGCGCGATCCATTCGCTGGCATCGGCAAGCCAGAGCCGCTCAAATACCTTTCATCCGGCACTTGGTCGAGACGCCTCACACAAGAACACCGAATTGTCTATCTTGTCCGTGATGACAGAATCGATTTTCTTCAGGCTCGGTATCATTATTGATCATCAGTGCAGGATGACTGTGTCAGGTCTACACCTTGACACTGTCATCCCGAAGACACCATCAACGTTGTTGTTCCGTGCGCCACCAACTTACCCTCCTGATTCTTCACCGTCACCGCCACGCTTGCCATTCTGCGCCCCAGTTAAATCATATCCCCTCTAGCCGGGCGTGGTGCCAGCACCCTCAAGAATACAAGTTCCTGCCCGGCCGCTCTCAGCCCCCCCCCCGGTGACGGTTCATTTTACAACAACTCCGTCTACGACCAGTTTCCCGGCGCTGATTTTCAAGGTCCCATTCAGTACGGTGGGCACGCCGAAGCGGGATGTACCGCGTGAGTCAATTCGTGTCCCACCACATCGTCAGCAGCGGCATAGCCATTGCCGAACACCATCTGCGACCCGTTCCAGTAGGCGTTGTCATAGGGACAATCGTCCGATGAGGGACAGTAACGAACCGTTCCGACCATCGTCATTCCAAGGCCGTCCAGGCTGTCCCGGTTATTCGTACGATTGACCCGATTGCTGCTCCATCTGTCTGACTTCATGTTCAATATCAATTGAGGCTGCAATTGCCGGCGAATACACCAGGGATACAATTACCAGCCGCAAAAAGAACATGAACATGTTTTTTTTCAATAGTCACCATCCCCTGAATGTAGTACGACGCTCGGGTCATTCTAAAACCTTCTGAAATATTTGAAAAGAGAGCATACATTGTTATGTATATGCTCTCTTATTTAGAAAACGACAGTTTTTTATCTTATTTAAATGAGCAAACAATTTATAAATCAATAAGAATACCTTACGCCAAAGAGTACATTATTAGCAGAATAGCTGAATCTAGTCCCGTTAAAATCGAAATCAGATACCCCTAGATAACGGTAGTTAATATCAAGTGTCACGTTTCTTTTGATCTCGTAGCCGACGCCAGCACCCACTTCATAAGAAAATCTGGTATTACTTTGTTTACTGCTAGATGAACCAGCAAAATCACTAACAAAGGCAGTCGCAAAGCCAACTCCGCCCAAAAGATAAGGTTTTACCGGAAACTGCAATGGTGCAACCAAGTGGCCATTAACCATGTAACTCAAAAGTTGTAAATCACTGTTTACGTTGTTTGATGAGACTTTGGATATATCAGCTCGACGATAGTCAATATTTGCTTCGATTCGAAGGAATTCAAAATCAAGTCCAAGAGCCCCACCAGCTACCAAACCAGGGTCGTAAGTAACTTTGTCCGTACCCAAATTGCTATCAGCGCTGAAAACCGCACCTACGTGAGCCTCTAGATATGGCCGGACATCAGTAGCATACACATGATTACTACAAAGTACTGCGAGAAACATAACCACAATACTAACTAATATTTTATTCATGTTCTCAGCTCCTTTAAGTACCTATAATAAGTATTAGCCACCAAAAAGAGATTTGTTAAAGACCTTACGAATTTCTTTCTCATCTGACCACTCAAGGACTCCAGTTCTCAAGTTCTTTAAATTCATAGTAAATTTGTAATAGACGTCCGTAACACTCCCTGCTCTTTGGCGAATCTCAGAAAAATTTGACGTCAATATAAAATCGGCTCCGGTTTGTGAACCAAAGTTGACCGCTTTTTTTCTATCGACAAGTCCGCTATCTTGCTGAGTTCTTATTTCTTCAATAGCTGCAGCATCAGTAGTTCTGTCTATAAACCTAAATTTCCCAGATTTTATTAGTTTTGTGCGGAGAGTATCGGTAACCGACTCGGTATCAATGTGTTGCATAGTTTTATTCTTAACCTTGTCAACTGAAATTACTGGGCGCTTCTGTGCAGTTAATTCAACAATTGGAGGAAAGGTTACAAGAGAATCAACCATTGTTTCAGCAATCTGCTGAAGATCTGAAGAGCCAAATTCCGTACTAATGGGTTTCGCCGATCCGGCATCGCCGTATTGAACGTTTGGAACAGTAGCACATCCAGCAAGCAGCGCTAAACATGGTAGAATAATGAGATTTACTTTGAGATTTGTCTTTTTCATTTAGATACCTCGATTTATATTTGATTGCTAGTAGTCGTCAGCTGAATCAGGGTCTCGAATCTTTAACTTAAATTCTTTCGCACGTGGATCTGGAGCAACGCCTTGGATAGTTTTTGTTTCTTTTCCGTAAACCATGAATGGTTTCCAAGCTTGATTCGCATTGATTTCAAAACCTTGGACATCAAGCCAATTAAATTTGTACTGAATTGGTGTCGTATCCCTATTATTTGAACGAAGTGATACCTGGACCTTCAGCATTTTACCTACAAAAGTGCTTCGCATGTCAGTGATCTCAATGTCGCTGGCAAGTCCTCGATTGTTAATGACAATTGATTTATTGAGCTCGGCTTTACGGTTATTTTCAACCACTTTTCCTGATGCCTCAGTTCCGCTGGTGATGGCGCATCCTGTTATCAGTAAGCTAAGGTATCCAACAACGAGAGTTGCGACACATAATGATCTAGCGGTTATCTTGTTCATTTTCGTCCTCCATTTTTGATTCGCTCTCAGAATAAACCAATTCTATTGACATGATAATCTAGCAGGTTCTTCTTGAGATGCAATGAAGCATAGCTATTGATTCGCTACCATTTTGCAGGGTTGTCGCTAGAACCTGGAGTTGAATCGTCATTTCCCATGTTATTCTTTGCTTCAGTACGCAATAGCTTTACGACGCAGCCTTTAGCGATTCCAAAATTCTCCCCGCTGATGCTGGCAGTGCTTTGTTTCTTGTCTGAACGGACAATTGTTGCCTTACCAACGGGTATCTCTTCTCGGAATGTCTCTCCGGTGTCATCATCTTTGATGTTCCGTGAGGCGAAGATTTCAACAGTCTCTCCATTTTGGAATCCTGCTTCAGTTCCCCTGTTGATTGTGAGTTGTTTGCCAGTAACCGCCAGTATTTTTGCCGGGCGAAGGAGTGCTACTAACTCTTGCGAAAGTTTTTGGGCGGCCTCTTTGGCAAGCTCGACAATCAACTTGTCACTTGTTTGTGCCTGTCCAGATCGAGCATTGATCGTTTCCTCTTTGCTGACAGTGATGCTTGGGGAATCGGGAAGTAGTTTGCCGGTTGTAGTGTCAACGACCTGAACAACAGCTGAAATAAATAGTTTTCGATCAATAACAGTCCGACCGATGGCTGTCTGTTCAATCCTTTCGGTGTTATCTTCAAATCCATCAATCTGTGGCAAAAATGCAAATTTAGCACCAGCCATTTTTCCTGCTTGAGCAGCTGATTTATCATTAGGATCGACTACAGCAGCTGCGAAGCCCTGTTCGAGTTCCAGGTCTCCTTTTCGTTTGCGCTCAACTAATTGGAATACCCTGGTTGCGTTAAGCGAAGAAATCAGTTGGCTGTCAAGAGATTGCAATGCTCTTTTAAGTTCGAGCAGCTGACCTCGATTATTTGCTTGTTCTGCAACAGAAGACTGTAACTTCAACTCGCCGATAAAAATGGTGTCTTTTTCGCCCTGGCTCAGTTCCGCTGCATGAAGCAGAAAAGGAGTCAAAAGGAATGTCATAACTGTCAGTAATTTTATTGAAACGAGACGCATTATCAGCTCCTTGTATAGTTCGTCAATGAATTATATTGGTTGTGGGAGCTCCCTGGTACCTTTCATAACTACGCTCCCTTTTTTGCTTTTCTCCTTCAGCGACCCTCTTTTTGGCATAGGCATCTGCATCGCTCTGTTCTTTGGCAATGCTGATTTCTGCCTTGAATCTCTCCAATGTTGTATAGCGCTGAATGCCTTCATCTGAAAGTTCCAAAGCAACGTTAATTGTTTGATTCGGAGTAATATTTACTGTCCGCTCCCAGTTTGTCAGCCATTCTTTTGATACCCGCAAAGTGTGGATACCGGGCTCTGCTGAGAATATTCCGGGAGTCGAGCCTAATACGGCGCCATCGAGTTCCACTGTTGAACCTTTGATATTACTTGTTACTGTAAATTTAACCGCAGCAGGTATATTTACTTTGACACTTCTTATAAGTTCAATTTTATTTGAAATATTATCGGCAATTTTTGCAGCTGCTGCTTCTATGAGACGCGGATAAATATCATTGGTGGCTATTACTAGGTTTTCTCCTACGGCTATGCGTTCGGAAGTAGTCACAACATCTCCATAGACTGCACCTCCCTGTCCACCTTCCAGAACCTTGACAGCAAGTTTCAGATTGAAGATGGTCGTCTCATTGTTCGTACCGTAAACTGTCCCCTGCCCCTTAAATGTGCGAGTTTCTTGACTGAGGGAATTTATGGTCGCCATTATTAAGTAATCCGCACCAATCTGGCGAGCAATTCGTAAAGCAGAGCCACCGGTTAAAGCGTCTTCCAACCTACTGTCGCTCTTGTCGTATTTTGAAAGCTGCTCTAAAGTTTTTGCGGCTTTAATGGTTGTTGCATCACTCTCACGGCTTTCACTGAATTTAGTCAACACATCACGTCTATCTATTACAGAGAATCCTTTCTCATTTAGGCGTGCCGCAAGCTGATTAGTAAGTGGATCTATTTGACCTCTAAATTCCGGACCTGCATGATTCTGCACGAATATGGCAGCGCGTAGCATCGGTACGGGCTCATCTGTCGTTATTTCATCCGCAAAAACAGCCGTTACTCCGATAAATATCATAAAAACACAGATCACTGCGGCACTGATGTTTCTCATATCACCTCCTATAATTGAGCTGAGAGCGCTTGAAGTTTAAATGGTGTAGAAGACATATAGAACTGTGATCCTGCACGAACTACATGAAGGATAGTTTTCCCACCGGCTGAAATTTCTACGTCTACATAAAATGGGCCCGCACTTACTGGGGATGTTAGAGCGATTTTATGCATACCAGGCTGAAGTTGTGTTCGGAGTATTTGAGCATTTGATGGCAGAGTTAACCAGCTACGAAGGTCAGCGTTTTCACTAGCATAATTATAAATACTGGCCGTTAATGTCCCGAGAAAACCTACTCCAAGTTGATCAGCAACTTTCTTCGCCCCTAATGATGCTGCTCCTTTAGCTGCCGCACGAACTACCTGACGAACTGCGATGACTGGAATCTGCTCTTTAAGTGCTTTAACTGCCAGCGCTCTAAAATCGCAGATAGGCTCAGTTATTCCGATCTGAGTGGTGTTATCCGACACGTTCAACGGGACTTGACGAGTCCATGATTCCTTATAGATCGGAAATGCAATTGCTAACAGTCCTACGCGTGGAACGGGGATCGGAATTTTAACTTCTTGTTTCTGAGGAGCAAAGCCATCCTCGTAAATTACAAGAAGCTCACCACTTCCTGACGAGATTTTAATAGGCGAAATATTAAATCGTTCGCTTAGAGCCGAAATATCTTCTCGCATGTCAAGAGTATCTGCGAGCCGGAGAACGTCTTTTTGAAGGTAAGTGTTTTCAGGGTAGATTTCCAAAGCTTTTTTATAATCGATGTATGCATCATTGTACTGTTTATTAAGCTCATAAATAAAACCTGAGAGATAGAAAGTATATGCATTTTGGAATGAGTTTTTCACTTTTCCGGCAACTTCATCCATCTGCGCATATTGGCTGCTTATTTTTGAGTTACTATCGGAATTAACATTTTTCTCTTCAGCGTCTTTTTGTGCTTTTTCAAGATCACCTTCGAATTGCTTTAGGGCAGCTTCTTGCTCAGCGTTCGCAACACGAACCTCGACTCCGGCACCATCGAGATCCTGTTTCTTAATATAGTTCATTGCTTGATAATGATGAAGCATTACTCTCTCATAACCAGATCCTACGTATGGTATAGCATTATCATTAACCGCAGCTGCCGCGAAGTTTGATCCAATGCCTGAAGCAGTAATATGGGCTTTTTCATCATTCAGCTTAATCTGCTCTATTGACGCACGAAAATCTTTTTGGCTGTTATCAAGATCGCCAGTAAGTTGAGCAATGCGTCCACGTTCCATATTATACAATATCAGGTCTTTACTTTCGCACTCACTGATCAAACATTGAGTGAAATCGATTGGGGTTCGGGTTTGAATACTTGCAATATAGGGATTTATCTTTGTTGGATAAGCCGTGAATGTTGTTGTACCTGCACATCCGAACATCAACAAGAGAGGTAGAATACAGAACATCATGGCTGTAGAACGCCATACTCGCTTACTTCCATCGCCCCATGACCATCCAGCAATTAATTTTCTTTTCATTTGTAGATTCCTCCTTGTTTTTAATTAGATATCTCGGAATTGACATGCTCCGAGTTCTGTTGTGTAGTAAAATAAAAAACGTGCCCATTCAAACTGAATGGGCACGTTAAAGCCATATGAAAATGGCAATTGACCCTCTTCGGCGGACCAGCCATCCATAATTATGGATCTGTGACTCTGCGTCCCCTGATTACTCAGAGTTTGCTCTTTTCCAAGGTATGATTAATTTAATTTATTTTTATATGTTAAATATTTTACAATTGTATACAATTTGTAAAAACTTATTGTCAAGACAAATCTTTATTTATTTAAATAAAATATTTTTACAGACTCCAGAACCAAATGCGCTAATCTTACCGACTTGAGCAGTTATGAACAGGTAAATCCAAGCTAATTGTCAATTTATTTTTATGCTTTTATTAATTAATATGTTTAAATTAACATTAATCAGGTATATATAATTATTGGTTACAGCATTTCTTGAATTATGACCGCCTCAGCGTTGCCCCCTTCGCTCTTCAGAACGCTGGCGGCGCAATCAAAGACTCATGAGCATACGCTTTACTCCTTGATACAAATATTAAATTGCCAAGTTGCTGATCTACCAGTTAATATATTAAAGCCAATATGCGTTGGAGTGGTGTTTATTTATGCTCTGAAATGATTGACTAATTCCGGAATGAATTGCATTGTACGTATTGAGTACTATTAAAAACCAGTTCAGCAGTTCACCATGCAATGGTGCAAGGAGTCGGAAATATGAGAAGACCCGTCGTAACGATAGTCACACTGTCTGCAGCCGCACTGTTTCTCGCTGTTACCTTTTTTGAATTTGAGGCGCAGGCCCGGGTCGGCGGCAGCCGTTCCATGGGCAGTCGCGGGACACGCAGCTATTCCCAGCCGGCCAGTCCAAGCCCGCAATCGTCGCCTTCCCGCCCGCAGCAGGCAGCGCCCGCTCCGGCCCCGGCCTATCAACAGCCTGCGACGTCCGGCGGTTTTTTTAGAAGCATGGCCGGTGGTATCGCCGGCGGCCTGCTGGGCGGCATGCTTTTCAGAAGCCTCGGCATGGGCGGTTCCGGCGGCTGGGGTGGCGGTGGTGGTGGTATCGGTATCTTTGAAATCATCCTGCTGGCCGGCATTGCGTTCCTGATCTACCGGTTTGTAAAGAGCAGGAGAGACAACGCCTCGAATAACTCGCTCAGCCAGACACCCTATCAGGGCGGCAACGTGACGCCGCTGTTCGGCGGCACTCAGGACAGCGCCCCGGTAAAAGACGACCTGGAAACCGGTCTGGGGCATATTCGCCAGTTCGATCCATCCTTTAACGAAGATCGTTTCAATGATCAGGTTATGGACAACTTTTTCAAGATCCAGGGTGCCTGGATGAATCGGGACCTGACTCCGGCGGCCGCTCTCCTGACCGATGAAATGCGGGGAATCCTGCAGCAGGACCTTGAAAAGCTGCTGCGCGACAAGCAGATCAACCGGCTGGAGAACATCGCCGTCAGAAACGTGGAGATTGTCGAGGCCTGGCAGGAATCCGGGCAGGATTTCATCAGCGCGCTGATCTACGCCAACCTGCTTGATTACACCACCGACGACACGACCGGCGCGGTGCTGTCCGGCAGCAAGACCGATCCGGTAAAGTTCGAAGAGTACTGGACCTTTACCCGGCCGGTCGGCAGCAACAGCTGGAATCTGTCGGCGATTAATCAGAAATAGCAGCAGTTACAATCCTTCAACCGAACAAAAAAAACCGCCCCCGGCAGCATGCTGAGGGGCGGTTCTTTTTGGGTCCGGTGGAGGGGACAGGATTTAACCTATAAACGGCAGTTGAAACGCAGAGGTCGCAACCAAAAGTAGGCGCTTCTAAGCGAGGTCCGCAGAGAAAACCAATGCACATGGATAAAATTCTATTCTCCAAAAAGGTGAAACGCTTTGTGGTCTTAACCTTTTGATTTTCCTCTGCGTTACTCTGCGTACTCTGCGGTAAATGCTTTTATTAGGTATAACCTACGACAGCAGTTTCGACAGTGCATCAAGGTGCAGATGCAGACCCAATAGTCCGGCCAGTCCCATGGTGATGCCAAAGCCGGCAAAAATCCAGGCCAGAGCGATCAGACGGCGCTTTCCGGTCAGGGCGACAATCGCCAGCATGGCCAGGGAGATTGAGAGGGTCGCGTCGGACAGGTCGAACTGATCATCCCGGTAGTTGAGGTCATCGTAGAGCTTCTCGAAGCCCTTGGCCTTCTTCATCAGCACGTCTTCCTCGGCCTGATAGCGAACAATATTCTCCTGGTAGTTTTTCTGCTGGGCGACCAGCACCTCGCTCCCCCTGGCCGGGGCCAGTACCTGCATGGCTTTGACCTGATTCAGGCCCAGTTCTGCCATATGCTGCTTGACCTTCTTGGACTGGTACTCGTTCCAGCTGTCAACGGCATCCGACTTGGCCTGCAGCATAGCCTGGACAATGTTGTCGTCCTTCACCTTGCTGACCGCCATGAATACGGAAATGATGGCCACGGTTATGGCCACCCAGTTGTTGAGGCGATTTTTTGCTTCGGATACATCCAGCCGCTGCTGAAGATCGTTCGTCTCGCTCATGGGCGCTTCTCCTTCAAAGGTGATGTTTTTTCAATAAGTCAGGGAACCAGAACAATCTTGCCGAGTGTGCTGGCTTCCAGCACGGCATGGTGGGCACGCGCCGCCTCGGCCAGGGGCAGTTCCCTGCTCACAACCGGGCGCAGTGTACCGTTTTCAAGACCGGCTACAAAGGCCGCATGCATGCCTGCCAGATCCCTGGCGTTGGCGTTGTAGAGTGTCATTCCCATAATGGTGGCTTCACGACTCATGGCGTTGCGCGGATCAATCTCCACCCTGCCCCGGCTGCCGATGATCACTACCCTGCCGCCCGTAGTCAGGGCCAGCAGATCCCGGTCGAGGTTCAGGTTGGCCAGCATCTCCAGAATCACATCAACACCCTGGCCGCAGGTCAGTTCCCGGAGCCTGTCCAGGTAGCCTTCCGCACGGTGGTTCAGCACGTGATGCGCCCCCTGGGCCAGGACGAGCTGCCGCCCCTCTTCGCTTCCGGCTGTGCCGATGACCCGCATTCCAGACTGCCGGGCAAGCTGGACCGCCGCGATCCCTACCCCGCCGCTGGCGCCATGCACCAGGACGGATTCACCCGGCAGGGCGCGGGCCCGCTGAAACAGCGCCCGGTAGGCGGCGCCGTAGGGCACTCCGATAGCGGCACCCTGGCCGAAACTGATGTCATCGGGCAGGGGATGGGTCTGGAATTCATCGCAGAGCACCTGTTCGGCATATGTCCCGGAGAGCGACCAGGCCACGTAGACACGCTGGCCCACTGTTCTGTGGCGGACATCGTTGCCAATGGCGCTGACCACACCGGCGGCGTCAATACCGGGTGTATAGGGCAGCTTCAGGTCCGGCCGGTAGAGGCCGGATCGGATATAGGTATCGACCGGGTTGACGCCGGCCGCCTTGACCGTCACAACGACCTGATTCGGTCCAGGCGCAAGGTCGGGAACTTCCTGCAGCACCATGACCTCGGGGGAACCGAAGCTCTTGACTTGTATGGCTTTCATCCGGATCACCTCGTTCAATAAGTGGTGTTCTTCTGTGAGATTATTTTACACCTAAATTATGAGGAGGGATGTGGAAAATCGAACTAAATAATGAAGGCATTGTCCCTCGTTACCAAGCTCCAGCTACGTAACGAGAAGGAAAAAAGCCCCTTCTCCATTACCGGAAACGGGGCTATGTCTGCATCAACGAGTAGTTACGCTACTTTTTTGTTCTTTTGGCGCTCGCCCTGGCTGCACTTTTGGCTGCCGGTCTGCCGACCGCGGCCAGCGCCTCCAGCATGGCTTCACCCATCCTGGTCGGGCTGGTGGATACGACTACTCCGCACTCCTGCAAAGTGCGGATCTTGTCCTCGGCCTTGCCCTTGCCGCCGGTGATGATGGCGCCGGCATGCCCCATGCGTTTGCCGGGGGGGGCCGTGACCCCGGCGATGAAGGCTGCTACCGGCTTCTTCATGTTGTCACTGATCCAGGCGGCTGCGGCTTCCTCGGCGCCGCCGCCGATCTCGCCGATCATGAAGACCCCTTCGGTGTCCGGGTCCTGGTTGAAGAGGGTCAGCACATCGATGAAGTTCATGCCGATGATCGGGTCGCCGCCGATGCCGACGCAGGTGGACTGCCCCAGTCCCATGTCGGTCAGTTGCTTGACCGCTTCATAGGTCAGAGTGCCCGAGCGTGAGACTACGCCGATCCGCCCCTTTTTATGGATATGACCGGGCATGATGCCGACCTTGCACTCACCGGGGGTAATCACGCCCGGACAGTTGGGGCCGACCAGGCGGGTCTTGCTCCCCTGCAGCAGGGCCTTGACCGGCACCATGTCGCGCATCGGGATGCCTTCGGTGATGCAGACCGCCAGATCCATGTCGGCGTCGGCGGCCTCCAGGATGGCATCGGCTGCGCCGGGAGGCGGCACAAAGATCATCGAGACATTTGCATCGGTGTATCTGATCGCCTCGGCCACGGTATTGAAGACCGGGATACCTTCAATGTGGATGCCGCCTTTGCCGGGGGTCACGCCGGCCACGATGTTGGCGCCATACTCGCGGCACTGCTGGGTATGAAACAGGCCGCTGCGCCCGGTGATGCCCTGGACAAGTATGCGGGAATGCTTATTGAGTAGAATTGACATGAGTTCTCTCCGAAATGGTATGAAGGGATTATCCCAGCATTTTCACAATCCGTGCCGCTGCATCACCCAGGTTTTCGCCGACCTGGACATTCAGTCCTGATTCCTGCAGAAGTTTTTTCCCGACCTCAACCTCACTGCCGTCCATCCGGACAACGATCGGCAGGGTGCAGTTGACCTCGCTGGCCGCCTCAATGATGCCGTGTGCAATCACGTCACAGCGCATGATGCCGCCGAAGATATTGACGAAGATGCCTTTGACGTCGTGATCCTGAAGGATGATCCTGAAGGCCTCGGCCACCTTCTCGCGGGTAGCTCCGCCCCCCACGTCCAGGAAATTGGCCGGCTCGCCGCCGCACTCCTTGAGTACGTCCAGCGTGGCCATGGCCAGACCGGCTCCGTTGACCAGACAGCCGATGGAGCCGTGAAGTTTGATGTAGGCCAGGTCGTATTTGCCGGCCGTGATCTCCAGCGGATCAAGCTGCGAGTAGTCCATCATATCCGGGTATTCACGATGGCGATAGACGGCGTTGTCGTCAAAGGTGATCTTGGCATCCATGGCCATCAGCCAGCCGGCCTTGGTGACCACCAGCGGGTTGATCTCAATCAGGGCGCAGTCCTTTTCCTGGCTGGCGCGGTACAGGTTCATCAGCAGTTCGACACAGTCCTCGCAGATCGAACCGGTCAGCCCCAGCGACAGGGCAACCTTACGGGCCTGGTAGGGACGCAGGCCGGTGAATGGGTCGATCTGCAGGGTGTGGATCTTCTCGGGACTCTTGTTGGCCACCTCTTCGATATCCATGCCCCCTTCGGCCGATGCGATCAGGATGTAGCGCGAACTCTCACGGTCCAGGGTGATGGACAGGTAGAATTCACGGGCGATCTCGACCGCCTCCTCCACCAGGATCCGGCGGACCTTGAGCCCCTCCGGGCCGGTCTGGTTGGTAACCAGGGTGCGCCCGAACAGCTCCTTGCCGTACTCCTGGGCCTGTTCCGGGTAGTGCACCAGCTTGACGCCGCCCGCCTTGCCGCGCCCGCCGGCATAGATCTGGGCCTTGACCACACAGCGGCCACCCATCATCTTGGCGGCCCGCTCGACCTGGTCGGAGGTCAGCGCCACCCGTCCACGGGGGATCGGAATCCCGTAGCTGTTAAGAATCTCCTTGGCCTGATACTCATGAATATTCATGGTGTACGCTCCATCGGATGGGATTTATACATTACGAAAAACGTTCGAAACTGCCACCAAATCCGTAACATCTGTCATTCCCGAGGTAGTAATCGGGAATCCAGTTTTTAAAAGCCTTAAACCTTAAAAAAGCATTTACCGCAGAGTACGCAGAGGAACGCGGAGGAAAATCAACCGGTTATGGTTACAGAGCATTTCACCATTTTGGAGAAGAGTGGTTCTTCAATAACTATTTGATTTCTCTGCGAACCTCGCTTAGAAGCGCCTACTTCTGGCTGCGTCCTCTGCGGTGCAACTGCCGTTTATAGGTTAAACTCTGGTTCCCCGATAAAGGCATTCGGGGATGACAATCATTTTAGCAACGTATTAGAACTGCTCCGGAAAAATTATAACAGTAAATATCCTGTAAACAAGCAGGGTTCGGGAAAATAATCACAACAGGCGGGATTGTTACATGGAAGCGATGCGATTGATCTCGGCTTCGGAGGCTCTCAGGTAGACCGGCAGCAGTTGTGCCGGTGTCAGTTCCTCTCCGTTGCGGAATGTATGCAACGCCAAAAGGGCGCCGTTGGTGGCGCGGGCTATGTTGTGCGGGAAAGGGGCAAAGACGGCCTGTGCGCCCAGGCGTTCCGCGATCAGGTCGTGATAGCGCACGGCCCCGTCGCCGCAGAAGACCACCGGATTGACGGTCGTTTCTCGAAGCCGGTCGAGAAGGTTTTCGGGCGGCAGGACACAATCGGCCATTACGGGTGTGGGGACGGCTGTGGAACAGTCGAACAAAGCTGCATAGACCTCGCTTTTGCGGGCATCCAGCAGGGCGCAGACCGGGTGCGCGGCCAGCGGGAAATTCATGGCCAGCAGGGTCAGGGAAGAAAAACCGACACATGCTTTGCCGCCGGCCAGGGCCAGTCCCTGAACCGTGGCAACACCGCCGCGTACACCGGTGAAAGAGCCCGGTCCGATGGAGGCGGCAAACAGATCCATATCGGCAATCGTGACCCCGGCGAAGGCCAGCAGGTGCTCGATCTCGGGGATCAGGCGGGCCGAAAGCGTGCGGTCGGTGCTGAAGGTCGCTTCGGCGGCGGTCCGGCCGTCAACAACGATTGCAATGCTGGCCAGTGAGGTGGATGTGTCAATGGCTAAGATGTTCATAGTGTGCTCTCTTTTGTCAGGATCTCGACGATTGGCGTCAGTATCTATCGTGTGATAAAATAATACAATAAGGAGTTGAGTAGGGATGTCCCATTTTATTCAAGGTGTTGCCGGTGCCGTGGGATGTCAGCGCCGCTGTAGTTGAATTACTGTTGAATCTGAATTACAATGCACCACAATATAAAGTAAATGAAAAGTCCGGCAGGGGGCCAAGATGACCGCGTTAAAATATGTCATATACCAGGAAGGAAAGTATTATGTTTCGCAATGCCTGAATGTTGATGTTTCCAGTTTTGGGAAAACGATTGACGAGGCTGTAAAGAATCTTGCGGATGCTGTCGAACTGTATCTGAGGGATGACCTGCCAGGCACACACTCTATGTTTCATGAGGTAGGAAATGCATTGATCGGAGAACTTGCCGTCAATGCCTAAACTATACTCTTCACGGCACATAATAAGCGTCTTGATGAAACACGGGTTTTATGAGGTTTCACAAACCGGCAGCCACAAGAAGTTTTACAACGGCATATCCACTGCTATTGTTCCGGCGGGAAAGCGTGAAATACCTATCGGAACATTTCTTTCAATAGTCAGACAATCGGGGTTGTCACGACTTGATTTTGAAATTTGATCAACTGACAACCATTTTGCTCAACAGATAATTACCCCGGTCGACTCCATCTATGCCGCTTTTCTTTCCAATTCCCACCCCTTGCATGCCAACAACACAGTGCGGGATACCGGACGCGCTCCGGTTCGATACTGACTGACAGTACGGCGGGTAAGGCCAATTGCCTCCGCCGCAGCTGCCAGCGACAGACCGTTGCTGTCCTGCCAGTACCGGAATGCCACGTTTTCAGTCATCCCCGCCTGCTCCAGCGACAATTCAAACACCCGATCAGCATCAAGAGTCGCGCCGCACTGCCATTCGAGAGACCAGCCCCAGTCTGCAACCGCAACCGTGGCAAACTCGGCCTGATCAGCCAGCGGAGCAAACGCAGCATACGTACTTATAACAGCATTCATGTCAAGGCACACCAAACGCCCGTCACTATAGGTAACGTGTAAAACCGTACCATCAACTACTTTAACAGTAGCTATCCGTGCAGCCTGTTTTTTCATAATCTACCTCTTCTCAGGATTACCCATTGTTGACCATTCCAGCACCTCTAAAGGCATATTTTCAGCAATCCATAACTGCGCCTCAGCAACAATCTTGGCCGGAACACCTGAATTAATGGTGGTACCGTCAAGAAACAGCACCGCTTTACCATTTGGATGGAGCAGATGGACATGAAGCGGCGGATGTTCCGCGCCTTGCACTTTGATTATCCAGCCGTTTCCTGTAAAAATTTTTCCATTCAGGACAATATAGAGAAATAATTTCCCTATATCAACAAGAAAAACACGCCACCACACTGTAAGCTGCACCAGTTTACCTGGGTCAATCCAATAGAGCATTAAAAACGCCGTGTAACCCAGTAGTATAGGGCTTCACGGCGTTTTGGTTTTTGGTTCAATGTCTCGTGTCGAGCGAGTTAGTCAACTAATCAACTACGTCGGTCGCCCCTTTCGCATTTGTTCTTCAATGAACATGGATCAAATCCTTTTAGAAAGAGCATCATAACATTTATTGATTCTACTTAGAGAATCTGCAATGCTTTAAATAATCCGCGATGAACAACAATACGTTCATTGAAATTGAATCTCGCCTCTCTGTTTTGATATCGGAAAATATATCTTCCACTGCGCGGGGTATTCCCTATGACGCTAAAAAGATAAAGAAGCTGGAGTACAAAGCTAATATTGCGTTTTTTAATTGAACCTCTAGAAATCTGATCATTATAAATGTTTTCAAACTCTTTGATAGAAAAGTTCCATTTTCTAACCTGCGAAATCGCGTCAAAAATATTAGATATTTCTGGAACTACGGCAAACAACTCATCTGATAGTTCCTCACGAAGATAATTAGAAAATGCCTTATCAACTTTCCTCACCACGCCAGGTGTTATCATAGTTCCATCATCTATCGCCTGCTGAGCACAGTTCTGTAGGTAAGTAACAAAATCTCTTGGTCGAAGAAGGGTGCTTCGAGCAATATAATCAAATGTGTTTAGCTTTTTCTTTTTTCCAGTACCAGCTCCAATCAGTCTACTACCAAATAATTTATTCCATGATTCTTCAAACGAAAGGGTGGATGAACAAAATGGGTTTAATGCTCGAGAAATTCTAAACGCGATAACTTTCTTAATTTTTTCTGATTCCCAATTTAAGTCAACCCTAAAGTCACCCCATTTATTTTTATCAGAGTCTTGAACAACCTCATAAATGTCATCCCTGAGAAAAATAACTGGATAAATTTTCATACCACCATATTGTGAAAATGTCGTACGAACGTCCTGTACAGCTTTAAATAAACTGGTAATTAACGATGTATACTGTTCATATTGTTCTGCCTTGACAATGTCACGATAATCTTCATCTAATTCATCAAAGAGGATAAAATATGTCGCATCACCAGCATGTTTAACAATTATATCTTCAAGATAGTCTACGTATTCAACCCAATTAACTGGAATGGTGGTGGGTGTATGATTTGAGACTTTTATGGACAATCCAAAAAGAGATATCCCAAAATCTTTTCCAACCCATTCTCCAACGCGTCTACTCAAAGGACTGTTAGAATCATATATCTTTGATAGTTTATTGCGGACATCCAAATCTACGGCCTCATTATTAAGCATCAAACGGCAAATAGTACTATATATTAGATATTTCCATATTGTTATAAACTGATTAGGTGCAGTATATTTTTGATTATTATGTGAGTACAATTCATTGAATGGAAAATTTTTAAAACTAAGTTTTTCAGCAAAGACGTCATGCCTCTTTTGTTTATTGAAATATTCACTAATAGCTGTTTTTCCCGAACCTTTCCTACCTATTACAAAGTACTTCTCCCCGCGTGCAATTTTATCGACCTCATGGACATGCCAGAAATACCTGTCATTGTCCTCAGCTTTAGCCTCTCGCTTCCAACGTGAGACTTCTAGAAGAAGTTTTTCATCTACATTCCCTGTATCTAATTCTTCTATTTCTTCTGATTCCATTTCGAGGTCTTCTAAGAGAGGTTTGTCTGCAATTTTAATTGAAACAGGTAGTTCTGAGATGCTGTCCATGTTCACTCCTTGTTACATTATAGTGAAGTTACTTCAATCGCTTCCCTCAACAAAAAGTTTATAATTATATCAGTATAACTTTTTTCAAACTTTCACTATTTTTGCAACTAAATAATCGTAAAGACATCAGAGTGAACCATTAACATAACTTATCAAGCCATTTTTCCCAATCAATAGCTGCAATCCAGGCACCGGTTTTTACAACTTTTTCACCCATTCCTGAGACATAGTAGCACTGCTTGGCTCGCTCGGCGAACATATCCTTCCCGTCAATTGTTTCGTTACGTTTACGGATCTCTACTCTCGGCGTTGCAGATTCATTCACAACGTCCTCGGCGATCTTTGTCCTGCAAGGATCTCTCTGGCTTAAAAAAAGTCATAAAACTGATTGGCATTTACTTTCGGTGGACGTAATGGCTCAAGAAATTCGTCGTCATCGCTTCTAGTATATATATTGACGTCACGGTTGATGGTAACGTTATTGACAGTGCCAACCTCACCATCTATTGACATCTCTGAGCACGGTTTAAAACTTTCAACAATTATTTTCCACACAAACATTGCCAAATTTGAACAGTGCGAAGTGTCAACACTGGTAATTATTTGTGGCCACTTCTCCCTATTAATATTTAGCATTGAACCTGACCTGTTTGGTACAAATAACACTTCGTCATGACGCTCGAATAGATCCTTGAATTCGCGAGGGTGGACTGTATCGCAATTTTCATCATAGGAAATCTCTGAACCATATTTGACAGTAATTTCATCTAAACCGGCCAGGAGGGCCCTAAGGGAATCTTCATCAAGCCACTCCTCTCCCCATAATGCGACAGGCAGTTTAGAGATGGCGCCACCACATTCCAATATTACCTCTGCACAAGCAGCCTTATCCTCATCGGAAAAGCGTCGCGAAGCTGAAATAAGCTCTGCCTGTTCTGAAGCCCAAGTTGAAAGTACCTCAGCTGTCACCAGAGGCAAGGCAGAATCCCGAGCTGCCGTTAAGCAAGTCCCTAAAAACACCCCTTCAATGTTAGAAATCCTTGTAGCTCTTAAACCACCAACAGTGAGGTATCCTCGAGCCTCGAAGTGAAATTGACTTGGCCAGATAGAGGCACGTCCATAAATTCGCCCTGATGTATCCTTTAAGCAACGCATCAATCCCTGATTACTTTCAGAAAGAGAATCCTTTCTAAAAGGGTAAAGGCGACTGATTAGAACTGATTCTTCTACTTTCAACCAATCTCCTGCGCTAACTACGATTTTAGTTTCACCTGCTTCCTCAACCATGATAGTTGTTTCTACATTTGGGGCAACAGATCCGACTATTTCAGATAGACTCAACTTCGGCCCCAGCAGACCCTCTTTTGATGACGGCTTAGCCTTTAATAAAATTTCTACCCGAGTTCCTCCGTCCAATGGCGAGGAACCTAGGCATGCAGGATAAAGAATAGGCCGAGTTGCGGTACCACCACGAAATTCAAGCACCCTCGCAGTATCTTCTCCACGATCGTAACGTCTTGACGTGACTCGAACCCTAGAACCAAGCATGAAAATTGAGAAGAACCCTATTCCAAAATGCCCAATTGACTTCATTCCGTTTGCCAAAAGGCCTGGGAACTCCTCAATAGCGAGACTGGATTGCCAAAAAGATGTGCCAAAGTCAATAAGTGGTCCCGTTAGAACCTGCTCAGACATACCCACACCATTGTCTTCGATGACAAGCCAATCCTCGTTGTCCAATTCCGTCAAAGATATGGTTATTGTTCCCCAGGAACCGGGTCGATTTTGTAGGCGGCGTCTGGCTTGAATTGCATCAGCGCTATTCTGTATTAATTCACGCAACGGAACTGTAGGATCTTCTCCATATAATTTAGCCCCACCAAGACTTTCAATAATTTTTGGAATATCTGTAACACGCAGTTGGGTATCTACAGGACGCCAACCACGCGTGGGGATAGTCCGCGCAAGTTGTTCCGGTGCACCCACTCCTTTCACCCTTCGTGCTTTTAGGAGCTCTCTTGATCTGCTTTGTAACAGAAGATCTACCTCTCGAAGTTCTCGGTCAACAGCAGCTATTGTATCGTAAGCGAGCCACCAAGAATCAGCCTCTTTTAACGTAAAAGGCGCACCTGCTGTAAAAACAACTGAATCGAGTTCAACATGTGGGGTTGCTAGTTTTTCCTGAAAATTCCAATGTAGCGCTGCGACTCCGCTCGGTCTAACTAATGATCGGAGATAACGCGGAGCTCTCCGCTGGTCTAGATGTACAGCATCTGCAACTCTTAACAGACAAGCCAGCTTTACGACGTCGATCTTTGATCTTGTTCGTGTTGAAAATGCCCCTAGGTCCTCGCTGAGCTCGACTTCTATACGAGAAACAGGCCACCAGTGGCTATGGGCAATCAATCCTATGGTGCGGCCATAAAAATATCTAAGCTCCGAATCTTCGATCAGAAAAATAGGTTCTCCGTTTGACAAGCTCCAGGACTGCTCAACTAATTCGGCGGAATGTTCTGCATGTAAGCGTCGAAGAACCTCTGGTATTGCACGTTTTAGAACCTCAGGCGCTGGCTCATCGACCCAATCAGTAGGTACCTCGGAAGAAAAACGGGCTATTGTGTCCTTCCATGCCACTGTTTTCTTTATATCTGCTAAACCGTTCGGGAAGGCCGCGACACTCAAGGCTGCGTCATGAAGCAAAACTGCTGCTCCGAAGACAAATGCCTCAGCAGGGGACATCGCAATTGCACCTTCGGCTACGATTGAGGCAGTTTCCCAAAGTGCATCAATATGATTGACATCATGCACAGTAAAATCTGGCAAATCAGTAACTATGCGAGATGCGAGTATCACAACTTTATCTCGCATTGAAAGATACCTATCGCGAAAATACTCTTGTTCCTGAGGTGCGATATCAACATGAGGATTAACAAAGGCATGGCGCCAAAGCCAGGTCAACCGAAAGTCTGTCGGTGAAGTCATGTAACCCTCCTTATTCATAATGGTCTTTCAGCTAAGGTCACAAACAATTTGTAAGGTCGGAAAACCTCTGGAGTTAGAGTTTCGGCGATAGGGCTGTACTTCACAAACCAGTGCTGCGCCTCCGGTTTCCAGCTGCAGCTTCCTGAACGGTAATAACACAATCTTCGTTAAAAAAATATTGATTTATTAGCTTGTTATATTGGTGGTTTCTGCATGCTGCAGTATCTTCCACTTCCCACCCCGCCCCCACCCTTCGCATCCTTCCCTTCCAACTCCAATGGCGGCGGAGTGGTTTTGATACATTTTTCCACCTCGTCGATATTCCATAAATCCCAAAATTCCGGCCGGCCTGAATTTTGCAACTAGCTGTTTTATAATAATTCACATCAAAAATGCCAATTTTTTATGCAGCCAGACTGACAGGGTTATTCATCCACCGCATGCGCTTTTAGCCACTTTACCTTCTGGTAGATCATGTCCCGCATCTTTTCCAGTGTCGGAATAAGCGTTGTTTTTTTGGACAACACTCAGTTTGGCATCTTCCAGCGTGTATCCACCCGCTTGAAAACCTAGATGATTTCACCCGGCAGATTTCTGCTGACAGCTTTGGCCCGAGGATGTATTCTGCCGAAGTTGATCTGTCGGACTGCATGTACGCAACACCTAATAACCACATTCCTTCCATTTCCCGGTCAACACCATGAAATGGAAAGCAAAACAGGAAGGGATATCATCAATGAAGAAAATTATTTCCGGCAATGAAGCAATTGCGCTGAGTTTTGGGGATTCCGGCGGAGTGTTCGCCTCCGGCTATCCCGGAACGCCCAGCACTGAAACCCTCGAGGAGGTGGCCCGTCTCGGGGAGGTGTACTGTGAATGGGCACCCAACGAAAAGGTCGCCCTGGAATCGGCCATCGGCGCCTCAATAGCAGGCGGCAGAACCATGGCCACCATGAAGCACGTGGGTGTCAATGTGGCCGCCGATGCACTGATGACCCTGACCTACACCGGCGTCAATGCCGGCCTGATCCTGATGGTAGCCGACGATCCGGGCATGCATTCCTCCCAGAACGAACAGGACAGCCGCAATTATGCGAAGTTCGCCAAGGTCCCCATGCTCGACCCGTCCGACTCCCAGGAGGCCTATGACTTTGTGCGGGCCGGATTCGAGCTTTCCGAGCAGTTCGATACACCGGTGATGCTCCGCACCACCACGCGCATCTCACATGCCAAGGGGTGCGTCGAGCCGCAGGAAAAGATCGCGCCGCAGATCGGCGAATGGGTCAAGAACGTTCCCAAATACGTCATGCTCCCCAACTTCGGCAAGATCCAGCATGTCGCGGTTGAAGCGCGACTGCTGAAGCTGCAGGAGTTTGCGGAGACGACCCCCCTTAACCGGGTGGAAATGGGGGATACCGACCTTGGCATCCTCACTTCCGGCATCTCCTATCAGCATGTCAAGGAGGCCTATCCCGATGCCTCCATCCTCAAGCTCGGCCTGGCCCACCCGCTGCCGGAAAAAATGATCCGTGAATTTGCCGGCAGGGTCAAACGCTTCATGATCGTCGAGGAGATGGACGCCATCTTCGAAGAGCAGGTCCGGGCCATGGGGATCCGGGTCGATATCGGCAAGGACAGGATTTCCTACTGCGGAGAGGTCAACGCGGATATTATCCGGATCGCCGCGGGAGATGCGGCAGCGGTGGTCAGCAAGGCTCCCGTTGAAAACCTGCCCCAGCGGCCGCCCACCTTCTGCCCCGGCTGCGCCCATCGCGGGGTTTTCTCCATTCTGAGCAAGCTCAAGGTATTTGTCTCGGGCGACATCGGCTGTTATACACTGGGCGCCCTGCCCCCCATGAACGCCATGCACACGACCATCTGCATGGGGGCCAGCATCAGCGCCGCCCACGGCATGGCCAAGGTCAACGAGATCTCCGGGCGGACGGAAAAACCGGTGGCGGTCATCGGCGACTCCACCTTCTTCCATTCCGGAATCACGGGACTGCTGAGCATGTCCTATAACAACGGCAGCGCCCTGGTCATCATCATGGACAATCGCACTACCGGCATGACCGGCGGGCAGGAGAACCCCGGCAGCGGCAGCATCCTGCAGGGTGAATCGGCCCGGCAGGTGGACATGGTGGCCCTCGTCAAGGTCCTGGGCATCGACAACGTGGTCGAGATCAACTCCTATAACCTGGCGGAAACCGAGGCCGCCATCCGGAAGGGCCTTGAAACCCCCGGACCGTACGTCCTGGTGGACAAGAACCCCTGCATCCTGCGCTACCGGGTCAAAAAGCCTGTCCTCTCGGTAAACCCGGACAAGTGTAGCGGGTGCAGCGCCTGCCTCAAGGCCGCCTGCGTGGCCCTTGGTCTGACATCCACCGGCGACAAGCCGAAGGTTGCCATCGACCCCAATATCTGCAACGGATGCGGTGTTTGCGCACAGCTCTGTAAATTCGACGCAATGTCCGCGGCCTAAGGACAGGAGGATATAATGAATATATTCAACATAGTTATAGCTGGAGTCGGCGGACAGGGGGTTCTGATGGCCTCCAAGGTGCTTGCGGAGAGTGCCCTGGCCTGCGGCATGGATGTCAAACAGAATGAGGTGCACGGGATGGCCCAGCGGGGAGGAAGCGTCATATCTTTCGTACGGATCGGTGAGCAGGTCTTTTCGCCGGTGGTCATGCCCGGGACCGCTGACATCCTAATCTCCTTCGAACCGCTGGAGGCGCTCAGGTATATTCACTATCTCAAGCCCGGCGGCATGCTGGTCTACAACAAGGTCGCCATCAACCCCAGCACCGTGGCCTCCGGTCTGGCCACCTACCCCGGCGATGTGGAGCAGCAGATCACCAAGGCCTGCGGCAATGCCCGAGGCATCGAAGCGCTCTCCATCGCCAAGAAGGCCGGCAATGCCAAGGCGGTCAACATGGTCATGGTCGGCTCCGTGATGAAGAACCTCCCTATTGACCCGCTGGTTGTCGAAGGTGTCGTCAAGTCGCTCTCCAGGGATAAAGGGATTGATGTCAACCTGAAGGCCCTGAGCGGAGGAGCCGCAGCGGCCTGATCCGGGTAAATGGAAGCCTGGAACTTCTGCAATGAATCAGTATACTCGCAAGATATTTATTTAAAAAGCCTGTTTTTTCGATTTTGGGATGATATATTTGACTCAGCAAGGAAGAAGCAGAAATCATCAAAAGGAGGCTTTGAGATTAATATGGAAGAGACTCCACCCGAGTGGAACCAGACATAGGAATCAAAAATTTTCCGATTGATACAATTGATCGGCTAAAAACCTAAAGGTAAATCATATACGTAAAAAACAATGAAGCCCACCGATTAAATTGGTGGGCTTTCTACATGTTCCAAGCAGTTGTAACTGTCTTTGATCGCAATGTTTTGAACATAATTCAGATTAATCAGACAAGTCTCCATATTCAACCAATTCAGTGACCACTCCGTCTGTCTCGACCAACATTAATGCACTTCAAATTACAGTGGATTCATGTTATGAGTAACCGGTCTCTACCTATTCGAGGAATACGTAATTTTCTGAATTTTCTGAACAAGCCTACAAAAACAATAAAAATTACTGAATATTTATTCGATCGGTTGCTAAACCTCCTGTCAGAAAAAGGTATGATAACTACAATCGAGAAAGATGAAAATCCCTGACGAATCTTCCGTAAGCAACCATCAAAAAGCCCTACCTGTCTCTACCTGATCAGTTTTCACAGAAACCCTACCACTCACTCCCCACCTCTCCCACAAAAAAAGGGCTCCAGTAAGTGCCAAGTTGAGGGTGTGTACAGCTGAAAATATTAAAAAGCAAAGCATGTGCAGCCAATACCCCAATTCCCATTTTCACTAGACACCGTATGGGTATGCTGGTGAAGCGGGATACTGCAGGCGCAAGGCGACGAATTCGCACTGATTAAGTGTTCACGATGCTCATGACGATATGCCCCACCATAAACTCCAGTTGGCGCCCAATCAGGGCTGACGGGGGGCAGTGGTGGTGCCAGATTGCCATACTCTTCAGTACCGTGGACTACTTTGCCCCCCATGATTGTCAAGACCGCCTCGATCCCTTTGATTTCCTCTTCAGAAACAGTGAAATAATCGGCAGATAGCACTGCCAAGTCAGCAAGCTGTCCTGCAGCAATCCTACCTTTTTTGCCGTCGTCGCCCGAGAACCATGAACTCCCTTCGGTGTACAGGCGTAGTGCCGTTGTTCTACTGAGTCGGTTTTTTTTATCATACAATGACAAGCCGCCGACAGTTTTGCCGCTTATAAGCCAGTAGAGTGAAACCCAGGGATTAAAACTGGACACCCTGGTGGCGTCTGTACCGGCACCCACAGGTATACCAAGGTTCAGCATCTTGCTTATCGGTGGTGCCATTTGAGCTGCCTCAGCACCGTAACGGTCCACGAAATACTCTCCCTGGAACGCCATTCTGTCCTGGATAGCGATGCCACCTCCCAAATTACGTACCCGCTCCATACTCCGCTCAGAGATAGTCTCAGCGTGGTCGAAGAACCAACGCAGGCCGTTGAAAGGAATATCCCGGTTGATCTCCTCAAAGATATTAAGGAAACGGGTGATCGACTCGTCGTAGGTGGCATGTAACCTGAACGGCCAGCGCTTCTCTACCAACAGAGCGATTACTTTCCTCAGTTCGGATTCCATGATTGGCTGAAGATCAGGTCGCGGTTCAAGGAAATCTTCGAAATCAGCAGCAGAAAATACCAGCATCTCACCAGCGCCGTTAAACTTGTAGAGGTCATTGCCTTGTCCAGGCGAGACAATATTTGCCCAACCGGCAAAGTCGTCATACTCAGCCTTCGGCCTTTGGGTAAAGAGATTGTAGGCTATTCGCATCGTCAGTTGGTCTCGTTCCACCAAGTGGTCAATAACCTGATAATCTTCCGGGTAGTTCTGGAAACCGCCGCCAGCATCGATGCAGCTGGTGATCCCCAGACGATTTAGTTCACGCATGAAGTGACGGGTCGAGTTGACCTGGTCGTCGAAACCGAGATTTGGTCCTTTGGCAAGACTTGAATAAAGAAGCAGAGCGTTTGGTCTGGCAATAAGAAGCCCGGTTGGATTCCCGGCTTTGTCCCGTTGTATTTCCGCACCCGGTGGATTTGGGGTGTCTTTAGTGTAACCCATGGCTCGCAGACCTGCGCGGTTTACCAATGCTCTGTCATAGAGATGAAGTACGAACACGGGTATGTCAACGGAAGCGGCGTTGATCTCATCGAGTGTTGGCATACGCCTCTCGATAAACTGGAATTCGGACCACCCACCCACTACACGCACCCATTGTGGGGCAGGCGTACGTATTGCCTGCTCCTTCAACATTCGGAGAGCTATAGCCAGTGACGGCACACCATCCCAGCGCAGTTCCATGTTGTAGTTGAGTCCACCTCGGATGACATGGATATGAGAGTCGTTCAAGCCAGGGATGACAGTGCGTCCCTTGAGGTCAATTTTATTAGTGTTGGGACCGGCATGAGTATGAATAGTTCGATCATCACCAACCGCAAGAAATTGCCCATCCTTGATTGCAACGGCGCTGACTTCCGGTGCAAGTGGATCAAGAGTGGTGATGCGACCGTTAAAAAGAATTGAATCGGCGTATGATGTTTTCATGATTAATCCCCTTACGAATGATTCTCTAGCCAGGCCCTGAAAATTTTTACTAGAACGGGCATTACTACCCAGGTAAGAAGAATTACAATTCCCACAGCAATTAAGAGAGCTTGCAGAAGCTGAGGTATGCTGGCTAAAAAAGGGTTAAGTACACTCGGGACAAGTAAGCTGACGGGCCAGACCCCAAGCACTGTGATTATGGCCATTTTCCAGCGAGGTGGGTGGGCCGAAGATGTCGGTGATGTAAACCAGAACTCCAGGCCGTAACCTGTTTGGTACCGTACGTTATCCGCACGTAGTGATTCAGCCTTTTTAAGTAACTCCTGGCGTACAGCAGATTCCTGCCAGGCATCAAGGTGTTCTTTGGAATCAAACTTGTAAATTACCACGTATTCACCTGACGGATCAGGGTTACGCATAACGCTGACGCCCATATAACCTGGGAATTTAGCAGACTCCCTGGTGAAAGCCCGTTGCAACTCTTCAAATGCAGCTTCCTTCCCCGGCTTCACCTTCCATGTTGCAACTACGGTGAGCGGTTCGGAACCGCTCACCTCATTATGCAATGCGTTGGCTGACATGGCCTAATGACCTGCCGCACCCGCGCGGCTTGCTGGTGCACCGTGTACCATGGTGTAAGCGTACTCAACTCCCTGACCGTACGCACCGCAATGCTCCTTAACGGTTTCAATGACATCATTGTAGGTGTCCTTGTGTGCCCAGTCGCGTTGGTACTCAAGCAGAACCTGCAGAGAAGTGACCGGTACTGCACCGGCCTGTTCAATACGACGCAAGGCGGCGTTATGGGCTGTAAGGCTCGTACCGCCGGAAGCATCTTCAACGGCATACACTTCATAGCCGGCTTTAATTGCTTCCAAAGCCGGGAATGCCAGGCAGACTTCAGTCCAGAGGGCTGCCATGATCAGTTTCTTGCGTCCGGTTGCGGCAACGGCTTCAACAAATTTGGTGTCTTCCCAAGAGTTCATGCTGCTGCGCTCGATTGGTTCCTGGTTAGGAAAGATGTCTAGTATTTGCGGCCACATGTTGCCGGAGAAACTCTTAGTTTCAACCGTAGTGAGGATGGTTGGTACATTGAAAATCTTTGCAGATTTGGCGAGAAGCATAACGTTGTTGAACAGTGTCTGGCGATCAATATTTGCGACACCGAATGTCATTTGCGGCTGAAAGTCGATGAGGATGAGAGCACTGTTTTCCGGGTTCAAAAGTTCGGTTTTCATCGTGTTTCTCCTGTTAAAAAGATTAATTTGATCTTCTATGTCCCAAGCATAAATTACTTTTACAAAAAACACCCCATACTCTTTTCTGTTGCCAGGTATGTTTTTTGGTTATACCGTGTAGCGTATGGAAATACGGCATCTTAAATACTTTACAGCTGCAGCCGAGGAACTCAACATAAGTCATGCTGCACGACGCCTCAATGTCTCCCAGCCAGCTATGAGCCGAACAATACATGATCTCGAAAGTGAACTCGGGGTTCCTTTGTTTGTTCAAGAGCGGTTTGGTCTAAGATTGACTACTTCAGGCGAAAAACTACTTATATATACACGCCAGATTCTCGACATTATCAATGAAGCAGTCAGAGTTATCGGAAACATTCCAGATGCTAACTGTGTCATTAACATTGGTTTCATCGCTTCATCAATCAATACATTCCTCGGAGCAGCACTAAGATCTTTTCGTTCAGCAAATCCTAATGTAGTAATCAAAATCCATGAGCTTTCCCCCGCCAGCCAGATCAAGGCACTACGCAAGCATCAGATTGATATTGCACTTATTGGCAATCCCAGTGGTTCAGTACGTGATGAATTTGAAACAGAAGTATTATTCGAATTGCAGTTAGAGGCAGTAATTCCCGAGTCGCATCGACTTGCCCAGAGGAAACTGATTAACTTGAAAGAGTTGGTTGAAGATGAATTCATCGGTTACAACGAAGAGAGTTTTCCCGGCAGAAATCAGACCATCATTAACGCCTGTTTAGTCGCCGGCTTTAAGCCTGTTTTAAGTTATCAAGCGGATAGTTTGGTGGAGGTTCTTGCTATAGTTGGTTCTGGGGCAGGAGTATGCCTAATGCCAGCTGATGTTGCCAGCCTGCCACATCCCGAGGTCAAGTTTATACCCGTCCGGGAGAAATTGGAGACAATTCGCTTCACAGCGGCGTGGCAGCGTGATGATGCCCGCTCAATCATCGGAAGCCTTCTAGATCATATTAAACGGCAAAAATAGCAATGTGGCAAATTACAGCATTAAACTAGCCATAATGGGGCAGAGAATCTGTCGCCCCCGCGTTGATCTTCTTACATAATTTGTACTCGGTGGTGGATTAGTGCGGGGAAAGATGGTGTGAGGTGAGGGTTTAATACTGACAACACATACTGTATCTAGCAAAAGCAGTATGTTAGGCTTAAATATTTACTATATTTGGTGCCCAGAGACGGTGTACCACCGGTGTACTAAAATTAAAATATTATTATTAAATAAAAAAAGCTAGCCACTTTAAATGGTTAGCTTTTTTGATTTTAGTGGTGCCCAGGGACGGAATCGAACCGCCGACACGAGGATTTTCAATCCTCTGCTCTACCGACTGAGCTACCTGGGCGTGAAAAGGAATCGATCTTATATCCCAAACCGGGAGACGCTGTCAACTACTTATTTTCCGTTTTGCTCAATTCGCTACGCTGGATACGGATTGGAACATAATTGCAGAATGGTTCTTCTTCCATGTAGTCGCCGTGTACCGCATCGGCCCTGGCCCGGCATCCCCCGCAGACATTGATGTACTCGCATTGGCCGCATTTCCCTTTATAGGATTTGAAGTCGCGCAGATTGCGGAATATCTCGGAATTTTCCCAGATTTCACGGAAGGGGGTTTCCTTGACGTTGCCGGCCGTGCGGTGAAAGTATGAGCATGGTTTTACATTGCCGAAACAGTCGATCAGGCAGATGGTCTGGGCAGCGATGCAGCCTTTGCCGCCGCCGGTGGAGAAGGTCAGGGAGCGGCGTTCGAATGAAGTCCCCTCGGCCTTGGCTTTCTGGGGGACGATCCGGTAATAGTGGGGTGCGCAAGTAGGACGCATGAGGATGTCGTCCTCCTGTTTCTCCTGCTGGTAGTGCCAGTCCAGAATATCTTCGTAGTCTTCCTTGGAGATCAGCTCGCTCATGATATCTTCGCCGCGTCCGGTTGGGACGATCATGAACATGTACCAGGCAGTTGCACCCAGTCCCTTGGCTACCTTGAAGGTGTTGGCGATGTCATGCTGGTTTCGTTTTGTAAATGACGAGTTGACCAGAAACTTCTGGCCGTTATTTCTGAAAAGCTCTGCAGCCCGCACCACGCCGTCAAAGGAGCCGGGGCACTGGCGGAAGTTGTCATGCACTTCGGCGGTAGAACCGTCCAGCGAAAGTGAGACCATCTTGATGTCGGCCTCTTTCATCTTTTTGCAGATTTCATCGGTAACCAGGGCTCCGTTAGTGGCCATGCACATGCGCAGTCCGAGCGAGGTGCCGTAGCCGGCCAGTTCGAAAATATCCTGTCTCATAAGCGGCTCACCGCCGGAAAGGACAACAACCGGTTTGGAATAATCGGCGATTTCCTTGAGCAGTTTTTTTCCTTCTTCAGTACTGAAATCGCCTTCAGACGACGTCATTTCTGACGAACATCGGCAATGCACACACCGCAGATTACATTTCTGGGTGGTTTCCCAAGCGATCCATTTAGGTATGAATTCTGTTTGCATATAAACTCCCGTATCCTGCAATGTGCGGACATATTTACGGCTCACCCTCTCAAAAGCCTACCCGAAAGGGGAGATAAACTCAAGAATATTTCCGGTTCCGCCGGTCAACATGATAAAAGTATCGCAGACGGTCACTTAATAAGCTTGAAACTGAAATATAATTCTGGTATATAATTTTGATCTAAAAATTCCCCTTAATTTTCCGGCGGTTTTAAACCTTCAGGCGAGGAGAGTAGCATGTCCACTCAACAGATGGTCATGTACGAAGAAGAATTCCAGGAAATTACCGTAGTGATCGAGAGGCTTCTTCAGGATGCCAATGCCAAGGTCATTTTCCTGGTTGACAAGAACGGACAACTCATATCAGGGGTTGGCGATACGGAGCGATTTGATACAACCTCGCTTGCATCGCTGACTGCCGGCAATATTGCCGCTACCGGAGGACTTGCCAAGCTCATCGGTGAAAAAGAATTTTCTATTCTTTTTCACGAGGGCGAAAAGGATAATCTCCACATATCCATAGTTGGCGGCAGGGTTATTCTGGTGGTCCTCTTTGATAGCCGTTCCTCTCTCGGGCTTGTTCGTCTGAGGGTGAAAAAATCATCGGATGAGCTCTCGGCAATTTTTGAAAAGTTGCTGAAAAAGGCCGAGGACAAGGAAAAACGGGGCGTATCTGATTTCCCCTTCGCAGAGATTACTGACGACGATATTGACAATCTGTTCAGCTAGTAATTAACGGGGTAAGCCAAAAACATGTCATTTATCAATTACGCCTCGCGCGAGATAAATTGCAAGATCGTGTACTATGGCCCGGGCCTGCGCGGCAAGACCACAAATCTTCAGTACGTCTACCAGAAGACCGCGCCGGATGCGAAAGGCAAGATGATCAGTTTGGCAACCGAGACCGAAAGGACTCTGTTCTTTGATTTCCTGCCGCTTGCACTCGGTGAGATCAGGGGTTTTAAGACCCGCTTTCACCTCTATACCGTTCCTGGGCAGGTTTTCTACGATGCATCCCGCAAGCTGATCCTGAAAGGGGTTGATGGGGTTGTTTTTGTGGCCGATTCCCAGGAAGAACGTGTAGACGCAAATATTGAATCGCTGGATAACCTGAGATTTAACCTCAAGGAGCAGGGCTACGATCTTGATAAACTGCCCTATGTGATTCAGTACAACAAACGGGATCTCCCCGGCGCAATGACTGTGGAAGAAATGCGACTGGAACTGAATCCGACCAACGTACCTGAGTATGAAGCCTGCGCCACGACCGGTGAAGGGGTATTTGAAACGCTCAAGGCCATCGCGAAGCTGATTTTGATTGACCTGAAAAAAGGAAAGTAGTACTGATATAAGCCCTGCTTTTGACGGGCTGTGTTAAGTTATGGAGAGATGGCCGAGTAGGTCGAAGGCGCTCGCCTGCTAAGCGAGTATACTGGGAAACCGGTATCCAGGGTTCGAATCCCTGTCTCTCCGCCACTTACCACCTAATTGGGTATTTTCTTTGATGATTGCAGTCTCCTTACAATCAGTACTGTTTGCCCTGCCGATCCTCTTTTGGGGAGCACCGGGAGGCAAGAAGCAGGATCAGCAACTCCCGCCACGAGCAGAGTCTGTTCATTCCCATTTTATCAAAAAAGAAGCGTCGATTGTAGTCCCGCCATCGGTCGCAGGCAAATGGAAAGCGGTTCGAATTGCTGTCATCGACAAGTCCAATGTTTCACAAAAAGTCTTTACCATCCCTATCGGCGGCAAACAGGCAATTCCATCCACCGCCATGATCATCAAGGTAGAGACGTTTCTGCCGGCCTTTATCATGGAGGGTTCTGTCATGACCTCCTCCTCCAATGAGCTCAGAAATCCCGGAGTAAAGGTACAGATAAGCGAAAACGGTTCGGTTTTGTTTCAGGGTTGGCTTTTCTCGAAGTTTCCCAATTCCTATGCCTTCATGCACCCCAAGTACGGCTTCACCTTTGTTGATGTAGTACCGGCCGACAAATAACCCGCAGACCCATTGCCGCTGAAATCCCTGCAGATCCCGGCTTATCTCTTCGCCAGCGCCTCGCGCGCCAGGCAGTCACAGCGCTCGTTCTCCGCATGACCGGCATGTCCCCGTACCCATTTCCAGGTGATGGTATGGGGCTGCGACTGTTCCAGCAGGGCCTCCCACAGATCACGATTCAGAACCTGCTCCTTCTTGCTGTTGCGCCAGCCGTTGCGCTTCCATCCGGCGATCCATTCGGTCATCCCCTTGACCACGTACTGCGAGTCGGTCGTAATTGTGATGCGGCAGGGGCGGGTCAATTGACGCAACGCCTCGATGATGGCGGTCAACTCCATACGGTTATTGGTTGTTTCAGGCGCCCAACCGCTGATCTCCTTCTCACGCCCGCTGCAGCGCAGAATGGCCCCGTAGCCGCCGGGGCCGGGATTGCCGCTGCAAGCCCCGTCGCCAAAAATCTCCACCATCGGGCTGTCAGGCTTCACCGACATAGGCGCCCTCCCCCTTCAGCAACCCGGCAATGGCCTGCATGATACGCCCCACGATCAGGTGATGTGTCTCCTTGCAGTCCTCAAGCTGGTAAAGATCATTAAAATCCAGCGGAGTCCCGAAGACGACGGTGGCTGGCTGTCCGAAACCGGGAAACCTCCAACGGTTAAAGCCGATCAGGGCCGTGGGTATGACTGTCGGACGGGTGTCGTAGATGATCTTGCCGACCCCCCGGTTACCCGGCCCCAGCCGGCCGTCCTTGTGGCGGGTGCCCTCCGGGAAGAGCATCACCTTCTGGTCCTTGAGCAGATCGTTGAGAACCCTGGTTGCCTTGACATCACGTTTGCGCCGCACCGGAAAGGCGCCCCACGATGAATACAGCAGGCGCTGAAATCTTTTCTCGAAGAGTTCCTCCTTGGCCGGAGCCCAGAGCATCTGCATCGGATGATGCCGGATCACGGCCCAGGGGAGAAAGATTGTTTCGAAGGCCGAAATATGGTTGGAAGCCAGCAATACCCCGCCCCGGGAGGGGATGTTTTCAGCCCCCTTGATCACGAACCTGTTGAGGGTTGAGGCGTAAAAACCGACCACATGGCAGGAAAAGGTAACCCATAAACGTTGAATAAATGAGACTCGCACGTTGTGCCTTTCTTGCTGACCGCATTTTAGGAGCCTGTCGGACTTAGGAAAAATCTACTGCAAATCCGTCTAAACGGTCCATGTTTTGCCGCTTTTTTGGTCAATAGAACAACTATTGACCTGCAAAATCAGCAAAATCTGTCCTCGCTCAGTCGAATTTTCGCTACGATTTCCTAAGTCTGACAGACTCCCAGCAGGTTTTTTAAGTCGGAATCGTATGCTTATATCACTTCGCCGTTCCTACGGCAACCGGGAAGACCCGCTGAATAGTCATTGGAAATCCGTACCGGTATTGGTATAGTGAAATATTAATTCATCGAAGGCAGCGGGATATGGACTCATCTAACCACACAATTGTCTTTAAGGGACTGGTCATAGATATCGAACAGATGGAGGTGCGGATCGGTGAACGGGGCCGTCACACCTTCCAGATCATCCGTCACCCGGGCGGGGCCGGAGTCCTGCCGGTGCATGACGACGGAACGGTCTCCCTGATCCGCCAGCTGCGGCCGGCGATTGATCGCGTTATACTGGAGATTCCGGCCGGGCGATTGAGTCCGGGCGAACCACCCGTGGAGTGCGCCGGACGGGAGCTGCTGGAGGAAACCGGCATGACGGCTGCGGAGCTGATCCCCCTGGGGACCGTCTTCTCTTCCCCGGGGGTCTTTGATGAGATCATCCACCTGTTCGCCGCCATCGGCATCACCCAGGGGCAGGCGCAGCCGGAGGCGGATGAAGAGATCGAGGTGTTGCGTCTGACCCTGGCCGAAGCCCTGCAGATGGCCGCCGACGGGCGCATCAGTGACGGGAAGACCCTGGCCGCCCTGTCTCGCTGGGACCTGCTCCGCCGTTCCGGGAAGGCAGACCATGCCTGATTTTGCCGTGAGCGAGGAGAAGAATCGCTGGCTGCAGCGAAAGATGGCCGAGTTGCAAGTGCGCGAGGAGGATCTGGAGGAGAGTTTCGTCCGCTCCTTCGGCAACGGCGGCCAACATGTCAATAAAACCTCGACCTGCGTCCAGCTGCGGCATATCCCCAGCGGCATCAGTGTCAGCGTGTCGCGCGAGCGCAGCCAGTCGGTCAACCGTTTTCTGGCGCGCCGGGAGGTGCTGGAACGGATCGAGGCCTTGAGCGGTGTGTTGACACCGGAAATGAAGCGTATCGAACGACTGCGCAAACAAAAAGACCGCCGACGGCGGCGAACGGTAAAGAAGGATTCATGATTACCCCTGAAACCCTGAAAAGACTGGAGTTCGACAAGATCCTGGCCGAGATTGCCACCCGCGTCCACAGCGACGTCTCCCGCCGCCAGTTGATGGAAAGCGCGCCGCAAACCGATATCGCCAGCATCGATTCCATCTCCGGGAGGGTCTCGGAGATCCGGGCACTGTCCAGCCTCGGCATCGATCTCCGCCTGGCGGAGTTCGAAGACATCCGCCCCCTGCTGGAGACCATCCGTCCGTCAGGCGCCTTCCTGGCCCCCCGGGAACTGCTGGTTTTCCTGCCGGTGCTGCGGATTTTCAGCGATGTCTCGCGCCAGTTTGCCCCGCGGGGCGATATCCCGCTCTTGCGGGCGATTGATCCGCCCCTGAAGCCGTTCGCCGACATCCTCGAACCACTGGCCGCCTCCATCGACAGCGACGGCAGCATCATGGACGGCGCCTCGTCGCAGCTGCGGGAGATCCGCCGGGCCAAACGCTCACTTTCCGCCCGCATCCGCAAGAAGATCGAGGAGATCGTCCGCGACAACAACATCGAGATCTTCCTACAGGACGATTTCATCACCCAGCGTTCCGGGCGCTGGGTGATCCCGGTCCGGATGGACTCCAAGGGGATGGTCAAGGGGGTCGTGCACGATGTCTCCTCGTCGGGCGAGACCGCCTTCATGGAGCCGCTGGAGATCATCCCCTTCGTCAACGAACTGGAGAACCTGAACGCCGAGGAAAAGGCCGAGGAGATCCGCATCCTGCGGCAGCTCTCGGCCTGGCTCCGCGAGGATGCCCCGCAGATCGGAGCCTGTTTCGAAACACTGGTGACCCTGGACGTACTCAACGGCATCGCCGGTTTTGCCGATCTGTACAGCCTGGAAAGCGCCCGGATGAACAGTACCGGAGAACTGAGGCTGAGCGAAGCCCGCCATCCGCTGCTGCTGATGCTGCAGCACAAGGGTGCCCTGTCACGGGTGGAGCCGCTTGATCTGGGATTGGGAAAAAGGACCCCGACGCAGAATTTGGAAGCAGATCAAGGCGGCGAGGAGGGGGCGACGCAGGCGTATATGAACATACGTCGAGGAGCCCCCGACGAAGCCAACGCAGATATGCGATCAAATTCTGCGTCGGTGATGGTCATCACCGGCCCCAACGCCGGCGGCAAGACCATCGCCCTCAAGACCGCCGGGGTACTGACCCTGATGGCCCTGTGCGGCATCCCGGTGCCGGCCAACGGCGCCCGCTCCAGCTTCCCGCTGCTGGATACGCTGCTGGTGGATATCGGCGACGAACAGTCTATCGAGCAGAGCCTGTCCACCTTCTCGGCCCATGTGGCCCGCATCGCGGCCATCCTGGACCAGGCCGGTCCGCGCACGCTGGTGCTGCTGGATGAACTGGGAGCCGGCACCGAGCCGCAGCAGGGGGCGGCCATCGCCTGCGGCGTACTGCGCGACCTGCGGCAGCGCGGAGCAAGCGTGATCGCCACCACCCATTTGTCGGAGATCATCGGCTACGTCCACCGCACCCCCGGCATGCTCAACGCCGGCATGGAGTATGACTCCGCCACCTACACCCCGCTCTACCGGCTGATCAGCGGCGAGCCGGGGCACTCCCACGCCATCGAGATCGCCCGGCGTTTCGGTATGCCGGAGCGGGTGATCGAATTTGCCCGCGAGATGCTCGGCACGGCCGGAGAAGAATTCACCTCCCTTCTGGCCGAACTGCACCGCAAACGTGAGGAACTGGACGAGGCCCGGCGCGGGCTGTCGCAGCAGCAGGAGCAGGTCCGCAGCACGCAGCAGGAGCTGGATACCCGTGCAGCCGGCATCGAAAGGGCCAAGCGCGAGGCCCGCGAAAAGGGGTACAGCGAGGCCCGCGAATTGATCTCTACCAGCCGCCGCCGTATGAATGAACTGCTGGAGGAGTACAAGCGCGAACGGCGTTCGGAGATCATCGACCAGCTGCGCAAGAGCGAGCAGGAACTGCTGGAAGAGCTCAAACCGCGCACAGTCGAGGATGAAGAGCAGCCTCCCCTGCGCGATGTTGCGGCGGGCGACCGGGTGCAGATCCGCTCCCTGGGTCACAACGGCGTGGTGCTGCAGCTCCTCCCCAGACAGGGCAAGGTGCGGGTCAGGGCCGGAAATATTGAGCTGGATGTGGCGCTGGACGATCTGCGTTCCCCCCTCAAAAAGGAGGGAGTGAAGCAGCAGCGGCCGGTCAAGAGCGCCTGGAAGGTGGATGCGGTCGAGGACGAGCAGCGGGAACTGAAGCTGATCGGACTGCGGGTGGAAGAGGCGCTGGAGATGCTGGAGCCGTTCCTCAACCACGCCTCGCTGGGTGGCCTGCGGGAGGTGCGCGTCATCCACGGCCTCGGCACAGGGCGCCTGCGCCAGGCGGTGCGGGAGCACCTGGCCCGCCACCCGCTGGTGGAGGAATACCGGCCGGGTGAGGCGCATGAGGGAAGAGACGGAGCCACGGTAGTCACGCTACGCAGTTAATAGCGAAATGTGAACAGTGAAAAGGAATACGGATGGAACACTTCATTGCCGAAGCCAGCGAGCAGGATATCAAGCGCGAACGGGACAAGTCCCGCGACCTGCGCCGCAGCCGCTGGTGGCAGAACCGGCTGGCGCTGGGGGTCTGTCACTGGTGCGACGGGCAGTTCCCGCCGGAAGAAATGACCATGGATCATGTCATCCCGCTGGCGCGCGGCGGCAAGGCCTCCCGCAACAACGTCGTTCCGGCCTGCAAGGAGTGCAACAGCCGCAAGAAATACCTGCTCCCCATGGAATGGGAGGATTATCTGAATAACCTCGGAAAAACGGAGTAATACGCCACATGAACCCAATTAACAGCCGCTACAAGGTAGTCATCTACGACTGCGACGGTGTCATGCTCGACACGCTCGAATCCAATTACATCTTTTACAACAGCGTCCTGGAACATCTGGGGCGCCCGCCCTTGGACAGAGCCGACCTGCGGGCCAGAGATGTTCTGCACACCTATTCCTTCAACAACGTGATGGAGTTTTTCTTTGCCGGGGACGACCGCAAGCAGGATGCCTGGGCCTTTGCCAAGACCATCCACTATCAGGACCTGGCGCCCTTCATGCGGATCGAGGACGGACTGATTGAAACCCTCGACCGTCTGCGGGGAAGCGTAGCGCTGGCGGTCTGCACCAACCGGGCCACCTCCATGGAGATGATCATCGATGATTTCGGCCTGACCGGATACTTCTCCTGCGTCATGACCGCCGGAAAGGTGGTCAACCCCAAGCCGCATCCCGAGCCGCTGCTCAAGGTTATTGACCACTACGGCATTGAACCGGGCGAGGCCCTCTTCGTGGGTGACGGCGAGGTCGATATGCTGTCGGCGCGGGCAGCGGGCGTGCCGTTTGTGGCCTACAAGTCTGCCCTGCCGGCCCTGGCCCGAATCGAGCACCATCTGGAGATCCTGCGGCATCTTGAGTAAACAGGAATGGCGACGGGAAAAATTGCACGTTATGCAAGTGTTGAAAGCCTCCATACTTTTTGACTTTTCCGCCCCCCTGTGCTACAAATATCCACTTTTTTCTCGTAATGATTACGACATTTTCCATACAGGAGGACTCAATGAATCACTTTCAGTACAAAGGCAGCGAACTCTTCGCCGAAGAGGTAGCGATCAGGGATATTGCGGCCCAGGTCGGCACCCCGTTCTACGCCTATTCCCATGCCACCCTGACCCGTCATTTCAAGGCCTTTGACGAGGCCTTTGCCGCCCTGCCCCACACCATCTGCTACTCGGTCAAGGCCAACTCGACCCAGTCGGTGCTGAAGACCTTCATCAACCTGGGTGGGGGTGTCGATATCGTCTCCGGCGGCGAGTTGTACCGGGCCCTGAAGGCCGGTGTCGATCCGAAAAAGGTCGTGTATTCCGGCGTCGGCAAAATGGACGACGAGATCGAATATGCCCTCAACACCGGCATCCTGATGTTCAACGTGGAGTCCGAGCAGGAACTGACCCGCATCAGCGAGATCGCCGCGCGCCTGGGAAAGAAGGCCGGCATCGCCATCCGCGTCAACCCGGACGTTGATCCCGGTACGCACCCCTACATCACCACCGGCCTGAAGAACGCCAAGTTCGGCATCACCATCGACCGGGCCATGGAAGAGTACACCCGCGCCGTCACCCTGCCGGGCATCGATGTGATCGGCATCGACATGCACATCGGCTCCCAGCTGACCAAGGTCAACCCCTTCGTGGATTCGATCGAGAAGCTCAAGATCATGATCGCCAAGCTGCGCTCGCAGGGGATCGACCTGAAATACTTCGACTGCGGCGGCGGACTGGGCATCCAGTACAACGATGAGGAACCGCCCCTGCCGGCCGACTACGGCAAGCAGATCGTGGCCGCCACGAAAGACCTGGGCATGCACCTGGTCTTCGAACCGGGGCGCAACATCGTCGGCAACGCCGGCATCCTGGTCTCAAAGTGCCTCTACACCAAGGCCCGCGACGAGAAGAACTTCATCATGATCGACGCCGGCATGAACGACCTGGCCCGCCCGGCCCTGTACGGCTCGTTCCATGGCGTGCAGGCCGTCAACAAGGATCAGGACGGCATGATCGTGGCCGATATCGTCGGTCCGATCTGCGAGTCGGGCGACTTTCTGGTCAAGGAGCGCGAGGTGCCCATGTTCAAGCAGGGCGACCTGATGGCCTTTACCTCGGCCGGGGCCTACGGTTTTGCCATGAGCAGCTCCTACAACAGCCGCCCCCGCGTGGCCGAAGTTATGGTCAAGGGCGACAAATTCGAGGTCATACGCGAACGCGAAACCATCGAGGACCTGGTCAAGGGTGAAACAATCGCTTCTTTCCTGTAAATTTCAGATACGGAGGTAATGGTTATGTTTAAAGGAAGCATCGTCGCAATTGTCACCCCATTCAGCAATGGAGCGGTTGACGAGAAGAAACTGCGTGAACTGGTGGATTTCCAGATTGAAAACGGCACCGACGCCATCGTCGCCTGCGGCACCACCGGCGAGTCGTCCACCCTGGATAACGAAGAGCACCTGGACGTGATCCGGATCGTCTTCGAACAGGCCAAAGGGCGCGTTCCGGTTATCGCCGGCACCGGCTCCAACTCGACCGCCGAGGCCATCCATCTGACCCGCGAGGCCAAGGACCTGGGCGTGGCCGGCGTGCTGCTGGTGACCCCCTACTACAACAAGCCGACCCAGGAAGGGCTCTATCGCCACTACACCGCCATCGCCGATGCCGTTGACATCCCCCAGATCCTCTATAACGTGCCCGGCCGCACCGGTGTCAACCTGCTGCCCGAGACCGTGGCCCGTCTGGCCCCGCACCGGAACATCGTGGCCATCAAGGAGGCCACCGGCTCCCTGCAGCAGGCCTCGGAGATCATCGCCCTGTGCGGTGACCAGATCGACGTCTTTTCCGGCGACGACTTCATTACCTTTCCGATGATGGCCTGCGGCGCCAAGGGGATCATCTCGGTACTGGCCAACATCATGCCCAAAGAGGTCGCTGACCTGACCGACGCCTTCTTTGCCGGAGACCTGGAAAAGGCCCGCCAGCTGCACCTCAAGACCCTCAAGATCGGCAACGCCATGTTCATCGAGAGCAACCCGATCCCGGTCAAGACCGCCCTGGGCCTGATGGGCAAGTGTTCGGACGAGGTACGGCTGCCGTTGTGCCCGATGTCGGACGCCAACGAGGCCAAGCTGGCTTCTATAATGAAAGAATATAACCTGATTTAATACATTCAGCCACAGAGGGCACAGAGTACCCAGAGAAAAACCGAGGTATTTTAGCATGTATATCCATGTTAAACGGTTTTGATTCCCTCTGTGTTCTCTGTGTCCTCTGTGGCAAATAAAGAGGTTTACCATGATCAAGATAGCCGTCTGCGGCGCCTCAGGGCGCATGGGACAACGCATCATCAACTCCATCATCGAGGCCGAGGACACCGTGTTCTGCGGCGCTCTGGAGCGACCGGGGCACCCGATGGTCGGGCAGGACGCCGGGCTGATGGCCGGTTGCGGCAAGACCGGAGTGCTCATTTCCGATAACCTGAATGAGGTGGTGGCCGGCTGCGATGTGCTGATCGACTTTACCGCTCCCAAGGTCTCGCTCAAGAACCTGGAGGTCTGCGCCCTCAAGAAGAAATCCATCGTGATCGGCTCCACCGGCTTCACCCCCGAGGAGCGCGCCCTGGCGGTCGAGTTGGCCCGCGAGATCCCGGCCATACTGGCCCCCAACATGTCGGTGGGGGTCAACGTCTGCCTGAAGGTGCTCAAGGATGTGGCCAAAACCCTGGGTGACGACTTTGACGTGGAGATCGTCGAACTGCATCACAACAAGAAGAAAGACTCACCGTCAGGAACCGCCGTGCGCATGGGCGAAGTGGTGGCCGAGGCCCTGGGGCGCGACTACAACCAGGTGGCCAACTATCACCGCGAGGGGATCTGCGGCGAGCGGACGAAAGAAGAGATCGGCATGCAGACCGTGCGCGGCGGTGATATTGTCGGCGAACACACGGTCTACTTCATCGGCATGGGCGAGCGCATCGAGATCTCCCACCGCGCCATGACCCGCGACATGTTCTCGCGCGGCGCGGTCCGGGCCGCCAAATGGGTGGTCGGCAAGACGCCCGGGCTGTACGACATGCAGGATGTGTTGGGACTTAAATAATCCTAAGCCGAACCAAAATCTCAGTCTCACGCAACGCAGCAACGACGCAACGTTTTAAAGACCTGAGTCAAAAAGGGTTTAGGATTTTCGTTGCGTCGTCGCGTCGTTGTGTGAGATCAGCCTTTTTTGAATATGTTTCTTTTACATCAATAAACACATTTGGAGGATTTACCGAAGATGGCAAAAATCAACGACAACTACCTGAAACTCAAAGCCGGCTACCTGTTCCCCGAGATCGGCCGCCGCGTGCGCGAATTCAGCGCCGCCAACCCGACCGCCAAGGTCATCCGCCTGGGGATCGGCGACGTGACCCGTCCGCTGGCGCCGGCCGTGCTGAAGGCCTTCCACGACGCCGTGGACGATCTGGCCACCACCGACCATTTCGCCGGCTACGGCCCGGAGCAGGGCTACGACTGGCTGATCAACGCCATCATCGAGAAATCTTACAAGCCGCGGGGCGTGTCACTCAAGACCGAGGAGATGTTCATCTCCGACGGCTCCAAGTGCGACTGCGCCAACATCCTGGACATCTTCGCCCTGGACAACGTGGTAGCCATCGGCGACCCGGTCTACCCGGTCTACAACGATACCAACGTCATGATCGGCCGCACCGGCGAGGCCGACGACAAAGGCTACTACGCCAACGTGGTCTACATGCCATGCAACGAGGCCAACAATTTCATCCCGGCCCTGCCGACCCAGAAAGTGGACATCATCTATCTCTGTTTCCCCAACAACCCGACCGGCACCGTGGCCAGCAAGGCCGAGCTGAAGAAGTGGGTCGATTACGCCAATGCAAACGACGCCGTGATCTTCTTCGACGCGGCCTACGAGGCCTTCATCACCAACCCGGACATCCCGCACTCCATCTACGAGATCGAAGGGGCTAAGCGGTGCGCCATCGAGTTTCGCTCCTTCTCCAAGACCGCCGGCTTCACCGGCGTCCGTTGCGGCCTGGTGGTCGTACCGGAAGAGGTCATGGGCACCACCGCGACGGGCGAGCGTTACAGCTTCAACAAGCTCTGGCTGCGCCGCACCACCACCAAGTTCAACGGCGCCTCCTACCCGGTCCAGCGCGCCGCCGCCGCAGTCTACTCCGACGAGGGGTGGAAGCAGACCAGGGAAATCATCGACTACTACATGGAGAACGCCCGCATCATCCGTGAAGGGCTCACGGAAGCCGGTGTGACGATCTTCGGCGGGGTGGATGCCCCCTACATCTGGCTCAAGACGCCGGGCAACCTGACCAGTTGGGAGTTCTTCGACAAGCTCTTGAACGAATGTAACGTGGTCGGCACCCCCGGCAGCGGCTTCGGCCCGAGCGGAGAAGGGTACTTCCGGTTGTCGGCCTTCGGCCATCGCGAGAATGTGATTGAAGCGGTTGAACGAATCAAGAAAAACCTCAAGTAGAGAGAAAGGGCGCCCGTTACGGCGCCCTTCTGCTTTAGGGGAAGTTATGTCGCCAACGCTACTGATCGAAAATGGATTCAAGTTTTTCTTCTATGCCAACGAACATCTCCCGCGACACATCCATGTTGTTAAGGGTGATGATTATGCTACAATCGATCGCACATCTCTAACCGTTCGCGAAAGTTGCATGAAACGAGATGACCTGAAAGCCGCTTTGGCACTGGTTTCGACACACAGGGAACAGTTTGAGAGGAAATGGGATGAATTTTTTAAAAGGTAAAGCGGTCCATATCGATGAGCGATACCTTCACGTCGAGCTGAAAGACGGCAGGATGATTTCCACGCCGATGAGCTGGTACCCGGAGTTGAACAACGCCACCTTGGCCCAGTTGGCCGATTATCGCTTCATTTGTCGCGGCACCGGCGTCGAGTGGCCGGAACTGGATTACCACCTGAGTATCGAGGCGATGCTCACTGAAACCCGACTGGCGAAGGCGGCGTGAGGGGAGCACTATGAAAAAGGAAGCTTCTGAAAATATAGTCAGGATCAAAGGGGTCCCAAAACTGACAGAAGCACAGCTTGATAATCTGAAGCGTCTCGCTGAACGCCCGGATGATGAAATTGATTATTCAGACATCCCGGAAATCACCGATTTCAGCGGCTTTGAGGTGGGCAAGTTCTACCGTCCCATGAAAGAGGCTGTTACGGTCAGACTGGACGCGGACGTGGTGCATTGGCTCAAACGTGATGGCAAGGGGTATCAGACGCGGCTCAATGCTATCCTGCGGCGGGAGATGGAGCGGAGTGGGAGGAAGGCGGCTTGAAGTTTGCGGCAAAGTCGTTTTGTAAAATGTGTAGACGCGACACCATATTGTTTCGCAGGAAGTCTTTGAAACATTGGATTGAGTCCATTCCTGAAACACTATACTTGGTTCAAGCGGCGGCCCTTCGGCCGCATTTGCTATTTCCATGCTTGTAATTTCCCTGCCAGCTGGGCAACAATACGCACATGCACATCCTTTCCTCCTATAACGACACGACCGGGAGATTAAAAGGGGACAGGCTACTTTATTAAAAAGCAGGCTGTCCCTTTTCGTCCCCAAGCGTGATGTTTGCAAAACTATTATGCTTATATTTTTATTTTAGAAGACAAGCGGAATTTGGGTTTCTGTGTTTCCACCTCTCCCATTCGCGTAGTAACTCCAAACGCTCCTATCGAATGTTACATAATCTTTACCTAAAAGATCTGCGGAAAATTTAAATACTCGCTCCATTTCATCATAAGAATGAAAATGCAATCCTGTTGAATCAGCCAGTTTCCTAAGGTGTCGATCAATAGGTATTGCTTGGCCTCCTACAAGGCGGTGGATATAATTGACTGTTTTAGGACCAATGCCGTCCAACTGCATTAATACCTTTTTATTGTTTGCATCATCTAGCCACCGCAACAAATCATACTCATTCTCAATTTCATGGAGAAGTAAAACCTCTGTTAACGTTTGAATCCGTTTTAGTTTAGTATCACCATTCCAATTAATAGCAGCTGGCAATGAGCCAGCCAGGATAAATCTATAGAAATCGCAAGTTGTTGCAAGATTTGGAAATCGAGTTAAAATTTTAATTACGCGTGGGAGAACAACGGTTTTGTAGTTAAGGCCAGTTTATAAACACCCATCTACTAACGTAGCACCAATATGATTATTTGGCACAAAAGCAGTTGCAATCCAAATGAATCCAGGCAAGGTTTGTAAAGCGTTAGCAATAGTTCTGGCTTTAGTAATTGGAGACATTCATTTTCCTATTCAGGGTTAGTAATTGAGTTGATTGCATCAAGTCGATCTAAGAGAAATCCGGGGACATCCATGATAAGTTTTGTCAAGGGGAAAACGGAGATTTCCCTTAACTTCCCGAACTGCCACCGGTAGCCTTGCTTTACTCCTTCATGCTCTCCAATCCTTTTGATCTTTT
>JAENWA010000110.1 GCA_016650295.1 Desulfuromonadales bacterium | reverse complement strand
TCCATACGCGGCACGCGCCCTGCCGGACGCACACGGTGCTAACGATGAGCCGCGTGTCTTTGGTGGCGGCTCCATCGTTATGGTGTACGCCCGTCATGGGCGTGAACTTATGGGGTGCAAGTCCCCTGTACATGAATCCATCACCGTCGTGAGACGGGGCAAAAGTACTAGCCGAAGGCAAGGGCGTCTCCGCGAGGAGGGGTCTGGAGGAAGCCGGAGCGCAAAGCTATGAGCCGACGAACAGAAACAGCATACAAGGCCATCATCCGGGCAAGTCAGCACGACATGACGCATGACGAAGTCCCACGGATTCAGGAGAAATGGGACAGTTCACGTTCTTATCCGTATGAGTATGAGTAATAGGGGTCAAACGTAATAGAACGTAATAGGGGTCAGAACGTAATAGGGGTCAAATCTTTACTGTTGACACAAGAACGTAATAGGGGTCAAATCTTTACTGTTGACACATATCCAACATTGTTGTAGAAAAAACCATGGCGAGACAATTACGCATACAGTATCCTGGTGCGGTTTATCACGTAACCTGCCGAGGAAATGAACAAAGAAAAATCTTCCTGGACGACGAAGACCGCATGAGGTTTCTACGCATCCTCGCCCAGTCCCTTAATATTTATTCCGCAAAATTGTACGCATTTGTCCTCATGGACAACCATTTCCACGTGCTGCTGGAAACCCCGCTCGGCAACCTTTCCGAGATCATGCGTCATTTCAATATCTCATACACCGGGTATTTCAACCGACGGCACAAACGAGTGGGTCACCTCTATCAGGGGAGATATAAAAGTATCCTGGTTGAAAAAGAAGCCTACCTCTCCGTACTTTCCCGATATATCCACTTGAACCCAATCAGACTGAAAAAGCTCCAAAAATCCTCGGCCAAGGAAAAACTCGAAAAGCTCCTTAATTATTCCTGGAGCAGCTTACCCGTTTATATCGAAACAAACAAGGGTGACGGCATGATCGACTGCACCCTCGTTCTGGCTGACTATGGTGGCGACACTGAAAAAGGAAGAAAAGCATACTTGAAGCAACTCTTTTCCGACATTGATGCCGGTTTCAATGTCAATGAAGCGATTTTCGGTCAGAGCATCCTCGGTGGCGAAGGGTTCATACATTGGGTCAAAGAAACATTCCTTGGTGAGAGTGAGACACGTGAGCAGCCTTCGGTAGGGAAAATAAAGAATTATCAACATAAAGAGACAATACTCGAGTTGATAGAGAAGGAAACCGGAAAGGATCTTGAAACGCTACGGAAAGAAAAAGGGAGCCTTCGGCGGATGGCTATTGATCTCCTGTATCGTTTTGGAGGGTTAAAGGGACCGGAGGTAGGAGCGCTGATGGGTATTGATTACACTGCGGTGAGCCAGGAGCGCAAGAGGTTACGAGAAGCTATTGCACAAGACCGAGAGCTAAAGGAGATGATGGCAAGGCTGGAGAATTGTTTGTCAACATCAAAGATTTGACCCCCGGCAGTTTTTGACCTTTGACCCCCGGCAGTTATGCTTCGGCGGTTGTGGAGACAATGACACACCTGTGACAAAAAATTTCTTCTACGTCACAAATAAAGGCTCAAATAACATCTCGGCCTATACCATTGACGCAACCACAGGCGCGCTGACGGCTGTCGCTGGCAGTCCGTTCGCTACAGGCTTTTCCCCAAGTTCAATTGTTACGGTAAAAGGAAGTAAAAGTGGCAGATCTTGAAAGTGTGAGGGGAGAAGGAGATTCCAAAGCAAAGGGGCCAGCCCTGAGATTCATGAGAACCTCCGGGGTCAGCCCCTGACATGAGACATTCCAGGTGAAATCAAAACAATGATCACCCACTATCTTAAAACCTTCTCCACTCTCCGCTCCGACACCAGCCGCTCCCGCTGTACGGCAGCAATCAAATTCCGTGCCCCGCATAGAGATGCATACGCAGTACTTGTCTCAAACAACTCTCCTCGAACAACAATATCCCCAGCCACATGCAGGCCCTCTTCGGACGCCCCATCATCGGGCATGTCGAATAGAAGCGCCTACTGCTGACTGAAAACACAAAAAGCCCGCATTGCGCGGGCTTTTTGTGTTTTCAGTATCAGGATTGTTATTCTGCTTCTTACTTTTGAGGCCAGTAACTGCCGCCCACCAGCGTAGCGGTAATACTGCCGATCTTGACCTTTGATTTCATCTGGACCGGAATACGACGATCGTCGTCTGTCAACCAGATAAACATATCACCGGTCCGGGCGAATATCCCTTCGAACTTCATAATCGGCTTGATCATGACGGTTTTGAATTTACCAAGTGGGGTTTCGATCTCCTCCCGTCGCACAACCTGCACCTCGGTATTCCATAGTTTCTTGCAATCGAAGATTTCAATGAAATAGGATTTACCCACCTGCAACGGCATGGAGCGGAAGAAGAAAAAACTGGACAGGGTATCGTAGGTCTGACTGGTTATCGTTTGGGTGCTTTCGCTCTTTTTCAGGAAATCCCTGGTATAAACCTCCTTCTTTTCCTGATCGAAAACAGCTTCTTTATGGAAGCGGGTCCACCCCTCCCGAATCCTCTCCTTATAATGCTTCGGAGAGCAAACCGAGAACGACGGGGCACCGGCGACCAGCACAGATTCGATACGGTCGTCGACAGGGAAAAACAGCTTCAGCCAGTCTGCCGAACGGGCGGTAGAGACGATATGCACCTCGTCGCCTATCTGTGTAACCTCCTGCACAACCCGTCCCGCTGTAATGCCGGTATAAGACACATCGAACTCCAGCCGTTCCGGAATGGGAAATGCCATTAACGGTTGCGCCGACACCAGAATGATGGTGACAAGTGTCAGTACGAAGGCTGCAACTATTCGTTTTACAGATCTTTTACTATACATGTCTCAACCTCTATGCGTTTTATTATAAAAACTTTACGTCGAACCTGCGGAAGTATTCCTCCCGACACCAGTTTTCCACATCCACCAGCGCCTGGAAGGCCTCACGGAAATCGGTCCGACCGATGGCAAAAACCCCATGTCCATAGACGATGGCCCGGCCCGGCCCGCTGATGACCGGCGGGACATTTTTTGCAATGCCGCCGGCGCCGATCTCGCCGGCGACTACCGGGATGCCTCCTATTATACGCACTTTTGTGCAATCCCGCCAGCAGTCCTTGATCGGGCAGCCCTCCCTCTCCCCACAGAGCATGCTCATGACCACTGCAAAACGCGGATGTCCGTGCAGTATGGCTCGACAGCCACTGGTTTCAAAAATGCTGCGGTGGGCCACCAGTTCGCTGGAGGCGGTAATACCGACGGTGGAGCTGTTTTCGAAGGGAACCGGATCGATGCAGCCGGATAGGTCGTCCAGGGAGGAGGCGGTCTGCGAGATATAGATCAGATCGCCGTTGGAATAGGAGATATTGCCGAAAAACGAATCCACCAGGCCGCGCTGCACGGTATAAGCTCCGACCCGGCAGATCTCGGACAGGATACCGGCTTTGTCGAGGATTGGCCCCTGACTGAATTCAAAACCTTCAGAGCTGAGCGGCAGCAGCCATTCGTTGCGAAAGTGGTCAAATGCTTCGGCTTCGCCCGGCAGTTGGAAACCATCAGCGAGGACATCTTCCAAGTACTTGATGAAGGTTGAGTGGAAGACCGAGGACCAGTTGATATAGGCCTGCTCAACGGTTAGAGCCCCGCTGGCGACGATACCAACACCCTCAACGACTATTCCCTTGCGGCTGCCCAGCAGCCCGGCAATTGTCAATGCCGGATCGGCGCCCAGGTCGCTGCTCCGCAGGATCGGGATATCGTGCAGGAAGGTGCGGGTCTCGGTATCGCGGGGGATGATTTCATGCTCGTCAAGCGCTGCTCTCCTGAGCAGAAATTCTGCAAAGGGCAGGGCGGGGCTCGCCGCGCACATCGCAAGGCAGTTGAGCTTTTCCAGGATATCCGCAGCAAGTCCGGCCAAGACGGGATCGCCGGCGGAGATCATGACATCATCCTGAGCAGCAAAAGCGGCCACGTCCGGTTTGACGGAACGATCAGACCGCAGTTTATCAAGATATCTCTGTATCTGGCTCAGCATCAGTGGATAGAATCAGGAATATTGGTAAAAAGGACAGATCCGTCGGCCAGAATTTCCTTGCGGAAGCTTGCTCTGGCTCTGGCGGCAGCCATGTGGGTTTTGGGCAGCGGCATGGTGCTGCCGGGCATAAAGGCGGGGGTAACGTTGATGCCGGCCTGCCAGGCTTCGAAGTGCAGGTGCGGCCCGGTGGAGCGGCCGGTGTTGCCCGACAGCGCTATTACGGTATTCCGGTCGACTGCCTGCCCTTGAATAGCCTCCAGGCGGCTGTTGTGCCCATAGAGGCTGACCATGCCGTTGTTATGCTCCACAAGAACCGTGAAGCCATAACCGGGGCGCAGACCGCTGTAGACCACGACTCCCGGCGCGACTGGAGTAACCGGTGTGCCTTCGGGTATCGCTATGTCGATCCCGTTGTGATGGCGCAGTTTTCCGTCGATGGGGTCGATACGCATGCCGACGCCGGAGGTGATGACACCACCCAGCGGGGGAAGTTTCGGCTCGAATGATCCGGAGAAGGGTTGTTCAGACGGATTAATCGAGGAAACGACAGTTTTTGCGACTATTTCATCCAGAGATATGTTATGGACTTTCTGTGACGTTACACCCTTTTTGCGTTTTTGCGTTTTGACGGCCTCTTTAATGACAACCTTTGCGTCCTTGGTCAAAGGTGCATCGGTAAAGCTTTCAACGCCATCAACAGTTACGAAGCGATAGATATCGGCATGACAACTCACAGCCGCTGCCAGGATAAGAACCAAACAGATTGCGCGGCCGGCGAGCTGTTTTTCGGATGGTATAATACCTGAACGCATCTGCATTACATGGCACCTCTATCTCAATCTTCGAATATTGTATCTATGGATGTGCAGTTGGAACACTTTTAAATTCTACAGTATCTGTGCAAATTGTGCAAATCAATCATCTTTCAGGAGAATCGTGACAATTTTGATTAGATTTGCCCCTCCGGCGAGAAAGGCTCCGACCAAAGTCAGTACCCTGAAAAGCGCAGCTCCTGGTGCAACAATCCGCCGGCCCCATTAAAAAGACTGGCATTTATCTTGCTTCAAATCCAAAACTTTAGCGCAATGGTTTCGTAACCCCTGAAAACAACGATTATTACGGATAAGCATTTTGCTTATTTTTTACACACCACTGTAGAAAAAGGAGACAGTAGACATGGAAATTTTTGGCAAGAATGTGTTCAATCAAACAGTTATGAGAGAAAGGCTGCCGAAGGGTGTTTTCAAAAACCTGAAAAAAACCATCGACGAGGGTCTGCCGCTGGATCCTACAATCGCAGATGTTGTAGCAACAGCAATGAAAGAGTGGGCTGTTGAAAGAGGCGCAACACATTTTACCCATTGGTTCCAGCCTATGACCGGCATTACTGCTGAAAAGCATGACTCATTTCTTTCACCATCAGAAAATGGTGCACTGATGGAGTTCTCCGGAAAAGAGCTGGTCAAGGGTGAGCCGGATGCCTCCTCTTTCCCCAGTGGTGGCCTGAGAGCAACCTTTGAAGCCAGGGGCTATACCGCTTGGGATTGCACATCTCCTGCGTTCCTGAGAGAAGAAGCTGATGTCATAACTCTCTGCATCCCTACCGCCTTCTGCTCGTATACCGGTGAGGCCCTGGACAAAAAGACCCCTCTGCTCCGCTCCATGGAAGCGCTTTCTACACAAGCAGTGCGTGTTCTCAGATTGTTCGGAAATACAACTGTCAGCAGGGTAACATCAACTGTCGGCGCTGAGCAGGAATACTTCCTTATTGACAAGTCTTTTTACCTGAAAAGACCCGACCTGATGATGTCTGGCAGAACACTTTTCGGGGCCATGTCCTCAAAAGGTCAGGAGCTGGAAGACCACTATTTCGGCACTATCAAGGAGAGAGTGCTGTCATACATGAAGGAAGTAAATGAAGAGCTCTGGAAACTGGGCGTTACCGCAAAAACCCAGCACAATGAAGTTGCACCCGGACAGTTTGAACTTGCCCCGATTTTTGAGAACACAAACATTGCCACTGACCACAACCAGATGGTTATGGATGTTCTGAAGCGGATCGCCATCAGACATGATCTGGTCTGTCTGCTGCACGAAAAACCATTTGCCGGCGTAAACGGTTCCGGCAAACACAACAACTGGTCCATGAGCTCAAATGACGGCCAGAACCTGCTTGAGCCGGGTCATACCCCACATGAAAACGCCCAGTTCCTGACCTTCCTGATGGCAACCATCAAGGCTGTAGATACCTATGCGGGACTCCTGCGCTGCTCGTGCGCCAACGCCGGCAATGACCACCGCCTGGGCGCCAACGAGGCTCCCCCGGCAATCATTTCTATCTTCCTTGGCGACCAGCTTGCCGACATTCTCGACCAGATCGTGGCCGGCAAAACAAAGTCATCCTCAGCCAACGCTGATATGAAGATCGGTGTAACCACACTTCCCGCACTGCCCAAGGACGCCACCGACAGAAACAGAACCTCTCCGTTTGCCTTTACCGGTAACAAGTTTGAATTCAGGATGCTCGGTTCATCCTTCTCCATCTCAGGCCCCAACATTATCATCAATACCATCATTGCCGACGCGCTCAAGGAATTTGCCGACAAACTCGAGAAATCGAAAAACTTTTCAGCCGACCTGGAGAAACTGCTTAAGGAAACCGCCAAGAAACATAATCGCGTTGTGTTCAACGGCAACAACTACTCCGACGAGTGGGTCAAGGAAGCCAAGAAGCGCGGCCTGCTGAACATTCCTAACACTCCCAAGGCACTAAAGGAGCTGGTAACAAAAGAGGCTGTTGAGCTGTTTGTTAAACACAGCGTCTTTAACGAGAAAGAAATTCATTCACGTTATGAAATAATGGTTGAGCAATATGTTAAGACCCTGAATATTGAAGCCCTGACCATGATCGACATGGCCAACCACAGCATCATCCCTACAGCCATCGAATATGCAACAACGGTAGCATCATCTATCAATGCCGTTGCAGCCGTATCCGGGAAGCTGAACGTGTCAACCCAGAAGGAGCTGTTGGAAGAGCTCTCCACCAAGCTTGCCTCTGCGAGCAGCAATGTTAAAGCACTGGAGAAAGCCCTTGAAAGCGCACTGAACATTGCGGATATCGAGAAACAGGCCGCTGCGTTCAGGGAAAAGGTATTTACGAAAATGCTTGACCTGCGTGCCGATGGTGATGCACTGGAAAAAATCATTGCTGCCAAATACTGGCCGCTGCCGACCTATGGGGAAATGCTTTTCATTCTGTAATCCCTGAATCTTTATGTATTTGCCTAAAAAAGGAGCCTCCTGACGGGGGCTCCTTTTTGGGTCTTAAATCTCGTCCCGACAAACAGAATTATTAATATTTTTAACCACATTAAATACAGACTTTTTTTGCCGAGTTGTATTGGCAACCCATTTGCAAATCAATATGAATAATTCGCCGCTTACCACTTGCATTTTGTGTGATAAACCATATAATCGCCCTGTCATTTTTAGAAAAGGAGGAGAACGACGTGAAAAAAGTCGAAGCAATTATCAAACCATTTAAACTGGATGAGGTGAAAGAGGCCCTGAATGAAATCGGAGTACAGGGAATCACTGTCAGCGAGGTTAAGGGGTTCGGTCGTCAGAAGGGGCACACGGAGCTTTATCGTGGCGCCGAGTATGTTGTTGACTTCATCCCCAAGATAAAGCTGGAGATTATTGTATCGGATACTATTCTCCCACAGGTTGTCGAGGCGATCGAAAAATCCGCCAAAACCGGTCGTATTGGAGATGGTAAGATATTTGTCACCCCTGTTGAAGCTGTCGTAAGGATTCGAACCGGTGAAACCGGTGACGACGCCTTATAATTCTGTACGAAATATATACCACCTGAAAGGAGAAGATTGATGACCCCGAAACAAGTTGTAGCGTTTGCCAAAGAAAATGGCGCACTGATGGTAGATTTCAAATTTATGGATTTTGTAGGCATCTGGCAGCACTTTTCCGTACCGATGAGCGAATTCGGTGAAGATACTTTTGAAGAGGGCCAGGGTTTTGACGGTTCTTCCATCCGTGGCTGGCAGCCGATCCACGCCTCCGACATGATCATTGTTCCCGATCCCAAGACAGCCAAGATCGATCCGTTTATCGCTGTGCCGACCCTGTCACTGATCTGCAACATCTTTGATCCGATCACCAAGGAAGGTTATACCCGCGATCCGCGCAACATCGCAATCAAGGCAGAATCGTACCTCAAATCAACCGGTATCGGTGACACCGCTTACTTCGGCCCGGAAGCCGAATTCTTCATCTTTGACGATGTGCGTTACGACTCCAGCGCCAATCAGTCTTTCTACTCGGTTGATTCCGTTGAAGGCGCCTGGAACACCGGCCGTGAAGAGTTCCCCAACCTGGGCTACAAGCCGCGTCATAAAGAAGGGTATTTCCCGGTTTCCCCTACAGATTCACAGAATGATCTCCGTAATGAGATGGTTCTTGAGCTTCAGAAGGTCGGTATCCGGGTTGAATGTCAGCATCATGAGGTTGCCACCGGCGGCCAGGCCGAGATCGACATGCGTTTCAACGCACTGGTGGATATGGCCGATGATCTGCAATGGTTCAAATATGTCGTAAAAAATGTTGCCAATCGTAACGGCAAGACCGCAACCTTCATGCCCAAGCCGCTCTACGGCGACAACGGCTCTGGTATGCACTGTCACCAGTCGATCTGGAAGGACGGCACCAACCTGTTTGCCGGCGACAAATACGGCGGGCTTTCCCAGATGGCTCTCTGGTACATCGGCGGCATCATCAAGCATGCCAAGGCCCTCTGCGCATTCACCAACCCCACCACGAACTCCTACAAGCGTCTCGTGCCGGGATTTGAAGCGCCGGTCAACATGGCTTACTCAGCCCGTAACCGTTCGGCAGCCATCCGTATCCCTATGTTCTCCAGCAACCCCAAAGCCAAGCGCATTGAATACCGTACTCCCGATCCTTCCTGCAACGGTTACCTGGCCTTTGCAGCGATGTTGATGGCCGGACTCGACGGTATCGAGAACAAGATCGATCCGGGCCAGCCGCTGGATAAGGATATCTACGGGCTTTCACCTGAAGAGCTCAAGGATATTCCGTCCGCTCCGGGTACCCTGGAAGAGGCTCTCAAATGCCTTGCTGATGATTATGAATTCCTGCTCAAAGGTGACGTATTCACACCGGACGTCATTGAAAAGTGGATCGAGTACAAAACTGAAGCCGAAGTTAATCCGGTTCGCATGCGTCCGGTACCGCTTGAGTTCGAACTGTACTACGATATCTAACAGTAACGACAGCGTATATCTGTTAAAAAAGGCGTGAGAGCAATCTCCCGCCTTTTTTTAATTATGCAGGTATCAACAATATTCCATGGAAAAGGCACTTGATACGGATAGTTCAGCCGCCGTCATCCTTGATTTTTCCCTCGTACTTGTCTAGTATATGCCGCTATGAAAAAAACTACCCGACAAATTCAGATAGGTTCCGTGCTCGTTGGCGGTGATGCCCCCTGTGCGGTTCAATCGATGTGTTCTACCGATACGAGGGATGTTGTGGCTACCCTGGCCCAGATTCACGGACTGGCAGAAGGTGGTTGTGAAATCATCCGCTGCGCGGTTCCTGATATGGATGCAGCGGTGGCCCTTGGACAAATCAAGCGTGAAAGCCCGATTCCGGTCATTGCAGATATCCATTTTGACTATAAACTGGCTCTGCAGGTGCTGGAGGGCGGAATTGACGGACTGCGCCTCAATCCCGGCAATATCGGCGATACCTGGAAGGTTGCCGAGGTGGTCAAGAGTGCCGCTGAGCGTAAGGTTCCGATCCGTATCGGCGTCAATGCCGGTTCGCTTGAGAAGGAATTGCTGGAAAAGTACGGCCATCCTACGGCCGAGGCCATGGTGGAATCCGCCTTGGGACATGTTCGAATCCTGGAGGAGCTGGGATATCGTGAAATAAAGATCTCCCTCAAAGCCTCGGATGTCATGAAGACCGTTACCGCGTATCGCCTGCTGTCCGAAAAGGTAGATTACCCCTTGCATATCGGCATAACCGAAGCCGGAACCATCTTTTCCGGAACCATTAAATCCTCCGTGGGACTCGGCATCCTGCTGGCGGATGGCATCGGAGACACCCTGCGGGTCTCGCTGACCGGCGACCCGCAGGATGAGGTCAGGGTAGGGTACGAGATCCTCAAAAGCTTGGGGTTGCGTCAACGGGGGGTCAATTTTGTGTCCTGCCCGACCTGCGGCCGTTGTCAGATCAACCTGATCAAGGTCGCCGAAGAGGTTGAGAAACGTCTTCAGGGAGTTGACAAGCGCATTACCGTAGCGGTCATGGGCTGCGCCGTCAACGGCCCCGGTGAGGCCCGCGAGGCAGATGTGGGAATTGCCGGCGGAAATGGGGAGGGGCTTGTTTTTCGGCACGGCGAGATTATCCGCAAGGTCCCCGAAGATCAACTGGCAGATGCACTTCTGGAAGAAATCGCTAAATTATAATAAGTTACAATACAAATACTTACCTGATGCATCAACTATCCCGAGGTGATAATGCTTTACTCCCGTTATTTTATCCCGACCCTGAAAGAAACACCTTCTGACGCCGAGGTTATATCCCATCAACTGATGCTGCGGGCCGGCATGATCCGCAAGCTGTCCGCCGGTATCTACAACTATCTGCCGCTTGGACTGCGCTCGATCCGCAAGTTTGAGAATATTGTTCGCGAGGAGATGAACAAGGCCGGCGCCATCGAGATGCTCATGCCGAGTGTCCAGCCAGCTGAATTGTGGCAGGAATCAGGGCGCTGGCAGTTCTACGGCAAGGAGCTTCTGCGGTTCAAGGATCGTAAGGATAACGAGTTCTGCATGGGGCCGACCCATGAAGAGGTCATTACCGACATGGTCCGCCGCGAGATAAAGAGTTATCGCCAGATGCCGCTGAACTTCTATCAGATCCAGACCAAGTTCCGTGACGAGATTCGCCCCCGCTTCGGCCTGATGCGCGGTCGTGAGTTCATCATGAAGGATGCCTATTCCTTTGACGTGGACAGTGCCGCAGCCGATCTGTCCTATGAGAAGATGTACAATGCCTATGTGCGTATCTTCGAACGTTGCGGCCTCAATTTCAGGGCGGTTGAAGCCGATACCGGCAGCATCGGAGGCTCGTCATCCCACGAATTTATGGTCCTGGCCGATTCGGGCGAGGATGCTATCGTTTCCTGTGATTCCTGCCGCTATGCCGCCAACGTGGAAAAGGCCGAAGTCCGGCCTGTGTCGGTCACTTCAAATGCCGAGCTTATGTCTCTGGAAAAGAAGGCCACGCCGAACAAAAAAGCCATCATCGACGTAGCCGCCTTTCTTAAGGTCCCGGTCGAGACAACCATTAAGGCGCTGGTTTGCACGAATGGTGAAGGTGTATTTGCAATGGCACTTTTGCGCGGTGACCATGATCTGAATGAAATAAAACTCAAAAATGCCATGGGTTGGGAAGAGATCCGGATGGCCACCGATGATGAGATCCTGGCTGCCAGCGGCGCTCCGGTCGGTTTCCTGGGGCCGATTGGCGTCAAGGATGGCCTGGTGATCATTGCCGACGTGGCGTTGAACGGCATGTCAAACTGCGTGATCGGCGCTAACGAGACCGACATGCATTACGTCGGAGCCAATCCGGGACGCGACTTCATGATCGAGCGAATCGTCGATCTGCGTAATGTGGTGGCGGGTGATGCCTGTCCGCGCTGCGAATCCGGCAAAATGGAGATGTGGCGCGGAATCGAAGTTGGCCACGTATTCAAGCTGGGCACCAAATATTCCGAAAAACTCAACGCCACCTACCTGGATGCCGACGGCAAGGAAACGGTCATTTTCATGGGGTGCTACGGCATCGGCATCGGTCGAACCGTGGCCGCCTCCATCGAACAGAATCACGACGAGAACGGGATTATCTTCCCGATCCCGCTGGCGCCGTTCCACTGTTCAGTCGTGGCCTTGAATCCCGGAAAGGAAACCGGCGTACTGGCACAGGCTGAAGAGATCTATTTCAAACTTGAGAAGCTCGGTATCGATGTTCTGTTTGACGACCGTGACGAACGCCCCGGTATCAAATTCAAGGACAACGACCTGATCGGGATTCCACTCAGGATAGTCGTGGGCAGCAAGGGACTGGCGGAAGGGAAGGTTGAGCTGAAAAATCGCAAGACAGGAGATATGCAGCTTCTGCCTATCGATGAAGCCATTGAACAGGTACGTCGGATCGTAGATAACGCGCTGGTATATGAGTAATTTTATTTTGGTAATAACGAGGTCGTGATGCAGAATAATATTTGGGACCCTCATCATGAGTGCATGTCCCGTGAAGAGCTTGAACAGCTTCAATTGGAGCGGCTTCAGGCCACGCTTAACCGCGTCTATAAAAACGTTACCTGCTACCGCACCAAATTTAACGAACTGGGCATCGTGCCGGAAGATATAACCTCTCTGGACGATCTCTCGAATTTACCTTTTACCACCAAAGACGACCTGCGTATCAACTATCCCTATGGAATGTTTGCGGTTCCTTTGCGAGAGATCGTTCGTATCCATTCATCATCCGGTACCACCGGCAAGCCGACGGTGGTCGGATATACAAAAAATGACCTGAAGACCTGGTCGAATCTGGTTGCCAGATTCATGACCGCTGCCGGTGTCACTCATGACGACGTCGTGCAGATAGCTTTCGGTTACGGCATGTTTACCGGCGCCTTTGGCCTGCATTACGGTTCTGAAACAATCGGAGCGGCAGTGATACCCATGAGCGGCGGCAATACGGATAAACAGATCATGATCATGCAGGACTACAAGTCTACCGCATTGGTCTGTACTCCCAGCTATGCCATTACTATCGCCGAGCAGCTTGAAAAACAGGGGATTGATCCAAAATCTCTGTCGCTCAAAGTCGGACTATTTGGAGGCGAGCCCTGGTCCGAGGCCATGCGTAAAGAGATCGAGTCCCGCTTGGGAATATGCGCCACCGACAATTATGGTCTGTCGGAAATGATTGGCCCCGGAGTTGCCGGTGAATGCCGGCACAAATGCGGAATGCATATTTCGGAAGATGCATTTATTGCGGAAATCATTGATCCGGAAACCTGCCAGGTACTGCCGCCGGGAAGTGTCGGTGAACTGGTGCTTACCTCCATTTGCAAAGAAGCTTTTCCGATGATCCGCTATCGCACACGGGACATCACCAGCCTTGATTATTCGACCTGTGAGTGTGGCCGAACCATGGTCCGCATGAAGAAAACCATGGGACGCAGTGACGATATGCTGATCATAAAAGGCGTCAATGTATTCCCATCGCAAATCGAAGAAGTGCTGGTCGCCATCGAGGGATGTGAGCCTCATTACCAGTTGGTGGTTGATCGCAAAGGCTCTCTGGACGTCCTGGAGGTTTGCATCGAAGTTACCGAGAACATCTTTTTTGACGAAATGAAGAGACAGCGCGCCTTTCTGGAAACAGTAAAAAAGAAGATCGACTCTGTTCTGGGGGTTGGAGTTGTCGTCAAACTTGTCGAACCAAACAGCATCCCGCGTCATGAAGGCAAGGCAGAACGTGTGATCGATAAAAGAAAAATCTGAAGCCCTGAAAGTGATGAAGGCCATCAAGCCCATAGTTCTTTATTAGCAAATTCAACTACAAAATCCCGGATCTTATTGTACTTGACATAATATAGCTTATGGGCGATTTCGTTTTAGGGTGATTAATTAAACTTGCAATTTTGAACGACTATCAGTAATGTATTGCAGTTCGATCACACAATGCAATCAAGGAGCACAATTCTGCATGAGTAAAGAAGAAGCGATTGAAGTAGAAGGTACCGTTATTGAGCCGCTGCCTAACGCCATGTTTCGCGTTAAACTGGAAAATGAGCATGTGGTATTGGCCCATATTTCGGGCAAGATGCGGAAGTATTTCATCAAGATTCTTCCAGGCGACAAAGTCACGGTTGAGCTCTCACCCTATGACCTGTCCAGGGGACGCATCACCTACCGCGCCAAATAATAGTTTTCTTGAAGTATATCAATCATTTCAGGCCCGTCTCCTCTAGCGATGGGCTTGTCTCGTTTCATAAATAACTATTTGCGAGGAAACAATGTACAGCGTAGCAGACTTGAAAAAAGGCCTTAAGATTACCCTGGATGGCGCACCCTATCTCGTGATTGGCTTTGATTTTGTAAAACCGGGCAAAGGACAGGCTCTCTATCGCACCAAGATGCGCAACATGATCAACGGCACGATTCTCGACAGAACCTATCGTTCCGGCGAATCCTTCGAACAGGCCAGCCTTGATGAGCGCCAGATGGAATATCTTTACAAGGAAGGAACCCACTACACCTTCATGGACCAGCAGACCTACGAACAGGTCGTGATGGAGGAGGATGCCATGGGGGATGCAAAAAATTATTTGCTGGAAAACTGCAAGGTTGATGTGCTTATTTATGGTGAGAAAGCCATCGGAGTTACGCTGCCAAACTTCGTCAATTTGCGTGTTACCCAGACTGACCCATGGGCCAAGGGTGATACCAGCGGTAACGATTCCAAGCCCGCCACGCTTGAAACCGGCTATACCCTCAGGGTTCCGCCCTTTATAGAGGAAGGCGAACTTGTTACCATTGATACCCGCAACGGTGAGTATTCAACCCGTGTCAAAGGCTGATACCGACGCGTAATCCACAGACTATTTCAGGGCGAGTCATTTCTTATGACTCGCCCTTCTCTTTTTAAGGTGCACATCCATGTCATTCCAAATCGATAACCTCAGACTGCGGGCGCGTATTATCCGGGCGCTTCGATCTTTTTTTGAATCCCGTGGATTTCTGGAAGTGGAAACCCCCCAGCGTATTCCGGCCAACGCACCTGAAGAGCACATCGAGCCCATCCGCTCCGCTGACATGTATCTGCACACCTCTCCTGAGATATGCATGAAGCGGCTGCTGTGCCGTGGGCATGACAAAATATTCCAGATCTGCCGCTGCTGGCGTAGCGGTGAGCGGGGCTCACGACATCTGCCGGAGTTTACCATGCTGGAGTGGTATCGTGCGAACAGTGACTATGCGGACCTGATGCGGGATTGTGAAGAGCTGTTTCGATATGTATCAGAGACATTAATTGATTCAATTACAATAAGTTACAATACAACATCTATACCATGTGATGAAATATTTACTCGAATATCAGTCAGAGATGCCTTCAGGGAATGGAGTGATGTTTCCATGGAAGATGCCGTCAGAGACGGGAGTTTCGACGAAATCATGGTTACTCGCATCGAACCGGCGCTGGAGCAGACCAAACCGGTACTGTTGGTGGATTATCCGATAGAGATGGCGGCCCTTGCCCGGCCAAAACCTGAAGACGCTTCCGTTGCGGAGCGATTTGAGCTGTATGCCGGCGGACTGGAGTTGGCCAATGGTTTCAGTGAACTCAATGACCCTGCTGAACAGCGTTCACGATTTCAGGAAGCAAACCGGAAGCGGGTGGACAACGGCTACCCGGAATTGCCGATTCCGGAACCGTTTCTCGAAGAACTGGCGAACATGCCTCCCTCCGCAGGGATCGCACTGGGAGTTGATCGTCTGGTGATGCTGTTTGCGGGTGCGACGCGAATTGATGATGTAATTGCATTCACTCCCGAGTCTCTGTAATGTCTCGGTAGCTGACACGCTCGCCCTGATATGTCTTGAGGATCAGCAGGTCCCCTTCCCTTTCCACATCATCCGGCAGCAAGGCCACCTTCCCCTTCCCTCCCGGCAGATCGATCACATAATGTGGTACCGCCATCCCGCTGATATGACCTCGCAAAGCCAGGATGATATCCAGCCCACGTGAGACCGGTGTCCTGAAATGAGCCGTGCCTTTGATCAGATCCATCTGATGGATATAATAGGGCCTGACGCGAATGCCCAGCAGGCCGGTCATAAGATTGCGCATGACAGAGATGTCATCATTGACGCCCCGAAGCAGAACCGTCTGGTTGCCCAAAGGAATCCCGGCGTCTGCCAACAGTCCGCATGCCCTTGCTGATGCGGCTGTAATCTCGTCCGGATGATTGAAATGGGTGTTAATATAGAGCGGATGGAAGCTCTTTAGCATGTTGCAGAGCTCGGATGTAACGCGATCCGGCAAGGTTACGGGGACACGGGTGCCGATCCGGATTATCTTCACATGTGGAACACTTCGCAGACGACTAAGTATTTGGTGGAGTGATGCATCATCCAGCATGAGGGGGTCGCCGCCGGAAAGGATCACATCATGTATTGAAGGATTCGAACGAATATACGCCACGGCTTTTTCCAGCGTATCCGCCTCAAGTGGCAGATCTTCTCCGGACCCGACATGCCGCTTGCGCATGCAGAACCTGCAATAGACCGGGCAGCGATTCGAAACAAGCAGCACGACCCGATCCGGGTAGCGGTGGATGAGCCCCGGTACCGGGCTGAGAAGCTCTTCAGCGAGAGGGTCTGCAAACTGTGTCTGATCTTCAAGCTCGCGGGGATCCGGCATGCATTGCCGCCAGATGGCGTCGCCCGCTGAGCCTATCAGGCCGGCGTAATAGCCCGATACCTTACAAGGATACACTGAAGCTACCAGCTGTTGTTCCACAGTCAATTTAACAGGATTGACTGCGGTAGCATGTGTCGTTGAAACAGATGTTATATATCGCATTACGTATGTGTCGCCTGTCATTCCGATGATGCGAGGGGTAGCCTGCGCATGCAGAATCTATTGAATTTACTTGAAAATAATCTGAATGTGTGAAATATACAACAGCAAAATCATGTCGCGCAGTATGAACTGACGGTGCCTTTATTATGTACACAACCTATTTTGGATTCAGAGAAAAACCGTTTACCCTGACACCCAATCCCCGCTTCATCTTCCTCAGCAGAAACCATAAGGAAGCCTTTGCACACTTGCTCTACGGCATCAATAATCATTATGGCTTTATCGCCCTGACCGGTGAGGTCGGAACCGGTAAAACCACAATATTGCGTACCCTGCTCGGGCAGCTTCAGGATGACGCCTATCGTACCGCCCTGATTTTTAGTCCCTGCCTCACAAGCATCGAACTGCTGCGCAGTATAAATTCCGAGTTTGGCGTTGACTCGAATAGTGAATACGCCAATGAACTGCTCGCCGATCTTAACCGCTTTCTGCTGGCAGAGACAGCTGCAGGCAAGACAGTGGTTCTGGTGATTGATGAGTCCCAGAACCTACAGCCGGAAGTTCTGGAGCAGATCCGTTTGATATCAAATCTTGAAACGGAAAATGACAAACTCATTCAGATTATTCTTGTCGGTCAACCGGAACTGGAAACCCTACTTGGCCGGCCGGATCTGCGCCAGTTGAACCAACGCATTGCAGTGCGCTACCAACTAGGGTCAATGAACAAGGAAGAGACCCTTTGTTATATCAGGCAGCGCATGGAGGTTGCCGGAGAAACCGGAGGCGTGTCTTTTTCAGGGACTGCGACCGCATTGATATATCTCTCTACCGGCGGAGTCCCCCGCATGATCAATATCCTCTGCGACCGGGCACTGCTGATAGCCTATGGCGACGAATGCCGCCGTATTACACCGATCATTGTTATCCGCGCCATGTGGGAACTACTCAACCATTCCCAGGAGCGACGGTTCTCTAAGGTTACTGCCGGCTTAATCGGGCTTGCTGTTTTGATCTGCCTGGCAGGGATCGCCAGCAGGTGGCTGCCGGAAAGCCCCGCTCGGCAAAACGACAAACCCGCTCCAATTGTTATAACCAGTCAACCGCAGCCGGTTTCTTCAGAAAAGGCACAGGCTCAAACGACGGAAAAGCTGGGCCAAGAGATTGTTTCATACGATCAGAATGATACCCATATACTTGTGTTCAATACCCTGGCTGAACTATGGGAGGTCCGCCCCATCAAAGTATTCAGCGAAGGTCTTGACATCCCGGATATGTTCAGGCGTATTGCTGCCAAGAGAAAACTGCGTGTGACTCTTTTCAAGGGCTCTCTGGATGACGTCATCCGCTACGATCTGCCGTTTGTTGTTGCCACCAGGATCACAGGGGACCTGGGAGAATACTGCTATGCCGTAACAGCCGTACAACAAGACGGGACATCACTGTCCATAGCCCCTGCCCTGTTTGACGGAACAACAATTTCCAGGATTGATCTTGCATCCATAGCCAGTGGAACGTACTACCTTGTCTGGCACAATTCCGGGCAGATTCCCGATACAATTTCCCCTGGAGAGAAGCGCTTCGAAATCCGGGCCTTACAGCAACTGCTCAAGCAGGCCGATTTCTATCAGGATGCGCTCGATGGCACGTATAGCGACGCAACAGCTTCTGCCGTGAAAAGGTTTCAACGGGCGCAGGGAATCCCTTTAAATGAATCCCTGGGAGAACTGACCCTGGCGGCCCTTTCTAGATACGATACGAATCACAAGGTTCCATCCCTGAAAGGGAGCTGAAAAGAATGAGTTCCATATTGAAGGCCTTAAAAAGACTGGAGAACGAACAAACTGCGCGCAAACCGGATTCGTTCAAGATAGACGCGGAGATCCTGAAAAGCGGCTCATCCCGCCGCTTTTCTTCCATAGCTGTCATTTTAGCGGCAATTGCCGTTTTTGCCTGCGGGGGAAGCGCGGTATATTTTTTTCTGAAGCGTGATATGGTATCCGTTCAACCTTCCCGGACATCCGGGACAGCAATCAAGACTGAACATTCCGATGGTTCCGTGACCCTGTCCATACCGGCTGCTGAACAATCAAGCGGCAATCAGGTTCCTGTCCCGGAAACAGTACAACCTATGATAACTGTGACCGTTCCGGATCATAAACCAGCTGCAACCACGCAACAAACTCGTGTGGCACAACCTCCCCAGACCGCTCCACCGGTTGTTATACCGCCCGAATCCAAGCCCGTTTTTTTACCCCCTGTTCCGGCAGCCGTACCCGTCGCCAAATCGGTACTTAAAGTAGAAGGCATAGCTGTTCAGGATGGTGGAGCGGAGAGCCTGGCGGTAGTCAACGGAACAACGGTTTCAAGAGGTTCTGTGATTGAAGGTGCCAGGGTTGAGGAAATCCAGAAGGATTGGGTGAGATTCAATCGTAATGGTGAAAGTTTTTACGTTGTCCTTGATAAGCTGAATTGACAGTTCATCAGCGGGCGATAATCTTGATGAACCTGGCCAGATAATCCACACCTGACCAGACCGTCAGCAGCGTAGCTATCCAGAGAAAAAACATGCCCACATTGTGCATGTTCACGTGCATCCATTGATGCTCTATTCCGAAGAACCAGTTGTAATCGTAATGCAAGAGCAGTCCGATGATCGCTACAATCTGAAAAATAGTTTTATACTTCCCCAGATCACTGGCCTGAATGACGATCCCCTCGCTCGACGCGATACCACGCAGACCGGTAATAATGATCTCGCGACCGAGGATAACCAGAACCATCCAAGCCGGTACCCGCCCGAAAGGGAGAATCATGATCAGGGCCGCCATGACGATCAGCTTGTCGGCGATGGGATCGAGAAACTTGCCGAAAACAGTCACAATCCCCATACGGCGGGCAAAATAGCCGTCGAGCCAGTCGGTTATCGAGGCCAGTGAAAAAAGTGCCGCAGCCCAGAAACCGGCCGGTTGTGTCGGGGACATGAGCAGCGCTGCCATCAGGGGGATGGCGGCAATTCTGGCCAGAGTCAGGATATTCGGCAGATTAAGGATAGGGGAAGCTGTGGGCGATGTCATCGAGCTAGTTTGTCTGATAGGATTGCATATAGGAAAGAACCCGGTTTACATAGGTGCGTGTTTCGTTGTACGGGGGAATACCGCCATACTTGGCTACCTTGTTCAGGCCGGCATTATAGGCTGCGACAGCCAGCGAAACATCACCGTGAAACGTATCCAGTAAAAAACGCAGATACTTGACCCCTCCCTCCACGTTGTCCTTTGGATCAAAGCTGTTGCTGACCTTGAGTGACCGTGCGGTGCCGGGCATGAGCTGCATCAGGCCGCTGGCGCCCTTGCTGGAGACGGCATTGGGGTTATAGCCTGATTCAGCATGTATGACTGCTTTAATAAGTGAAGGACTTACCCCGTATTTCGTTGCACAGGATGAAATAATATGTTCATATTCGGCGGGGTTTACCGATCGGGAAAGCTGTAGTTTTGTGCGCAGCTGCTTATCTATCTTGAGTTCACGCAGGAAAATCTTGAAGCGCCTGTCCGTGGGTGCGTCAGTGAAGTGAACGATACCCTCGTCATCCTCATAACGATAGATATCGGCCCGGACAGGGGATACGGCCACTATCAGCAGGATTATCTGGCAGATCAGGAACGCTGCAATGTAATATTGTTTTGAACTCATATCTTTAGTAGCTAATCCCAAAACATAGTGATTTGTCAAGTGTAATCGTTCCGGCTCACTCTTTTGCCCTGATGACCACCCAGTTTGAAATTGACTTTTCCTGACCCATGCTCTAAAAAAGATTCTTTGCTTGAGGAGGTAGTGCGTGAGTGAGAATAGAATAACCTATAAAGATGCCGGTGTAGATATCGAAGCTGGCAACAGCTTTGTCAAGATGATAAAACCCCTGGTGAAATCAACCTTCCGGCCTGAAGTCATGGCCGATATCGGTGGTTTCGGCGGACTCTTTTCCCTGAATGCGGCCAAGTACAAGAACCCGGTTCTGGTCTCCGGTACCGATGGAGTTGGAACCAAGCTCAAGATCGCGTTCATGGCGGATCGTCATGATACCGTCGGGATAGATCTGGTTGCCATGTGTGTCAACGACATCATTGTGCAAGGAGCAGAACCGCTCTTTTTTCTTGATTACCTGGCCACCGGACGGCTTGTTCCTGAAAAGGCCGCCCAGATCGTAAAGGGAATCGCCGAAGGGTGCCGGCAGGCAGGCTGTGCGCTGATTGGCGGAGAAACCGCGGAGATGCCCGGCTTTTATGCCGATGGTGAATATGATGCAGCCGGTTTTACTGTCGGTGTGGTGGAACGGGACAATATAATTGACGGTTCGAGCATAGCGGTCGGTAACCGCCTGATCGGCATTGCCTCCAGCGGTCTTCACAGCAATGGCTATTCGCTGGTTCGCAAACTGGTCTTTGAGCAGATGGGGCTTTCGATCGACTCCCTTTTCCCGGGGAGCGGACGTACGGTTGCTGAAGAGCTGCTCACGCCCACCCGTATCTATGTGCGCTCCATGATGAATCTTATGAAGGATTTCAGGATCAACGGCATCGCCCATATTACCGGCGGCGGCCTGCTTGAGAACGTGCCCCGGATACTGCCGCGCGGCTGCCGGGCAGACATCCGGCTGAACGCATGGGAACGACCGCAACTGTTTGATGTCCTCCGTGAGGCCGGCAAGGTCGAACGCGACGAGATGTACCGGGCCTTCAACATGGGGATAGGTATGGTGCTCGCCGTACAGGAACATGAAGTCGAAGATATTATCGACCGCTTACACGGGCTCGGGGAACAGGCCTGGACAATTGGAGAGATAAGCGCCTGTCCCGAAGGCTCCGAATGCGTTCATCTGGTGGAATGATGAACAGTCAGCAGCGACCATGTCAACTGGCGGTCCTGGTTTCCGGCAACGGCTCCAATCTCCAGGCCATCATAAGCAGGATCGAATCCGGCGAACTTAACGCAAAAATCGCCTGTGTCGTAAGCAACACCCCCGAAGCGTTTGCCCTGACCCGTGCAAAGACACATGGAATCCCGGCTGTCATCCATCAAAACAACGGGTATACCAGCCGCAAGGCATATGATGCCGCCCTGGTGGAAATCCTGCGCGGTTATGAAGTCGAACTTGTCGTTCTGGCAGGCTATATGCGGATACTCTCCGAAGTCATGATTTCTGCCTTTCCACATGCCATCATGAACATCCACCCTGCCCTGCTACCCTCCTTCCCCGGTCTGCATGCGCAACAGCAAGCCCTGGATTACGGCGTCAAGTTCTCGGGGTGCACGGTACATTTTGTAGACTGTGGTACGGATACCGGCCCGATCATCCTTCAGGCGGTTGTTCCCGTCTTTCAGGATGATACTGATGAGACTCTTTCTGCCCGTATTCAGGCTGAAGAGCATCGGGCTTACCCTGAAGCAATCAGACTCTTCACAGGAGGAAAGCTTCTGGTGGATGGCAGGTTGGTACGGATACAGTCATAATTTTCTTGACAGCATATCGGACTAAGTGGTATTAAATCTACTTTATCACAATAAACCGCGTATATACGTGTTCATGGAGGTGCAGTTTGGCACATCACAAATCGGCAATCAAAAGGATTAAACAGAATGCGAAACGGAACGCCCGTAACAAGCACGTTACGTCGACGCTGAAAACATACATCAAGAGAGTTCGCGAAGCAGTTGATGCCAAAGACAAGGAAGCTGCCGTAGCTGCCCTTAAAGTTGCTATCCCGGTCATTGATGCCTCGGCTTCAAAAGGCGTCATCCACAGTTCCAACGCTTCCCGCAACGTGTCTCGCCTGACCATCCTGGTCAATACTCTCGGCTGATTCACTGCCTGTATTATATGAAAAGGGGACTACCTGCCGGTATGTCCCCTTTTTTCGTTATTCGCTTTTAGACATCATTTCTGTGAATTTGAAACACCGGCTGTTCAAAATGCCTGTCTGCAGTAACTCCCGATTTATCTCCGCATCGTCTCCATCACAATAACAACTGGTGATTTCAGTCAATCACCAATTCTTATCAAAAGCACACGTAACACCCATGAATAGGTCTATTGCTTTTCCCCGAGCTTTTCAAACACCCTCATCAGCTCCATAGGGAGCGGGAAAACGATGGTGCTGTTCTTCTCCACGGCGATCTCGGTAAGCGTCTGCAGGTAGCGCATCTGCATGGCGGCGGGGTTCTGACTGAGAGTGTTGGCGGCTTCCAGCAGCTGCCGGCTGGCCAGAAGTTCACCCTCGGCGGCAATAACCTTGGCACGCTTTTCCCGTTCGGCCTCGGCCTGCTTGCCCATGGCGCGCTGGATCTGTTCGGGAAGGTCCACGCTCTTGAGTTCGACGGCTGAAACCTGGATGCCCCACGGTTCGGTGGAAGAATCGATAATCTCCCGGAGCCTCAGACTCAGCTTCTCGCGATCCGCCAGCAGCTCGTCCAGTGTCACCTCACCGAGAATGGATCGCAGCGTGGTCTGCGCGATCTGGCTGGTGGCATAGTTGTAGTCCTCCACGCCGAGAATGGCCTGCTTGGCGTCCATCACCTTGAAGTAGACAACAGCGCTGACCTTCAGACTCACGTTATCGCGCGTGATAATGTCCTGGCTCGGCACATCCAGTACCACGGTTCGGAGGCTGATGCGCACGGCCGTCTGAAAGGGGCGGAAGACAAAGACAAGGCCGGGGCCCTTGGGATCCTTGTTAACTTTGCCCAGTGTGAACACCACCAGCCGCTCATACTCGTTCACTACCTTGAGGCAGCTCACGAGCCAGACAATTGCGACTAAAAAGAATGGCGCGAAGCTGAATACCATGTTGTAGAGTGCCTGCATGCTGTCCTCCGGAGTTATGGTTCGGAATTCAAGTTAGGTATAAGATAACTATAGCTTAAAACAAAACGTCGTCAATTCGATTACAGGACTTATGTGAGGGAGTGGAGTCTGATTATGAGGGTAAGATATGCTCATCTGTTACTTCAGGTAAATGTATCAGATTGACTGTATCGGCATCCAGAAACGCTGCCGCAGGAATGATCGTATCCAGCTCGCTGACCGCCTGGCCGAAGAGAGTGCGGGTCAACTCCCGGAACAACAGCAGCTCGCGGGTGAACAGGTCGTTAAAGGGATGGCGGATATCTTCGTGTCCGGTCGGATCATTCTCAACAAAATTCAGGGTGCACCATTCGTCAAAAAAAGGCTCGCCGTCAATATCAATCAGGGGAATCCCGTTCAATCGGCAGGTCATGGGACGATAGGCGTAAACCAGACAGGCGCCCGTATCGGACAGGAGCGGACAGGGGGTCTCGTCCTCCTCGGGCATCATCGCATCCCACTGCTCCTCGGGGATATGATTGAGCATCCAGGGGCGACCAAATTCCGGCCATTCAGCGGACAGATCCTCAAGCCGTGCGGACGCTTTATCCCGCACAGCCTGCTGCACGGCCAGCGTCAACAGATCAAAACCGCGCTTCAGATACAGGGCATCCAGCAGGGTGATGTCGAACAAACCCCGACAGCACTCCGAGCAGCCACGATGGCACTCTATCTCATCAGAGTGCAGTGACAGGCAGCTATCGAACCACCGGTCAACCTCTCCCAGCAGTTTTCCGTATCTATCGAGAATTTCGTTCATTTCTCCACCGTCATTAATGTAGTTATGCCGCTTCCGGATACAATCTATCATGAAAGCGGCACACAGGATCAGAATAAAATTTCGAGAACTTACTATTTGACAGCGTTGTCCGGCTTGGTTTTGCAGCATTTATTCCTCCCCCTTCAAGGGGGAGGTTAGGAGGGGGATGGGGTAGATTTCGGGATTGCAACCATCTAAACCCCATCCCCACCCTAACCCTCCCCTTGAAAGGGAGGGGATTTTAAGCAAATGCAAAAACTTAACCGGACACTGTAATTGGGAACCTGCTATTTGAGTGACAGAATATATTCCACCAGACTTTCAACCTGTTCACTGTTGAGCTGACTGTTGAAGGCCGGCATGCCGTTCGGGCGCCCCTCGGAGATACTCTTGGCAATATCTTGGCGCGTCTTGCCGAATCTGAATTTTGAAGCGGTCAGATCCGGTCCGACCGTACCCTTGCCGTTTTCACCATGGCAGGCGGCACAGAGGTTGCCGAACAACTGCTTGCCGGCAGCAACATATGCCTCAACCTTGTGTCCGCTACCCTGTTGAACATCCCCCGTGCCTTCAACGGCTTTATGTGCTGCCTGCTTTTTTTCAACAAGTGCATTTCTGGCCGTATCCGCCTCTGTCTGTGAGCTCCAGCCGCTGAAGAGATAGTGACCCATGAAAGCGATTCCCCAGATTACCAGCACGGCAAATAGTATCCGGAAGATAGTGGGAGAATGTTTTTCTTCACGGTATGTGATGCCGTCATAATCGTGCTGTTCTGACATATCATCGGCTCCTTGCAAGAAAGTTAGTCGTCCTTGAGCATCCGGTACTTCGGTTCTTCGAGCTTCTCCTTGCGCTTCTTGCGCATGGTAGCAAAGGCAATCCCGACCAGGATGGCCAGCAGCAACGCCGTCAGCAGGAGAAACACCAGCCGCGCGTCAATCATCATGTTTGCCCAGCTTGATCAGGGTTACCAGCTTCCAGATCCCCTGTTCGTCGAGCGATGAACCGAAAGACGGCATGCCGGCCCTGCCTTTCGAGATGACGGCAAACAGTTCGGCATCTGACTTGGCGGAGCCTTTCAAGGTTGGTCCGAGACTCCCCTGACGCTTGTCGCCATGACAGGCGGCGCAGTTCTTGGCATACAGGGACAAGGCCTCGGTTTTGACCGCTTTCAGGTCACTGAAGGGATTATTCCTGGCTGCCGGGGCCTGTGTGGCGGCTTCGGCCTTTTTGGTCGGGAGATCGGTCCCCAGCTTGCGCATATAGGCGATGATGGCATCCATCTCGGACTTGCCCTTGAGTTCATCCAGGTCGGCTCGGGTATAGGGGAAGTTGAGCAGTTTCATCTTGCGCTCGGAATATGCGAAATTCAGCGGCTGATTCAGAAAGGCATAGGCCGGCATGTTGGATGCGGGAACAACCGACTGTGGATTATCCATATGCTTGCGGTGCCACATGCCGTTGGGGTCGGGATACTTCAGCCCGATACGGGCCAGATCGGGTCCGGTACGGCGCGAACCCCACAGGTGCGGGCGGTCATAGACGAACTCACCTGACTTGGAATAGCTTCCGCCGTTGCCGTAGCGCTCAACATCGGCAGCCAGGGTGCGCACGGTCTGGGAATGGCAGTTATTGCATCCCTCGCGCATGTAGATGTCACGCCCTTCCTGTTGCAGCGGGGTATAGGGCTTCACCTCCGCAATCCGGTCAGCGGGGCCGTTGATCCACTTGAATGGGGCAATCATGGTAACCGTCGTACCGATCATGATCACGACAAAGGCCAGGATGATAAAAATAACGGGATTCTTTTCCAGCATACTATGGACCTCGTTCAGTATGGATTTTTAGTAAGTTAGAAATTATTTTATGAGGTTTTATAAAAAAATAATTTCGTAAACGCACTTATCCCGTTTATCGGGTTGTTATGCCTTGGCGGTCTGGGCAACTGCGCCCTTCTGGAAGGTCTTGTAGATGTTGTAGATGAACACCAGCAAACCGGCCAGATAGATGAATCCGCTGATTGCACGGATCTTGTAGTACGGGAAGATGGCGATCATGGTCTCCATGAAGCTGTAATGCAGGCTTCCGTCCGGGTTGGTAGCCAGCAGCATGCTGCCCTGCTGCACCCCGGCTGTCCACATGGTGATGGAATGGATCAGCTGACCCACCAGTACCAGCCAGAAGTGCGTATCAGCCAGCTTGACGCTATAAATTTCCGTGTCGTTCAACTTTTCCGTCACGTAATACATGGCGGCAAACAGCACCATCGATACCCAGCCCAAGGTTCCCATGTGCACATGTCCCGGCACCCAGTCGGTATAATGGATAAAGGCCGAAAAGGTACGAATCGCCTGCATGGGGCCCTGCAGGGTCTGCAGGCCGTAGAAGGTAATTCCGCAGATCAGGAATTTAACCAGATAGTTTGTCTTCATCTGCTCCCATTTTCCTCCCATGGTCAGGTAACCGTTGAAGACCGCCCCCCAGGAAGGGGCAATCAGCATGATCGAGAAGGCCATGGCCAGGGTCTGGATCCAGTCCGGCACCGGTGTCCAGAGCAGGTGATGGGCGCCGGTCCAGAGATACATGAAAATCAGCGACCAGAAGGCGATGATCCCCATGCGATGGCTGTAAATCGGATTATTGATAACTTTCGGCAGAAAATAGTAGAAGATGGCCAGCGGAGGGGCGGTCAGCACCATGGCAACGGCGTTGTGACCATACCACCACTGAACGTTGGCATCATTGGTCCCGGCAAAGATCGGGTAGGATTTGAAGAGATGCAGCGGCACTCCCAGGTTGTTGATGACATATAGCACCGTCACCCCGACCAGGGCCGCCATGATGTACCAGAGCGAGATGTACATCTGCTCTTCCTTGCGCTTGAGTATGGTCATGAACACGTTGACCGAGAACAGCACCCAGATGACGGCAACCACAAGTGCCAGAGGCCATTCCAGTTCGGCATATTCCTTGGTGCGGTTGATCCCCATGGCCAGGGTCACGGCAGCCGACGCGATCCCGATATTGAACAGCCACAGGGTCAGCCGGGCCAGTCCCGGACTCCAGAGCGGCGTTTTTGTGAGCCGTTGGGTGATATAGAAGAACAGACCGATAAAACTGCCGATGCCCCAGCCGAAGATCCCGGCATTGGTATGAATCGGCCGCAGGCGGCCATAAGTCAGATAGGGCGCCACATTCAGCTGCGGCCAGGCCAGTTGCAGCGAGATCAGGATTCCGACCAGAACAGCCACCGTACCCCAGATGATGCTCCAGATCATGAAACCTTTGGTCGAGTCATCGACATACCGCGTTGGTGCATTCATGCATCTGCTCCTTTGGTGGAATCGATTCTATACAGTTAACAGCTGAAGCATTTAATAACGGGCAGTTATAAAGAGATCTTCCGGAATTAAACCCGAATGGGTTCAGTATTTATGAGAGTTTACCATGAAATGAATATATTGCACGCGTGACGGGAAAGTTTAATGGTGTGAAATGAGCGACAGCAGCCATTGGTTAAGCACCATCCGCTTGTCGAATTTCAGCGGTGTAACGTTTTGGTATCATTTTTCCGCCAACTTTCACCCTTGACCTGACCAACTACCTGGTTTACTATTCAACTACTATGATAACTATTAACGTCCAGGAAGCAAAAACTCATTTTTCCCACTATCTCGACGAGGTAGCAAAGGGAGAGAGTTTCATCCTTTGCAAAAGGAACAAACCGGTTGCGGAAATACGCCCGATAGTGATCAGGATTACGGAAAAGCGCCCGATTGGTCTTGCCAAGGAAGCATTCACAGTGCCTGCCTCATTTTTCGATGAACTGCCGGAAGAGACCGTCGCTTTGTTTTCCGGCATGACCCCATGAATATTCTGCTGGATACCTGTTCATTTCTCTGGCTTGTTTCCGACAGTCCCGAGCTATCCCTTACTGCCCGGCGCCTGTTTGTAGACCCTGCTAACGATGTCTACCTGAGCGTCGCATCGGCATGGGAGATTATTGTCAAACACAACCTCGGCAAATTGCCGCTTCCTGAACTGCCGCATGACTTCATCAAAAACAACCGTATCAATCACCGTATAGAAACACTGCCGCTTGATGAACCCGCCGTCCTTCAACTATCGCGCCTGCCGGAATATCACAAAGATCCGTTTGACCGCATCATCATCTGCCAGGCCATTGCCGGCGGCATGACCGTACTTACCCCGGACACACATATCAGCCGCTATCCGGTAAGGGTCGAATGGTAGATTGAGACATTTCACACATAAGCAAATGCCCCGCCGGAATCATTCCGACGGGGGCATTTGCTTATGGTATGTATCCGATTAACTATTCCAGCAGATTAACAGGTTACATCAATAAGCGTCAGGATTTCCCAGCACATCTTCATTACTCACCCTGGCTCTGAAGATCCGATAGACCCAAATCTTGTAGCAGATCACGGTCGGAACGCAGATGGCGGCCACGACTGTCATGATCTGAAGCGTCAACAGACTGGACGATGAGTTGAAGATGGTCAGGTTGGAAGCCGGGTTGATGCTGGAGGGGATCAGGTTGGGGAACAGACCTGCCACACCGGTGAAGACCACAAACAGGATGGTCAGGCACGAAAAGAGAAATCTCTCTTGTTACCAAGCTCCAGCTTGGTAACACGCTGGCCTTGCAAGCTCTAGCTTGCAGAGACGCCAAGCTGGAGCTTGTCGAACCAGTGCGTTACGCAGCTGGAGCTGCGTAACGAGAAAGCTTAACCGCTATGAAGTTGCGGACAGAATATTGCGGGTAATCGTTGGGGCAACACGCGTAAGTCGATCATCGTTCGTCCATAAAGAGAGGCATCCATGCCAGTTAGCAGTAGCCACATGGAGGGCGTCAGGTGTTTTGATCGGATGTTCGGCACGGATAATTGCGGCTTGCCGGTATACCTCCTTCGGCATATCAAGCACCGTACAGCAATCAAAAAAGGATTGATATGCTTCCATGAGGCGGAGGTCTTTGTTGCGAAGCGGGTGGATAAGCGCCTCCATCTCCACCAGCGGTGATATGGCCGTGGCGGTTATGCCGGATAATAGTGATTTCAGTTTTAGGAAGTGGCCGGGGTGATGCTCGACAAGGTAGATTACAATACAAGTATCCAGATAGATCATAGAGAGGTTACTCCCATGATGAACGCAGTTCTTGAATATACCGATCCATCTCTTCAGGGGAGCGGCCAGAAACACAAGCAGGAGCGCTGTTCAGCCATTCGTCCACAGTGCGGCGTTTATCCTGAGTAAGCGGCATATTCATGTCAACAGCTCCCTTCTGGTTACGAGGCAACTCGGTCGCTTCATGCCTGCGGGGCGATGTTTTGCGGCTTCTCGATTTAAGGTATTCGGCAAAATCAATAACTTCATTGACCTTGGCCGGTGGCAGTTCACGCAGGATGTTCAGGACACGCTCTGTTTTATGTGCAAGCGATGACATAATCAACACCTCCTGTTTGGAAGATAGCAGTATCTTAAGCTACCGTCAATTAGCTTGAAAACCATTCTCTCTTGTTACCAAGCTCCAGCTTGGTAACGCGCTGGCCTTGCAAGCTCTAGCTTGCAGAGACGCCAAGCTGGAGCTTGCCGAACCAGTGCGTTACGCAGCTGGAGCTGCGTAACGAGAAAGCGGAAGGAAACAATAAACGCCGCTCTCCCGGTCGAATCAAACCGGAAAAGCGGCGTTTTAACATGTCAGACTCCCAAGTCGTAGCGGGACTTAAAACTGAAACACCCCGCCGGAATCATTCCGGAGGGGTGTTTTTATATGGTTATGTGTCCGATCCGTTACAAATGATTCCTGCAACGACACATCAATATGCGTCCGGATTTCCCAGCACATCTTCACTACTCACCCTGGCCCTGAAGATACGATAGACCCAGATCTTGTAGCAGATCACGGTCGGCACGCAGATGGCGGCCACGACAGTCATGATCTGAAGCGTCAACAGACTGGAGGAAGAGTTGAAGATGGTCAGGTTGGAAGCCGGGTTGATGCTGGA
>JAENWA010000109.1 GCA_016650295.1 Desulfuromonadales bacterium | reverse complement strand
GGTCGATTTCGATGATCCGGCTGAAGTCACTTAGCGCTAGCTCTACGCTCCCCCTTCCCAGGTATAGAAAACCGCGGCTCAGGTAGGCACGGGTGAAGTTCGGGTTCGCCTCGATAGCCTTCCCCAGATAAACCAGTGCCAGATCCGGATATCCCTTGGCCTGCATCTTGTTGGCTGTCTTGAGGTACAGGTCGGCACGGTCCCCCTGGAATCCCAGCAGAGGCCATACCAGCAGCAAAAGCAGAGAGATTCTGGCAAAACATTTCATGGTGTCCCCCCTTCGGGATCGTCGATTTTCTGCGTCGTCATTCATTCAGGTTTTTTATGAAGTCCACCCTCCAACTGCCGTCGACCTTGAGGAGGTTGTACTCCAGCTCGTACGACTCCTCATGCTTTGGCTTCGTTATCGTGCCGGTTTTCTGATCTATCCACCAGTAACGCCATTTTTCGGAGGTACTTACCGTGGCTTTGTCGTCTTTCACCTTCGCCTTTTTTATCTTGAACTCCAGGATTTCGGTCTTCATGTAGTTGTCGGTAGCCGTCAGGGCTTGAATCACCGGGAACAGTTTTTTCATCTCCTTTTCGGTGGAGATTCGACCAATAAGTTTCATGTCGGCCCTGGAGTACGCGTCCTGCAGGATGCTGCAGTAATTCTGCACGAAACCCTTTGCTTCTTCTTCCCCCTTGTCGGCGCCGCACCCAAGAAGGAGCAGAATTCCAAAAACCATCAGAGTTGTCATGCGTATCAAGCGGCTGGTCATTATTTCTTCACTCCTTTTTACCTTGGAACTGATCAAAGCCTTAGAAAACGATGGTATGGACGCTTGAGCCATGTCCGAAACCGAAATAGAGAAATATGATGCCGAAAAGGGAGACTACCGCCATCCAGGCCGCTTTCCGTCCGGTCCACCCCAGCGTCACCCGCAGGTGGAGGTTGGTGCCGTAGACAAGCCAGGAAATCAGGGACCAGGTTTCGACCGGGTCCCATCCCCAGTATCTGCCCCAAAGGCCGTGGGCCCAGATGGCGCCGCTTGCGATCATCACCGCCTGGGCAAAAAAACCGAACAGTATCAGCCTCAGGGAAAGCTCGTCCAGAAGGTTCAGCTCGGGAAGGCGGATCAGGAAGCTCTTGCTCGATTTTTCCTTGAGAAGGTACATGGCTCCGGCACAGAACGCCGTAAGGTAGGAGCCGAAGGAGAACCAGGCGAAAAGGACGTGCACGAAAATCCAGTTGCTCCGAAAAGCCGGCTCCAGCGGGCGCAGTTCCCCACCGGTCAGCATGCCGTTACCCAGGATGAGGAGCACCAGCGGGGTGACCGCGACGACGAAGGGACGCGCCGGAGGGAAAAACCGGCGCAGGACCAGATAGGTGAGAATGATGATCCAGGTCCCCGCCAGGGAGTTTTCGTAGGTGTACATGGCCGGCATGTGGCCGGTTACGTACCACCTGACCGCAATAGCCGCAGTGTGAAAGCCGAAGGCGGCCTCTGTCAGCCGGAAGCCGAACAACTGCAGCCGCTCTTTTTTGAAAATCAGCCCGTTCAGGAAAAGCAGAAACGAGACTGCATAGGCGATTATTGCGATCCAGAGGAATATTTCTTCCCAAAATGCCATTAAATTTCCTCACAAGGTACGAAACAGGGATGCGAGCGGCGCACTTCCCGCCGCTATTTACCCTCTATGGCCGGGCCACCGGCACCTGCCCCTCTTCAAGTTTTTGCGCAATTTCCAGCACCTCTTTTTCCAGAAATGCCGGGTAATATCTGCAATAGCCCCGTACCTTGAAACCGGTTTGCTCGCCCATGGGGAAGAGTTCAAACTCGATCCTTCTCTCGTTGCTCAGAAACCGCACCAGCAGCCCGGCGCTGCCCAGCAGGAACCCTAGCATCACGAGCAGTATCCCTTGCTCTTTGGTGACGTTCAGGGTTACCCAATGCCTGTAGTCGGGGACCCTGATACGGCTACCTTCCCAGATCTCCTCGTCTCCCGGCTTGAACAGCCCCTTGAAGACCTCCCGGTCCCCTCGGAAAATCCTGACCAGAGTGACCGGGTTGTCGGAACGGCGCGAACGTGAACCGATCTTGTCCCCCTGCCGGAAAAAGTCCGGAAAAAATATCACCATAGCCCGCACACCGGGCTCCAGCTCGAAGTAATCCCCTTCCCCGGGATGCTTCAAATTGAGATAATAATCGAAAAGAGTTTTCCCATCCCGCTCCAGCACCAGCCGGGGTGCATCGCCGTACTCGTTCAGGCTGAACTGATAACCGTGGTAGCTGGCCGGCTTGTTGACCGCGAACGGGATGCGGTGATCCCCCAAGCGATCGCTAAGCACCAGTTCTCCCCCGTAGTCGTAGCGGTACTGCCCCTGGAAATACTCCCCGCGCAGCTGGTTGATCTGTACTTGCGCTTCGGGAAGTTTTGCATCGTTATTTACCTGATGAGCGACGATAGCGCCCCTCAGGGGGAGCACGACATCTTCCGTAGCGGTCAGTTCCCCGCTGAAACCGGTAAGTACGGTGACCGGCCCAGCCAGAAAACAGCAGACAAGCCCCGCGTGAAAGGCGACCGACCCCCAGAAGCCGGACATCCCTTTCTGCCCTGAGATAACTGTCAAATCTGTGTTGTTTTCTCGTGATATCTCCCAGCGCCCTTTTGAAAGAAAGTTCTCAACCATGCTACGGACCTCGTCCGGACAATGGACAGATATCTGTGTGACGGAAAAGGAAAAGGCCTTTTCCTTTTCAAATTCCATGCACTTCGATTTCCCCCATTTCACGATCCGGTCGGCAGTACAGGCAAGGGTAGAGAGACACAGGAGAAACGAGATGAGCTGGAAAAAGGGATTCCTGACCAAAAAAGGGGTAGAGAGATGCGCATAGATCCAGAACAGGACGGGGCTTTTTCTTTCCAACTCAAGCCATTTCGCCGCGGAAAGCGTGAAGTTGTTCGGAATGAGTGCCGACGCAGTCAAGGCGAGAAGAACCGCAGTCAGCAGGTATATGGCAAGCCTTCTGGAAATCAAAAGTTTATACATCAGCAGATAAATCCTTAAACAAAAGGTGCGGCATCCATCAGCCTGTCTCACATCTCCTTGATAACGTTTTTTCGAACGCTGTGCAACTACGGATCAGTAAAATTCGCAGCCGGGAACCTGGACACAGGTCATAAGTAGCACAATTGGGGGATCTGGAAACAGTAAGTTCGTGGTTTTTTACTCCCAAAGGAGGGATTGCTGCCCCGGCAACCATGAATGCCGGGGTGCTAAGAAGTGAGGGAGCACTGGGCGCAAAAAAAAGACGGAAACCGGGGTGATTTCCGTTCTTCAAAGGCATAATCTCGGAAATATTTAACGGGACTATTGACGTTTGAAAGTATCACTATTATTGACATATGCCTTTATTAAATCATTAGCACTGATCATATTTGTATTAACGGGATCAGAGGTAGCAACTGCGGGGAAGAAAAGTGGCTTATATCCCCAAGTGCCATCCGCATACGAAACCATGTACGAGACATAGAGGAATCCCGTATCTGTAAAGCCAATATCAGTAGCAGCGAGCCCCGGAGGCACGAAATCACATGAGGCATCATCTCTGTAGACCGCAGCACCAAGGGCAGCAAGGTCGCCTGAAGGAACCATGTGATAGTCGAAGGGATCAGCGATCAAGAAATCAGAAGCGGAGTAACCGGGACTGAAAACAGGCGGACCAACTATTTTTACATTTGGATTTGGGGCATCCAACCCGTGGGAATTGACAGGAACTATTACCGCCCCAACCCGCAAATTCCAGAAAATGAAATCTGCTGCAAAACAATTCTGTGCAATAAGAACCAAAATAACTAATAGAACAACCATGGGAACCCGTTTGAAAATCATACAACCTCCGAAGAGCTATTGTGAAATGCGGTGGACACCGGTGGATAAACGATAAGAAGGCATCATACATGTAAATAAGGAATTGATAAATTTAGAGGGGCACACTTTCGCCTCACCCCACCGTAGTCATGATGTAATTTCCAATCAATCATGGCATCAGAAACAACCCGCCAGAATTTAGTCGTTTTCGTCTTCTCCTCGATGTCAGGGGGCCTCGTCATAAGGCCCCCTTTTCGCTGCCAGGGTGTCATGTTACGCCAGATCAATAGCGAGCACTGGTGTAGTTGTAAAGCGGTACAGAAGTAGCTGTGTCATTCGATGTGCGGTTACAGGTCGATACCGAAGTGCTGGCTGTCTTGGTATAACAGCTGAGCGTGCCGGTAGTCGGCATGTTGTAACCGGCCCAGGTGGCGCCGTTCAGGAACCGCTTTCCTTGACCCTTTCCGAAATTGGGCGCACTTGATTTGGTTGCCACAGCATTGGTGCCGTGGATGCCGCCGACCTTGTCACCCGCATGGCAGTGCCTGCAGGAGATATCCCCCCAGACGAGGGTGCTGGTCTGCACACAACGCCCCGAATCGTCATTAAACATCCCTGTCAGGGAGAGGCCGTCCGGATGGGAGGTTGTACCGGAATGGACCTGCCTTGAGAAGCTCCGGAAGGCGATCTTGTTCGTCGCGATGGCAGTCGCGTCGGTGTAGCTGTTTAAGTCGCCGTAGACGTCCCTCCTGTGGCAGTTGAAGCAGAATATGGCGGCGACCGCCCCAGTGTTGGGAGTTTTGGTGGCAATGGTCGCTGAACCGTCGTACCAGTCGAAGGAGAGCGTGGTGTCCAGCGACTTGAGCAGCCATTTGTTGACCGACGCATGGGGTCCTACCGGGTCAGTCTTGGTGGAGCCGTGACAATCGGTGCACCTGAGTATCGACCAGGGACCGAAGGGGGGTACGAAATTGTTACCCAGCCCGGCAGTAAGCTTGAAGTACGATCCGCTGTAGGCGGCTGTCGGCTTCGGCTTAACAGTCACCTGGCTCGTGGAATCTACCGTAACCACCTCGAACCACCCCTTGGTCGCCCCCTGGGCCAGGGCGGTCCCGGCAGGTGCAGTCCCGCCGGCTGCCGTGTTGACATAGATGAACCACCCCGGTTGGACGGTGCTCGGGATGGAGCCTCCGGAGAAGGTGGCAACTCCGGTAGTGGCCACACTTACCGTTTTCGTGGTGTCGTTGCCGGCCCCCAGGTTGCTCTTGGTGTAGGGAGCGCCTGTCAGCGCACCGTAGGCAGGCCAGTAGGGGTTGTAGCTGCTCTTGTGACCCGCAACGTCTCCCGTTGCCATTATCGGCTGGTTCCTGCCGCGGGCGTAGACCGCGTGGTGCGCCGGGTTGTTGGGATTGAACTCGTCCAACAGGTCGGTAGAGCGTGCGTTGGAGTTCAACGCCGGCCCGCCCGACGGCGTCATCGGGGTAGCTGTGCCGTAAGAGTAGGAGCTGTGGCACCTGACGCAGAGGTCGCGCTGCCCCGTAATGGTCGAGCCGCGAAGGCCTGTGGTACTTACATTGTCGAAGACGTTCTCAATCTTTCTGACACCGGAGACACCTGTCATGTTGCCGTAGGCCGGGACGGGCCTCCAACCGGTGGGTGCGACACCCCAAATGCCGGATGAGCCGGAGCCGGCACGCCCGCCGCTTTGGCCGACGGAGGTCCACTTGTCCCCCATCAGGACCTCATAGGTGTAGGTTGCGTCCGGCGTGGTTATCCACGGCAGTGAGACGGTGTACCCGCCGCTGGACTTGACAAAGCCGGTGACGAAGCGGATCTGCTCCGCACCCGCAGTGGAGCGGACCTTCAGGAGGTACCCGGTCCAGATGTTGTCGTACCAGCCGGGAACGTTGGCACTAGAAGCATCAGTGATGTGGGTGGAGTCCGCCGAGGTTACGCTCCCTTCCGGGTTCCTGAACGAAGCATGGGGGTTGTGACAATCGGCACAGGAGACGTGCCGCATCCCTACGTAGTAGTTGTCGCCGCCCGTTGTGCTGAGGCCGGAGACTGCTGGGTTGAAAATGACCGTGCCGGCACCGCCCCCGGTGATGATGGAGCTGACCATTTTCCCGGCGGCATCGTAGACATTCGGAAAGTTGATCTTCATCCCGTTGAACTCGGAGCCGCGCCAGAGCCTGGAGGTATCGGTGATCTGGGTCGCTGAGGTCGCAGAGTTGGCAGTGATTGTGGTTCCCTGGTCCCCCTTGTTCCAGCCGACGTCAGCTCCGACCCGCTCGTCGCTCTCGTGACGCGCATTGGCGTCGACCGGATGGCTGGCCGGTTTGATTATCTGGACTCCACCCGCAGCGCTGGAGAACTTTGGAGCTACGGTTAACGTGTAGCTGTAGGGACCGCTGCCGGTCGGGCCGGCGGTAAGTCCGCTGATCACCCGCTTGCCGCCGGGGGCTTTCAGAATAAACCCTTTGATACTGGTGGTCGTCCAACTGTTGAGCTTCAGGTTGACCGTGACGGAAGTAGTTCTGTTGACGGTAGCGGGAAGGGTTCCAGAATCACCCACGAAGATGTCGTAGATGTTTTCCAGCATCGTGCTCATGGGCTCTTGACCGTACCAGTCGAGATTGGCACCGCGCACCTTCCCCTGACCATTCTTGCTGTGACAGCTGAAGCATACATTATCGACGGGGAGGTTGTCATCAGCCACGTCGAAGCTCGCCGTGGCGTCCATGCCGGCAGGCCAGGTCTGCAGCGTCAACGTGTCCGTGGAATTGGTGGTGACCAGGGCGCGGCTGTTTGCCCCTCCGCCGCCGGTGACCACCAGGTAGTGCCCCTGGTGGGAGTCGGGCGTCCAGGCAGGATCGGGAACTACCTGCACCGTCTTGTTAGTGATGTTGAGGGTGAGGGTGGTTCCACTTGCCGGCCTCTGGTAGAACTCGTTGCTTAATATGGCGAAACGGCCAGGCACCGTAGAGTTGTGCTCGCCGAATTTGCTGCTGCCCTTCTGGGCGTTCACCGAGCTCTTGGGCGACTCGCCGTTTTTCCCTATCGAGTCATTGTGGCATTTGGCGCAGACGGCGTAAAAGGTGGAGCCGTCGGAGAAGGTGGTGGTTATCGGGTAGCCGTGCGTGCTGTTGTTGAGGACGGTGGTCGCGTTGGCATAGGTTATGGTCGGGAAAGGTATCGGCATGACCTTGGTCTCAAGGTTGGGCCCGTAATAGGCCTTGGTCTTTTCGCTGGTATGGCAGCTCAGGCAGAGGTTGTCGTCCCGGTTCTTTCCGGCCGTGGGTACCGAGGTCACGTTCGCTCTCAGGTTGAAGGCCCGTTGCGACTTGAACTGGTCGTGGTCCACGTGGCACATCAGGCAGCGCCTGGCCGCAGGAGAGGACGTGGTGGAATCGGGAATATTGGTAGCGTACCAGCTAGTGCCGAGCAATCCGCCGGAGAGCGAAGCGTCATTTGTGGTAAGCGCGTTGTTCATGAAGTGCTTGTAGCTCACCCCCGTGGCCTGGCTGTGCATGCCGTAACCAGCCGCGTTCTGGTAGAGGTCGCTGTGGCAGCCGTCGCAGGCCTGGCCGCCGGAAGACGCGCCTGCCCCCTTCTTGAATCCGTTACTGTGCAGGTGGCAGATCGTGCAGTCCACGTTCCCATTATGGTTGGGGCCATTGGCGGTGTTGTCGTAGCGATGGTGCGATGTAAGCGAATGGCAGACGTCGCAGACGTCGGTCGAAGTGGTATGTCCGGAGTCAAAGCCGAAAGATGTGTAGGAACCGAATACCACCGGCCGACTGGCTACGCCGGGAATGGTGATGGTTGATTTGACCTGCTTGGCGTTGCCCCCGGAAAGCCCGGACGTGTGACAGGTAGTGCAGGTGAACTGTCCATACTTGCTGCCCGGCGTGTTCCCCCAGCCGCCACCCCAGTAGGCGGAAGTGGTGGACGAGCTGTTATGCATGACAGGGTTCTGTGCGTGAGCCGGGGCTCCGCTGAATAGCGCTACTGCAGCAGTAACCGCCAGAACGCACGCCACGGTTTTAACGGCGCTCAGTGCTTTCCGTCTCATTAATTTAACCTTGTTCACTGGCATTACTCCCATGCTGAGCGATTGCGTATATGTTTTCGTATCCGGTTGATTTGGCATTATTTTCACCACTTCCTACAAGGACTGGTGGCAGCTCTGGCAGGAGACGCTGCCAGGCGTGATGTCCCAGTTAACAGGCTTGTTGAAATGACAGATCACGTTGCTGCAGTTGCCGCCTGCATAGGAGCCTGCCGAAAGAGGCAGTTTCGAGGAGTCGTAGCTCCCCGTACCCGCGGCCTTGTAGGTGCCGTTGCGGTGCCAGAGAGTCGAGGAGGAGACCGTGGCGAAGCTTGCATCCCTCAGCTGCGCCTTCGACTTTACGGTGAGCCCCGTCTGGAAGGTGACATCCACCTTGCCGGTTATGTGCATCGACTTGTCGAAGATGGTGGCACTCGCCCTGTTCGCGGCCATGGCATGGCAGGCGCTGGTGCACTGGCTGCTGCCGGCGTTTACGCTGGTCCGGACCGTCGCCCAGTGACAGGTATTGCAGCTGATTGTGGTCGAGTACGAAGCGTTGCCGTGGCTCGACATGTCGGACGTACCGGGGGTGGCCAATCCGGTGAAATTGGCGCTGTTGGCGATCTTGTCAGCGTGGATCCCCATGGCGTGACCACCGGCCTGGTTAGTGCCGAGCCAGGTGCCGTTGTAGTGAGTCGGCGATCCGGCGATGCCGCTGTTGGGCCAGTTGCCGTGGCAGTTTGCGCAGCGGTCTACCCCGGCGGGGAAGTTGCCGTTATACCAGTCTGGCGCAGTCGCATATATCAGGCCGCCCCCACCCGCGTATCCGTTGCTGTGGCAGTAGACGTTGTCGCAGACGAGCGTGGTGTTCCCTCCGCCCAAGGTAGTCCCCGAACCAGGCGTTCCGGCCACCCCTGCTGCGTTGATGGAGGCCCCGTTCCTGGAGCGCAGAAAGCCTACCCCGCTAACGCCTGGGCGAAGATCTATGAGAACGGTCCCCTTCATGTGATTCGGGTTGTTTACCGGGTGGCAGTTGGCGCAGCCGTAGTTGTACCTGCCGGGGGCGACGCCGCTGTTGGAGCGGTTAGCCGTATAGTTATCGTAGAAGGCCGGGTTGTTGACGGCTGACGTGTAGATGTGGAAGGCGTGCCCGCGGGAAAGCTTGTTCAGGGCGTGGCAGAGCGCACAGTTGGTGGAGGCCCCCCACTTCACGTCCAGATATTTCCCCTTCCCGTCACTGTGGCAGGCAATCGTTGAGCAGGTCATGTTTCCGGCACCCGGTGTGTACGTGGCCTTGGACACCGAGCTCATCAGCTTGAACCCGGCGGTAGAGATACGGCCGAACGCGACGTGGGTCGCCCCGCTTATGTGCGTCGTCGAATAGGGGCGGAACTTTAGCGCGTTGTACTTGTCCATCGTCCTTGCGTGGCAGACGTAGCAGGCGTTGGAACTAACGAGCCCCATTTTCTGCACGTGGAGCTTATGGCTGTTGGAGGTGTTGCTCCCAGGGGCCCCCGCATTGGCGTAGTTGGGCGTGCCCAGGGTGGGATCGCTGGCGAAGTCGGGAACCGCTGCCTGGCCGTGGCAGATGTTGCAGCCATAGGTCGAACCAGTGGTCCAGGCTGCCGGAGGATCGACTGACTGGACCGCCCCACTCCTGCCGTTACTGTGGCAGTAGATGTTTTGGCAGGTCATGGTCGCCGGAAAGTAGGTAGAAGCCCCGCCCCCCGCCAGTAGGCCGGAGTAGTCCCTGAACTTGTTGACGTGCCTGGTCTTGTCGGTGATGGTCGTGTTGTTGGCAAAGCCCATCGTCTTGGCGTGGCATTCGCCGCACCTCCGGCCGTTGCCGAGGCCGCGCGAGTTGTCTATGTGGTTCAAGTGCTGGCCCGTGGAAATCGTGGGGGCCTTGGAGATGTCACCACCGTGGCAGCCGTTGCAGCGCAGCGTCTTGTCGGGCGAGGCCCAGTCCATGGTGAGAGTGCCGAACCCTTCGGTGCCGTCACCCTTGCTGTGGCAGTAGGTCGTGGTGCAGGTGCCGTTGGTGGCATACTGGAGCGTCCCGTCATAGGCCATCGTGGCCCCAAGGTTGCTGTAGATCCCCTTCCGCCCCGCCGCCGTGTAGTTGAATAATACCTCGACCGCTGCCCCGTTCAGCCCCTTTGGTCCGTTGGCATGGGCGCCGTTATGGCAGGAGGAACACTCGAAATTGTACTTGGTGGCCGTACCGGTCAGGTTCCCGGGGAGGGCGGTATAGCTCGTCGCGACGGTTGCGGTTTCCCAGTGCTTGCCGTGCCCGGGGAGTAGCGAGCTGGCTTTGTGGCAATCTGTGCAGAGAAGCGGTCCCGCTGTACCCCATGGCACCGAAGCCGCCGTCCCGTGGCAGTAGGTGTTGGAGCAGGTCTTGTTCGCCTTGTAGTTACCGGTGTAGTTGGCGATGACGGCGAAGTTTACCTCGCGCACCCCGTTCAGGTGGGTCGAGGAGTAGTTCTTGAGCTTGTTCGCGACCCCCTGGTCCACACTGGTGCGATGGCAGACTGCGCACCCGGTGGAATCGAGCATTCCGGCTCCCACCGTATGTTTTTGGTGGCTGTTCCCGATGGCGTAGTTGGGTTCGCCGGCAACCGGGGTGAAGACACCCGGGCCGTAGCCGTGACAGCCGTTGCAGCCCATTTTTGCATCCCCGCTCCAAGCCTTGTGCCCGGTCATGTTGCGGAATACCGGGATCATCTCCCCGGAGGAGTGGCAGTAGACGTTGGAGCAGACCGTGGTGCTATTGTTGTAGTTGGCTTTACCCGCAGCCCTGATCCCGGAGTAGTCCTTGAACGTGTTGATATGGTTCGCCTTATTGGTGAGTGTCGTGTTGTTGGCGAAACCAACCGTCTTTGCGTGGCACTCGGCGCACATAAGGTTGTTGCCGCGCCCGAGCGTCGAGTAGTTGTTCATGTGGGAGCGATGCTTGAAGGTATTGATGACACTTGAAGCCGACGTTACAGTCGCATCGCCGCCGTGGCAGCCGACGCATTTGGCCGGCATGGCGTCGCCCCATACCGCGGTCTGCAGCGGTGTGCCGTTGTTGCCGTCCGAGTGGCAGTAGGTGTTGGCGCAGCTCTTGGCGCCAAAGTTGTATAACCCGACGCCGAGGGCGTAGGTGCTGCTGATATCAACGTTGTTAGTGCCGTCAGTATGGATCTGCGAGCCGCTCTTGATCGAGACGCCGTCGATGGTGGTATTCGCGTGGCAGTTGTAGCAGGAAAGTTCGCTCGTTACGTGGTTCGCGGAGTGGCTGTTGGCCGTGGGCTGGTTCGCGCCGCCGTTCCCGTAATTCGGCTCGCCGTAGCTGGTGCCGACACCGTGGCACCCTTTGCAGTCAAGGGCGACGCCGCCCCATAACGGCAGTGTCGCCAGCGGCACGGAAGCATTGCCCGTTGCGTGACAAAGCGTCCCGGAGCAAATGCCATTGCTGTAACCGCCGCCATTGTTGAATGCGACATTCTTAATCCCGTCAACATGGCTGCCGAAATTTGTTATGGTCAGGTCGTTGCCGACGCTGACCGTAGTATTGTGACAGCGGGCACACTCATAGTTTGTCCCAAGGGCTGCGTTGTTTATGTGCTGGGCATGGGTACCCGTAACAATATTACGAGCCGCGTTGGCATTGCCGTCATGGCAGCCCGAACAATCGGACGGGAGGGTGCCCCCCCAGACCGCAGGAGTATTCGGCGGCCCGTTAATGCCGTTCGAATGGCAATAGAGGCTGGCGCAGTTCCCGAAAACTGTCTTGTTCTGACTCGGGAGGAAATTCAGGCCGTTGCCGCTATAGGTGCCGCCGCTGTTGGGAAGCGCGCTGAACTGAACTGCGATTCCCCGGCTGGTGGCGCTGGTGGCATGGCGAAACGGTAGAGCTTCGGACTTGTGATCGGGGTGGCACAGCTTGCAGGAGCCGGTATCTGTGCCGTAATAATTTGCGTGCTTGGTGACGCCAATCGGATGATTCCCGCTATTTGGGACCATTAAGTGGCACTGGCCGCAGTCGGCCGGTTCAACGTAGTTTGGCAGCCTCCCCCAGGTGGGAGACGGTGCTTCAAAGTGGCAGTTGACGTTGGAGCAGCTCCCCAAAGGATTAGGCGGCACGGAGGTCTGGTTGACAAAGCCCCGTGTGTACGCGGCGCCCATGGGAGAACCGTTGATGTTCCCCTGCACCTGGATCGTCTTGTCCCGATGTCCGGTGGACGTCAGCTCGCTGCCGTGACACATTACACAGGTGGCGCCGGTCGCTCCCGAATGACTCTGATGGTTACCCTTGACGGCGCCGGTGGCAGGCTCGCGCCCACCCGAGCCCGAATCAAGCGGCGGCAGGCGGTGACAGGCATCGCAATTGAAATCGTATTGCGGCGCTGCCTGTACCTCTGCTCCAAAGAAAAGTGCAATCCCGAGCGTAATCAGGCAGGCTATCACTCGTGGGTTGGACCATCCGAGTCTGCGGCAACTCTTCATTTCCTACTCCTTATCTCAAACACCTGATGGCGGTGCGTTTTAAGCAGAACTACCCGGCGGGGGAGACGAATCCCCCGCCGGAGGTTGTACCTGTTTTTTCCTGCTAGGTAAAACCTATCTTTCGGTGCTCCACTTGGGCGTCGGACCCATGTGGCAGTTGGTATTGAAGCAGGTGCCCGACTTGTTGGCTCCGCCGCTTACCAGCTTCGCGCTGGTGTAGGACATGAAGTGGTCCGCGCTGAAGCGGTACTGCGGATCCATGGTCACGTTGACGTTCTCCACGAAGCTTCGCGTCGGCAAGGTCTTGGCGTGGGCATTCGCCCCGTCGAAATGGCAGGGCAGACACGGTGTCCAGTCGGCATTGGTGCCGGTCAGCCTCAGATCCTTGGCGACATGCCCTGGGACCATGTGTGCGCCGCCGCCGCCCGAGTAATCCTCGAACTTGGCGCTGGACCAGCTTCCCTGGACCCCGAAGGTGACCGCGGAAAGGGTCTGGCGCGGTGCGGGCGGGTAACCGTGACAGGCGTCGCAGGCACCGCTGGCCGAGAAGGCCATACCGGCGAGCGGGTTATGCGAGTGGCAATCGAGGCAGTTCGAGGTGCTGTCGACGTGGGTCGTCTGCGGTTGGCCGGCTTTGGTGAAGTACTGGCTCGTGATGTGGCAGACCTGGCACACCCCGGTCCGGCCGTCGTTGGCGAAGGTATTGTTTCCGGTGAAACTGACCGCTGTGCCGCCGATGACCTGGCTCACCATCATGGTGTTGGGGGCGGTGCCGTGCGCATTGTGGCAATCGGCGCAGAGACTGCCGAGGCCGGACGTCATGTGGGTCTTTATGTTAAGATTCAGCGCGCTGACCTTTCCGGAGTCTGCGTGGCAGAAGTTACACTCGGTGTTGTTGCTGCCGCTGCCCAGAGCGGGCAGCAGCCGTTTGTCTCCCAAGGTGCCGTTGATGTGGGCGCTGTTCTTGTCGTGGCAGGCCTCGCAGCTAAGGCCGATGCCGGCTCTGCCGTGGCCGCTGGTGGCTGCCGCAGTCGTGTCGGGAGCGGTTACCCCGCTGATCTGTGACAGCGCGCCGCCGGTAGTGCTGTGGCAGCTATCGCAGGTGGAGGAAACGGCAGTTGCCCACTGGGTCGAGCTCTGTTTGTGACAGTTGGCGCAGACGCCGTTTATGTTGTAGCCGACCCTAAGTTCATTAATGCCGTTGGCGTGGAGGGCATCCCTTTCGCCGTTATAGACGTGGCAGACATTGCAGCTGGCGACGTTCAGAGCCATTCCGGGGCCTCTGGGCGTACCGGCGAAGTGGACGGCGTGGGCGGCGGTCGAGATAAGCGGGCCCGTTACGTCGTGGCAGGAGTTGCACTGACCGGAAGCCGGGACGTTCCACTTCGGAGCGCCGGACATGTGACAGCTGGTGGCGCAGGACTTGTCGGCCAGGGTGTAGGAACCAACCTGAGCGCCGGCAACCTCGGCGGCGTAGCTTAGGTGGGTCGCCGGGTTGCTGACCACCGTGTTGGAAGAGACCGTGGTGGAGTGGCAATCCACGCAGCCGTACTGGTCAAGGTGAGCCGCGTGGCCGGCGGTAAGGGTCGAGTGGCAGCCGGAGCAGCCGAGGGTGGCTCCCCACTGGGCCGGGGCAACATTTTGTATGATGCCGTTGCCGCTGTGGCAGCTGATGTTGGAGCAGGTCTTGTTGGCGAGTTTCCCGAAGGTCTTGCCATTACCCGAAGAGAAGTTGTTGAAGCCGTCGATGTGCTGACTGCCGGCTATGATGGTCGTGCCGTTGACTGTCGTCTTGGAATGACAGTCGGCGCAGGAGCTCAGGTGTTTGCCATGGCTGTTGGCATCTGCCGCGCCGGGTAACCCGGTGATGTAGTCAGGCGCGCCGGTACCGGTAGCTGTCCCATGGCAGCCGTTGCAGCCGATGGTCGCGCCCTGGGTCCAGGTGGCGGGTTTGAAGGTCCCTTTGCCGTTGCTGTGGCAGTAGGAGGTAGCGCAGGAGCCGGCAGATACTGTGCCCAGTTTGGTTCCGGCCAAGTCGGTGATGCCGTCGACATGTTTCGTGGTGTCGGAGATGGTGTTGTTATCGCTGACTGCGGTTGCGTGGCAATCAACGCAACCATAGTTATTGCCCAGTCGCACTGCGTTGTTCACGTGCTTGGCGTGCTTGGCGGAAAGAGCGTTCAGACCGGTGGTGGTTGCGATACCGTGGCAGCCGGAGCAGTCAAGGGTGGTCCCGGCGGCCCAACTGACGGTCTTTGGGTTGGTGCGGCCGTCGCTGTGGCAGTAGAGATTGAAGCACTGCCCGGTAGCGAAAGTGCCGCCGCTGTTCGGCCCCCCGAATTTGACTTCGATAGCGCGATGCCCGGCACTGGTTGCGTGACCAAACGGCTTGGCATCGTTCAGGTGGTTGGCGTGACACTTAACGCAGGAATCGGTACCGGTGCCGAAGTAGGCGGCATGCTTGCCCATGTGTATCCCGGTATCGGGCGCCGCACCATGGCAGCTTGAGCAGTTCATGTCAGCCGGACTGCTGCCCCATGGGGCCGTGACCCGGAACGCCGTCTTGCCGTCGGAGTGGCAGGAGATGTTGGAGCAGGTCCCCAGCGGGTTGGGAGGCACCGAAGTCTGGTTCAGGAATACACCCGACTGCTTGCGTGAGTAACCGAGGCTGTCGTTTAATTCGATGATCTTGTTCCGGTGATCCAAAGCGGTGACCTGAGCTCCGTGGCAGCTGACACATGAGCTGGCGGTAGACGACGAGTGCCCCAGATGGTTTCCCGGCACTCCGCCGGTGAAGGGGTCCTTGTTCGCCGTCGCCGAATCGAGAGGTGGCATCTGGTGGCAGAAATCGCAGCTGTAGTTGTACTGCGGGGCTGCCTGCGCTGTCCCTCCGCCTAACGCCATAATCCCGAACGTCATCAATAATCCCAACAGCAGTGAACCAGCTATTCCTCTTATCCGCTTTGCCATCTTCCCCTCCTTATTCGTGCAGTTAATATTCAATTTATTCCTTCAGTAAGGCAACATTCAGTATACTGCCGGGCGATTATCTCTCCGTGCTCCAGCGCGGAGACGGGCTCATGTGGCAGCTCAAGTTAAAGCAGGTTCCCGTAACGTTTCTGGCCGGCGGATCCACCCTCTTGGCGCCGGTGTACCCGGAGAAGCCGGTGCCGAAACGGTACTGTGGTTGAACGAAGACACGGATGTGGCTGATGAACACCGGTGGGTTTTCCAGCATCAAATCCTCCATATGGGCGCCCGGGTTATGGCACATTACGCAGTTGATCCAACTGTCGGACGGCCTGGCGTTCTTCGGTACGTGCGCGGCAACCAGGTGCGCTCCTCCGCCGCCGGAGTATCTCTCGAAGATGGCGCTGGACCAGTTGTTCATCGTCCCGAAGCCGACCGGGAGCGCGGTCAGCCTGGGAGCGGGCGGATAGCCGTGGCAGGAATCGCACTGTTTGGTTGGTTTGGTAAGGAAGCCCCCATTTGGAGACTTATGGTCATGGCAGCTGAAACAAGCTGTGCTGTCGTGGATGGTCTCCGGCACGCCGGCCCGGAAGTACTTGGTTTTCGTGTGGCATACCTGGCAAAACCCCCTGTTGGTGGTCTGGTCGATCAGTTCGGCTTCTGTAGTAAAGGTGATGGAGTGCCCGAGGACCGTGGTCCTGATCATGGCCAGGTTGGTCGTTCCGTGCGGATCGTGGCAGTCGGCGCAGTCGGAGATCCGGCCGTTCGTATCTATATGGGACTTCATGTTGTTAAACGTGGGGTTCGGGATCAGGGAGGTATCGTCATGGCAGTAGTCGCACTTCGTGTTGAGCAGCCCGATGAAGCGGTCATTCAGCATCCCCGCGCCGCCTCGATGTTGCTTGTTGGTGTCGTGGCAGTCGAGGCAAATATTCAGGATTCCCGGTTTCCCATGACCTTTGGTGGCGGAGAGCGTCCGGTCTTGGGCCTGCACCCCGTCAATTACCGAAAGGGAGGATCCCACGTGGCAGCTCTCGCAGGTCGTCGTGACGTTACCCCAGGAGACCGTTTGCGTGCCGTTTCCGTGGCAGGATATCCCCGAGCAGTTGTTCCCGGTGAAGTTCATCCCGCCGCTTTTGTTGTTGATCGGCGCTATGACGACATCCACCTGGCCGTTCAGGTGCGTTGTGTTCCCCGGGACCTGGGTGGTGGCGGAAAGCGCAGTGGTGTTATGGCACTGCCCGCAGGATATGCCATCTGCCTTGTGTTGGCTGTGGCTTCCGCTTCCGGCGGCGGACGGATCATGACAGCTCGTGCAGGTGGCGGTGGACAACTTGTAGACGGCGAGCTTGTCGGCGGCCTGCTGGGAGATGGCGCCGGAGCCGACCAGGCTTGCCAGGGCCGAGTCAATTGAGCCGGTGAAGTTACCGTTATAGAGGCAGTCGATGGAGTCGACGATCAGCTTCCTGGCGTAGGCCGAGTTGTGGACGTAGGCCCCCGGATCCGAAAGGAGCTGCACGTAGTTGTAGGCTGCCCCCATTGCATTGGCGCCCGCCTGACCGGAACCCCAGTTGGTGTTGTTGAAGTTGGGGGATCTGGGGGAGTTGGGGATGTACTCGAAGCCCTTGGCGGCAAGCATCGCCTTCAGGACGTTCAGGGCGTTGGCGAAGGCGGCCTGGTCGTCGATGAGCTGCGTCACGCCTAGGGAACTCCCGTGGCAGTTGACGCAGACGGTGGAACTGATGCTGGTTATGGCGCCTGTACCGTTAGTCGTTATCGCCTTGTAGCGATGCTTCTCGACTATGGAGGTCATATGGCAGGCGACGCAGGGGCCGGCGTTGCCGGTGTTCGCCTTATTCCCCATTCCGATCAGGCGGTGGCCGTTGGAGGAGTAGAACGAGTAGGTCTGGTCTGGAATATGGTACCCCGCCTTGCCGTGCAGGTTTGCGCCTGCCACCCGGTAGTGCGGTGCGATGAAGGGGAGATTGCCGAAGTCGGAGTTCCCCACCCTGATCTGGATGCTGTTACCATTGTTGGTACCGCTATGACAGTTCAAGCAGATATTGGAGGTTGAAATATTGCGGTTCTGATAGACGTCGTCCGCAAACGGCTTGGACGGGGTGACCGTGCGCACCACTCCCGCGACGGTGTCGCTATGACAGCCGATGCAGGTGAGCGCCTCCTTGGACTTGTCTGAGCTCACCCCCCACGCCGCAGTCACCTTTCCGGTGGAGTAGGCGATGAAGCCGGTCGTTGTGTGGCACTGCACGCATCCGGACTCGGTCTTGAAGTCCTCTCCTCTCCAGGGAGCGGCTGTGATGGCCCCGTGCCCGGAGGCGAACCATTCCTGGCGGTGCAATGGATTGGCCGCGTTAGCGTTGTGGCAATCCTCGCATCGGGACCTGGAGGTCACGAATGAGGCCGGATAGCCGACGCCGGTTATGTTGTTGAAATGGGTGGCGGCCGGCGTGGTCGTCATGGTACCGTTCGTTGAGTGCGGATCGTGGCAGTTGACGCAGATGTAGGCGCCTTTATCGAAGGGATGGCCCCCCACGACGTTTCCGTTGCCATCGAGATGGCAGCCGTTACAGATGTTCTGGAGAATAGAGGAGTCGAGTAATGGTCCTGGGTGCGCGCCGGTATCGGCCCCTATATGGCAGTTGGCGCACATGACGAAGCCGGTTTCATGCCGGGAACTGGCCCACTTGTTAAACACGTCTGCCGCCGCACCTATTCCGCGCGTGATATGGCAATTGACGCACTGCACCTGGGCGGCGGCCGCTGCCGAACTGGTGACGGTCACGGTCACCATCGCGCTCCCGGTGGCCCCGAGGGAATCCGTGGCAACCAAGGTGAACTGGTAGTTTCCAGCCGTGGTCGCCGTGAAGGCGGGGTTGGCCGTAGTCGCCCCGGATAGGGTGATCGGCGTTCCGCCGGTCTGGGTCCAGGCGTAGGAGACGGAGGACGCGCCGTCGTAGACGACGGAGGAGCCCGAAAGGGTAACCAGACTTCCGACCAGGACTGTCTGCGGTACGCCGGCATTGGCGACCAGGCCGAGAAAGGATCCGAGCAGGGTGACCGGCGTGTTCGGAACTGTGAAGGCGACCCTCACGGCCCCCTGGTAGGGGAGGGTTACAGTGGCCCCGGTGCTGGCGTTCTTAAGGGTGCCGCCTGTGGGCAAACCGCTGATTGACACCAGACTCATCCCCTGGTTGGGGGTAAAGACGAAGCTCACCGCCGCCCCTACCTGATAGATGTATGACCCGTACGGCGACACAGAGCCGCCGGCGGTGATGCTCGAGGTTACACTGACCAGCTGCTTGGCAAAAGCAACTGTCACACTTTGTGAAGTCTTGACCGGAATGAAGGCGGGAAGCCCCATGGCAATCGGGTTGGCAGTTGGGAGCGTCTGACTCACCCCGTTCACGGTGACCGCTGAAATCTGATAGCCGGTCGCGGCCTGCAGCGTCACCGGCACGATGCTCGAGGTGGTGTAGCTCTTGAAGACGGTGCCGTTGGCAGCGGTGCTCGGCGTCTCCGAGCGCACCTGCAGGCTCCCCCCTACGGTCATGACCCTCGACGAGAGCGACCATGAGGTGGCATTGGCCGTACCGGTAAATATAACGATGACCAGCAATGCGACTGTCAGGATTATTTTCCCCATCATATGCTCCTACATGAGTGTAAATAAGTAAATATCGTTTTAGTTTCCGGCCAGATTATTACGGTTCGTCAATCAATGAGGAGCAGCTGATCCACAAACAGGACACAGTCAGAAACGATATACGTCCATGGCTGAGAATGGCCAGGCAATTCAAAGCAGCCAACCCATTGAGCGCAAAAGCACTAGCTATCATACTTTGTAAAAGACTAGACGCTGCCATATTGCAAGAAAAATGCCTAATTCCCATTTTCTTCGACTCATGAGCGGTACATAATTTTAGGAGGCGACAGGGTCCCCTCCTCGGTGCTACCCGATAAGACGTTACGGGGCGATTGGGTGCAGCTTTACGGCTTGGGGATCGGCAAGATCCGCGGGGAGGGACGACTGTGGACTGAAGGAACTGCTGGTTAGCAAGCCTTCACGATTCGAGGACCGGCACGGCAGAGGGTGGCAAAAAGACAACCTTTCCACATGCTCAGCAGTCAAAACACTGTTTTTTACAGTGAAACGACCGACAAATAGGTAATGTGCAACGTCGTTATACCGGCTGCTGAGGGCAGGTCCCCGGCAAGGGACGCCCCAGGTTGTACTTCCGATAGTCCCTGGTACGGTACCATCAATACGCCGCCGCGCATGGCCTGCATCGCATTAACCACCGGTGCCAACTCCCAGACAGGCAGCACTTCCCGGATTTGGGAGCCGGTCCCTCAAGCATCACCGTTACAGCTGTCTCAAAGGGAAAACACCTCTGGAAGTTATTGCAGCTGACGAATTCAGCCCCTTTACTCTGGGGCCAAACACGAGAATGCCAAAACTTGATTTTCTCCCAGACGGGACAAAGGGATAGGGATAGGGATAGGGATAGGAACTTGCTTTTCTGAGTGGAGGAAAAATACACCCGGTGAGAGGTCGTGTCAACGCAATTTCGGGGGAACTGACGAGATTTCAAGGGAAACAGAGAACCAACCGAGGAGTTTTTGACCTGCTGACGGGAACCAGAAGGGAACGTAGCTAAGTTGTTAACTAACACGGAAAATATCCCGTAGATAGGTTGACTATAGAATGTTCCCTAAGGGGCACCGATAATTGACAAATTAATGTCCCCTGCAACCACGGATACTTCGACACTCCACCGGACTACATTCTAAATTCCACTACTTCCTGAGGGTCAGCCAGATAATGTCTCACCCGGTCGCATTCTGTTTCGACCAGACCGGCAAGGTACTGTTGATCAAACAAACTCATTGGCAACCTCCCTGTTAATCTGATCGGTACTGCGTCCGGTGATTTTCATATCCTTGAGGGCCAGCGCAACAGAGGCGCGCCAGAGGTGACAACGTGCATCATAGGTAAGGTGATCGGCCAAACTGCCGGGAGACCGTTTTGTGTGGATAAACTCAATGCGGCCGAAAACCCCGCAATTGACGATATGGGTGCGCCCCGATGATATCAGCGTAATCCAGTTCATGGGGATCTGCGAGATGATTCCGGCATCGCTCAGAGCTGATTCAAGGCTGATATAGTTGAATTCACCGGCGCGCGATCTGGCTCCAGAGGATGCCCTTGAAGGGGTTGGAGAGCAGCAGGATGGCCGCCAGGGTACCGATCAGGGTAATCAGAATGCCGGTGCGGGAGTGGGGATCCTTGATATCGAAGGCTTCGATGAAGATGCCGGCAAAGACGCTGCCGCCGGCCATGGCAACAAAAAATGCCCATGGGAATGTGATAAATGTAATGACGGAATTTTTACAAAAGAGCAATTGATTCAATCAGTTACTTCGTTCAATCGGAATCAACAGCAGAGGAACCCCGCGATATCCGCAGATCTTGTGGGCAACGCTTCCCGACCAGAAAGCCTCCATTCCTGTTTTTCCATGAGTGGCAAGAACAATCAGGTCGACCTTGGCATCCTTTGCGGACTTTTCAATGGTTTTCGCCGGGTCCCCCCGCAGGATCTGTGCGCTTGCAGCTACCCCCGTTACCCTCAGAGCTTCCAACAGTGAAGCAAGATATTCCTCCGCCTCCTGTGAGGCCATTTCCAGCATCCTGGACGTCGTGCCCGGCAGCATCCTGCCGGTAGCCGCCATATCTCCCGCAAGGTTTGTCAGGTGGGGAATCACCATGGCAAGCAGTAGGGTAGCCCCGCATGCCTGCGCCAGCTCCCTGGACACCGGCAGGGCCTGGGCATGTCCCGGATCGCCGTCGAGCGGAACGAGGATGCTGCGGCAGGAAAAATCCGGGGCTTCCCCCCTCTCATCGGGATGGGCGATCAGAACGGGCCGTGAATCCTTGCCGATGACCTTCTGGGCGATACTGCCCAGGAAAAGGTGCAACGCCTTGCCGCGCCCATGCGAGCACATAACAACCAGATCGTGATTCAACTCATCGGCGTGTGCAACGATGCTGCCGGCCACATCACTGACTTCTGTTTCATGCACATGGAAATAGATCTGTAAACCTGCCGAAAAAAAACGCTCAGAAACCGCCTTGAGGTAGGCGTTCGCTTCCGTGGCGGTTTTCAGGTGGGATTGGCCATGAACCTCGCTGGGAGCGTTCTTTTCAACCACATGCATTAATGTGACGCGTGCGCCAAGTTTTTGCGCCAGATAGACGGCCACCGGCAAAGCCGCCTCCGCCATCCTGGAACCGTCAAGTGGAACGAGGAAATGTCTGAACATGGAATCTCACCCCGCAACGAGCGTTTTATAAATAAGGTATACATTCAGCGCGACTATGATAGCTGCAATGAGAGCGGCAAGAATGGTGGTCAGGCGCTTGTTGACCAGATCGCCCATGATATCGGGGCGTCGGGTGAACATCACCAGGGGGATGATTGCAAAAGGAAGCCCGAAACTGAGCAATACCTGGCTGATCACCAGGGTGCGGGTGGGGTCCAGCCCCATCCAGATTACAATCATGGCCGGGGCCATGGTCACCAGACGTCTGAGCCAGATCGGAATATGCCGTTTGATGAAGCCCTGCATGATCACCTGTCCGGCGCTGGTCCCAACGGTCGATGACGCGAGCCCGGAAACCAGCAGAGACAGGCCGAAAATCCATTTTGCTGAGCTTCCCAGCAGCGGTTCCAGAGTTCGATGGGCCTCTTCAAGACTTGCAACGTGGGTGAGCCCGGATTTGTAAAAAGTGGCGGCGGCCATGATCAGCATGGCGGCATTGACAAAGCTGGCGATTCCCATGGCAATCACCACATCGGCAATCTCGAAACGATACAACCTCTTCAAGCGGGACTTGTCCCTAACCACTATGCGGCCCTGCATGAGCGCGGAATGCAGGAATATGGCATGGGGCATGACCGTGGCCCCCAGTATGCCGGAGGCCAGCAGCACGCTTTCCGCACCCGCGAACTGCGGCACGACGGCGTGGTACATGACCTGCCCCCAATCGGGCTTGTCGATGAACGTCTCTGCCAGATAACAGAGGGCGATCACACCCGCCAAAGAGGAGATCACCGCTTCCAGCGGACGGAAGCCATACCGTTCGAGACCAAGGATCAGCAAGGTCACAACCGCGGTAAGCAAAGCCCCCACAAAGAGCGGCACACCCAGCAGGAGCTGGAACCCAATGGCGGCCCCCAGAAACTCCGCCAGGTCGGTTGCCATTGCCACCAGTTCCATGAGCACCCACATGCCGTAGGCCACCGGTCGCGGGAAATGCGCCCGGCAGTGTTCGGCGAGATTCATCCCGGTCGCTATGCCGAGTTTGGCTGAAAGTGTCTGGATCAGCATGGCCATCAGGTTGCTGACCACGATGACCCAGACCAGCATATAGCCGAACTGCGCGCCTCCCTGGATGTTGGTGGCAAAGTTGCCCGGATCGACGTAGGCGACACTGGCGATGAAGGCCGGCCCCATGAACGGCATCAGCCGCGCCAGCAGATTCTGCTTCTTCTGGTTGCCAAGGACATCCATGGCATCCTGGATCGTCCGGGAGTCGGTAGTTTTCTGTGATATCTGTTTTATGTCACGCATGGATGAGCCGGTTCATGATGGGTAATCATACCCGTAAGTATGGTGATTGTCGAGCGGCTGATGTGCTGTGCGGAAATCTGCTACCACCAGCGCCAGAGAGCCAGGATCAGTATAACCAGGAAGACGATGGTCAGGTTCATGTAGGCCATAAAGAAAAACACCCGCTCGTGGAGCGGTGCTCTGCGTTGCGTACCGGCCACCAGTTGTCCGACGGCCGGCAGGGCCGTGACGAGTTCCATGCCATGGGGGGCCTGGGCAAGTGCTGCAGTCAGGTCCCTGCCGGACTGGTGCCGCCCCATGTGGCTGCCCTGTTTCCAGAGGCGGCTGGCTGATGCGTTGTAGATTGTACCCTGGCAGGCGAACATGACCGGGTGCCCTTCCTTGCCGTCACACAGCGCCAGTTCTTCGGCACTCATGTCACCGCCGACAGGGGCGGCGGGAGACGGGTCCAGCCGCTTTCTTTTCAATCGCGGACCGATCACGATGATAACGAATGCCGCTGAAACAACCATGATCAGGTACAGGCCGATCTTGATCAGCAGCAGGATGCCGAAGCGGGACTGCAGCAGAAGTTCAGGGGAACCGACCCGGAAATGGGTCAGGATGATGCCGGTAATCCCCATGACCGCCATGGAGCCTACGCCGACCCGCATTTCGCCGCGCGGCAGGCCGCTGGAGGCATAGGCCGGTTTGAGCACCAGATGGACATAGAGGATCGTGCCAAACCAGAGGAAGGCGGTCAGCAGGTGCAGGTAACCGACGCTAAAACGGAACCAGCGGGCCGCGGCCGAGAGAGCCGGCTTTTCCGGGGTGGTCCGGAGCGTGGCGGCAAAGGCTTTGCCGGCTGGTTTCAGTTCACCCCCGCCGGAGGGATCCACATGGCAAGCTTCGCAGCTTTGGCCGGTCTGGCGGGCGTATTCCTCGGTAGCGGAGGCGGTCAGCGGGCAGCCAAGGATAAACACCATCACAAGTTGGAGTAATAAGCGAGCCATGCTGATGTGTATAACAGAGCAGCCGTGAAAGTCAATATGCGAACAGATAAGAGGCCTGGCAGGTCGTGCCAATGTTTGTGAGGTTCGGGATTGCTGCTGCAGCGGTCTGGCGTCTATACCAATATGGGTGACTACCAGTCCTCCAAGCATCTGCACTGGCATATCGGCTGCGGGAAGCAGTTGCGACCTTATTGATAGCAGACAATGACCTGAAAGTTTGAAGCCTTGTGATCTTTCCGGGAGGGTGGGATTGGTCGACAAGAACGCAACAAATTAGTCCAGCTCCACCCCAAGAACTTCCGTAACCGCCTGATACACCAGTTTTAGCGCCTCAGCATCAAGCTTCAGCAACGGCCCTTCGATCAAACGCCTGTTATCAATAGCGCGAAGTTGATCCACCAGCAGGTCGGAATCCCTGTCCAGACTCCGTTGAGCGGTTATACGCAGACGGAGCGGGTCGGCATTGTCAATCAGGTTGGTGGTCAGGGGAATGATCAGGGTGGAGGGGTGGTCGGCATCCAGCAGGGCCTGGTTTTGCAGAATCAGCACCGGTCTGACCTTGCCCGGTTCAGTGCCGCGCCCCGGATTGAGGTTGGCCAGCCAGATCTCGCCATGGTTACGCATGGGGCACGTCCTCGATGGCGTCGAATTCGGCATTCACCCGCATGCTCTCACCCCGCACCTTCAGACTGGCCTCCATCAGCCGCATCCTGCGATGCTGAGCGGCAACCGCTGCGTTCATCTGCTCCAATGCCTTGCGTACATATGCCGCCCTGGGGAGGTGCAACTGTTCTGCCGAGGTGTCAACCTCATGCAACAGGTCGTCAGGGATACGCAACGAAAGCGTAGTCATATCTGTGCTCCTTTTTGTGCTTCATAATTAAATACTAAAATATCCTCGCACTGATGTCAATCATCCATTCCGGGTAATTTTGTTCTCCGCCTGAATGCTCCTTACATGAGAAAAATGACAAAAAAAGTGTAAAGTTTCTTTACACTCGGCTCATAACAGCTCGTTATTACAGATGAAACAGATGTGTAAAGTTTCTTTACACCGGTTATTGTTGTTGAAAAGGGAGTCGTAGTGGTGTAAGCAAGCGGAACGGCGTTGACTTCGTTTATGGAATTGATGTTTCCAGACCTGCCCAGAGAGGTACTCATGTCAGAACAGTTGACCGTCGTCTGTCCCCATTGCGCGTTTTCCAAGGTCGTACCGAAAGGCGCCATCCCGGAAGCGGCCAGACAGGCCACCTGCCCCAAGTGCAAACAGTCCTTTTCCCTGAACAGCGATACCCTGCGGGCGTACGCGGCTCCCCCGGACACCCCCGTCAACCAGGCTCCGGTCTCTCCGCCTCCCGTACCAGCGGCGGCAGTCAATGTGCCGCCCCCTCTGCCGCCCGTTCCCGCTCAGCAATCAACCACTCCTCCTCTCGGGCCCGCCCCCCGCACACTCGGCTTCTCGTTTCATGGCAGTGCCCGTGACTACTTCGGTATCTGGATCGTCAACACGCTGCTCAAGATCCTCACATTAGGCATGTATTCCGCATGGGCCAAGGTGCGCAAGCGGCGCTTCTTTTACGGCAGTACGACCCTGCACGACCAGCCTTTCGAATACCTGGCCGACCCGATGGCACTCTTCAAGGGATGGCTGATTGCCGCCACGGCCTTCATCCTGTACAGCATCGGCACAAAGGTCAGCCCGATCCTGAGCGGTGTGATCGCGCTGATCGTATTTGTTGCGTTTCCCTGGCTGGTGGTCCGCTCCCGGATCTTCAATGCCGCCAACTCATCCTACCGCAACATCCGCTTCGGTTTCCGGCCCAACTACCGTGAGGCGTATGTGGTCTTCGCAGGATTGACAATCCTCTCGATGCTGAGTCTCGGTCTGATGTTCCCGTACGCGCTCTATCGCCAGAAAAAGTTTATTGTCGAGAACAGCACCTACGGCTCCACCCCGTTTTCCTTCAGCGCCACGGCCAGGGATTTTTACATCCTCTCCCTCAAGGTAGCACTCGGCTTCATTGCCGTATTCGGCCTGATCGGCATCATCGTGGCCCTGTCCGGCGTCGGCCTGGTGTCGGCGGCTACAGCGGGCGGTGCAGGCAAGGCGCTGAGCGGGCTGGCAATTATCCCGTTCCTGTCGCTGACGCTGGTCTATTTCATCATAATGGTCTACGGACAGACCGCCTTGGCGAACCTGAGCTGGAACGGCACCCGCATGGGGAGCGGCTGTTTTCGCAGTACCCTCCGTACGAGGGATATGGCGCTTTTGTTCGTGACCAACGCCCTGGCGATTCTGTTCAGCCTGGGCTTGCTGGTCCCCTGGGCTACGGTGCGCATGGCCCGCTATCGTTTCCAGCACCTGGAACTGGATGCAGCGGCCGGTCTGGACGATGTCATCGCGGCAGCCGGCAGCGGTTATTCAGTCGGTGCGGCGGGCGACGAGATCAGCGATGTCTTTGATATGCCGCTGGACATCGCACTCTAATGATGAATGCTGGCTGGAAGGAACATCGTTGATGAAATCGGCCCCGGTCGCATATTTCGACGGCAAGGTTTCGACCCGCCGGGAGGTGCTGCTCACCCTTGACGGCAATCAGGTGACCATCCACGGCGAGGGGGTGGATCTGTCGTATCCGGCCGCCAGCATCAGAATTCCGGCGGCGGTTGGTTCTATCCGCCGCACGGTACGTCTTCCGGACGGCGGTGTCTGCGAACTGGACAATGCGGGGTTGCTGGCAGCCTTGGAACAAGCCGGCAACGGAACGAGTTCCGCACAGCTGCTGCACCGCTGGGAAAAAAGCCTGCCGCTGGCCCTGACGGCTGTGGCCCTGACCGCCCTGGTGGTACTGCTGTTTGTGCGCTACGGCGTCCCCTCGCTGGCACGTCGTGCGGCCTTCGCCCTGCCTGCCTCCAGTGAAAACAGCATCGGGCGCGAATCGCTCGCTACCCTGGACCGGATCCTGATGAAGCCCTCCACCCTCAAAAAGGAGCGCCGCGATGAGCTGAAGGCCCTGTTCCTGCGCCTGGCAGGACCCGTGGGAGCTGCAGCCGGCTATCGTCTTGAACTCCGTTCCTGCCCGGCCATCGGGGCCAATGCCTTCGCGCTCCCTTCCGGAATTGTGATCGTCACCGACGGCCTGGTCGAACTGGCCCGGCAGGACGATGAGATCGCCGCCATCATGGCCCACGAACTGGGGCACGTGCGTGGCCACCATGCCATGCGTCACGTCCTGCAGAGTTCGGCCGCCGGCCTGATCGTGGCCACCCTGACCGGCGACCTGGTGTCAATCACCTCGCTGGCGGCCACCCTCCCCACGGTTCTGGCGGATGCCTCCTTTTCCCGCGAATTCGAGCGGGAAGCGGACGATGCGGCCCTGGCCTGGATGCGGTCGGCCGGAGTTCCGCCGCGCCGCTATGCCGAGATCCTGGGGCGGCTGCAGGCCCAGCATGATGTCCGCAGCGGAGAGGCCGCCGGGGAGAAACATCCGGTGCACAACTATCTCTCTACCCATCCGGATACCGGGGACAGGATTCGACGGATTATGAAGGCGGGGGAGTAATTAATCAAAAAAGGCTTTGTCGCATTTTAAGTCGATCATTTGGAATTTCACGGGATAAATGTTCCGTTTGGGTTGATCACCGGCTCACACGCGCGCGTGAACCGCTCAATTACTAAGTTAGTCAGAAAACGGAGAAAAAATGAAAAATACAATACTCTCACTGTCCTTTTCCGTACTTGGACTCATAATAGCTTTTCCGGCAGTTTCGGCCGCAGTCACAGATGAGGAAATCATTGAAAGTGTAAAAAAAGAACCCACTATAAGACAAAAAATGCTTGAAGTAACACTACCCGCCGAGCGAAGAGAGAAGCTTGATGACCCTGAAAAAACCATTGATGAAATGATTAAAAATTCAGAGGTTTTCCTTGTACCACTAAATAGCCAATGCGGTGTAGCCGGATGAGGTGGTAGTACGCTAGTCGTAATTCGCCATTCAAGACGCGGAACAAATCCAGGATCACGTTATGTGGCTGCTTTAGTGCAAATTAAAAATATGAAGATAAAAGAAATCTTCCTCGCCAAAATATCTCTTGAAAATGAGAAGGCTGAATGACTAACCATCGGCGGCAGCGGTGAAGCGCTGCGCCTCACCACGTGTGCGCCCAGCATGGCGCGTGGCGCGTAAGCGCCATCTGCTTGATTGTGGTGGTCAAGCAGTGACTTGGAGGTGCAAGTCCTCTATGGACCCTGATGGTGGGAACCATTAGCCGGACGGCAAGGGTGTCCGTCGCGAGGCGGAATCTGAAGGAAGCCGCAGGCAAAATCCCGGCCCGACGAACAGAAATCGCATATGAGGCAGTCACATCCGGGCG
>JAENWA010000108.1 GCA_016650295.1 Desulfuromonadales bacterium | reverse complement strand
CTGTTTTCGACAACCGGAACCTTTCAGTATTGAAAGGTACGTCAGATTTGTGACGGGAATTTCACATTCCGCTTCTATAAAGTATGAACACAAGAATCGATGCTATAAGACAGTAGTATCCGAAAAATTGCCAGCGACCCTTCTCCAGCCAGTTGGAGAGCCAGCGCAGCGCCAGCAATCCCACGTCTCGTTTTCACTCCAGGTTCCTGAATCAGAAGACGATATTCCTCTTCGGCGCAGTCCCGGATACTATCTGCGCGAAGGCCTTGCCCTGGTCCGAATTTATCAGGAGATAGCGAGGCAGCTTGTTCACACTGTCCGCCGTACCCGCGTGATGGGCCACTATCGTGAAGGTGGCGACATAGCCGGCATCGGCGGCTTTCTTCAGCAGATCATCGTCGTATATGCCGAACGGCCAGGCCAGCATGTCCACCTTTCCTCCCAGCTCCTTTTCGATCTTCGTCTTTGATTTGGTCAGCTGAATCACCACCGATTTTTCATACTCCTGCGGCTTCATTTTCTTCTTGTCTCTCTTGAAGTTCGGGTGCCAGTAGGTGTGACTCTGGAAGTCGAACAGGCCGGTCTTCTTCAGCTCCCGGATCTGGTCCCAGGTCATGGCGTATTTGGCATTTGAAATGGCTGAAGGGTAGATGAACACCGTTACCGGCACGTTGTACTTCCTGGCGAGCGGCAGCATGTCCGTGTACACGGACTTATGTGCGTCATCCTCGACGATCACCACTGATTTGGGAGCCGGCGCCGGGCCTTTCTTCAGATACCAGTCAACCAGCTGACGCAGCGAGATCACGTTATAGCCGTTGTCTCGCAAGTATTTGAGGTGGGACTCGAACACCGGCGTGGTGATGGTCATGCCGTCGGCCACCGTCGGTCCGAAGCGGTGGTAGAGGAGAATCGGAACATGGACTTCCTGAATCACCGCAGGCTGGTTCTTTTTGGTTTCGGGCGGGGCGGCATGCGAAACGGAGAAGGATAACAAGATCAACAATATGGCCAGCAGGAGCAGACGATACTTCATAAACAAAAAGCCTCCGGATGATGGATTTGAACGTATCTTAGCAATAATGCTGCCTGGAAGCGATCACTTTACATAACAAAGATCGGGTTTCCCTGGCCTTTGTTGCGCGAATATTCATGGCGGCCCATCCAGGGCTGCGATGCTGCCGCTTCAGGTAAAGCCCGAGCCGGCGGTGCACGAATAACAATGGTCGCCGACCGGGATCGAGGTGCCGGGTTGCGGCAGCTCGGTCAGGGTTGATATGTGCTGTCTTTGTCGGCCGTGAAGCAGCCCGGCCGCAAGGTTGAAGTCGCAGTCGTACAGAAATCCGTTCCAGTCCACAGAAATCTGTGATCGGCACATCAGGCCGGGCAGGGTGCAGGGATTGAAGCTCTCGGTCAGCTTGCGCAGATAACCTTCCAGGTTTCCGGATTGCTCCAGCCAAGAGCGGAAGCGGCCCAGCGGGACATTGGCAAAGGTGTACAGATTGCTGAAGGCGATGCCGTAGCGCCGCTGCAGATCCTGATGAAAGCGGCGTTCCGACTGGGCCTGTCCGGTCGGCAGGAAGGCGCCGGTGGGATTAGCTACCAAATCAAGTTCCAGCCCGCTTCCCTCCACCCCGTACCCGATCCCGTTCAACCGCCTGAGGGTGGCGATGCTGGTTTCCCATGAACCGCCGCCGCGCTGTGATTCGGCCTGGGCTGCATTGACGGCCGGGAGCGATGCAACGATAACCACCCGATGCCGTAGGTACAGATCCGGCAGTTCCGCTGATTCAGGGCGGGCCAGGGCGGTCAGGTTGGTGCGAACGATCAGTCGTGGCGTCAAAGGAGCCAGTCGCCCGATCAGCCAGGGAAGCTGCGGCAGCAGTTCCGGAGCGCCGCCGGTGATGTCGATGCCGGCGAAGCGGAAGCGACCAGCGCAGTCAACCACCGCTTCCGTTGTCGCCTGATCCATCATCTCCGTCCGGGCCGGACCTGCCTCCAGATGGCAGTGCCGGCAGGCCAAGTCACAGGTCAGTCCGACATTGATCTGCAGGGTGGTCGTCTCGCCGCGGGTGAGTTCCAGATTATGCCGGGCAAGGGTGTTTTCGAAGGCTGACAGCGGCATGGGGATTACAGGGACAGCTTCTCGGCGATCTTGCGCATCTGTACGCCATGCACCAGAGAAGCTCCGCCGCGGATGGCGGTGACCACATGCAGCGCTTCGGTCATCTCCTCCAAGTTGGAACCCTTCTCCAGACAGCCGGTAGTATAGGCGTCGATGCAATAGGGGCACTGCACGGCGTGGGCCACGGCCAGGGCGATCAGCGCCTTTTCCCGTTCTGTCAGGGCACCCTCGGCAAAGACCGCGCCGTAATAGTCGAAGAATTTACCCGCCAGATCAGGCGCATCCTTGGCGATATCGCCGAATTTGGCCAAATCGGCCGGGTTGTAATAGGTATCCATAATGCATTCCTCCCGAGCGGAATCAATCGTTTTGCAAAAATATACTAGCAGAAATAAATACCGAACGCCAGAAACGGCATTGGTACTGTCAGCAATGAATGTCTTTCCCGGAATGTAAATATAATTGCAATATGCAACTAAACGGTGCTATGCTCATCCCATGAATACGATCAGGGATTATCTACAGGTGTTTGTCCGCCGTTTCGGATTGCTGGCAGCCGCCTGCTGCGACGAATGCTGCGGCGAGCAGGTCTCCATGGCCCAGAGCCACATCCTGTTCGAGGTGCGGCGTCAGCCCTGCTCGTCCATGCAGCGCATTGCCGATGAACTTGGGCTGGATGTGACCACCTTCAGCCGCCAGGTCAAGGGTCTGGAAGGGAAGGGGTTGGTGGCCCGGCGGGTGTCGCCCGATGACCGGCGGGTGAGCCTGCTGGACCTGACCCCGGCCGGGTCCGGTGTGCTGGACAGGATTGATGTCTACATGGAGGAGCGGGTCGGACGGATCTTCGCCCGGATGAGCGCCTTTGAACAGGAGACCGTTACCCGTTCGCTGGGCCTGCTGAACAATGCCCTGGCCAGGGAAGCCGACGAGGAATTCGTCGAGAAAGGAATAATTGCATGCTGCAAGTAAATAACAACATTCCGGGCGGTTTCAAGATCGCCGGTATTCGCAGGAAAAAACCTGAGCCACTAGCGACCGGCAGCGTCTGTTCGCTGGAGCCGGGAGACGGAACTGACAAGCCCCCCTGTTGAGGCCCACCCACCTCCGCCGGCGGCGGAGTCATCACCGATAAGGTTCCGGG
>JAENWA010000107.1 GCA_016650295.1 Desulfuromonadales bacterium | reverse complement strand
TTCTCCCAGATCGAGCAGGTAGCTCCCATGAACGCGACCGTTCTTCTGCTGGGCGAGACCGGCACCGGCAAGGGGGTGGTGGCGCGCGCCATCCACGGCAGAAGCAGCCGCAAGGGGCGGCCATTGATAACGGTCAACTGCACGACCCTGCCGGCGACCCTCATCGAAAGCGAGCTTTTCGGGCGGGAACGGGGCGCTTTTACCGGGTCCGATTCCCGGCAGATCGGACGCTTCGAGCTGGCTGACGGTGGCACCATCTTCCTCGATGAAATCGGCGATTTGCCGCTGGAGCTGCAATCCAAGCTGCTGCGGGTCATTCAGGACGGCGAGTTCGAGCGTCTGGGCAGTCCTCGCACCATCAAGGTCGATGTACGGATCATCGCCGCCACCAACCGGAATCTGGAAGAGGAGATCCGCAACAAGAAGTTCAGGGAAGACCTCTACTACCGGCTCAATGTGTTCCCCATCACAATGCCGCCGCTCCGGCAGCACAGGGAGGACATCCCGCTGCTGATCAATCATTTTGTCGAAAAATTCAACAAGAAAATCGGCAAGCGAATCGAGACCGTCTCAAAAGACACCCTGAACATGCTTCAGGAATACCACTGGCCGGGCAACGTACGGGAGTTGGAAAGCGTCATCGAACGGTCGGTAATAACCAGCCAGGGGACAGCGCTACAGGTATTGGACCGCTTCGATACGTCCCGCAAAACAGATGAACCGGCCGCTCAGGGCCTCAAAGCCATGGCCGAGTTGGAACAAGACCATATCCTCCAGGTACTCCAGAAAACCAATTGGCGAATCGAGGGGAAGAACGGGGCCGCGGCTCTCCTTGGTCTCAACGCCAGCACCCTTCGAGCCCGGATGCGGAAATTTGGCATCAAACGCAACTAGACAAAAATCTGTAAATCCCGCATCTGCTTGCTTCCACATGTTCTGTCGTATATGACAGTTATGTTAAATATGACGAAAGCTGCCATCGATTCAGACTAATCCCCGCTCTTTTTATTTATATTTCATCCGCACAATCAGGTACTTGAACCGAAACGTCCACAGGTCTTCTCTGGCACGTCAGTTGCTTTTTGTCTTGCAGGTAAATTCTATCAAAAAGGAGAAAAAACATGTTGAAAAACACATTCAAGTCGATCCTGATTGTCGCAGCCATGCTACTAATGGCCGCTTCACCGTCCCTTGCCATGGAAAAGGCCAAGATGGTAAAGGAATCACCAAAGGCAGTTGAACTCCGGGAGGGCATGCGGAAGCTCTGGGAGGATCACATTACCTGGACAAGAAACTATATCGTCAGCGCCGTTGCGGACCTAGATGATGCCGGGAAGGTTGCGGAGAGGCTCCTGAAGAATCAGGACGACATCGGGGATGCCATCAAGCCCTATTACGGAAATGAAGCAGGGAAAAAATTGGCCGCCCTGCTCAAAGATCATATCCTGATCGCCGTTGAGGTCGTCAAGGCAGCCAAGGCCGGAAACAGTGAGGATCTGACAAAGGCCAACAAGAAATGGTACGACAATGCCGATGACATTGCGGCCTTCCTGAGCGGTGCCAATCCCAACTGGCCCAAGAAGGACCTCAAAGATATGCTGCACAAGCACCTCGAATTTACAACCCAGGAGGTTGTGTCCAGGCTTAAAAAGGACTGGTCATCCGACATCGAGGCTTACGACAAGGGACATATGCACATGCTGATGCTCGCTGACATCTTGGAAAAAGGGATAGTGAAACAATTCCCGAAGAAGTTCTAGCCAAGAACATAAATCCAACATTCCGGGAGGAACGCACATGAACAAGAAATACTGGCTGGCCGCCATAACGGCAGCATGTATCCTGATTGCGGTAATAATCGTAAGCTGCGGTAGCGATCAAAGAGTTACAGCATCGGCTGTCGATTTGACCCAGACAAACGCCTCACAGACAGTTGACGCCGGGAAACAGATCTTCCGCTTCGATACCTTTGGCGATGAGGCCTTCTGGGGGGATACCCTCAAGCTTCACCAGGCAATCGAAGGAAGTGGTTTCACCGGCGGGGTGGGCCCAGGCGTGAGTCCGACGACCGCCTTGGCCGTGGGACTCAAGGTTGACGTGGATGCCCTCCCCGCGAGCCTGGTCGCCCAACTGAAAAACGGCACCCTCAATCTTGGCGACCCGGCCAATACGGTGGCCCTGATCAAACTGAACTCGGTCCTCGGCATTACCGGATTGTTCAACGCGGACGGGAGCATGAAGTCAATGGGTATCCAGTGTGCCTTGTGCCACTCCACGGTTGACGATTCGCTTGCCCCCGGCATCGGTCACCGCCTTGACGGCTGGGCTAACCGTGACCTCAATGTGGGGGCGATCATCGCGCTCGCTCCGGATCTGAGCGTAGTAGCCACTCTCCTTGGCACGGATCAGGCGACGGTACGTGCCGTCCTGAACGGCTGGGGGGCGGGCAAGTTCGATGCCGAGCTCTTTCTGGACGGCAAGGCGACCGGCGGTCCCCAGGGATCATCCGCAACCCTGATCCCTCCCGCTTTCGGTCTGACCGGCGTGAACCTCCATACTTGGACCGGTTGGGGCTCGGTCAGCCACTGGAACGCCTTCGTCGCCGTTATCGAAATGCATGGCAAGGGGACCTTCGTTGATGCCAGGCTGAATAATCCGACCAAATTCCCGATTGCCGCCAATCCGGCCAACCATTTTTATGATATCCGGCAGCCGACACCTGAAGACGACCTGGTTACCTCCAAGCTTCCGGCCCTGCATTTTTATCAGCTTGCCATCCCGGCGCCGATACCACCGGTAGGCTCTTTCGATCAAGCTGCCGCCGGACGCGGAAAAACTCTGTTTAACGTCAAGGCAAGATGCGCCACCTGCCATGTGCCGCCCCTCTTTACCGAGCCGGGGTGGAACATGCACACACCCGCAGAAATCGGCATCGACAGCTTCCAGGCGGACCGGTCTCCGGACGGTCGTTACCGGACGAGTCCTCTCAAGGGCCTCTGGACTCATACCAAAGGGGGTTTCTATCATGACGGCAGGTTTGCGACCCTGCTGGATGTTGTGAATCATTACGACACCTTCATGGTGCTGGGGCTGACCGCCCCGGAGAAGAGCGATCTGGTTGAGTACCTGAAGTCTCTATAGACTGCGGAATAGAATTTTAATGATACGAGTGTAGTGTAAAATAGGAGTTTTACCTATTTTGGGTTGTATTTGGATGACTGGTTGGCTGAAGGTTTAATCATGCAACAGGTGAAGTAGGGATGCTTCGCCTGTTGCTATTTAGCAGGAAAACGAATTTCAGTTGTCAGGCTTTTGGCCGCACCTACAAGCATTTCTAATAATAATATAGATGCCGAAAGTGATGGATCCGGTATCGGTCTGGCGCTGGTGAAACGAATCATAGAAGTGCATGGCGGCCGGGTCTGGGTCGAGTCGGAAGGTGTTGGCAGGGGAAGCACCTTCTGTTTTACTCTGCCGTGATGAGGCACCAGTGAGGTACGCTGAAAAATCTAGGCAAATACAAAAGCCAGGTAATACATGCACGCAACCGCGATGGTCAAAAGGAGAATTGTCATGAAACGGATCAAAACATTGTTGATCGTTGCAGTTTTCACACCAGGAATAGCTCTTGCGTGTACATTTGATAGTGATTGCAAACCAGGCAATAATTGTGTCAAGTCTGGAGGTTCAACCGATGGTATTTGTACTGGTGAAATTTCTTCCGGCGATAAGAACGATCAACAGACGGTTGAATCAACTATTGACCCAAATCGCACAATTGGTAAACCATGCTCATTTGTTACTGACTGTGGCCCTGAGGCAAAATGTGCTAAACAAAAGGGCTCAATCACTGGAGTCTGTATCCGTGACGGGAAGTAAGAATGGAGCCGGCCTATGGCCCCTGGTGACACGACTGTTGGTTCTACCCCGACTGTAGTAATGCCACTTTCCCCTTATTACTTGTTACGGACAAGGTTTATGCAACTGTCAGGCACATCCTTATTGAAATCCGAAAAGCAGTTTTCAAGACCCAGTGACTTGATTGTCTGCTGCATGGCTTCGGGCAGATTGACCAACTCAGGTTTTGCACCACGCATACTAATGCACTGCATCCAGACGTAGAGGAACTGCAGACCGCTCCTGTCGACACTATTGATCTCGCTGCAATCGATACGAAAAAGTTTCTCCAGACCATGTTCCAGCTTATGTAACATGGATAGAGACTCTATCTGGTGAACCAGACCTGAGAGATTCCAGTGCCCCGTCAATGTAATCCCTGTTTCGTTTGTGTAATGTGCCATAAACGTTTCCTCTCAGGATAATCCGTCTTATTTACAGTCAATATTGCTTTACATAGCGCGTACCGAAATTAAAATATCTGCAATTCCGGGATGAAGCGGCCATCAGGCCCTCCGCCCTCCAATGACGTTAACCAGCACCACTATGATAGCAATTACGAGCAGAATATGGATCAGACCGCCCATGGTATATGAAGTAACCATACCTAACAGCCACAGCACTATCAGGATCACGCAGATTGTCCAGAGCATAACATTCACCACCTTTCTTGCCTGCTGTCAGTAGCGTTAGCCACTGCAGCTTCAGCACCTTCCCAACATCCGGCAGAACCTTGCAGGACCCGCCAGTCAGACGTTCAGGCCACCTACAGCCTGCCCATCAGTAACAGGATGAGCAGAATCAAAAAGATCAGGCCAAGCCCGCCACTCGGGTAGTAACCCCACTGCCGGCTGTGAGGCCATGTCGGCAGAGCCCCAATCAGCATCAAAATCACGACGACGATCAAAATTGTTCCTAACATAGTTCTTCTCCGTGATTCACAACAACTCGATTTCCACAGAATACACGCCAGACCTGATGGTCTTCTGAGAAGATCAATCGCAACTAGCGTGCCAGAGAAAAGCTGCGAATACTGCGATTGCAAGAGTCTGATTGTACGGGTAATAGTGGAATGAGCGAGGGCGGGGTGAATGGGAAACCTTCAGGGGTATCTGTCATATTTGACAAAACTGCCATTAATGACGGTCAAGATTATGACAGTAAATCATATGCGCGCAAAAGGTTGAAGCAGTAATCTCCCAGGAGTAAGCTTTCCTGGGGTGCGGAACTCCTGAATACCAATTGTCATACCGTAATGTCCCTTTTCAGGCTGTGGACGATAGGTGAAGAATATAAGCACCACAAAAAGGATCACGGAAAATATAAAGGGGCCAGGCGATAATACCTGACCCCCTTTATAGTAATGGTGGAGATGAAGAGGATCGAACTCTCGACCTCTGCCTTGCGAAGGCAGCGCTCTCCCAGCTGAGCTACATCCCCTAAGACATCTACAAAACACTGACCTTCCTCTTTCGGAAAGCCGGTATGATTTTCACTGGTAATGTATACGCTGATTAGTATTATTTCAATAGAATGTTATTCAGGCAACCACGGGACTGCAGATTCAACTCATTGACTCCACTAGGATGTGTCACCCCATCACTCCCGTAAAGCCGGACTGATAACAGGTTATTGCGCTGTCCGTGCCAACGGCAAAGTAACGCTAAATATCGAGCCGGATCCCTCATTGGCGGCTTCGATACTTCCGTTGTGATTCAGCAGGATGCGGTTGACAATTGCCAGTCCAAGTCCGGTTCCGTGCCGTTTGGTTGTGAAAAAAGGTTTGAATATTTGAGGTAGGATTTCCGGAGGTATTCCACCGCCGCTGTCCGCAATGCGAATTTTTACCTCTCTGCCCTCCAGAGGGAGGCTTTCGGCATGTACTGTGAGAATACCGCCGTTTGGCATGACTTCACATGCATTCAGAATCAGGTTGAGAAAGACCTGTTTCAGCTGATACGCATCACCCACCAGCGGCCAGCAGCCATCTTCAAAATTTGACGAGAGACAGATGTGATGGTCTTCCAACGTAGTGGCACAGCTGACGAAGCAGTCCTGAAGTATATCACCCAGGTCGCAGGCGCTGTAGCAGATGGTTGGTTTGCGGGAGAATGCCAGGATATCTGAGAGCATCTTTTCGAGTCGGCACACTTCTTTGACAATAGTGTCGGCATAGTGATGCTCACGGGATTCGGTGGGCAGCCCTTTCAGCAACCGCCCCGCAAATCCGCCGATAGTGATGAGCGGATTTTTCAGTTCATGAACCAGGTCTGCCGCCATCTCTCCGATAGCTGCCAGGCGTTCGCCATGTATCAGGCGTTCGCGCGCATCGCGCAGGCTGGAGTGGGCCTCTTCGATACGATTATAAAGCATGGAGTTTTCAATTGCCATACCGGCCTGATTGGCAAAAAGTTGCAGGAAACGCAGATCGTCACGGTTGATCGGTTTTACGGAGTGTGGATTGTCGACCACGATTATACCAAGTGACTTCCCTCGAGCAACCAGCGGCGCAGCTGCAAACGAGGTTGCCCCAAGGTGCTTGATAAAATCGCAGGATTCGCATTCATGACAACCGGCATCATCTATGAGACACAGATTTTGATCTATAATGATGCGTTTGATGACAGGGCAATCAGTGTCGATATCGAACCGGGTTGCCCGCACAAGGGAACAAAATTCGGTGGAGCGCTGTTGGGCAATGACCTCCTCGCTGATATCCCATTGACTGCTGAGGGCGTCATCACTGCCGATGATCTGCAGGCCTTCCGGTGTTGTGTCCCAGGTAACGCCGAGCATGCCCTGCAGCACCCCTGATTTTTCATTTCGCAGGAAAAGTATGGCCCGATCGAAGAGCATTGCGTCGCGGGATGTGAGAGCGGTGAGGATGAGGTGTGTGAGCTTGTTGAGGCGAATGGTGGACAGCATGGTATTACTGAACTGATACAGCAGGGCCAGTTCAGTAAGCTGTTTGGTGGCAGCAGCCTTTTGGGAGGGGAGTTGCTTTGCCATTGTCATGCACCTGCTACCCGGGACGAATGAAAATCAGAAAATCAGGGACGGCGTTCCTTCTGCTCCGCTTCCATCTTGCAGTTAATGCAGAGAGTGGTGACCGGACGGACCTTGAGGCGCGCCTCGCTGATCTCGTCACCGCATTCTTCACAGATTCCGAACTCTCCATGATCGATACGGTCGAGGGCATCCTTGATCTTGTTGATCAATTTGCGCTCGCGGTCTCGAATGCGCAGTTCGAAGTTGCGGTCCGACTCTTGGGTTGCGCGATCGGTCGGGTCAGGGAAGTTGGAAGAATCAGAGGTCATTTCCGTAACTGTTTTACCCGCATCGCTCAAGAGGGTCTTCATCTCTTCCGTCAGGATATTTTTGAAAAAATCAAGTTTTTCAACTTCCATTGCCAACTCCTGAATTCATTTAAATGTTAGATTTTAGTGATTACCGCGGTGCAAGTCCAGAAAAAAATCAAGTTTCGGCTATTAGAGATTGAAGAGCAGGTGCATGGCCTCCTGAACTGAAGCAACTCCTTCAATCCTGATAGCGCCCTTCTTGAGACGTTTTTTGCTGCCGGACGGGATGACGCAGGTGCTGAAGCCCAGCTTTTCAGCCTCGGCAATGCGCAGCTCCGGCTGGGTGACGGCGCGCACCTCGCCAGCCAGTCCAACCTCTCCCAGCACTACAGTTTGGGGGTCGATCGGCTTGTCCAGGTGGCTGGAGGCCACGGCCATGATCATGGCCAGGTCGGCGGCCGGTTCGTTGAGGCGCACTCCGCCGGCGGCATTGAGAAATATGTCCTGGCCCGCCAGGTGTAATCCGACCTTTTTCTCCAGCACGGCCACCAGTAATGCCAGACGGTTATGGTCAACCCCGATGGTGGTGCGGCGCGGGACACCGTAGGACGACGTGGTGACCAGCGCCTGCAACTCCACCAGCAGCGGTCTGCTCCCTTCCAGTGAGGTGGTGACGACTGAACCGGAGACCCCCAAAGGGCGCTCGGACAGGAACAGTTCCGAGGGATTGGCTACGCCGCATAATCCCTCCTGTTTCATCTCGAACACGCCGATCTCGTTGGTGGAACCGAAGCGGTTTTTGACCGCCCGCAGGATGCGGAAGGGATGACTGCCGTCTCCTTCAAAATACAGCACCGTATCAACCATATGCTCCAAAACCCGCGGTCCGGCAATCGAGCCGTCTTTGGTAACATGGCCGACGATGAATATCGGGATGTTGCTTCCCTTGGCCAGCAGCATCAGTTTGCCGGCCGACTCACGGACCTGGCTGACGCTGCCGGGAGCCGACTCCAGTGCAGATGTCCAGACGGTCTGGATCGAGTCAACCACCATCACTCCCGGCTTCAGCGAGGCGGCCTGGGCCAGGATCGCTTCCAGCGAATTTTCCGCCAACACCAGCAGCCCTTTGTGGGACACCCCCAGGCGTTCACCACGCAGGCGGGTCTGGGAGGCCGACTCCTCGCCCGATACGTACAGTACCGGCCCGACGCTGGCCGCCAGGTTGAGCATGGCCTGCAGCAGCAGGGTTGACTTGCCGATGCCTGGGTCTCCGCCGATCAGCACCAGCGAGCCGGGTACGATGCCTCCGCCCAGTACCCGGTCAAGTTCTCCAATGCCGGAGACGACCCTGGTCTCGGCCTGGGCCGGCACGTCGCAGATCGGCACCGCCCGGGAGCGGTCTCCGGAGGAATTGAGGTGCGTCTGTTTGATGACAGCCTCTTCAGCCATGCTGTTCCAGGAGCCGCAATCAGGACACTTTCCCAGCCACTTGGGCGATTGGCTGCCGCATTTCTGGCAGGCAAAGATTGTTTTTAGTTTCACTGTTTCTCCTCGGTCAGGATGGGAGCTATGATTGCCGCCTGACAGGCGTTGCAACCTGGCCGGCTAAAGGCTAATGGTTTGACAAAGCCGATTTTCTGTATATTATTACATGTTGCAATCTATTTGTACAAGGAACGACAATGGAGTTCTATCGTCCATCCGCACTCCAAGGAATTCTGGATGCCCTTGGCAGTGTACATAGGGCACTACGGTCGTGGAAATTTTATCCCCCGGGGCATCCCTCCCGCAAGATAAGAATCAGACAATCCCATGCGGCCATGCTGCTCATGCTGGACGGCAACGACCTCTCCCTGAACTGCGGCAGGACAACCTTCAGTTTTCCCGATGGTGAAGTCATCAAAGACCTGACATTCATCTCGGCCTCCCTTTCGTATGAATTCTTTATCCGTCGCGTCCAGAAAATTACCTTCCTTCATGATCTCTCAGAGGAAGATCTGCTCGATTTCATCAGAATCCTGACCATGTACCCCGACAAAGTTCAGAAATCGGGCGGCATGGAAAAGTTGCTGATGGAGCATGGTGTCCGGACTATCTGGGTTAACGAGTTTGACCTCTCCATTATCAACAAAAGGCGTCAGGATATCGAGTCTACCGGAAAAACTCCCCAAACTCTTGATGAGGTTGAGAGCGGTCTTGGACTGGAATTGCTTGAAGATCCCAAGCAGGCTGCCGATAATTTGACTGAACTCAACCCCAGCGAGGAGTTACTGATAGTACTCAGGCGCCTGGCCTCAATAGTGGACGATGACCTGTATCTTATGGCTATCCGTCAGGCGATTGCCTGCTCCGACGTCCTCAAGTCCCGCAATGAGCTGGCAGCGTTATCTCCGCTGGTGGAGTTGCTGGCCGAGCATGCCAACGATCCGGCCCGTGGGGAAAATATCCGGGATTGTGCGCGCTTCGGACTGGAACAGCTTGCCATGGGGGATGAACTGCTTACGTATCTGCTTGACCAGACGGAGCAGGACGAAGCCCTTTCTCGCGAGGCCCTGTTGGCGGTGCTCAGTGCAACCGGATCAACCGGAATCTCTCTGGCCGTGGCAAAGATGGGTTCGACCGAAAATCTGGCGGTGAGAAAAGAACTCAGTACTCTGCTGGTTGAGATGGGAAGTGCCGCTGTCCCTGTCTTACTGAAAATGATGCGTGATAATCGCTGGTATATGGTTCGCAACCTGTCCGCCATTCTGGGTGATATCGGTATGCCGGAAGCGGTACCCGAACTGCTGATCTGTCTGCAGCACTTCGACATCCGTGTCTGCAAGGAGGCCATCCGCAGTCTGGTCAAAATTGGCGGCAGAGAGGCTGAATCCGCAATTATCGGAGTCTTGCGAGGTAACAATCCCCTGCTTTTCCCCCAGGTTGTCGCTTCACTGGGCGGCATGAAGAGCAGAAAGGCTCTGGTAGAACTGATAAAGATAGTTTACAGCAGGGACATATTTCTTGAAAACCTGGCACTCAAGATTGACGCCCTGGGTGCCATAGCCATGATTGGTGATCGCCAGGTGGTCCCGGCTCTGACAAAACTTCTCGCAAGCCGACATATTATTGCCAAAAGGCGCTGGGACCAGCTCAAGATTGCCATTGCCGGTTGCCTGGGCCGGTTGGGGGATGTCCGGGCTCTGCCGGTTCTGAAAAAATATGCTTCAGGTTCGGGCGTGCTTGGCAGAACGTGCGCCGAGGCTGCTGAAGCGATAGAACGCACAAGGGGTGAGCAAAATGGAGGTGCTTGACAGTCAGGTGGCGCTCAAGATAGCTACGCTCTTCTCGGGTGCGGTCAAGGGGATTGGTTTTTATCCCGCTTCACATCCCGCTATCCGCCAGCCGCTGCTTGAGCTGGACAAGATTCTGGCATCTGCTCTCGGACGGACTCAGGAGATCTCCTGGGGCGTCATAGACGGCGCCATGTTCTTCGGGGAACATCTCTTCATAAGCCCATCCACTGCCATTGTTGATTTGACCAATCGCATGATGGAAAAGGATATCGAGCGGGTCATCGTGACAGCTGGTCTTACCTTCGACGAATTGCAGAGTTTTGTACGGCTGTTTTCTGTCAAAGGGTCCAGTTTTGAAACGCTTATCGACAACCTGAAGCAGGAGGGCATTGTCCATATCCGCTTGGTGCGCCCGGGCGAGGAAACGTTGGAGAGCGAGGAAGAGAATCCGGATAAAGCTGAAAACGGGAGCGATCATCTGGTCATGCATGGCCAGGCGCTCAGCGCAATCCGCGGCATCTGCCGGGACATAGAGCGCGGTCGCATTCCCAACAGCGCCCCCATTATCCGGGTGGTCGACCGGATGCTGGGTCTTACCATGCAGGAGCCGTCCATCCTGGTCGGTTTAACCATGATCAAAGACTACGACAACTACACATTTAACCACTGCGTAAACGTGGGGATTCTTGCCATGGCCCTGGGCGCCTCGCTCGGTCTGGATGCCATGTCCGTCAAGTCTCTTGGTATTGCCGGAGAATTGCATGATATCGGCAAAACCATGATCTCCAAGAAAATCCTCAACAAGCCGGGCAAACTTTCCAGTGCCGAATTTGATGAAATGAAGCGTCATTCGGAATTGGGAGGCAAGATCGTACGCGAAATGCAGGGACTTGACCCGCATATTGCACAGATTGTGCTTGGCCACCATATCCACTTCAATCGCAAAGGGTATCCGGAATGGGCACAGAAACTGCCATTCAACCAGTTAATCGACATTGTTGCCGTTGCCGATACCTATGATGCCATCACTACCCTGCGGGTCTATCAGAGCCCGGTAAATCCCCACGCGGCACTGAACGCAATGTTGAAACTTTCCGGAACATTCCTGGATGGTTCACTGGTGGCGAGTTTTATCGAGATGATGGGCAAATACCCGGTGGGAACCCTGGTCAGGCTTGATACCAACGAGGTGGGGATAGTCTATCGCCCCAATCCGCTGGATGAGGAGGCTCCGATTGTAAAAATCCTGATTGAGAATGACGGCACACGACTCAGTGTTCCCCGTGAACAGTCGCTGGTGGAACAGGATGGGTCATGCTATGCGAGTATTGTTGCGGTTGCTGACCCGCACTTGAAAAATATAGATGTCGGCAAATTTGTCAGCAGCGGAAATTACTAGAGCGGGAGCAGGCTCAGGGCAGTGGCAGCAGCCTTGCGGGTTGAAGCATATGGCGAGGTTAACAGGTAGATAATTCTGGTCGTCGCGGAGCGGTCGCCCAGCCGAGCCAAGGCCAGCGTGGTTTCTGCTTCCAGTTCTCCGTCGTTTGCCTCAAGAAAGGGGCGCAGCTGATCGCACAGCGCGGCAGAAAACGGGAAATTGCTCAAGGCTGTAATAGCTCTGGCCTGAATCGTCGTATTCCGGTCGTTCAAGCGCTCCAGCAGCACCGGCAGGGTGGACGGTTCGGCCAGTCGCCCCAGAATCTCCACCGCCGCAGCCCTAATATCGAGCTCGGGGCGTCCCGCACAGTAGACCAGCGGATTGATGACCCCTGCGCCGCCGATCTCTCCCAGTGCATAAATAGCCGCAATACGTGCACCCATGTCACCGGTCTTGAGGGTGTACAAAATCTCATTCAGATCGCCTGCGGCCTCCAGATGTTCAATGGCCCGTGCCACGGTTGTGCGCACATCAGGGTCAGTATCCTTGAGCAAAGGGACCAGCGCATCGATTCTCTGACGAATACTATCGTTCATAATACAACCTTGTACCAGATTGCGGTTTTACAGACAACCCCCTTTATTTGGGACTTGTTAACCGTCTGTCGGTTTGCTATGTTACAAGATAAAACTTATCCTGAATGAGCTGTGCGACAGCGCCGTCATGCTACTGGCTTAAACGACGAAAAGGAGATTACACAATGATGGGACCTGTTGAAATCAAGCCGGGACTCTACTGGATCGGGTCTGAAGACCCGGATTTGAGGGTATTTGATGATCTGTTCCCCACGGAACACGGCACGTCATATAACGCCTACCTGCTCAAGGGGAGCAGTAAAACCGCCATCATCGATACAGTCGAACATAAAAACGTTGACGAATATATGGATAAAGTCAGATCACTGGTTGACCCGGCCACGATCGACTACATCATAGTCAATCATACCGAGCACGATCATTCCGGGTCGCTGGCCTATCTGCTCGAACTGGCCCCTCAGGCCGTTGTGTACTGTACCATCGCGGCCAAGAATTTCCTCGGTAACATACTGCACAAGCCGTTCACGTGCCAGACGGTCAAGGATGGCGACACGCTTGACCTGGGGGGGCGCACGCTGCGCTTCATTACAGCCCCCTTCCTGCACTGGCCCGACACGATGTTTACCCGCCTGGAGGAAGAAAACATACTCTTCAGCTGCGATGCCTTTGCTGCCCACTACTGGAAGGCCGGGCATATCTTCAACGACGAATGTGAAGACTTCACCTCGGCCCGCCATTTCTATTTCGACTGCATCTTCCGCCCCTTCAAGGACAAGGTTTTGTCGGCCGTGGAAAAGATCCGCCACGACGTGATCGACATGATCTGCCCCAGTCACGGGCCGATCATCCGCAAGGACCCCTGGAAGGTCATTCAGCAGTTTGAGAACTGGAGCAAACCAACCTCGCAGAGCAAAAAGATAGTCATACTGTTTCTGTCACCGCATGGCAGTACCGAGATGATGGCCCATGCCGTGGCCAATGGAGCCAGGCGAGACGGCCTTGAAGTCATCAGCTATCACATCAACAGCTTAAGTGCCGCAGAACTTCGTAATTTGATGGAAGAGGCCAGCGCCCTGCTCTTCGGCATTCCGACCTTTAACCGCGACATAGCCAAACCGATGTGGGAGGTCTTGGCCTACCTCAGCACCGTAAAACTCAAGACCAACCTGGCCGGAGTCTTCGGCAGTTTCGGCTGGAGCGGCGAAGCCTGCAAAATGGCCGAAGAACGATTGAAGAGCCTTGGTTTCAAGCTGGTGGCGGATTCGGTCCGCACCACTTTTTCACCCACGGACGAGGTGCTGTTCCAGTGCGAGGAACTGGGTCGGGCTGCTGCCGAGGAAGTGCAGAAAAAAGGTTGAACCCCGGACAGAACCGTCAGATATGAAAAAGCCCGTTGGCATTGCCAGCGGGCTTTTTTCTTGCAGTTTTTAGCTATCAATTTCCCCAGCGCCGATAGAGTTCATGCTCCACATCCAGCTGGTCCAACACCTTGCCGACCACAAAATCCACCATTTCGATAACCGATTCCGGCTGGTGATAGAAAGCCGGCATGGCCGGGACCATCAGCACCCCTGCGCGGGAGAGGCGGAGCATGTTCTCCAGGTGGATGGTGGAGAGGGGCGTTTCACGCGGGACCAGCAGCAGAGGCCGGCGCTCCTTGATCATCACATCGGCGGCCCGCTCGATCAGGTTGCCGGAGATGCCGCAGGCGATGCGTGCCAGGGTGCCCATACTGCATGGTGCGATGATCATGGCATCCGGAGCGGCCGAGCCGCTGGCTGCGGTGCAGAACAGGTCGTCCGGGTGAACCATCTCCAGACCGGTCTCCACTTCCAGATGGGCATACAGCCGTTGTGCGGCCTTGGCCGGGTCGCCGGACAGGTCCAGCCCGGTCTCCTCGCGGCAGACCTGGGTTCCGCTGCAGCTGGCGGTAAAGGTTACTTCGATCCCGTTCAGGCAGAGCTGCTCCACCAGCCGCAGGCCGTAGACCGAACCGGAGGCCCCGGTCAGGGCCACAAAAACCTTTGTCAGTTTCATATTCACCTCACCAGGACATCAAGAGTCGTGAAGATCAGGATCGCGATGCTGATGTAGCCGTTCATGTTGAAAAAGGCCGCATCCAGTTTAGTCAGATCACCATCTTTCAGCAGCCAGTGTTCGTAGGCCAGCATGGCGGTAACGACAGCGATTCCGGCCATGAAAAAACCGCCCAGCTGCAAGACCGCCAAAAGCGCAATCAGCAGCGCCAGCATGATCAGATGGAACAGGCGCGCCGCCCAGAGTGATCCGTTTACTCCCAGTGCCACCGGGATGGAGTGCAGTCCTGCCTCTCGGTCAAACTCCAGATCCTGCAGTGCGTAGAGAATGTCGAAACCGGCCACCCAGAACAATACAATACTCCCAAGGATCAGTGACGGCGCCTCGATGACACCGCGGACGGCGACCCAGGCGCCGATGGGGGCGGCGGCCAGGCAGATCCCCAGCACCACGTGGGCCAGCGCCGTAAAGCGCTTGCAGTAGGAGTACAGAACCAGGAAAAAGACCGCCACCGGCGCAAGCTTGAGACAGAGCGGATTGAGCTGTGCAGCCGCGAACAGGAGCAGTGCCAGGGAGGCGCTGATGAAGCCCAGCGTCATGCCTTTGCTCATCAGTCCGGCCGGGATGGCACGAACGGCGGTGCGGGGATTCCTGGCGTCGATGTCGGCGTCGATCAGGCGGTTGAGTCCCATGGCGGCGGTCCGGGCTCCGACCATGGCCAGGCAGATCCAGAACAGCTGCATCCCGCCCGGCAGCCCCCCGGCTGCCAGCAGCGCGCCGGTCAGGGCAAACGGCAGGGCAAAGACCGTGTGGGTGAACTTGATCATCTCCAGAAATACGGCTATTTTTTGAAGAGTATTGCCGGTAGTTTTCGTTTCAGTCATTAACGTTGTATCCCGTATGCATGCCAGCGACGCTGCTCCTGGCAGGTACACTGTAGGTCAAAGGGTGATGATCTGCGGCGGCAACGAGAGCGTCTGGCGTCTGTGTGTGGTGTCATGGAACATGTCCTGGTCGAGCCCACGGAGATCGCCAGGTAATCTGTTCAGATCTTTGCTGAACCAGGGAGTGTTCCACAGAAAGTCGCCAATCTCACTTACCATGCCGGACTCCGGCTTATCAAGGGAAATGATGGCACTCTGGTGGATGCCAGGGATGATGCGGCTCGCTCGTGGTACGAAGGGTGGGGATTTGAGCCAGGCCCGTCAGACTCGTATCACCTGTTTCTACTGTTGAAGGATTTAAAGGTGTTGTTGAAGATTCCCAACAACTCAGGCTATTGACTCTTTTTTGATTGCGCTTGACACAAGTAATGCGCATAATTTATAAAACTAATGCGCATGATATCGAGCATTACTACCAACAAATAAAAAAGGATACCGTTATGCAGCTCGCTTATAGTGACCAAATCCCAAGAATAAAAAGAAAGCCTACTAACGTGAGTGTCCGCGTTGATTTGCTCCAGATTGCCAGAGAAGATAATATTAATTTGTCCGGCATGTTAGAGGGATGTCTTGTCGATTACAGTAAGAAGCGCGCCGAGAAAGAGTGGCTGGAGAGGAATAGTAAAGCTATCAGCGACATTAACGATTTTGTAGATGAATACGGCCTGTTAAGTGACGAAAGGAGACTCTTCTAGTGGCGCAATTCGATGTGTATCTGAACAGCGGCAAGGGAGCCAAGGCCGCGCCATTTTTAGTTGATGTCCAGCACAACCTTTTTACGACCTGCAATACGATAGTTGTTGTGCCTCTTTTGTCTGCAAAAATCGCCAGGGAAAGAGACATGGATTTTATTGAAAATGCAAACCCGGTGTTTATGTTTGGAGATACTGAAGTTGTGCTGGCTTCGCATCTCATGACCGCTATACGCGCAAAAGAGCTTAGTGGAAAAGTTGTCGGGTCAATTGCATCTATGCGGTCAGACATTCTTGCTGCCATGGATGTTATATTTTCAGGAGTATAACAGGCGGCGGAAAGTGCGGGAATCAGGACACTGTTGGCGCATGCCAAGGATGATACAGCCCGCTTGTGGTACGAAGGGTTGGGATGTGAGCCAAGCCCGACAGACTCGAATCACCTGTTTCTTCTGCTGAAGGATTTGAAGGCAATGCTGAGTCCATGAAGCAGCAATGGAGGCTGATAAGGGGGATGCATTTACTACAACCCGATCAATTGACATCGGACAACTCAGTCAAAACCTCTTGAGCGCCATACTGGAAAGGTGAAACCCTGAATCGCCCCAAGGCTTCCATGAAATCCACTCGTGACAGTCCTGCTATTTCGGCAGCCTTTTCCTGAGATATTGTTGTCATTTCATACCATTTTACGGCGGCGGCAATACGCATCTCCCGACCAAATTCATCGGGGCTTTTATGTAATGCTGAAAAAGCACCATCCGTAAATTCAAGTTGCAAGGCAACAGACATAGTAATCTCCTTCACGCGTTCCTGAATAAAAACGTAGTTGAAAAATGGAATATATAACATAGTCAGACGGGAAACGACCGGCTGTTTTGATTAAAATTACTTATATATAACACGGCCAGGCAGGCTACGGAAGGGAATTTGTACAGTGAGGGTGAAACGATTCAGAGCCAGATTTCGGAATTACGTATGCCTACTCCCCGAAGCGGTTGCGGTAATATTCCGCGCCCCGCCGGCGCCGGATAGCCAGGCGATAGAGCTCTTCGTATTTAAGTGCCGATTCCTCCCAGGTGAAGCGCTTGGCCATGCCGTTCCTGCGCAGGGCGGCCAGCCCCTTGGGATTGTTGAAGAAGGTGTAGGCGGCCCAGCCGATTGTGTCGAAGAGGGCCTGGGCCGTATGCTGATAGAACTTTAATCCATCACCGGTCAATCCTGTTTCGTCGAAATTATCGACACTGTCATCCAGACCGCCGGTGGCACGAACGATGGGAGGGGTGCCGTAGGCCAGGGAGTACATCTGGTTCAGGCCGCAGGGCTCGAAGGCCGAAGGCATGACGAAGAAATCGGCGCCGGCCTCGACTTTGTGGGCCAGGGCTTCGCTGTAGCCGATGTAACAGGCGAATTTTTCCGGGTACAGGGCGGTGATGTCGCCGAAGTAGAAGTGCGCCCAGGGTTCGCCGTTGCCGACCATCACGAACTGTACGTCCATGGTCAGTATCCGGTGGATGGCCTCGGCGATGATGTCGGTGCCCTTCTGTTTGACCATGCGGGAAACAATCCCGAACAGCGGCACGTCCGTCCGTACCGGCAGCCCCATCTGCTCTTGAAGATCCCGTTTGCAGGCCGCTTTACCGGACTTGACGGTGCGGGCGGTGTACTTTTTGGCGATGAACGGGTCGCAGGACGGACTCCACTCCTCATAATCCACACCATTCAGGATGCCGCTCAGGTCGGCGGCCCGTTCACGGACAACCTCCTCCAGCCCCCAGCCGAACTCAGCTGTCTGGATTTCACGGGCGTATTCCTCGCTGACGGTATTGAGCAGGGTGGCGTTGTAGATGCCCCCCTTGAGCAGGTTGACCTGATCATCCTTTTCCAGTTCCAGGTAGTTGAAATGTTTCCAGCCGATGCCGAGCACCTCCATCAGTCCGGGGTAAAAGTTGCCCTGGTGCTGCATGTTGTGCAGGGTCAAGAGCGATGCGGATTCACCGACAAAGCGATCATGCAGGTAGGAGGTGTTGAGCAGGGCCGGAATGACCCCGGTATGCCAGTCGTGGGCGTGGACAACATCGGGATGGAAATCAAGCATCTTGCAGAGTTCCAGGGCGGCCTTGGAGAGGAAGACAAAACGGTTGTCGTTGTCCAGATAGCCCTGGCCGTCCTGTTGATACAGGCCGGGCCGGCCAAAGAACCTCTCGTGCTCCAGGAAGTAGACCTGCACGTCGCTGCCCGGCAGGCGGCCTTCATACACCCCGCAGTACATATGCCCGATGATCCCCATCGGCACCACCAAGGTGCCCGTCAGCAGGCGCAGCCCGTATTTTTCACGACTCACGCTGTAGTAGCGGGGGATTACCACCCGGACGTCATGTCCCAAGCGGGCCAGATATTTGGGGAGTGCGCCGACCACATCGCCCAGGCCGCCCTCCTTGGCAAAGGGGGCGGCTTCGGAGGCGACCATCAGGATGGACAGTTTTTCAGAAACCTTCATTCATGCTCCAGCCATGTTCAAGACTACCGGCTATTTCGGTACGCTTTCCCAGTCCGCCAGGAACTTCTTGATCCCGGCATCGGTCAACGGGTGTTTGGAAAGCTGGAGCATGACCGAATATGGCATGGTGGCGACATCGGCGCCGATCAGGGCCGAGTTGAGCACGTGGATCGGATTGCGTATGCTGGCCACGATGATTTCGCTGGTGTAGCCGTAGTTGTCAAAGATCGCGCGGATCTCTTCGATGATGCCCATCCCGTCCTGCGAGATATCGTCCAGGCGGCCGACGAAGGGCGAAACGTAGGTGGCGCCGGCCTTGGCAGCCAGCAGTGCCTGCATGGGGGTGAAGATCAGGGTCACGTTGATCTTGATGCCTTTGTCCGTGAGTGCCTTGCAGGCCTTGAGACCTTCCGGCGTCATGGGCAGCTTGACAACGATATTCTTGTGGATCTTGGCCAGTTCCTTGCCTTCCTTGATCATGCCGGGCGCATCCAGCGAGATGACCTCGGCCGAGATCGGGCCATCAACGATGGTGACGATCTCCTTGATGACATCCTTGAGCTTGCGCCCTGATTTGGCGATCAGTGAAGGGTTGGTGGTAACTCCGTCCACCAGACCCAGGTCGTGGGCCTCGCGGATCTCGCTGACGTCGGCGGTGTCGATAAAAAATTTCATGATTTCCTCCCGGTATTATGGTTTATGGTCAAGCTGTTCGCGAAATTTTTCCAGGCAGGCCATGGAACAGAAATAGTGGCGCTGTCCCTCCAATTTTCCTATAACCGCATCCTCCTCGGATACGTACATCCCGCAGACAGGATCCTGATACGTCGCGGCGGCGTCTGAAGCCGCATCACGATTCCCGGCGGCCGGTTTCTTGCCGGTGGTCAAAGCGATCACGACCCGATAGCCGATATAGATCAGCAGCAGCCACATAAGCATCCGGATCATTATAACACTCCATTCATATCCGCGTCACGGATTCATCCGACCGCAGCCCGTCAAGCAGTTCAGTAATGGTTTTTCCCAGCAGCGGATGCACCAGATCAGGGGCGATCTCACACAAGGGCTGCAATACAAAACGTCGCTCCGCCATGCGTGGATGCGGCACAATCAGGTCTTCCTCCGTGAGGATCTCCGTGCCGTGCAGCAGCAGGTCCAGGTCAATCCTGCGCGGCCCCCAGTGAACCATACGGGTCCGGCCGAAAACATCCGCTTCGATCTGGAGCAACTGCTCCAGCAGCCTGCGGGGAGTAAACGCCGTATAGAGCCGCAATGCGGCATTGTAGAACAACGGCTGATCGGTTTTGCCCACGGGCGAGGTCTCGTAGAACGAAGAAAGTCCCGTGACTTTGCAATTGGTCAGCCGGCCGATTTCAGCCACGGCCCGCAACAGGTTCAGTTCACGGTCTCCCAGGTTGGAGCCGAGGGCGATGTAAGCTTCCGAGTGCATCCGAAGATTAAAGCATAATGGCAGGGAGGCGTCAACCGCGCATTATGCAAAAAAAACACCCTGGTAACAAGGAGGGAAGTTACCAGGGCAAATGAGGTCTAACAAGACCTCTCATATCCTATTTATAACAGATATGCCGAATTACTGGCAAGGGAATAAAAAAAACGGCTCGCTGCTGAATGCTGCATTTCAAGGAGGAGATGCAGCGGAAGGGCAGATCCCTTGCAGCGGGCAGCCGTTGCAGGCAGAGCGGGTCCGGCAGAATCGCTTGCACTGCTCCACGATCAAGGCATGATATTCGTTGAACAGTTGCACGTCGGCTGGTAATGCTTCCATGAACAGGTCGCGGGTCCGGTCGTAACCGGCACCGGCCGGAAGCAGCCCCAGGCGGTGAAACAGTCGCCGGGTATAGGCATCCACCACGAAGCTCGGCTTGCCGCCGGCGTACAGCAGGATCGAATCGGCTGTTTCCGGCCCGATACCGCGCACCTGGAGCAGTTCCGGCCGCAGTTCCCGCCAGTCTCCTGCAAACATCTGCTCCAGGGAACCGTTGTGATTGAGAAACAGCCAGGCCGTGAAGTCCTTCAGGCGACGGCTCTTGACATTGAAATATCCGGACGGACGGATCAGCTCTGCCAGTTGTTCGTGATCTACATCCTTGAGCACCTCGGGTGAGAGGCAATCGGCCTGTTTTAGATTGTTGATAGCCTTCTCGACATTTGTCCAGGCGGTATTCTGGGTCAGGATTGCTCCGATGCAGACCTCGAAAGGGGTCTCGGCCGGCCACCAGTGGCGCGGACCAAAGCGGCTGAAGAGCCGCTCATAAATCTCCATCAACGGAGGCTGGTCGTTCAGCGGCATGCCGGCAGCCCTTCCCGCATGGTCGGGTACTTCAGCGTGATGTTCAGCCGCTCCAGCATGCGGCTGCTGTCCACAACCCTCGATTCGGTGACATAAGACAGCATCAGCGGAGACATGACCTGGCGGGCTTCAGCAAGGGTCACCTGCGGCTGTCGGGGATACCCCAGCAGATCGGCGCAGGCGTTGAAATAACCGGTCATGCTGGAGGGGTGACCATCGCTGACGTTAAAGATCTCGCCGGCCTGCCCCCTGTCGGCAGCAGCCAGGCAGACAGCGGCCAGATCATCGGCGTGGATGCGGTTACTGGGACCGGACTCCTCTTCACGCAGGAGCGGCTGACTCTGACTGACCTGCATCAACGGCAGCCGACCGGGGCCGTAGATACCGCTTACCCGCAGGATGATGACCGGCACGCCGGCCGCCTCGCCATACCCCAGAAATGCACGCTCGGCATCCAGGCGACGTTTGCCCATGGAGGTCTGCGGCTCAACCGGCGATTTCTCGGTCACGGGTCCGCCGCCTGTTTCGCTATAGACCGAGGTGGCGCTCATGTAGATGATCTTTGCCGGTCTGCCGCTGTTCTTGATTGCTTCGATGAAATTGCGGGCGCGGGTGTCAACGATGCCCCCGCCCGGAGGTGGTACAAGGTAATACAGGACAGCGCCAGCCAACTCCGGCAGGCTGATGGCTGCCGGGTCGTCGAGAGAAACCGCACGGGCGGCATAGCCATCTCCGGCAAGAATCGCGGCCTTTTCCGGCGAGCGGACCAGACACAACACCTCAGCGCCCTGATCCTGCCAGAGCCTGGCGACCCGGCTGCCGATGTAGCCGCAGCCGGCGATGACGATTTTTTTCATATGCTTCTCCCGGGCAAGAAAAAAGGCCCTGCGAATAACCGCAGGGCCTTGAAGTGAGACAGGCAACAGATTACTTCTTTTCGTAGGTTAATTCAGCCAGCTTCTGGTAGTACTCGAAGCGATTAGCGGTCCAGGCGGTCGCCTTCTTCATCAATATGGCAGCTTCGGCAGGGTTGGTCTTCTGCAGCACCCGGTAGCGATTCTCGCCGTAGGCGTACTCCTCGAATGAGATGGTCGGCGACTTGCTGTCCAGCTGCAGCGGGTTCTTGCCTTCGGCGGCCAGGGCCGGATTGTAGCGGTAGAGCGGCCAGTATCCGCTGGATACCGCTTTCCTGTTTTCGTCCACACCCTTGGTCATGTCGATGCCGTGAGCGATGCAGTGAGAGTAGGCGATGATGAGCGACGGCCCGTCATAGGCTTCTGCTTCGATGAAGGCCTTGACCACCTGGCCCGGGTTGGAAAGAGCTACGTTGGCGACGTAGACGTTGCCGTAGGCCATGGCCATCATGCCCAGGTCCTTCTTGGCCATTGCCTTGCCGCCGGCGGCAAACTGCGCTACGGCGCCGGTCGGGGTGGATTTGGAGGCCTGACCGCCGGTGTTGGAGTAGACTTCGGTGTCCAGAACCAGCAGGTTGACGTTTTTGCCGGAAGCGATGACGTGGTCGAGACCACCGTATCCGATGTCATAGGCCCAACCGTCGCCACCGACACACCAGACCGATTTCTTGACCAGGTAGTCGGCCAGGGGCAGCAGTTGGGCGGCTGTTTTGTCTTTGCTTGCCTTGAGGACTTTTTTGAGGGCAACAACGCGTTCACGCTGCTTCTCGATGCCGGTCTGGTCGGACTGATCGGCGGCCAGTATCTCTTTTACCAACGGCTGGAAGGTGTTGGCCGATTTGCTGGCGGCGAGTTCTGCGGCCAGTTCACGGGCTGATTCGGTGAACTTGTCCACCGCCAGACGCATACCGAAACCGAACTCGGCGTTGTCTTCAAAGAGGGAGTTGGACCAGGCCGGTCCGCGGCCGTCGGCGCGTTTGGCCCAGGGTGTGGTGGGCAGGTTGCCGCCGTAGATCGAGGTACAGCCGGTGGCGTTGGCGATCATGGCCCGGTCTCCGAACAGCTGGGACAGCAGTTTCAGGTAGGGTGTCTCGCCGCAGCCGGCACAGGCACCGGAGAATTCAAAGATCGGACGGACCAGCTGGCTGCCGCGCAGGGTATCCAGTTTGACCTTGGTCGGGTCCATATCCGGCAGCGCCAGAAAGAAATCGAAGTTGGCGGCTTCCGCAGACCTGAGCGGGGCCTGGAACTGCATGTTGATGGCCTTGTGATTGGGGTCTTCCTTGCTCTTGGCCGGGCAGTTGTGGACGCAGGCGCCACAGCCGGTGCAGTCTTCAGGGGCGACCTGCAGGGTGTATTTCAGCCCCTTGAACTCGGGCAGTTTACAGTCGGTGGATTTGAAGGTCTTGGGTGCGCCTTTCAGCAGTTTGCCGTCGTAGGCCTTCATGCGGATGGTGGCGTGCGGACAGACGAAGGAACAGATGCCGCACTGGATGCAGAGTTGTTCGTCCCAGACCGGGATGTCGACGGCGATGTTGCGCTTCTCGTACTGCGAGGTGGCGGTCGGGAAGGTACCGTCGGCCGGTATCAGGGATACGGGCAGATCGTCGCCGAAGCCGGCGATGATGCGGCCGGTGACGTCCTGGACGAATTTAGGGGCGGTCTTGGCGACGGCCGGCGGCATCTTGAGTTTGCTGGTGGCCTTGGCAGGAACCTTGACTTCGTAGATGTTTTTGAGTGCTTCGTCGACGGCGGCGTTGTTCATGGCGACGACTTTGTCGCCCGCTTTGCCGTAGCTCTTCTTGATGGCGCCTTTGATCTCCTTCAGCGCGGTGGCCAGCGGGATGATGTTGGAGATCTTGAAGAAGGCGGTCTGCATGATGACGTTGATGCGGGCGCCTAAGCCCAGTTCCTCACCCAGCTCGAGGGCATTGATCACGTAGAATTTCAGTTTCCTGTCGATGATCTGCTGCTGCACCTCTTTGGGCATCTTGTCCCAGACTTCGTCATGCTCGAACGGTGAGCAGAGCAGGAAGGTGCCGCCCGGCTTGGCTTTGCTGACCATGTCGTACTTCTCCAGGAAAGAGATGTTATGGCAGGCGATGAAGTCGGCGTGGTCGATCAGGTAGGGGGCGTTAATGGCCTTTTTCCCGAAGCGCAGGTGCGAGATGGTGATGGTGCCGGCCTTTTTGGAGTCGTAGA
>JAENWA010000106.1 GCA_016650295.1 Desulfuromonadales bacterium | reverse complement strand
TCGGGATCAGGAATCACCGGCGACTTGGTTTGTGATTCCGCTGCTTCCGTTTCAGAGAGCGCGCTCGCCCTCCGGGCTCCCTCTCTCTCTGAAACGGGCTTAACAATACGTACGGCCATAGTCTAAAACCTCCCCGCCTTCTACTCTAATTAAATGGGAGGTAAATGTCTCAGCTATATTGGCACAGAGGGGACTCTCAAGACGTATGCGCTATGGTCTCGGCAATTCCAACGCTTTCTGAAAAGCAAACCGCCCCAGGAACTATCAGCAGCCGATGTCAAAGAGTACCTGACGTTTCTGGCGGTTAAGTGCAAAGTGGCGGCTTCGACACAAAATCAAGCATTCAACGCATTGCTGTTTCTTTACCGCCATGCTTTGAAGATAGATTTCGGCAGGCATGTGGGATATACCGAGGGCGAAGAAGTCGCTCTACATTCCGATGGTGCTCTCTATGGAGGAGATCGAAGCCATCGTGGCGCAGTTGTATTACCCGTACTATCTCTTTGTACAAGTGCTGTTCGGTTGCGGTTTAAGGCTGTTTGAATGTCTGCAAATCCGGATGGGAGATTTCAACTTCGCCGCCGGGGTGCTTCTGGCACACGGCAAGGAGAAAAAGGACCGGACTCTGCCGATCCCTGAATTGATTACACCGGAATTGAAAGAGCAGATCCGGATGGTTGGCGAGCTGCACGAAAAGGATTTGGCAGCAGGGTATGCCGGGGTATTTCTGGATGACGATAGAGAGAAGAAATATCCGAAAGCGCCGAAGGATTTCAGCTACCAGTGGGTTTTCCCGCAAAGGAATCTGACGGTTGCAGCGGAAACCGGCGAACTGCGGCGTTACCACCTCCATGAATCAGATTTTCAGCGGGCGCTCAACCGGGCTGTCCGCAAGGCGAAAATCCCTAAGCGGGTCACCGCGCACACCTTCAGGCATTCGTACGCAACCCACTTGTACAGGCCAACTATGACATCCGCACCATTCAGACAAAGCTGGGACATTCCAGCCTCAAGACCACCATGATCTATACCCATTGCGTCCCGATCAGGACGGTGAAGGAACCAAGAAGTCCGCTGGATCTGTGAAAAAAAATTATGAAGGTTGAAACTCATCTCTCATAATTCATCCTTTTACCCCTCTCTGTTTCCACCCCGCAGGAATGCTGAAAAACCAAAAATTCCGGCGCCGACCGTAAAAAATAAAAAAGCCGCTGAATCAGCAGAAATACTGATCACAGCGGCTTTTGATCATCACAGGGATGCTGGAAACAGACTGCCATTTCGCCCTCATGAAAATATCAATACAGAATTGAAAAACCTCCGAAGGTACAAAGAGTTACTAAACTATTACCGCATTAAAGTCAAACAGCAAGTCATATCGTTCCGACTGCACTGCCCGTGGTCTGGTTAGTCTTTCTCGCTTCTGTTCATCCCTCATCCCTCATCCTTTTTCCCCCTACTTAAACTCAATCTTGTAGTAGAGATCCGCGCCGCTCTCGTCGATGCCGGTCTGGGTTTCGATCTGCCAATGTTTGAAAATATCATACCGCAGCATGAACAGACTGCTTCCGGTAAACAGCGACTTGCCGTAACTGACATAGAACTGCGGGGTCAAATACTTGCCCACAGTCAGCACCGTCTCGGTGATGCCGGGCTGCTGTGTTGTTGGTATGGCTCCCGGAGCGGTTACCTGGAGCGGCTTGTACCCCATGACACTGGGGGTTCCCCCGACCCCACCCTTGATCTCCAGAGTACTCAAACCAAGTTGATTTTTTATTTTTTCCTGTAGAGTCCCGGCCTGGCTGGAGGTGAGCAGTGCGCCGGCGGCCTGGACCAGGAGGCTGGCCTGTGCGGTGCTGCTGCCGAGCGGATGGCCGAGGACGATATAGGCCAGGACATCCACGTCCGGCATGGCCGGCTCGGAGTAGAGTTTGGTGATCGGTTTTTTGAGAGTGCCTGTCACCGTCACACCGGCCCGCACGTCGCCAATAGTGCGCAGGGCCAGAAAATCCAGGGCCGGTCGTTCTATGGGGCCGCCGGCGAAGAACAGGCGTCCGCGGACAATATCAAGATTCACCCCATAGGTCCGGTATTTCCCTTTGACCACCTTGACCTCGCCGGCGCTGGTGATCCGGTCGAGACTGTTAAATGACAGATCCAGGGCTCCGCCCAGTTGGGCGTCGATGCCCGAAGCCTTGACATAGACCTTGTCGCCGAGCACCAGCCGGATCTGAACATCCAGAGCCAGGGGTGAACTCCCTGATCTCCCGGCAGGCGGCGCGACCCTTCCCTCGCGGATGACGTCGCTGCTGGGCGCGATAACCGTGCGCGACTGAGTCCCGACGATATTCAGTTCCGGCAGGCTCAGTTCACCGCGCACAACAAGTTTTTGAGGCGTTCCTTCAAAGCGGAGCTTCGGGGAGCTCCTGATCTGGAGTTCGGGAAAATTGACGGTCTGGAAGTTTTCACCGCTTACGGTTCCCTGGTATTTCGTCACCCGCCAGCCGTCCAGGGTCAGCAGCGCCGTTCCCTCGACATGTCCCGCTCCGGAGAGCGCTTTAAAAGAATCTATGAAGATTAGATTCTTTTCCAGACGGGCCTCCAGCTGGACGTCCTTCAGGTGAATGCCGGCGGTGGGCAGGAAAGCGCCCGCTTTTGATAGCCGCAGCTTTCCGGTGATCTGCGGCGTTTCCCAGGTTCCGTTGACAACCAGATCGGTATCAAGCGCTCCGGAACTTTCCTGGACCAGCCCCGGGAACAGGGTGGTGATAATCCCCTTTTCCTGGACCTGCCCGACCAGTGATGCCTGGAGAGGCCCCCCGGGATTGACAGCCACCGGAAAACGGGCCGCCAGCGGCAGTTGGAAGCTGGCCCGGAGCTGACCGTGATCAACCGTAGTCAGGGAAAGGGTGCCGCTAAGCGCTTCCCGCCGCCACTCCCATGAGGCGTTGGCCGATGAAAAGGCCAGCAGCAGCTCGCCGTCAGGCCGTTGCTGGTGGAACGTTCCCCCGGAAAGCTGGGCGGTGCCGTTCAGCTCAAAGCGTTGTTCAGGGAGCATGCTCCCGCTGGCCCGGCCGCTGATGTGCCCTTCCAGCCCGGTGTCGGCGGGGAGCCAGGGCTTGAGCAGCGCCATATCGATTCCGCTCACCTCAGCGGCCAGTTCCCCCTTCTCGGGCACAACCAGACGGAACGGGACCTTCGAGGTAAATGTCCCTTTCGCCCTGCCGCCATCCGTGGTCGCGAGTTCTACAGTGACCCGCAGACCCTGTTCGCTGCCGTCAAAGTTCAGCAGGCTGCGCTGGATTGTAATGCTGCGCCCCTGCCCGCTGAACGTGCCGCTGCCGTCGGCGCTGCCTGCCAGTGTCAGCCGCTTGTCGGGCAGGAAGCCCATGCGGACCGAACCGTGGCTCTTGCCCGTGATCCGCATATCCTTCAGCCAGGGATTGGCCCGGGCCAGGTTCAGGCCGGACCAGTTCGCCCGGACCTGGCCGAGCAGCGGATTCAGTGTCAGATCGACGGCAACGTCGAGATGCTCCGCTGTACCGGCAGTCAGGGCCAGAGGAGACAGGGAAAGCTTTCCGGAGCTGACGGCGAATGCCGCCGGAGCCGTCATGGTCCAGGGACCGTTGACGTCCCTGCCCGCCAGGCGGGAGAGTTCGCCCTGCCAGACACCGCCCGTGTACCCGGCGGCCAGGTTCAGCCGCGCCTCGGCATCGCCGGAACGGAGCGTTGCGTTCAGTGTGTGCCGCTCCAGGGTTCCGTCCGCCGCAAGGGTCACGGCATTCAGCGAATAGCCTTGATACAGCACATCCCGCAGGGTTGCGGCGACATGCATGGGATAACCGGGTCCCGGATCAAGCCGGGCGTTCAGATTGGCGGCGGCGATCCGCGTTCCGGCGTAGGCCAGCCTGCTCCCCGTTCCAACTATGGCTCCGCTGAGTTGTCGGTCGTGCCAGCGCAGCCAGCCTTCGCTCTGCAGCGTCCCGGCCGCCCCCGGGATCAGTCGGGAAAAGTCGCTGACCCGTGCCGTCAGGGCCAGCCGCTGATCCAGTTCCCCCGAGGCGTGCAGGTCAAAGCCTTTGCCGTGCAGCGCCAGCCGTGTCAGGGAGAGGTTGTCGCCGGCAAAGTCCGCCTGCAGATCACCGGTCAGCTCCTGCCCATGCAGGCGGCTTTCCAGGAGGGTGGCGCTGACACTTCCCGAGAGCGCTGTTTGTGCGGACCAGGCCAGATTACCGGCGGCATTGAAATTCGCCACACCCTTCCAGTCGGCGGCCAGCCTGGCCGGATTGAGGTCCCGGCCGTTGAGCACCCCGTGCATCACAAAACCGTCGCGCCACTCCATATCCAGGTTTCCCGCCAGGGTTCCGTCGAGGAGCCTGGCATTCAGGGGGGCAATTCTCATCCCGTCCCGGGTGCCCTGACAGACAGCGGTAACCGTCGTCTGCCGCCAGCCCTGCCCCTGGTTGACCAGGGTGAAATCACCCCGGTAGCTGTCCAGTGTTCCCGCGACTGTCAGGGTGCCGGAGATGTCCGTCGCCATGTTCAGCTCGGGGGCCAGATCGAGGCCGGCCGCCTTGATCTTCAGCGACAGGAGCGAATCCCGGGCCGTGAACGCCAGCGAACCATCGCCGGTCAGCACCCCTTTGCGGCCGGACATGGTCAGGCGCAGGCTGCGCAGGTTGAGGGCATTCTTTGCCAGACCCACATCGCCGCTCAGCTCCAGCAGCTTCCGTGTGCCGCTACCCCCGGCCAGCGTGATGCTTCCGGCAAACGGCTCCGGACCCGCAGAGCGGTCGGGACTCGTCTTCAGTGAGAAACGGTTCATCTGCGCCAGGGGCTGCGTCAGGATAACGTCAAGGTCGGACGTGAGGGAGGGGTACCTGAAGCCGGCCGAGGCGCTGCCGGCTATCCGTCCCAAGGGGGATTCAGCCGTAAGATCAGTGACAGACAGGTGGTCGTCCTGCCAGGTGACGGAACCGGCCATGGACGTAATCTGCAACGGTTGTTCCTGCAAGTGGCGATAACTGAGGTTTGTCACCCGCAGTTTCATGATCCTGCCGTCAAACAGCTGCCCGGCTTTGGGCACTCGCGGCCAGGATAGATCCGGCGGCTTGTTGTCAGGTGGGGCATCGTCCTGAATCCGCACCCCGTTGATGAGCAGTTCCTGGGCAGCGATAGTGCCCGTCAGCAGAAGCAGCGGCTTCCAGCGCAGCTCAAGGGTGTCAAGTTCCAGTTTCTGATGTGCCAGACCTACCCGCACACCCCTGAGGAGCAGATGATCGATGATCCGCCCCTCGACCTTTTCAGTGGAGAAGCTGATACCGCTCAGAGGTATGGCCGGCGACAGCAGCCAGCGGGCGCCCTGGGTCGTGGCGGTAAGCCAGACAATGAGCGCAATTGCCATGCCTGTCAGCGTAATAAACGCCGCTGCCGCAAGTCTCTTTTTGGTCATCCGTTTCACAGTTCAAATCCCACGGTGAAGTGGAAATGGAACGACGGGTTGTCCACCCCCAGCGGCCGGGCCACGGAAAAGTTCAAGCCTCCGACCGTGGTATAGTAGTGCAGACCGACGCCCGCTCCCTGGAACAGCTTGACATCGGAAAATGTGTTGAAGCTGTTGCCGACATCGTAAAACACAGATATGCCCCATTTATTGAAAAGCGCCCGTTCCAGCTCAACACTGGCGGTCAGGAGTTGCTTGCCCCCCACGACCCTGCCGGATGCATCGCGGGGACCGAGGGATTTGTAGGAATAGCCGCGCACACTCTGGTCGCCACCGGTAAAAAACCGCAAGGAAGGCGGGATGTCTTTGAGAGGATCGCTCAGCATGGTTGTAGCGGCATTTGCGCGCGTATGCAGGGAAAGTCGCCAGGGGAGCGGCTGGATGTGACTCCCCGCGGCCAGGGCCTGGACCAGGGCCGTATCCGAGCCAAGAAACTGATGGGTGCCGCGCAGTTCAAGGGCGTAGCGAAAGCCGCGTTGGGGACGGATCGGGTTGTCGTAATGATCATCGGTAAAGCGCAGGCCCGGCAGCAGGAGTCGTGCGGTGGAGTTCTCGACGCCCACGGTGTAGTCTTCGTATTGGAGCTTTACATAGGCTGTGCCCAGCTTGCCGGTGCCGAGACTCCGGTTGCGATCCAGCTCCAGGGCCAGTATCCGGCTGAAATAGACGGACGTCTCCTCCCGCTGCAGGTTCAGCTGCAGCGTTGTGGAGGTTCTGACATCCCTCGGGCTGGGCAGGATATAGCCGGTCACCAGCCCCTGGAGCCGCTCGGCAACATACAGATTTGAAAACAGTTCATGCCCCAGGTGAAACATGTTCAGGTCGCGGTAACGGATGGTGAAGCGCGCACCCGTGTCCGTGCCGTAGCCTATGCCGGGGCGCACGCTGAAGCGCGGCCCGGCTTTCAGTTGTATGTTTACCGGCACCCTGAATGCTTCGGCATCCTGTTTTTCCGGTGTGATGATGACCTCTTTGAAGCGCTCGGAGTTGGTGAAGTTGCGCTGGGTTTCGCCGAGACGGGGATAGGAAAAGACCTCTCCGGATGTGTAGGTCAGATGACGGCGCAGGAAACTTTCCGGATAGTCGGGTGCTCCCTGGATGCGCGTAGCGCCGAAATAATACATCCCGCCCGTATCCAGGACCAGTTCGATGGTGGCGGTTGTGGCGGACGGCGAGATACGGATTTCATGCCGTGAGAAATCCGCATCCAGATAACCGAGATCCCGGGCTTGTGACTGGAGCCCCGCCTTGGCCTCTTCGTACCTCTGCTGCTGCAGCACGTCGCCCTTGTTCAGGGGGAACGATGCAACCAGCTTGTGCAGGCTGGCTTCCCCGTTGCCGGCACCGGCCAGGGTCACCCGGACCCCGGTCAGTTTCACCGGCTCTCCCGCTTCAACCGTGACCCGCAGGCGATAATGTTCTCCGGCCGGTTCGACCAGAACCGTGACCACGGCATTGTAGTAGCCGAACGGCTCCAGTGCGGTTTTGGCGGTCTCAACCGCCTGATGTGCGAAACGATCCAGCCAGAGTTTATCCACTGTTCCCTCGCGCACCAGTCCGGCCGGGAGAACCAGCGATTCCTGCACGTTTTTAAGCGCATCACCCTCAATGCCGCTCACGATGATTGCGACCGGTTCAGCGGCATGCAGCGGCGCATCCGGAGAGAGGATCAGCAGACACGCCAGAACGGCAAGAATTAGGCCGTGGTGGAGCGCGGCACACGAACGTGTGTATGGTGATGGAGAATCAGACATGATGTATTTCTTTTCAACCTTCAACCTTCAACCTTCAACCAGACGATTATACCTTCCGCACTTACTGAGGCTTGCTGCAGGACTTCAGTTTTCCATCTTCAAAGAGAGAGATCTGCTCCAGTTGCTCACAGGTTTTGCCGTCGATCTGGATCGTCTTGGAAAGCTCGCAGGCATTCAGTTTCCCCGTGGAATAGAAACTGACCTCGCTGGACGGATTGCACGTGATAGTGCCATAATTGAAAAAGCCGCTTGATATGCAGCTTCTGAGCTTTCCGGTTTCGTATTGGTTGATCAGCGTATTCTGATTGCATTTGACGCCATTGGCTGAATAAGATTCCTTGAGTGTGCATGACTTCACCTGGCCATTGGAGAAATAGGTGATTTCAGAACCGGGAAGGCAGATCGATTGATCACCGGCCGTACATGTACCAACAGTGATTATGAATATGATACTCAGCACAAAAATGATGTTCTTCATACAATCCTCCTTTTTGTAATGCTACCTTGTGGTGTCAGACTCTTTTCCATTTTCATTCCAGATCGGGTTTTTTATATCATCAGGATGCAGCTTTTCAAGCTCTTCCGGAAATACATGCCAAAAGGACCCGTCGATGGCGCCTTCAGCGTATTCCGGCTTCTGGTCATGGGCAAACGGACACCACCAGTTTTCCACAATCATTACCAGATACACGGCGTACCTGAAGAGCGCGACACTCATCGGACAATAGTGCCTGCAGTTGAAGATCCAGAAGAACCGGTAGTGCGCCACATGAAAAGGGGTTATGTTGATGGTTGGCTGTTCCTCGTTTGTATAGCGATGAGAAACCCGGGCAGGGACAAAATCCCAATAGGATTTGATGTTCATGCCGCCGACATATTTCAGATGGGTTCTTATCAGAATAACCCCCATAATCACGAACGGTACGGTGGTAATTATCGGCAGATAGATGAGCGGGACTCCAAGGATCACTTTCCAGAAGGGTTGTCGTTTGTAGTTGCCGCCGATATGTACTCGATCCATTTTCTTCCTTTTTATTTATCAGTCTCTATTTCGCTTAATAGTCCTTCTCTGTCATTCAGAAGTTTATATCCTGTCGCCTTGAACTTGACCAGCTTTTGCTTTGTTTTCACGGAAGCTTTTAGCGTTCCGGCGTTAATTCGCCGCAAAGCGTCTTCAATGATCGAAAGAAATTCTACATAGTCATCTTGCGCAAATGATTTTTTTGCTGCGGTAATATACGCTCCGGTTGTTTTATACGTATAGTTTTTTTGAGGGATAACCGGCTTGGGCTTGAGCAGTGGCTGTTTTTTTATCTGTATTTCAGGCACTGCCGCAGCTTTGACTTCTGTTTTTGATGGTTGGGACTCACGTTGAGGGGGTGACGATACCGGCTTCGGATTATTCATCCCGGCGGATGGGGTGTAAATGCCAGACACCGGGTTATCAACTTTTGTTGCCGGATTATACATTTTGTCCGCCGGGTTGCTTATCTTCGCGGCTGGATTCTGTAAAACATACATTGCTGCATGTGCAGGTGAGTACATACAAAATAATACAGCAATTCCTGCAACTATTCTTATCAGGGGCATGGCTTCCTCAATTCTTCAATCTTTATCTGTTGATCGACTCCGGCCGTCAGGCCGGTACACTTTGTTGCATGATCCGCACTGACATCATCAGGTTTTAAACCCGGCTGGTTCTTCTCCTGCCGCGTAATCCTGCGGGTGCCCAAGCTCTGCTATAACCTGGGCGCCAAGCAGCAGGATGATGGCTACCACCTCTATGCTGATCAGGGCTACCACTGTCATGGTGATGGAACCGTAAATGACATTTACCATGGATGCTGTCGCGTAATACCAAGTCAGCGCCCGGCGGGTGATCTCCCACAAAACTGCGGCAGTTAACCCGCCGATAAGAGCGTGACGAAACCTGACCCGCACTACGGGCATCACCATATAGATGGAGGTAAACATCAGAACCTCGCCAACTATCCCAAGGATATACAGCGCCACCCATGTGGCGACTCCAGGGTTCAGGCTCCAGCCGAAAATCGTCATCTGGCTGCTTTCCAGCGCCTCGATCACACCCACAACAAACGACACAAATACGATTCCCAATCCCATCACAACGATATACAGATAGGGAATGAATGCGGAGACGAAAAAGTGGCGGCGCTGGATACTGACCCGTTGCAAAAATATCACCGACATGGCGTTTTCAAGCATGGAAAAGGCTGTGGAACTGAAAAACAGCATGCCGATAAAACCTATGATACCGACTACTTTTCGATGTTCAAGGAATGACAGCACCTGTTCGGTCAACGTCGCCGCATAGCCGGGGATCAGCATTTCCAGGTACATTGACAAGGTCAGAACCAATTGCTGCTCTTCAATAAAATGGGTCAGTACAATCAGGGCAATGATCGACAACGGCACGATTGACAGCAGGGTATAATAGGCGACGGCTCCTGACAGCAGCAGACCCTGGTTGCGTATGAATCCACGCACTACCCGCAGCAGGAAGCTGAAGACACGCCCGGCCATGTGATATATCTTCTGCTGATTGTTCATGAATTCCACTTCTGTATCACTGTATCAGATGTGGGAGCGCGGTCATGCAAGACGTGAAACGTTGCTGGAATATTCGAGAATCACTTGGTATTCTTCGGATCCTTGATTAATTGGCTGAGCAGAGCGAGCTGCTCCTGCTGTATAGAAATCAATTCACTCCATTTCTTATCCCTCAGTTCATCGATTTTATCATGGAGCGTCATTATTTCAAGCTCTGCCTTCAAGTTGACTTCGTAATCATGTTCCGCACTCTTGCGATCCTTGTAGGCCTGCCGGTTCTGGGACATGAGGATTATCGGAGCCTGAATTGCGGCCAGCATGGATAAAAACAGATTCAGCTCTGGTTGTTTGCTCCAGCGAAGTACGGATAAATTTTTTCAAATGTTTCCCCGACGATATCTGCCGGTCTCCAATCAACTCAGTCAACGGCAGATAAATCATGAAGGTTGTTCCTTTATCCGGCTCGCTGACAACATCGATAAAACCGTTGTGTCGCCTGATGACGCCGTATACGATCGAAAGTCCGAGTCCCGAGCTTTTCCCGTGGACCCTGGCGGTAAAGAACGGCTCGAAAATTCTCCGGGCAGTATCCCTGTCCATACCGACCCCTGTGTCAGTCATCGAGATGAGAGCGTATTTACCCGGTTCGCCGAAACCTTGGAGCCTGATGAATTCCTGGTCGATGTCGATAGCTTCCGTGATTATCGACAGTTTGCCGCCGTCAGGCATGGCATGGCGGGCATTGGTGGCCAAACTGATAAGTATCTGTTCCACCTGGCTGTTGTCCGCGGTTACCTTCAGGCCTTCTTTACTGCAGGCCGTTTCAAGATGGATATCCTCGCCGATTACCATTTTCAGGAACGTTTCCACCCTCCTGATGATCTCATTGACATCGACCGGCATAGGGTTGACGGGCTGCATCCTGCTGAAGCTGAGCAGACTCCCGGTTAAATTGGCACCCCTGTCAGCTGCCGCGATAATATAGTCCAAGCTAACACGCAGGGAATCGTTATCCTTCATGTTCATTTTCGAACAGCCAGCGTACCCTACGATCATGTGGAGGATATTATTGATGTCCTGAGCAATTCCCTCGGCCAGAAGAACGACAGTCTCCATCTTCTCCGCCTGCAGAAGATGATTTTCCAGATTCTTACGCCCGGTGATGTCAATCAAGGCGAGGCGAAACTCCTGACCCGAAGCGGTGGCCATGGCTTCTATCTGCACGACGACCGGTTGTTTTCCCTTGTTCAATAACATAACTTCACACGACTCCTTGATCCGGCTGGAAAGGACCTTGTCGAGAAAACCTGTGAAGTTGGGGCGATTCGAAACGGCGACAAACAGACCGAATCGCCGGCCGATCAATCGGGAGCGTACCCCCCCGATGAGACTGGCGCCGGCGAGGTTTACGGCTATGATATCCCCGCTACGTCCGAGAGTGAAGTATCCGACTGGTGCGAAATCATAGAGGTCGGTGTACTTTCCCAACACCGTCTCCGCCTCGTCCCTGGCCTGGCGTAGCTCCACGTTCTGCATCTCCAGTTCGACCTGATGGACCTGGAGCTCATGCAGGAGTCGCTGCGTCTCATCGTCCGTCCGGGGATTGTCCGCATCAGTCGCATTCATTTTCAGCTGGTCTTCCGCCCGACGACGCAGTCCGGCTCCTGTTGTCATGTCCCTGTCTGTATCGATACCCATTGCTGCCCTCCAGTATCATTCATAAGCTTACGTCGTGAATTCTCCTCACGTATTTCACCGCCAGCGCCCGGACTCCGGAACTGTTTGAAAACTGACCTCCGCCATGCTGGTGAACCGCCGGAATGGTGCCGTTCCATTCACCACGTTTCCGGCTTTTCCTCGTATGATTTTGGGGTAGAGCAGAGGGCAGATTGAAACCTGCTCATTTACTCTACCCCAAAAAATCAATCAGATCCTGCTCCTCCGCTGAGTATGACTCAACTCATAGTCACTCGCAGCCAGAGAAGCAATAACGCGTTCACATCAACTTACTTACCGAAAACCTGCTTGACCTGGCCGACCTTTTCCTGAAACCTGCCGGCAAGCTTTTCAACGGTACCTTCAGCACGCAGCTTTGGATTATCGCTCAGTTTCCCGGCGACCTCCTTGATCTTACCCTTCATTTCGTGAAACGTTCCTTCAGCCTTGTCTTTGATACTCGAATTCATGGTGTTCTCCTTTGTATGATGATCGCCTTTTTCACAACAGCACTTTTCCGGCGTGTTACAGTCACTTTTCTGTTTTTCCATAACCTGCCCCCTTGAAATACAGTCTTTCTTTTCCCTGCGTTATATTTCGATAAGCCATGACAACCATGACCTTAACGACGTTCATGCCCTTCTCCGCGATGCTCATCATGATGCCTTTCATGATGACCGCCACCGTTATACCCGTCATCCACCGGCACCAGGAGACATCCCGCCAGCGTAAACAGTGTCATCAGCAGTATCGCCAGTCTGACCAACAATGATTTTTCCATATATCACACCTCCCTTGTGTGAAACCGGAAACTTTGTTCCTGTTCCATGGTTCCTGAAATTCCGCGTGTTGCTTGTCCGGAACGTGCGCCTGACAATTCATCTGCAAAAGAAAGCCGGCGCAGCTCATGGACTATCTTACTGGTATGTCGCAACTAACGTGCCGGAGAATATCTGCGGGTATTGAGGATGTAATGACCTGAAATGGCAGGTTAAATTTAAGATGGAGAGGCACGCTGAAGGGAAAACCGTCTGCTTAATCCGTCAGGTTTGACATAACCGCCATATATAGCGGGTTTACGTACAACAAGCGGACAAACATAATTAGCCTAATAAAAACAGTTACCGCAGAGTACGCAGAGGATCGCAGAGGAAAAACAGGCTGTTATTTTTGGTTTCCTCTGCGTCCTCTGCGGTTAAACTTCCGTTTAAAGGTTAAGAGCTGTAAGAAGATTTCACTCGACACCGGCCTCTTCAGGCCTCCCCATCCTCACCACAACCTGGTGCTTGACCAGGCCCTGTTCCAGGGAAATGGCGCCACCGGTTACGCGCCGGCCATCCATCAACACCCAGGCGACTCCACGCTGGAAGCCGTCCGGATTCTCCACCTGGATCGCGTAAACTGTTTCAGCGTGCCGATAGGTGATGCTGAAGCCCGGCCACGATGCGGGGATGACCGGATCAATTCGCAGCTGTCCGCCCTGTATCCGCAGGCCGAGGACCTCTTCAACCCAAGCCCGGTACATCCAGGACGCCGAACCGGTATACCAGGACCAGCCGCCCCGGCCTGTCCGGCCGGGTAACCGGTACACGTCGGCTGCGACCACGTAGGGTTCGACCCCGTAGTGCCAGACCGCCGCCGCATCGCGGGCATGCTCGATCGGGTTGAGCATGCGCAAGAGCTGCACCGCCCGTTCCCCGTCACCCTTGCGGGCCATGGCCATGGCCATCCAGAGGGCGGCGTGGGTATACTGGCCGCCGTTCTCCCGCACCCCGGGGGGATAACCCTTGATGTAGCCGGGAGAGGGTTCCGATGTGTCGAAGGGGGGCTCAAAGAGCAGCACCAGACCTTCATCTTTGAGGACGAGGTGCTGCCAGGCCGATTCCAGTGCCTGCTCCGCCCGTGCCGGGTCGGCTGCGCCGGAAAGCCAGGCCCACGACTGGGGCAGGGAATCGATCCGCGCCTCATTATTTGCTGCGGAACCGAGGGGTGAGCCATCATCGAAGGTTCCGCGCAGATACCACTCTCCGTCCCAACCGGCCTTTTCGACACGCTGGATCAGGGCATAGCGGTCATTTAGATAGGTTCGTTCCAGCTCCGGCTGTTTCAACAGACTCGACAGTTCAGCCATCCCCTGCAACACTGTGCAGAGGAACCAGGCCAGCCAGACGCTCTCACCCTTGCCCTCGGCGCCCACCAGGTTCATTCCGTCGTTCCAGTCCCCCGTCCCGATCAATGGCAGACCATGGGGTCCGATCGTCAGGCCGCACTCCACCGTGCGCTGGCAGTGTTCAAAGAGAGTGGCGCGTTCAAAGGTGACCTCCGGCATGGAAAACAGCTCATGCTGATCGTACGCCAACAGCGGGGCATTGAGAAAGGGTATCTCTGCCTGCAGGATATCCACATCGCCGGTCGTCCGGACGTAGTGAGCGACTACGCAGGGGAGCCAGAGCAGGTCGTCGGAGATACGCGAGCGGATACCGGCGCCGCTTGGCGGATGCCACCAATGCTGGACATCCCCCTCCTTGAACTGCCGGCCGGCGGCCAGCAGGATCTGGTCGCGTGCCAGTTCCGGCCTGGAGTAAAGGAACGCCATGACATCCTGCAACTGGTCGCGAAAACCGAAGGCGCCGCCTGACTGATAAAATGCGGAGCGCCCCCAGATGCGGCAGCTCAGGGACTGGTACTGAAGCCAGCGGTTGATCAGCAGGTCGGCGGACAGGTCGGGGGTATGCACCTCGATTGTTCCGAGTATCTCATCCCACCAAGCCCTGGTCCGGTCAAACTCGTCCTCAAATGCCCGATCCAAGCGATAGCCGAGCACCAGCTTCCGGGCTTCAGCCACGGAACCGGCCTGTCCCAGCATACAGGTGATATCACGTTGTTCGCCGGGAGCCATCTGCAGCGTAACCCGGAGTACCCCGCACGGGTCCAGCCCTGCTCCGCTCCGTTGTGACAGCCGGGTCAACTCCATGGCTGCCGGGTTGGCCAGCGTGCGGTTGCGTCCGATGAAGGCGCTGCGGTCGCCGCCGAATGAGTCGGCCGTGGGGGTTATGGCAACGAAGGTAACCCGCTCTCCATACTCGGGGTGATAGCGGTTATACGCCAAGAGGGCACGGGATTCGTCGTCCCATGTGGTGTTGATATGCATCTGGGAGGTTTCACGGTTCTCTCCAAGCGTGAGTTCCACATAATAGGTGACCGAGAGACGGCGCTTTCTGGCGGAGGCATTGGTCAGCCTCAGGCGCTGCAGTTTGATCGGACTGCCTCCGCTGCCATCCACCGGGACGAAGACAGTCAGCTCCTGCTCGATGCCGTTACTGTTATGCTCGAAGACAGTAAAGCCGGCCCCGTGCCGGGCCCGATAGGCGGTTTCCTCACGGATCGGCGTTGCGGTCGGCGACCAGAAGAGACCGCTCTCCTCGTCGCGGATATAGAGCGCTTCAGAGGCCGGGTCCAGCACCGGATCGTTGGACCAGCCGGTCAGACGATTACGCTGGCTGTTGCCAAACCAGGTAAAACCGGACCCGGTTTCACTGACCATAGTGCCGAAGGTCGAGTTGGCAATGACATTCACCCAAGGCGCCGGGGTATTGGTGCCCGGACCGAGATAGATCACGTATTCGCGTCCATCATGTGTAAATCCGCCCAGGCTGTTGAAGTAGTTCAGCTCCATGAAAGGGAGCGGGGCCGATGGCTCCCGGGGGGCGCGTTTTCGAACCAGCCTCTCCAGCAGTTCGGGCGCTTCTACCGGTACCCCCAATTGCTGGGCCAGTGTGCCGCGTGACGCCACCAGAACGACGCTGGCTGCGGCCTTGAGGAGATTCAGATCCTCCCCCGGGATCTGCGCCGAGCTCTTCAGGAAGATCCCGCCCGCCCGATCAGTGGCCGCAGAGACCGTATGGGCCTGGACCAGCTGTTCCAGTTTTTCCTGGAGCGGCCGCTCATAGCTGCCGGCCTCCTCGTTAAGGATCACCAGGTCAGTGGACAATCCATGTATCCGCCAATAGGTGTGGGCCTGGAGCATCTGGCGGATCAGGCCGATCTCCCGCACCTCGCCTATGGTGATCAGGATCAGCGGCAGGTCGCCCGAAATGGCGTAGGGCCACAATCCCGCCTGCCCCTTACGGTTGTCATCCAGGCGTTCGGCCGGTGCTCGCAGCAGCTGATTGGGAAACAGCAGGTGACTTGCCAGTTGCTGAAAACGACGCGCCTCATCAGGCTGGATGTGCAGCAGTTGCAACTGCTGCTGGGCCGCACCCCAAGCAAAATCCAAGGCCCGCTCGGTTGCGTGGAGGTCGCAGTATTTGTCTATCAGCAACAGGACCTGCTCACGGGATGCCCCGGCAGCCAGCACCAGAGAAAGCTGGGCGCGCTGACCCGGCTCCAGGACCAGACTTCGCCGCGTGGCCAGTATCGGATCAAGGACAAAACCCTGACTGTTGCCGAGTTCCTGCACGGCTCCCATGGGGTTGGCCAGGGTCCGGCCGCGGCCGATGAAGCGGCTGCGGTCGGTTTCAAACTGGAAGGTTGCATTGTCTGACTGGTCGGACCGGTCCGACTTGTCTGACTTGTCCGAATGCTCTAGTGTCAGGCAGTGGGCCACAAACAACGGAAGTTCGCTTTCACTCCGTGGTCGCCGATAGGCGAGCAGCGCCTGCTGCTCCGGGACCGCCTCGGTCTGGATGAACAGCTTGTTGAAGGCCGGGTGCTGGCGGTCCGCGTTGTGGGGCGCCATGGATAGCTCAACGTAGCTGGTCAGGTTGAGGCACCGGGAACGGGAGGAACGATTGATCAGGGTAATCCGGCGCACCTCCACATCATCTTCCGGCGATACAACCACCTCTGTTTCCGTCTGAACTCCGTAATCGCCGCGGCGGAACACGGCCCGGTCGAGGGCAAAATGAACGGAATACCTTTTTACCTTTCCACCGACCGGGTGCCAGGTGTTGGACCAGACCCGATCCGAATCGGACTCGTGGATGTAGCAGAAAATCCCCTGGCTGTCACAGGTCTGGTCCGACCGCCAGCGGGTAAGTTCCTGCCCGCCCCACTGACTGTAACCGCCACCGCTGTTGGTAATCATCAGGCCATAGCGGCCGTTGCTGAGCAAGAGACTCCTGGGTGTGGCAGTGTGGGGAGTGGTAAAGGTGATTCCTGCCGGCGCCACCCGGTCTTCTCCCGGCAGCGTCGGCTCACTCGGCCGGGTCGAGATCAGGTGCAACGGCGGCAGGGTCGGGATGCGCTCCTGAAGCAGGGCCTCGAAGGCGCGTACCCGTGGATCGCTATGGAAACGGCGCGGGAACGGGTTACCATGGAGAAAGTTGGTCAACGCCAGAAACGCCATGCCCTGGTGATGGGCCATATAGGCCTCGATAATCACCCCGCGTCTCCCCACACGCTGTGGGTGACGACTGAAATCCATGGCCTCGTAATAGCCGTAATCAGCCAAAAGCCCCAGCCTGTCCAGTTGTTTCAGATTCTTGACGGTCTCGCCGGGCGCCACGTTCAGCGCCAGCAGGGTGGCATAGGGAGCCACGACCAGCTGTTCCTCCAGGCCGCGCTTCAAACCGAGCGCCGGTACGCCGAAGGCCTTGTATTGATAGGTTTTTTCCAGGTCCAGATTGCCATATGCGCACTCGGAAATACCCCATGGCACATGCCGCTTGCGGCCATAGGCGATCTGGACCGTTACCGCTTCGCGGGACGCCTTGTCCAGGAGTGAGTTGCCGTAGGTACACTGGAACAGGAGCGGCATCAGATATTCGAACATGGTTCCGGTCCAGCTGAGCAGAACCCGCTGCCGGCCGATGGCGCCGTAGGGGCGACCCAGGGAAAACCAGTGTTCCAGGGGTACGTCTCCCCGGGCAATGGCGACGAAACTTCCCAGACGCGCCTCACTGGCCAGCAGATCGTAACTTGAAATGTCCAGACGACCCGAGGAAACGTTGTAGCCGATGGCGAACAACTTGCGCTTGGGGTCATAGAGAAAGCGCATGTTCATCCCGTCCGACAGCTCACGGACATTGCCGATCAGCCGCTGGGTCATCCCCAGGGTTTCACCGGCCAGCCACTTGGCAGCGGCGAAGGCCTCCATTAGCCGGTCGAGCCACTGCCCGAGCGTGGCAACCATTTGGGGGGACTCCTCGCGGAATGTTTGAAGTATCCGGATCGATCCGATCCGGTCATGGGCAAGATCGAAGAGCGATGGCGCCCTGGACAGGTCCCGACGGATGGCGAGCAGGACTTCCGGCCCGAACAGGACCAGCTCTGCTTCGGTTTTTTCCGCCAGGATCTCGATCCAGGTGAGATAACGGTCGCTGTTGTGAACCCAGGCCGAAACCTGCTGTTCCAACTCTGCGCCCCAGGGTGTGGCGCCCGCTGCGACAACAACAGACCTGACGTTTATCGCCATCCGGCGCTGCAGTCGAAGGAGGTCGACGATCCCGGACAACGGGGCCTGCCACTCTGCCAGAAGCTGGTTGAGAGGCTGGCGATACAGACAGGTAATTCCTTCCAAGACGGCGGCCTGTTTCAGGATTTCTCCGAGGTCCGCCAGACCGGCAAAGGTCGTGTCATCCAGGAGCGGGGCATGCAGCAGCTCGTCAAGCCCCTGCTCCAGTGCCCACAGGGCGCCCAGCAGGTTGCCGCTGTCAACGGTGGAGACATAGCGCGGTTCCAGCGGAACCAGTCTCCGGATATCGTACCAGTTCAGGAGATGCCCCTGATGGCGTTCCAGACGGCTGATGCTCTCCATACTGAAGGTCAGTTTCTCGACGACCTGATCAACCGTCAGGTAGCCGCAATCATGGGCTCCCAGGACGCCCGTCATCCAGAGGCCGATGTTGGTCGGACTGGTTCGCATGGCCAGACGATTCTGGTGGGCGAGCTGGTAGTTATCGGGGGGCAGCCAGGAGGTATCGGCGTTGACAAAGGTCGAGAAATAGCGCCAGGTGCGCCGGGCTACCTGCCTGAGGAAGCGGCGGTCCGTTTCCGCCAGCGGTTGAACCTGCTGCCCGGACGGTCGCAGATTCAGCAGCCAGGCCAGCAGCGGGGAGAAAAACCACAAACAAAGCCAGGGAGCGGCCTGCGGCAGGCTGGACGGCAGGCTGAGCAGGATTGCACAGCCCGTAACGATACTGAAGAGGCTTCCCAGGGCCAGGCTTGCTACGAAGAGCGGCTGCCGGCGGGAAGCGCTCCAATGGGTGGCCTGGGCCGTCCATTCAAGCAGGTCGCGCCGGGAGATCAGGCGGCGGTACCAGACCCGGGCAATGGCGTCCAGGGCCACCGCTGCCTGGTGCGGCAGAAGGGCGGCGTCGGCGGTCGCCCGCAACAGATCATGCAACAGCTTGGTCGGGGAGAAGAACTTTAATCCCTTGCGGGTGGTTGCCATGGTAAAGGGCTGCGCCAGGGGGTGAAAGAGCAGCTGCATGCCGACCACCAGCGTGGCGATCCCGCCGATTCTCGGTGAAATAAACCAGGAGGCCATCAGCAGGGCCAGGCTCGTGGCAGGCAAAAGGCTGCGGCGCAAGTTGTCAAGGATCTTCCAGCGACTGAGCAGGGTGAGCGGGTTGGCCCCGCGACCGCCTAATGCCTGCGGAACGCGGGGAAAAATCCACCCGGCAATCTGCCAGTCGCCGCGAATCCAGCGATGGGCCCGGCTGCTGTAACTCTGGTACCCTTGCGGGAATTCATCGTAGAGCTCGATATCACTGGCCAGCCCCACCCGGACATGAGCCCCTTCGATCAGGTCGTGGCTCAAGATCCACTCTTCCGGGAACCTGCCCGACAACACGCGGCTGAAGGCGCGTACGTCGTAGATCCCCTTGCCATGGTACGATCCTTCACCACTCAGGTCCTGATACACATCCGAGACCGCCTGGGTATAGGGGTCGATGCCGACCGCATCGCTGAAAAGCCGGCTGAAGATCGAGGCGTTCGTGCTCGGCAGGGTCGGGCTCACCCGCGGCTGGATGATGGTGTAGGAGCCGGCCATGATGTTGCCGGCCCCATCGAAACGGGGCTGATTGAGGGGGTGCGCCAGGGTCTCGACCATCCTGCGGGCCGTGCCGTGGGGCAGCTGCGTGTCGCTGTCCAGGGTGATAATGAAGCGGATGTCTGTAAGATGACCCGGATCGCCCACGTAGAGCAGGCGTTCTTCAGTTTCAGGCCGCGTGCCCTCAATCAGCCTGTTCAACTCCTCCAGCTTGCCCCGTTTGCGCTCCCAGCCGATGAATTTCTGCTCGGATTCACTCCATGTTCGCTCCCGATGGAACAGGAAAAAACGCTCGCCGTGATGGCGCTGATTGAGTTCGGTCAGGCATTCAATGGCGCTCTGGAGCAGCAGCTTGTCGTCTTCATGGGTACGTGTGGCAGAATCGGTATAGTCCGTGAACAGGCTGAAGAGCAGATTGTTTTCCTTGTTGGCCAGGTAGCGGATCTCCAGTTTCTCCACCTCGCCCCGTACCGTCTCCGCATTCACCAGCATCATCGGCACGACCACCAGGGTGCGGAAGGCATCGGGAATCCCCACATCCTCAAAATCCATCTTGGGCAGGGGACGGGGCGGCAAAAACCGTGTGACCAGATAGTTGAGTACCTCGATCGCCAGCTGACTGACCGGAATCAGCAGTAGCAGTGCAAGTCCGATAAATCCGATAAATCCGATTAATCCGACTGATCGGACCGATTCGACGTATCCGGCCAGTAATAAAAACAAAGCCGTGAACCCGCCAACGCCGGCGGCATAGACAACTTCGTGATGACGATAGATCCATTCCAGGGTACGGTAGCGGAGCTTTTCCCGGCATGCCAGCAGTCGGGCCAGTTCAGCCCGCCCCTGCCCCACCAGCCAGGCGCCGACGTGGCCGCGTCGTTCATCACCGGTTGCTTCACGCCCGGCCTGCTGTGCCAGCGTGATAACACGCTCCGCGACCCGCTCCTCGCTCTGGTCGGCAGCGCGGGCGAGTTCTTCAATCGCCTGACGGCAGCGGTCACGGGTTGCAAAATCCATCCTGCCATAAATCCCGGACGGATCACGGCGCAAGACCTGCTCCACCCGGTTGAGCTGCTCGAAAATCTCCCGCCAGTCCAGCAGGGCCAGCTGGCGCAGGCTGGTAAAGGCATTGCCGCAGGACAACTGTTCCCTGGTCTGCCGGTTCTGTTCACTCAGAGTGATCTCAATCAGAGGGGTTTTGAGCGTGCGCTCAAGCCAGCTCTGAACCGGCGCCGATGCGGCCTCCTCGTCGTAGAGCAGGCCGACCAGCTGCACAGCGAAATAGGGAGTGGGAACCGGCTCCGTTTTGGCGAGTTCCGCCAGAATGGCGAAGAGCTGGTTGGAATCGCGGCGATTGGCGGCGATCAGGCGGTTGGCCCAGAATTCAGCCAACTGGCGTTCGCGCAGGTCTGCCAGTGCGGTGACGGCCAGACTCTGGATACTTTCGATAAGCGCGATGCGCAGCATCTGGGGTATTGCCCAGAGTTCGCCGATCGTCAATGTGCGGACGAATTGGTGGGCCTCGATAAACGCCTGAATATTCTCCCGCTCCAGTTGCAGTTCCGTATGGGTGACGAGATCCTTGGCCAGCGCGTAGATGCAGGGCAGCCCCCGGTAGGGATCAGAGGCCAGTGTGGGCAGTTGCCGGTAAAAGCGCCGGGGAAGATTCCGCAGGACATCGCGGGCGTTCCCCTCCAGAATGTACTCGTTATCCAGTATCCAGTCGGCGGCCGGTGTGGCTTTCTGCTCCAGGCGGCTGGCAACGGTGAGATCCGCGCAGACCTGATGGACCCATTGGCGGGACTGTTTGAGGCGTTTAAGCAATTCGGTAGTGTGTTGATGCCTCGGGTCCACCCGCTGCTCTGTGGCATGGCGCCGGGCATGCTCCTGAATCTGTGCCGGTGAAAGCTTTGCCTCGGGGGCTCGTGTCTCGGTCCGTCGCTCGCGCCTGGGATACATGATGAACAGCGCCGGAGGCGGATCGCCGCTTTCCCGCAGCATGGCCACCGGATGCTGTAACAATTCAACAGTTGCCTGAAGAAGCAGGACCGTTTCCCCGGACGCGAGCCAGCGGGCGTGATCGTGCAGGACCCCCGGCTTGACGCCGTATCTGAAGTGACGCAGCCAGAGTGACGTTGCCAGGGCGCCGATTGCGGCACATGCCAGGGACACCGACAATGCGGTGGATATGTTCCAGAGTGGCAGCAGCTTCGGCCAGTTCAGGGACAGGGCGGCACTGCCGCCAATCCCCCCGGACAGGATGGCAGCCAGGATTATCCCGAGGGAGCGGCGCACGAGGGATGGGTAAGTAATATGAACAGTTCCGGCCGTATCCTTATGCAGCAGTGCGGTGCGGCGGAAACCTTGCCGCGCGAGTTTCAGGAGTGCTTTGCGGGCTTCATCTTGTTGTGCGAAGTAACCGATTAGAATGCCAACGTCCACTATGTTATCCTTTACGATTCTGCGTTTTTCGAATGTTGCTTACCTGCGAAATCCCGACCCGGTACAGATCAGTTCATATAAAGAGCGCACCGTGATGCGCCCTTTTCGCGTATCTCGCTCAAAACGATACGTCACATATAATGAACTCAGCTTTTATTATTCGATGGTCATGCTGTTCGTTACACTCGTTACACCGTGTATATCTCGGACAAGCCTGGTGACCAGATTCTTTTCAGCGATAGTGCCGGCCTTGCCACCCACCGTGACAATGCCGCGGTTTGTCTTGACCGTGGTGTTGATGGCACTCGTCGAACGATGGTTCAGCAGCGTCATATTGACCTGGGCGCTGATGGAAGCGTCATCGATCTTTTCACCGACTGTTCGGGGTGCTTTTTTTGAAGTCATAGACACGGTCATCTCGTTTTTGACGTCTTTGACCCCATCGACATCCTTGGCATATTCGGTTGTCAATTCCTTTTGCGCCTGAGTGGCGGCATTTCCCCGCACGGTTATGATGCCGTCTTTTACGGTAACCTCGGATGTTGCTGAGCTGACGCTCGAATGAAACAGGAGCGCGACTTTCACTTTATCACGAAGCCAGGCATCCGAGTTTACAGTGGGGGCGGCGCCTTTTATTACCAGCCTGTTGTCCACACTCTTGACGCCGGGGAGGCCGGCTACTGTCTCCTGGGCCAACGATTTATGGAAGTTTTCTAAAACGATGCCTGTCAGGGTGACGGCACCGTCACTTGACCGGATTTTGATATTATCAGCCTGAAGGTAGGTCTGGAACACATAAGACTGCCTGGCGGATGATTCAATGCGGCTGTCCGTCTGTGAAGCGTGGACAGGTACGATGAACGCCAGTAGAACCACTGCCGCCATTATTACAGGTATTGAATGTAGTGCTTTCATGCTTGTTCTCCTGTCATATTGTTTGTATCAGAATCCGAAATCTGCAGTAAGCCGCCAGTGTTCATTTCCTGTCGGGAAAGTACATCGCAACTAACGTGCCGGAGAGGCCCTCAGGACACAGTGAGTTCAACAGGCTGATTGTACTGGGTAATACGGAAAGAGGATCTGCGGAGCGAGGTGAAAGGCATCAGATTAAACCGTCACGCATAACATAACTGTCATATATGGCAGTTATGTTATATGTGACGCATGCGGTGGACAGTTTCCCCCTTGACTCCGGACCATTTGATTCTATTTTACCATGTACAATCAGATCCTTACGCTTGCAGCATCCTAGGATATTCTTTGGTGCGCTAGTTGCTATTTAGTTTTCATCCGGGAACTCCGGATGAAAACTGTTTATGGACATGGATCGAGTTGCTAACCAATCTCCTCGGCCACGTAAATAGCATGCCACTGAATCAGACGGTTCCAGATAATTATTGAAAAAATCGGAGGTTATATGTACCAGATACCCGGACCGGCACAACGACTCATGATCAGATTACTGACCTTTGCCATGTTGTTGTCAATTATTAGCGGAACAGGTAGCGCAGTGCCTGCGTCCGCCGCTGAAACTGCCCGGGAAATCATTCCTGCTCCCGAACTGCAGTCTCCGCCGCCGACAGCTCCCGAGGCTGACGACTCAAAATTCAACTGGCGGCGCGACAAGGACCCGGAACCCAACGCCGTTGACTCGGCCGAACCGGGCGCGGCACCGACAGAAGCTGGCATTGCGCCGAAAAAAGTCCACTCCTGGGAGACCGGGGCCAACAGAAGCTATCTTATCCCTGCCTTAGAGGTGCCGGGGTTTCTTGGTCTGCTCAATGTCTACGACCGGATTGTCTATCCCGACCAGACCCAGGACGGAAAAAAGGTATACAGTTCAACCTTTTCCAGCACCTGGGATCACCTGAGAAAACAGAACTGGGTCTTCGACCAGGATCCTTTCAACATCAATCAGTTTTCGCATCCCTACCAGGGGGCAACCATGTACGGATTGGCGCGCTCCTCCGGCCTCAACTTCTGGGAGTCGCTGGCCTACAGCAATGTGGGGAGTTTCCTGTGGAAGATGGCCGGCGAGACCGATCCACCCTCCATCAATGACCAGATCACGACCGGCAACGCGGGCAGCCTTCTCGGCGAGGCGCTGTTCCGGATGGCGGGTCTGGTGCTCGAGGGAGGTGGTGACAAGCCCGATGTCTGGCACGAGCTCGGCGCGGCGATAGTATCGCCAACTACCGCTGTCAACCGTCTGGCCTTCGGCGACCGGTTCAAGACCGTTTTCCCCAGCCACAATCCGGCCACCTTCTGGCGTTTTCAACTCGGCTCCAGCTACGACACCCTTGCCAAACTGAATGCGACCCTGGACTTTGGCATGTCCTACGGTCTGCCCGGGAAATCGGGTTATACCTACAAGCGTCCCCTGGACTACTTCGACTTTGAGATAAGCGGCCAGGCCAGAGCGAACAATCCAGTTGGCAACGTCCTTTTGCGCGGACTGCTGTACGGCAGGGATTATCATGCCGGAAATGATTATCGCGGCATCTGGGGACTCTATGGAAGCTACGACTACCTGTCGCCAACCGCATTCCGCGTTTCAACTACGGCCATCTCGCTTGGCACGACCGGGCAGTACTGGTTGTCACCGGATATAGCGCTGCAGGGCTCTCTCCTGGGAGGTGTCGGCTTCGGTGCTGCCGGGACGACCCCGGTCTCGGAAGGTGATCGGGACTACCACTACGGCGTTGCCCCGCAGGCGCTGCTCGCCCTTCGTCTGCTCTTTGGCCACAGAGCCGCACTTGAATTGGATGCGCGCGGCTACTATGTCACCGGCTCGGGCCAATTCAACAGCCTCAGCACCAGCAGCAACCCTGTCGATAGCGCAGGGGGCTCGGAGACGATTGTCCGCGTCAAGACCGGTTTCAATATCAGGGTTTACGGTCGCCACGGTCTCGGGCTTCAATACGTAGAGTCGATCCGTGATTCGCAATATGGTAGTCAGCCCGGCAGACATCAACGTGACGGGACCGTAAGCCTGGTCTATACGTTCGTGGGTGACTCGCACTTCGGCGCAGTCGAGTGGCGCGACGAAGCAGGTCGCTGATTGATATTAATTTGATTGCCTGTCGGGAAGGAAACTGCACCATGAAACCGGTTACTGTTGTCCGGCTGTCTGTAATGATCTTTTGTTTATCCCTTCTCTGCGGCTGTGGCACGCTGCCTAACGGGAGAGGCTGGGGAGAAGATGCAACCATGCTCCCCGGTTGGGATAAAATGGGCACAGCGGCTTACAACGCGGTGCTGTCTCCATTTACCTGGGGACCCATTGCAGGTGCAGCTCTCCTGCAAATAGACAACTGGGACCATAAAATATCCCGATGGGCGACTGACAAGACGCCCGTTTTCGGTTCTCGGGATAACGCGAATAACTGGAGTAATTATCTGTTATACACATCGGGAGCCATATATGGTACTACCGTATTGCTTACCCCGAGCGGAAATCAGGCCGCTGAATGGCTTACAGACAAGATGAAGGGATTTGTTGTCGGCGGTGCTGCAATCGGTTTATCCGAGGGGATCGTCGGAATACTCCAGCCGGCTCTGGGCAGGGAACGACCTGACAGGAGTCCTCAAAGCTTTCCCTCCGGCCACGCTACGGCAGCGGCATCATTTTCCACCCTGGCGTCAAAAAACATAGCCGCAATGAACCTCCCCGGGAGTGCGGAACTGGCTGCCGATGGCGGCCTCATTCTTATTACCGCAAGCACTGCCTGGGCACGGGTGGAGGCGAAAAGGCATTTTCCGGCGGATATACTGGCGGGTATGGCGATCGGACATTTTATCAGTTCATTTGTGAATGATGCTTTTCTCGGTCTTGATAATTCACGGGGTATTGTTCCGGATGCAGAAATTTCCAAAAATGGATTTATTTTGAGCGTAAAAGGGAATTATTAGTAAGTTAGACGTTGTTTTCTGCAATTTTCTGGCAGAAAATAACTTCGTTAACGCACTTATCCTGTTTATCAGGGCTAGGTAAGTTATATACGTCCTTACCACTGCCCGATAGTATCCGCGCCGGAGAGCCAGTGAACAGCAATTCGAGACGTGAAATCCCCCCCTTGCCGCCCGTTGCCCATAAAGACGGTCAACGCAGATCAGACCGCCGCATTCTATTGCTTGGTCTGTCGGCCCTGGGGGTCGTCTACGGCGATATCGGGACGAGCCCGATCTATGCCCTGCGTGAATGTTTTCATGGATCACATCCGTTTCCGCCGACGGAGACAAACGTTTTTGGCGTACTGTCGCTCATCTTCTGGGCGCTGATGATCATTATTTCGCTCAAATACCTGATCTTCGTGATGAGGGCCGACAACCACGGCGAAGGGGGCATTCTGGCGCTCCTGGCGTTGCTCGCGCCTTGGCACAACCGCTCCCGGAAGAGTCGGGCGCTGCTTTTTACCGGGTTGTTCGGCGCGGCACTCCTGTATGGTGATGGGGCAATTACTCCGGCAATTTCGGTCCTATCGGCTGTCGAAGGGCTGGAGATCGCGGCTCCGGGGCTGAAACCGTTCGTGCTGCCGATCACGACCGCGGTTCTGGTGCTCCTCTTCCGCTTCCAGAAGAGCGGCACATCCCGGATCGGCAACGTTTTCGGCCCCGTCATGCTGCTCTGGTTCGCAACCATTGCCACCCTCGGTATCAGCTGGATTATCCGTGCTCCGAAGGTGCTTACCGCCATCAACCCTGGGTATGCCCTCGATTTCTTTATCAACAACGGCTGGCGGGGCTTCGTTGTCCTGGGGGCCGTCTTCCTGGTGGTGACCGGCGGGGAGGCCCTGTACGCCGACATGGGGCATTTCGGGCGATTTCCCATCCGGCTGGCCTGGTTCGTCCTGGTGCTCCCGGCTCTCCTGCTCAACTATTTTGGCCAGGGGGCCCTGATCCTGCTCCATCCGGTGCTGGCGCAGCAGCCGTTCTTCAATCTGGCACCGGGCTGGGCGCTCTACCCACTTGTTCTACTCTCTACCGTTGCCACCGTGATTGCCTCACAGGCGGTCATCTCCGGGGCCTTTTCCCTTACCCGCCAGGCCGTGCAGCTCGGGCAGTGCCCGCATGTCCACATTGTCCAGACCTCCCAGGCAGAAATCGGGCAGATCTACATCCCCAGTGTCAATTGGCTGCTCATGATCGTGACGATCTCCCTGGTCTTTGGATTCGGCTCTTCCAGCAAACTCGCAGGTGCGTACGGTGTGGCGGTTACGACCACCATGGTGATCACGATGCTGCTGGCATTTTTTGTGGCCATTGACAAATGGCGGTGGCATCCCGTCACAGTCGCTCTGATCACGCTCATGTTCCTGGTCGTGGATCTGTCATTTTTCGGGGCGAACATGCTGAAGATAGAGTCCGGCGGGTGGTTTCCCCTGGTAGCGGGCCTAATCGTCTTCACCATGATGGCGACTTGGAGCCGGGGCAGGGAAATCCTCGCCCAACGACTCGAAGAAACCAAGGAACCACTCGAACTTTTCCTGCAACGGATCGCCGCAAAACCCCCGTTGCGCGTCCCTGGTACGGCAGTATTCCTGATCAAGCCGATTCCCGGTACACCTCCCCAACTGCTCCATCATCTCGCCCATAACCAGGTCCTTCATGAGCAGGTGGTACTTCTCAGTGTCGTTACCAAGGAAGTCCCCCGGATAACGGCCGAGAATCGGCTTGAGGTCAGCATGTTGGAACAGGGGTTCTCCCGGGTGATCGTCAACTACGGCTTCATGCAAAACCCCAATGTGCCGGTTGCCTTGCGGGGATGTGAATCATTCGGCCTGAAGGTGGATCTGGACACCACTACCTTCTACCTCGCCCGCGAAACCCTGATTCCATCTTCGGAGCGTCCCGGCATGATGCTCTGGCGGGAGAAGCTGTTCTCGTTCATGACCCGCAATGCCCTGCCGGCAACTGATTTCTTCAGGATACCGCCCGAGCGGGTCGTTGAACTGGGCATTCGGATCGAGATTTGAAATAAATGAATAATTCCGATTTCAAATCAAAAATGCATTCAAGGCGGCGAGGATTGAGGCGACGAAGGCATACAATGAGTATGTTGAGGAGCCGAAGACGAGCTAACGAAGAAGGCGCTTTGATTTGGAATTGGAATAAGGCCGCATCCGAAGATGCGGCCTTATTATACTACGTTATTCAGCGGCCAAAAATGATGGGCGGTAAAAATATTCTGATCCCCATCGGTTCAGGTGGCGCATAGACGACCGGCGGGGGGGCAACATACACTCGCTCCCGGTAGACAGGTTGACGATAATATCGCCGTCCACCCTCGTAATAATATCGCCGTCCACCCTCGTAATAATATCGCCGTCCATCCTCGTAATAATAGTTGCCGCGGTCATGCCCGCGTCCTCTCTTCTCGTAACGGCCGTTGTCATGTCTTCCATCACGGTCACGATAATCATCGGCGAAGGACGGCACGACGTTCATACCGCCGGTCATGACGGCTAACACAAGCACCATCACAACCTTGCCCGCAATAGATCCGAAATTCCACGTACTTGGTGTTTTCATATATTCACTCCATTCTTGGATCGATTCCAATCGCCTGTTTGGCTTCTACTCTTAATCCAGTCGGATGAATCCCGCGGCACTTGGACGGCGGGTTTCATCTGCATAGTAATTCCCGGTCATTTTATCTTGTGTTTTCCATGTCTCCCCGTCTGGAATATGGCATCGGTAATCTTCTTCTGTTCATCCGACAAACTGGCGTAGAGCGCCTCGAAAGGCGGGATGAACTTCTTGAGTTGATCTAACCGGGCTTCGGTAATTTGACTGTGGAATTTCATACGATCGACAGCGTTCATGGTTTTGGTGGCTTCATGCCTGTCCTTGGTAAGGGCGTCCATGTTTTTTGCATTATCCCGCATCACAAGGGTAAGGTTACTCCATAACGGTTCCTGGTCCTCGGTGATCTTCAGCGCGCCTTGAAGCTCTTTGATGCGGGCCTCGGTATGTTCGACGGCCGTGGTTTTGGCAACTGCCGGCGCTTTCTTCTTGGCTGAGGCAGCAAACGACGGATTTGCATTGGCTAAAAAGATAATGGATAGAAACGCTACCAATACAACAACGAGTGAAGCTGGAAAAGCAACCTGATAAGACTTTCTTTTCATGATCTGTCTCCTTATGGGTTAAATTCGCAAGCGCATTCAAGCGCCGGGAAGGCGATGCGCCGGATCACCCGGCCTTCGCGCGGTGGGGTGTGTCCACTCAATTACGATCCTAGTACCGTGTAACACTTTAAACTACGTAATAATGTAGGCCGGATGAAGCGTAGCGCATCCGGCAATGGTGCTGGCTATGGCAACAATGCCGGATCCACTTCGTTTGATCCGGCCTACGAAGAAATAAGTGTTACAAGGTACTAGTGCTGATTATCATGTTTCTTCATCATTCGCTTGCCCGGCTTTTTGTCATCCTTCATGGGCATCATCTTCTTCATGTTCTTGAACTGCTCGTCAGTCAAAACTGCCCGCATTTCTTTCATGGCTTTCAACATTTCCAGGTGATGGGCGGTTTTTATCTCTGCAATCTTTTTGACCGCGGCACCGGCCTTCTCCAGGTCAAAATCTTTCACTTCCATTATTTCCATCAATTCGATCTCTGCAATCTTCAGATCGGCCTTGAACCGGACCTGTTTCTTTTGCATTTCGCGATGTGTCGGCTTCATTTTCGCGGTCTGGGCATCGCTCAGTCCCATCTTGTCTGCATGTTCAATACACATGCCCATCATATCGCCCATCTTGTCCATATTACCCATGTCCATCATATGGCCATGGCCTTCCCCATGTTCCATCATGGGCATACCCTTCATCTCTGAAAATGCGGTCACAGGCACACTGAGAGCCAACAGGGATACGACTGCCAGAATTTTACAGATAGAATTTGTTTTCATTTCACACTCTCCTCATATTTTTTATTTTTGTTATTTTCTCCGGCTGTCTTTACGCCAAGGCTGGATTGCTATCAGTAAACCGCCAGTGCTCTTTTTCAGTCAGGAAGGTATATCGCAACTAGCGTGCCAGAGTAAGCCGGCGGAAACCGCAGGCGGATCTATTTGATTTTTAATGGGATAATTGGAAAAGAATTTGGGGGGAGGAGGAGGAGCCACCAGAGAAATCCGTCATTTTTGGCATTACCGGCATATATGGCGGGACATGGTAAACTGTATAATTTCCTTCGACCCCGCCCAGGGAACATGCGTCCGTTGAGCGGGGTCGAAGCCCGCCTCAGAAGCGGTAACCAATACCGCCGAGGAATATGTCCGTGTCGCGGTCGTACGTGGTAATGATCCGGTCCCAGGTTGCCCGGACCAGCCAGTTCTCACCCATCCGGTAGCTGCCCGTCGTTGAGAAGATTATCGGAACTCGCTCCTTATGGTCGGTGCGACGCTGGTCAATGGCGAAATATGGTCCAGCTCCGACCCCCAGGGAGAGGCGTTCATCCAGGAAGGATTTTGCCAGCCAAAGCTCTGTTGTCAGACCGTATCGATCAATCAGGGAGCTTTTACCCTCGTAAAGCGCCCCGGCGGTCCATTCCAGGTAACGCCAGAGGCCGCGCCGGTATTCGAGTGCTATGGCACTTGAATGTCCGTCTCCGGGAATATTAACGACCGTTGCACCTCCAAAAACCGTCAATTCGTTATCGGTGGTTCTTTCGCTTTGATGAGTTCCTCTTACGTCAGGCCCTTTTGAAGGAGGAGCATCGAGTTGGTAGCCGATGCCTGCCAGAGTCGTTAAGGTATCGAAACTATTGCCCCCCCTGACCCAGTAGCCCTGCAGCTGGTAAAACAGACGGCTCTTCGTATACCAGGTGGCCGCCACGTTGACCATGGTTCCCCAGCCATGGACGTCAGTGGCGGGTCCGCCGCTGACCGGCTGTTTGGTGTCGTAATAGAACACTCCGCCGACGCCGGCCCCCAGCGAAAGCTGCCGGTCGAGCAGATTGGTCCGAACCCAGAGATTGGCGGCATTACCGTCACGGTGGTGCGAGACAAAGTGCCCCTGGTTCAGATATGACAGTGAGTAGGCGAAATTGTCCCCAAGCCCCTCCATATACTGAATCTGCCAGGCGTAAGTTCTCTCATCTGATTTTTCAATTTGTTTACCTGTCCACCCATAACCGCCGAGCAGGCTGATTTCACCGGCAAAAGCCGGCCACGCCAGAAACGTGAACATATTGAAGAGAATTGCTATCACAAAATATCGCATGGCTGATATCCCCTTGACTCCTATTTTAAAGAAAACAGTCAGAGCTTCTTGGCTGCTTCACGGGCAGCAATCACGACCGGGTCCCAGACCGGTGAAAAGGGAGGAGCGTAGCCAAGGTCCAGATTAATCATCTCCTCCACCGTAAAGCCGGCATGAAGGGCGGTTGCCAGGGTGTCGATGCGCTTGGCCGATCCTTCCATCCCGACGATCTGGCCTCCCAGCAGGCGGCCGCTGCCTCTTTCCGCCAGCACCTTTACGGTTATTTCTCCCGCATCGGGATAGTAGCCGGCCTTGGTGCGACTCTTGATTACGGCGCTGACCCACTCGATGCCCAGCTTTCTGAGTTCTTTTTCCTGGAGACCGGTACGCGCGACTTCCATGGTACATATTTTCGTGACAGCTGTTCCAACTACCCCGGGAAACGTGGCGTAGCCGCCTCCCAGGTTGATGCCCGCGACCCTTCCCTGGCGATTGGCAACGGTGCCGAGTGCTACGTAGAACGGTTTGCGGCTCACCAGATGGAAAGATTCTGCGCAATCACCTGCTGCCCAGATACCGGCAATTCCGGTTTCCATCCGCTCGTTCACCCGGATCGACCCTTTCTCTCCCAAGGGGATTCCGGCCGCCGCGGCAAGCGCCGTGTTGGGGCGTACCCCGAGGCCAAGGATCACGATGTCGGTCAACAGGGTGCGTTTGTCGGTGACGATACCGGTAACCTTTCCGGCCTTTTTCTTAAACGAGGTGAGTTCCTCCTCCAGGTAGAGGGTAACGCCGACATCCCGCAGTGCCTGGGATACCAGTGCCCCCATATCATCATCGAGGGTTCCCATCACCTGAGGGGGCCTGCTGATCAGGGAGACCTCCAGGCCGTTCATCACCAGGGCTTCAGCCATTTCCAGCCCGATGTAGCCACCGCCGACCACAACCGCCTTTTTGATTCCGCCTTTGTCGAGACGCCTGCGAATCTCCAGACCGCTTTCGAGGGTGCTTACTCCGAAGATATCGACGGCATCCGCCCCCGGGAGCTGCGGGCAGAACGGTACCGCTCCGGTGGCGATCAGGAGCTGGTCATATGGCTCCCATGCCGATCTGCCGGTTTTCAGGTTGCGGACATGCACCTTTTTCCCCGGCACATCGATCTTCTCCACCTCGTGCAGAACTCTCACGTCTATTCCATCCAGCTCCCGGAATTTTTCCGGGGTGCGGATAATGAGCTTTTCTTCCGCATCAACGACCCGGCCGACGTAATAAGGGATCCCGCAGGCGGAAAAGGATGTGTGCGGACTCCGTTCGATGACAACGATTGCCAACTCAGGCCGACGGCGCTTTGCCTGGGAGGCGGCACTCATCCCCGCGGCATCGCCGCCGATGACGACCAGTTTTTCTTTGGACATGATATTTACTCGATGGTCATGCGGTTATTTACTTCCTTTACGCCATCTACGTCGTTGGCGAGTTTGGTGGCCAGGCTCAATTCTGCTGCACTTCTGGCCTTGCCATACAATGTGACCGCGCCGCCCTTCGTCTCGACCTTGGTATTAATGGCACTGGTCGAGCGGTGATAGAGCAGCGTCATTTTGACTTGGGCGGTTATGGAGGCGTCATCAATAATTTCGCCTACCGTTCGCGTCTTTTCCGGGGCCTTTGTCACGGTCATCTCATTCTTTACGCCTTTAACCCCTTCGACTTCCATGGCGTATTCAGTCGTCAGGTCCTTTTGAGCCTTACTGGCAGCATCTCCTCGCAGGGTCACAATGCCGTCTTTGACATCAACGCTGGTTGTGCCGGCGCTTACGCTGCGATGAAACAGGAGTGTGACTTTCACTTTATCACGGAGCCACGCATCCGAGTTCGCAGTGGGGGGCGCACCTTTGATTTCCAGCTTGTTGTCCACGCTCTTGACACCGGGAAGGCCTGCTATGGTCTCGTGGGCCAATGATTTGTGGGAATTTTCGGAGACAGTTCCCGTCAAGGTGACAGCGCCATCTTTAGACTGAATTTTGATATCATCACCCTGAAGATAGGTCTTGAACACATACGACTGCTTGGCAGACAGTTCAATGCGGTCGTCCATCGTAGACGCATGCACAGGCACGCTGAGAGCCATCAGAACCGCCGCTGCCATCATGAGAGATATGGAATATAGTACTTTCATGCACGTTCTCCTTTTAGTGTTGTTGGTTGTGACAAAAAACATCCTGGATTCCAAATTAGATAAGTAACTTCAAGAGATAACAGAAAGAAAAGCCTGCTCAATTGGTTCAACAGACACACGTGCCCTCTCTTCACCCAATCGAGAGTATTTTCAGACTATTCACTTCCCGATTCGAATCGATGTGAGATTTCCTATGAGTCCGAAGACACTCAACAGCCATATAATCACAACGATAACAACTACCACATTCAAGATTCTCTTTATGGTAGACTGCATCGGTATGTAGCTGTTAATCACCCATAGAATCAGTCCGACAACAACCAAAACTATTACTAATTGAATTAATGGCATACTATTTCTCCTTTCTAGATAACTGCTAAAATTAATCCCTGAACTTTATGTGATTCAGGTCCTCGGCCACTTGATGGCTCTATTCAACAGCCGCCAATGTTATTGTAAATTTTGATTCCTCATTCGCACCTCCTGTCTTTTAACGTGTCGTCTCAACCAGATTTGAACCCTATTACTTCGAAGGCATCATACCTTTCGGATACCGGTTGTGATGGATTCTGCAACCGCAGCCTGGGTCACAGGAACTCGTTAAGACATGACCCGCCTCCCTCTCTGTTTTAGCAGTGCTCATGTTCTCCAAAATGTAAATCGCAACTAGCGTGCCAGAGAAACCTGCGGAATCTGAGAGTGCAACTGTATGATATTAAAAGTAAAATTGGTGAGAGACCGGCGGGATGAAGGGAAAGTCAACATCAGAATCCGTCATGTTTAACATAACTGTCATATATGATGGACAACTTTAAAACCAGCATGTGCGTATGTTATTGCATTCAGATCCGTCATTGATGGAGGATGCCGGATTTCCGCACTTGAGCTTTGCTGCGGGGTCCAATTGACAACCAATCAACATGTGGTATCCATATAAACAGGACCAAAACAAAGGAGAGAAATGACTGAAAATGATATGTGTTCAATCGTAACCGGATTCGACTGGAAGCTCAACCTCGGCGCAACCCTTCTTCAGGACGGTACGGTCCGTTTCCGGGTCTGGGCGCCACTGGTTCGGGAGTTGTCGGTGGTTCTGCCGCATCGGGAAGGGAACCCCGTGTCGCTGGCTGCTGAAGGGAACGGGTATTTCAGCGGGGTTGTCGCGGGCATCAGCGAGGGCGAGCACTATCTCTACCTGCTGGATGGAGAGACTGCCCGGCCTGATCCGGCCTCGCGCTTCCAGCCGGAAGGGGTGCATGGACCGTCCCAGGTGGTCGCATCGGACGGCTCTATCCGGAGTGACAAAGGCTGGAAAGGCATCCCGCTGGATGAATACATCATCTACGAACTGCATGTGGGAACCTTTACTCCGCAGGGCACCTTTGACGGAGCGGTTTCACGTCTCGATTACCTGTGCGAACTGGGCATAACCGCCGTGGAACTGATGCCGGTGGCCCAGTTCCCCGGTGAGCGCAACTGGGGCTATGACGGCACCTACCCCTTTGCTCCCCAGAACAGCTATGGCGGCCCGGACGGTCTGAAACGGCTGGTTGACGCATGCCACGCAAGGGGGCTGGCCGTGATCCTGGATGTGGTCTACAATCACCTGGGGCCGGAAGGGAACTACCTGCATGGCTTCGGTCCCTACTTTACCGACCGCCACCGTACCCCCTGGGGAGACGCCGTCAATTTCGACGGCCCCGACAGTGATCCGGTCCGCCACTACTTCATCTCCAATGCACTCTACTGGATAACCGAATACCACATTGATACCCTGCGGCTGGACGCCATCCACGGCATCTACGATTTCAGCGCCCTGCATATCCTTCAGGAGCTGGCCGAAGCTGTCCACCGGCAGGGCGAGACGCTCGGCCGCCGGGTCCATATTATTGCGGAAAGCGATCTGAACGACGTGCGGGTGATCAATCCCCCGGAGTCAGGCGGCTACGGCCTGGATGCCCAGTGGAACGACGATTTTCACCATGCCCTGCGGGCCCTCCTGACCGGTGATCGTTCAGGTTACTACGGAGACTTCGGCCGGTTCCCGGATCTGGTCAAGGGCTTCCGTGAGGGCTTTGTCCTCACCGGCGGGTATTCCGCCTTCAGAAGACGGCGGCATGGCAGTTCCTCGGCCCAGCACCCCCCCTGCCAATTGGTGGTGTTTTCCCAGAACCATGACCAGGTGGGCAACCGCATGCGCGGAGAACGACCGGGCGAACATCTTTCGCTGCAACAACTCAAGCTGGCCGCAGCTACGGTGTTGCTCTCCCCTTACCTGCCGCTGCTCTTCATGGGGGAGGAGTATGCCGAATCGGCGCCCTTTCCCTATTTTGTGAGTCATGGGGATGCGGAACTGATCGAATCGGTCAGGCGGGGACGACTGGAGGAATTCGCCGCTTTAGGAAATCAGGGAACCCCGCCTGACCCTCAGGCGGAGGAGACCTTTCTTTCAGCAAAACTTGATCAGGTAAAGCACCTGGCCGGTGATCATCAGACCCTTTTCGAGTTCTATCGTGAACTGATAAGGCTGCGCAAGAAATGCGCCCCGCTTGCCAGACTCAGCAGAGCGGACATGCAGGTGGTTTCCGGCGAGGAGGAACAGATACTGGCGATCATCCGAACGGCCGGTGACGATCAGGTGTTCTGCCTGTTCAACTATAGTGACCAAAACCGAGTAATCCCCACTAAGCTGGCAAGCGGCACCCTGCGCGTCCTGCTCGATTCTACGGGTAACTATCCGTCAGGCAGCTGCATAACCGTGTATTCCACCCGGCCCAAAACATTCCCGACGCTGGCCCCTTTCGGCGTCATCGTCTATCGAACCGAAAGGACTTCCTGATGCAAAAATTCCTCTGCATTCATGGCCATTTCTACCAGCCGCCCCGCGAAAACCCCTGGCTGGAGACCGTTGAGATCCAGGATTCGGCTTATCCCTACCATGACTGGAATGAACGGATCACCGCCGAGTGTTATGCTCCCAATACAGCCACACGGAATCTGGACAACGATGGCCGCATCATGGGGATCGTCAGCAACTATGCCCGTATCAGCTTCAATTTCGGACCGACCCTGCTCTCCTGGATGGAAAAATTCGCTCCCGACACCTATCATGCAATCCAGGCGGCCGACCGGCAGAGCATCACCTGGCGCTCCGGCCATGGGGCCGCCCTGGCCCAGGTGTATAACCATATCATCATGCCCCTGGCCAGCCTGGCCGATAAACGGACTCAGGTGCGGTGGGGAATCAGGGATTTCGAGCATCGCTTCCAGCGCTTCCCCGAGGGGATGTGGCTGGCTGAAACCGCCGTGGACCTGGAAACATTGGAGGTGCTGGCCGAGGAGGGTATCCACTTCACGATCCTCGCACCTCACCAGGCGGCCCGTGTTCGCAGGATCGGAACCGGCCGGTGGAAGGACGTAAGCGGCTCACGGATCGACCCTACACAGGCCTATCTCTGCCGGCTTCCCTCAGGTCGAAGCATCACTATCTTCTTTTACGACGGCCCCATTTCCCAGGCAGTGGCGTTCGAGAAGCTGCTCAGCAGCGGAGAACGGTTTGCCGACCGCCTGATGTCCGGTTATTCGGATCATGACAAGCACCCCCAGCTGGTACATATCGCCACGGATGGAGAAACCTACGGCCACCACCATGCCTTCGGCGAGATGGCGCTGGGGCATGCACTGAATTACATTGAGATAAACAACCTGGCGCGCCTGACCAACTATGGCGAATACTTGGAGCTGCATCCGGCCACCCATGAGGTGCAGATTATTGAAAACAGTTCCTGGAGCTGCGTGCACGGCATCGAGCGCTGGAGGAATGACTGCGGCTGCAACTCGGGCGGTCACAGCGGCTGGAACCAGCAATGGCGGCGGCAGCTGCGGGAGTCCATGGACTGGCTCAGCGGACAGCTGGCTGCCGGTTATGAGGATGGCCTGGCAGATTACGTGAAAGACTCCTGGGAGGCGCGCAATGACTATATCGAGGTCATGCTTGATCGCTCCGAGGAAAACGTCGCCGCCTTCCTGCTCAGGCATTCCCGCTATCCCCTGGATGAAGATGCATCGGTAGCCGTACTCAGCCTGCTGGAGATGCAGCGGCACGCCATGCTCATGTACACCAGTTGCGGATGGTTTTTTGACGACCTCTCAGGGATGGAAACGGTTCAGATCATTCAGTATGCCGGACGGGCAATGCAGTTGGCTGAGATATACTGCATTCAGGGTATCGAAACCCAGTATCTGGAACGGCTGGCACTGGCCGGGAGCAATCTGCCCGAACAGGGCAACGGGGCTGAAATATACGCAAACTACGTCAACTCGGCCATGATCGACCTGCTCAAGGTCGGCGCTCACTACGCCGTCAGCTTTGTCTTCGAGGAATACGGAGAGGAAACCGATATTTTCAGCTATCGCGCCTACAGGGAGGATCATCAGATATTCCATGCCGGACAGATGAGACTTGCGGTAGGCAAAATATTCATCCGCTCGTCCATCACCCGCAAAACCGACCGGATCAGTTTCTGCAATCTGTATTTCGGCGGCCATACCTTGAACTGCGGTGTCTGCTCCTTTGTCGGCGAGGAAGCCTACCTGACCATGAAGCAGGAGGTCATATCCGCTTTCAATGAGGGTGATTTCGCTGCGGTAATCAGGTTGATCGACACCCATTTCGGCATGCACAACTTCTCTCTCAAAGACCTGTTTCGGGATGAACAACGTCATATCCTGCGCCTGATCATCTCCGGCACGCTCCAGGAGTTTGAAGACAAGTTCATAACCCTGTACGAAAATAGCAAAAGTCTGATGGGATTCGTAAGGGATACCGGCATGCCGGTGCCGAACTATTTTATGACCACTGCCGGGACCGCCCTCAATCTCAAGCTGCAAAAGATGTTCACCTCGGAAACGGCCGACCTGGACAGACTGAAGGAGGATGTCAACGAGATCGGAAGCTGGGATGTCGGTCTGGATAAGGTAGCACTGGAATTCATCATTCGCCGCAGGATTGAAGGGTCGATGGCCGCTCTGCTGGAGGAACCTGAAAATGACCAGATCTTATCCGAACTCCTTCTGCTGGTCGAGGCGCAAGCGTTACTACCGCTTGAGGTGAATCTCTGGCAGGCTCAGAACATGTACTGGACCATGCTGCAATCCCGCGCTTCCGATCTCCGCTCCGATGAAGGCGGGACAAGCGAAAGAAGATCCTGGAGCGAAACGGTCAAAAATCTGGGACAGCTGCTCTTTTTCAATGTTCCAGATGTATTGGCATCGGCAAAGAGAGACCTATGAACGCTAAGGAACTCAGAATCCCGGTATCAACCTACCGGCTGCAGTTCAACGCACATTTCCGCTTCAGCGATGCCCGGGAGATCGTCCCGTATCTGCATACCCTCGGTATCAGCGACATCTATGCATCCCCTTACTTCAAGGCACGCACGGGGAGCCTTCACGGTTACGACATACTGGATCAGAACAGCCTGAATCCGGAAATCGGCTCTGCGGACGAGTACGAGGCACTGATCGGCGAACTGGAACAATCGGGTATGGGACAGATCCTGGATATCGTCCCGAATCATATGTGCATCGAGGGACAAGGGAATGCCTTCTGGATGGATGTGCTGGAAAATGGTCCCAGTTCCCCCTATGCGGGTTTTTTCGATATCGACTGGCACCCGGTCAAGAAAGAGCTGGAAAACAAGATCCTGATCCCGATCCTGGGCGACCAGTACGGTACGGTGCTCGAAAACGGGGAGTTGCGTCTCTCCTTTGAAGAGGGCTCTTTTTTTATCTCCTATTACGACAACAAACTGCCGATCATTCCCAAGACCTACAGCACCATCCTGGCGCTGCGCATCGATGATCTGGAGCGGGAACGCACCGAAGCCGACCCCCGTCTTCAGGAACTTATGAGCATCATAACAGCTCTCAGGCACCTGCCTCCCACCACGGTGCAGAATCCCGGGTTGATCGCCGAGCGTGACCGGGAAAAAGTGGTCGTCAAGCGGCGTCTGTGGAACCTCTACCAAAACAGCAGCGCAATCAGGGAATTCATTGACACGAATGTGGCCGCCTTCAACGGAACAAAGGGCGACCCGCGCAGTTTTGATCTGCTGGACGGTCTTCTTCGGGAGCAGGTCTATCGTATTTCCCATTGGCGCGTCGCTACCGAGGAGATCAACTACCGCAGGTTCTTCGATATCAATTCCCTCGGCGCCCTCAGGGTGGAGGATCCGGTTGTATTCGAAAAAACGCACCAGCTGGTCTTCTCGCTTGTGGCATCGGGAAAGATCAGCGGCTTGCGTATTGACCACGCCGACGGATTGCAGGATCCGGAAGATTATTTCCGGAGACTTCAAGAGGCCTGTTTCATTCGGATGTATGGCGGTACCCTGGCTGTGCAGCGGACTGAGGGCAACGCAGATGAGGACACTGAAGCAGCGGTCCGGGAAAAGTATGACCGGATTATTGGCGCAGACCCTTCCTACAAGCCGTTCTACATCATCGGAGAAAAAATTCTCCTCAAAGCCGAGAAGCTTCCGGACAGCTGGCCGGTATTCAATACCACCGGCTACGATTTCGCCAATCAGGTAAACGGCCTGTTTGTGGACACCGCGAATGCCAGGGAGTTTGAAACCCTCTATACGCGCTTCCTGCAGCACCGCATCGACTTCCATGATGTGGTCTACGAGAAGAAGAAACTCGTCATGCAGGTGGCCATGTCGAGCGAAATCAATACGCTGGGCTACCACCTGAACAGGATATCCGAACAGAACCGGCATACACGGGATTTCACCCTCAACAGCTTGATCAGGTCGATAGTGGACGTGATTGCATATTTTCCGGTGTACCGCACCTACATCAACAGTTTTGAAGTCGCGGAGCGGGACAGTCAGTACATTGAATCGGCCATCAGCCGGGCAAAACGCCAGAATCCGGCCATCAGCACCTCGGTTTTCGATTTCATCCGGGATGTTCTGCTGCTCTGTTTTCCTGACAACATGCACGAGGAACACAAACCGGCCTGGCTTGATTTTGTGAAGCGGTTTCAGCAGATCACCGGCCCGGTCATGGCCAAGGGGGTCGAAGACACCGCTTTTTACGTCTACAACCGGCTTGTTTCCCTGAACGAGGTGGGTGGGAGCCCGGAGCGGTTCGGCATCTCCCTGGATGCATTCCATGGCCAGAATATTGAACGGTGCAAGAGCCGTCCATTGGCCATGCTGGCCACCTCAACCCATGATACCAAGCGCAGTGAGGATGTCCGTGCCAGGATCAACGTGCTTTCGGAGATTCCCGAACAATGGCGCAAGGGGCTTTCCCGCTGGAGCCGCCAGAACCGTAAGCTCAAAATAATGGTCGATGGCAAGCCCGCCCCGAACCGCAATGAGGAGTACCTGCTCTACCAGACCCTGGTGGGAACCTGGCCCTTCTGCAATCCGGACGCGGACGAGTTTGCAGTATTCCGTGCCCGGATCAGGGAGTACATGTTGAAGGCCATGCGGGAGGCCAAGGTGCATACGAGCTGGATCAACCCCAACTCACAGCACGAGGAGGCGGTGATGTGTTTCATCGACTCGATCCTGAAAGAATCCCGCCACAACAATTTTCTGCATGATTTCATTTCATTCCAGAGACTGACCGCTGCCTGCGGCATATTTAATTCCCTTTCCCAAACCCTGCTCAAGATCGCCTCGCCGGGGATCCCTGATTTCTACCAGGGGAATGAGTTGTGGGATTTCAGCCTGGTCGACCCCGACAACCGCCGTCCGGTCGATTACCGTACACGGAAAAACCTGTTGAATGAACTGCAGCAGCTGGAAGCGACGTCCGGGCTCCTGGAAACGGCCCGCCAGGTGGTGGCGACCCGATACGACGGCCGCATAAAGCTGCTCCTGACCAGCAAGGCACTCATCTTTCGCCGCGAAAACCGTGAATTGTTCGAATCCGGAAGATACCTGCCGCTGACGGTGGAAGGCGCCTGCCAGGAGCATGTCTGCGCATTTGAACGATCAGTCAACGACAGCTCGGTCATGGTGGTGGTGCCCCGTTTTTGCAGCCGCCTGATACAGGACGGCAGCGGTCTGCCGCTGGGGCCGGAAGTCTGGCAGGACACCCGGATAATTCAACCATTCGATACGGCAGAAAGTTGCTATCGCAACCTTATTACGGGGGAAGTCCTGAACCTCGATCAGCAGGATGGCCAGTTGAGCCTTGCAGTTCGGGACATACTCGCGGTATTTCCGGTGGCTTTGCTGGAACGGCAAAACCAACCCCCCTTAATCTCCCCTTATCAGGGGGGAGATTTTAAGGCTCTCCCCTGATAAGGGGAGCGGGGAGGGGTTGTTTTTGAATCTGATAGAACTAAATTACCCATTGGAGTCCTGATGCTCAACAAACGTGGCTGCGGAATCCTGCTGCACCCGACGTCACTGCCGGGTCCCGGCGGGATTGGCTCGCTGGGGGCGGATGCCCGCCGTTTTATAGATCTGCTGTACGCAATGGGCATGTCGTACTGGCAGGTGCTCCCGCTGACACCCCCGGCCTGCGGCAATTCCCCCTATTCCGCCTTTACCGCCTTCGGGGGTAATCCGCTCCTGATTGATCTGGAGCGGATCGTGAACGAGGGTGACCTGTCCCAGGCTGCCTGCAGCGACAGTTATCCCGAAGAGCGGGTCGATTTCGCAACCGTCGCCGGGTCCAAAATGGAACTGCTGTATCAGGCCGGCTCAGCCTTTCTGGCTCACAACGCAACACCGCGCACGCATGAATTTCATCATTTCTGCGACACGACCCCCTGGCTGCATGATTTTGCCCTGTTCATGGCGCTGAAACGACTTTTTCACGGTAAGAGCTGGAACCGCTGGCCGGCAGAGGCGTCGCGCATCACTCCGGAGAAATATCAGAAGTATTCAGAGGAACTCGGTCAGGAAATCGGGGTGCAGAAATACCTGCAGTGGCAATTTTCACGGCAATGGCATGAACTGCGCACGTATGCGAACCAGCGGGGTATCGCCGTTATCGGGGATATTCCCATCTTTGTAGCCCATGACTCTGCCGATGTCTGGAGCCATCGCGAACTTTTCCTCCTGGATTCAAAGGGCAATCAGACGGTCGTGGCCGGCGTTCCGCCCGACTATTTCAGTGCCACCGGTCAGCTGTGGGGCAATCCGCACTACGACTGGGATGCTATGGAACAGGGTGGCTATCGCTGGTGGATCGAACGCTTCAAGACGATGTTTGAGGTTTTTGACATTGTCCGGGTTGACCACTTCCGCGGATTCGAGGCAGCCTGGCAGGTGTCTGTGAAGTCAAGGACTGCCCGGGAAGGCATCTGGGTAAAAGGGCCGGGTGAGAAGCTCTTTGATGCCCTTCAGACGGCTCTGGGCCCGCTTCCGATAATTGCAGAGGATCTGGGGGTGATCACACCCGAAGTGGTGGCGCTGCGGGACCGCTACGACTTCCCCGGCATGAAGATCCTGCAGTTTGCCTTTGACTCCGGACCGTCCAATCCGGAACTTCCGCACAATCATGTCAAACATGGGGTCGTCTATACCGGCACCCACGATAACGACACCACCAGAGGGTGGTATGATTCCGTTTCGGATTCAGTTCGAAACGGGATGAATGTATATCTGTGCACTTCTGGTGCAGACTGCGTCGGCGACCTGATGCGCGCCGCACTGATGTCTGTTGCTGACACGGTTATCATACCGTTTCAGGACATTATGAAACTGGGAAGCGAGGCGCGCATGAATATTCCCGGCACCCCCTTCGGCAACTGGGAGTGGCGCTTTACCTGGGACATGCTTCCGCGAGACCTGGCCGCTTCGGTACGGAGCCAGGTGGAGCGTTACGACAGGGCACAGTATGGAGAAAAAACGTATGCGACATGAAGATTCTGTCCTTGAGGACAATCCTTTCTGGTACAGGGATGCCATCATTTACCAGGTGCACATCAAGGCCTTCGTCGACTCCGACGCAGACGGCATTGGTGATTTCCGTGGACTGATCGGCAAGCTTGACTACCTGCAGCAACTCGGAGTTACGGCGCTCTGGATACTCCCCTTCTATCCCTCTCCGCAGCGGGATGACGGCTACGACATCGCCGACTACTATAACGTCAACCCCATGTACAACACCCTCCGCGAATTCAAGCAGTTGCTTCGCGCCGCTCACAATCACGGCATCCGGGTGATCACCGAACTGGTGCTCAATCACACCTCGGACCAGCACCCCTGGTTCCAGCGTGCCCGCCGGGCCAAGCCGGGCTCCGCGTTTCGAGACTTCTATGTCTGGAGCGACACGCCCGAGAAGTACCACGAAGCGCGCATCATCTTTCAGGACTTCGAAATTTCCAACTGGACCTATGACCCGCTGGCCAAGGCCTACTTCTGGCACCGTTTCTACTCCCATCAGCCGGACCTCAACTTCGACAACCCGAAGGTACAGTCCGAAATGCTGCGGGTGATTGACTTCTGGATGCGTCTGGGGGTGGACGGAGTCCGTCTCGACGCCGTTCCCTACCTGTTCGAGCGGGAGGGGACCAATTGCGAAAATCTTCCCGAAACCCATGCCTTCCTCAAGAAGCTGCGCTCCCATCTGGACAGCTCCTTCAAAAACCGCATTCTGCTTTCAGAGGCCAACCAGTGGCCGGAAGATGCCGCCGCCTATTTCGGTGACGGAGACGAAAGCAACATGGCCTTTCATTTCCCGCTCATGCCGCGCCTCTTCATGGCCATCGAGATGGAAGATCGCTTCCCGATCGTTGACATCCTCGATCAGACGCCGGCCATCCCGGAGGGGTGCCAGTGGGCCATATTCCTGCGCAACCATGATGAGCTGACCCTGGAGATGGTGACCGACGAGGAGCGGGATTATATGTACCGGGTCTATGCCTCCGATCCGCAGGCCCGCATCAATCTCGGCATCCGCCGCCGTCTGGCCCCCCTGATGGGCAACAATCGCCGCAAGATCGAACTGATGAACATGTTGCTCTTCTCCCTGCCGGGAACACCCATCATCTACTACGGCGATGAAATCGGCATGGGCGACAACTACTTCCTGGGCGATCGAAACGGAGTCCGTACCCCGATGCAGTGGAATCCTGACCGGAACGCCGGCTTCTCCGCGTCGAGCCCCCAGAAGCTGTTTATGCCGGTCATAATCGAAGCGGAATATCACTACGAATCGATCAACGTTGAGAATCAGGAACTCAATCCGTCGTCCCTGCTCTGGTGGATGCGCCGTACGATCGCCATGCGCAAGCGCTTCAAGGCCTTCGGCTGCGGCAGCCTGGAAATACTGTCGTCAGACAACCCGAAGGTACTGACCTTCATCCGCAGCTTTGAGGATGAAAAAATTCTGGTTGTCATCAATCTCTCACGCTTCTCACAAACGGTCACCGTCGATCTTTCACACTACGCAGGCATGATCCCCGAAGAGCTCTTCAGCCGCAACCGCTTCCCCATAATCCAGGAGTCCCGGTACCACTTTACCATGGGACCATATGACTATTTCTGGTTTGTGCTGAAGAGCAGTGAGGCGCAGTCAGAACCCGGCGAGGAGATCCAGAAGCTGAAACTGAGGGAGGGGCATCCCTGGTGGGACGTGCTGAAAGGCAAGGTCGGAGAACGTTTATGCAGCACCGTCATGCCCCACTATCTGCAGCGCGTCTTCTGGTTTTGCGGCAAAGGCCGGATCATCAGCCAGATCAGCGTGATCGACAGCTGCCAGCTGAAACTGGATGATCAGCTGTTTCTGTTGGCCTTTCTCCAGGTCACCTACACCGAGCGTGATCCCGAGATCTATCAGATTCCAATGGCCTGGTTTTCCAACGAACGGGAAAAAGCAATGACGGACCTGCATCCGCTGGCAACCATTACTGGGCTCACACTGGGAGATGTTGAAGGGGTTCTGTGCGATGCGGTCTACTTCGAGGAGTTCCGGGAGCTGCTCTATGAACTGATCAGCGGTCGCGCGAAGGTGCACAGTGCCAATGGTTCTGAACTGGTGGGCATGCGGGGCGGAAGTGTTACCAAGATTTCTCCGCCCAGGGCGGAATTATTTCCCAGCCGGGTTGCGGCTGTCGAGCAGAACAACACCAGCATTATGTTTGGTGAGCAGCTGCTGTTCAAAATGTACCGCAAGCTGCAGGAGGGAATCAATCCGGAACCTGAAACCCTCCGCTATCTGGCCGGGGAAAACAGATTCGGTAATGTGCCTGCATATGCGGGAGGGATCGAATACCGTGCGACCGGAGGCCGGGTATATGATCTCGGTGTTCTGCAAACCTACATTTCATGTCACGGCGATGCCTGGGGGAACACCCTGACAAGCCTGACACAATTCGTAGAACATCTGCTGTCACACAAACATAAGCTGCCAAAACTTCCGGCCCAGCTTCTGACACTCCTGGAAGTCGTTGACAGCGGCATCCCGATCCAGTTCGGAGAACTCGTACGCGGACTTCATCTGGAAATGGCACTGCTGCTTGGCCAGCGTACTGCGGAGATGCACCGGGCGCTGGCCTGCAATTCAACGGAAAGCGCCTGGAAGATGGAAGAGTTTTCCACCCTATACCAGCGTTCCGTCTTCCAGACCATGCAAAGTCACGTGCGGAGAAACTTCCAGATATTGTCGGCAAACCTGCCGCGTCTGCCTGATGACGTACACCAGCGGGCTTTGCTGATACTGGCCGCCGAAAAGGAGATTATTGCCTGCCTGCATAAAATTACCGGCCGGCGACTTTCCGCCATGAAGAGCAGGATCCACGGGGATTTACACCTAGGCCAGGCGCTTTTTACCGGCAAGGATTTCATCTTCATTGATTTCGAAGGAGAACCGGTCAATTCCCTGAGCGAACGCAGACTGAAACGCTCTCCACTGCTGGATGTGGCCGGTATGATCCACTCTTTCCATTATGCTGCCATGACCACTCTGGTTCATCACGGCGCCAGCCATCCTGAAGACATCCCCCTGCTGGAACCCTGGCTGGAGGCGTGGTCCATCTACGTCAGCGGCTCGTACCTGAAAGCCTACCTGCATGAGATGAAGAACTCCCCGCTTATTCCGGCGAACAGAACCGATCTGGCGATCATGCTGCGCTGTTTCCTGATTCAGAAAGTGGTCCACGAGTTGGGGTACGAATTGAACAACCGTCCTGAATGTGCCGACCTTTCCTTGCGGGGAATCGAGATGCTCTTGAGGGAATGCCGCTGCTCTTGACAAGATGCAGGCAGAATCAGCGGTTACAGGCGCATGGAATCGACGGGATTAGCTACGGACAGTAGTCAGCAGTGACTGCAGGGTTACCGCACTGTCTTTTGGATTGCAAGGGATTTGCGAACACGGCCGACCTCGTCGCGGCTGACCCCGGCCGCATGATTACCCCAGCTGCCTCGGACAAAGCTGAGCACATCCGCCACTTCCTCATCGCTCAAACGCCACCCGAAGTCAGGCATGGCGAGCGCAGACGGCGCGGTTTGCGTTGACGGCATGGATGATCCAGCCAACACCAGGTGAATCAGTGAGGTCGGGTCGCTGGCGTTGACCACTTCGTTTTTCACCAGGTTCGGGAAGGTCCGCTTTGCACCTGACCCGTCCGAGCGATGGCAGGCGTTGCAGTTGTCCAGATAGTCGCGCGAACCAGGTATCCCGGTATCGCCCGCCCGCAGCGCTCGAGTTGCCGCGGACTCTTCGCTCGCTTGCATGGCCGAATCCGCATTGCCCTGCCCTTCGTTAAAGGAGGGAGGCAGCGATTTAAGGTATTCGGCAATCGCCATCAGGTCCGGATCGGTCAGATACTGGGTACTCTTGCCGACCACTTCCGACATGATACCTATCGCCGCAACGCGCGCGGTGCGGCCGGTTCTGAGGAATTCGACTATTTCGTCTTTCGGCCAGGCCTTCAGCCCGGTTTCGAGATCCCCCGCCAGGGGGGATGCATACCAGTTGTCCAGCGTGGCGCCGGCGAGATATCGACCGCCGTCCCGCTCGCTGACCGCTTTCACCTGGCCGGCAATGCCTCGCGGTGTATGACAGTCGCCGCAATGCCCCAGACCCTGCACGAGATAGGCGCCGCGGTTCCACTCAGCGCTTTTATCCGGATCAACGGCATATTCCCCCTTTTTGAAATAGAGCCCATTCCAGACCGCCATCAGGGAGCGCATACTGAGCGGCCAGCTCAATCGCGTCCGGCGATTGGGATTGTGTACCGGCTCCACGCCCTGTGTGAACCAGGCATAGAGCGCCGACAGGTCTTCCTGTGTCAGCCTGGCGTAGGACGTATAGGGCATGGCCGGATAGAGGTGGTGCCCGTCTTTTGCCACGCCTTCGCGCATGACCTTCTCGAAATCATCCCTGCTGTAGCGACCGATCCCTGTTTCCAGGTCCGGCGTGATGTTGGTCGAATAGATTATTCCGATCGGCGTGTTGAGCGGCAGTCCTCCAGCGAACGGTTGTCCTTCCCGCGCGGTATGACAGGCGATGCAATCTCCGGCTCGTGCAAGATAAGCGCCGCGCTGCACAAGTTCCTGCGAGGCGGGTGCGGCCTGCGCCATCGTGCAGAACGCGATCATCAAGGCAGCGAACACAACGGTAATGACCACAGCAGCCAGACGGGAATGCAGTGCGATTTGTTCGGGAGTTTTCAATGTAAATCTCCTTACACCAGCTGCCCGGGCGATTTCAGAAGGGATTATATCTGAGAATCCATAGCCCTGGGTATACAGGGACACCTTACCTATTTATTTTTACCGATCTCTTTTGTCTGTAACGCAAGTGGCATGCCACAAAGCGATAAGAGTGCAGAAGGTTGGATTCGGCCTTACATAACAGGGCATTAGGCAATAGAAGGAAACATCAGAGAGGTAAGAAATGATCATGTAGCCACACTATTTGGTGGAACCACAACATGTTGCAGGCTGCTTTGAAGGGGTGTGGTGTCAGTCTGCGTGGGTCACATTGTTGCGGGCAGATCTACGAAGCGTAGTACGAACCGCTCGGTGGGCCTGCCAACAAGGGCATCACTATCCCGATTTTTTCAGGAGGAATGTTCTTCACAGATGCTTGATGCGCAGAGACAGAGTCCCACACTTCAATGACCACAAACTCATTCAGGCTTTCCTGGTTTTGAAGAACCTGACACAACGCACAACCTTGCGACTGTTCGACAAGGGGCTAACGTAGTTGATTTGTGTTTGCTTCCTTCTCGACACCATCATGCATGAATCTACGCGATAATCCCGCATCCGTCAGATCCATATGACGTGTTGATTGACTTTAATGCGGTAATAGTTTACTAACTCTTCGTACCTTTGGAGGTTTTTGAATACTGCACTGATATTTTAATGAGGGCGAAATGACAGCCTGTTTCCAACATCATAAAGAGTAACAAAGCCGCTGTAATCAGTATTTCTGCTGATTCAGCGGCTTTGTTACTTTTTAGGGAGACATTCATGGATGAACTGAACCCGTTCAACACTCCGCCGGTTGCGTATGAAAAAGGAAAGCTGTACCAACTGCCGTTGAGTTCGGTCCAGCCGGACCCGGAGCAGCCGCGCAAGTTTTTTGACGAACAGGCGCTGGCCGAATTGTCGGCTTCCATCGCCGGTCATGGGGTCTTGCAGCCGATCCTGGTGCGGCAGGGGGCGGACGGGGACGGGGTGTTTATCATCGTCTCCGGGGAGCGGCGCTATCAGGCGGCCAGGAACGCCGGGTTGGCGACTATCCCTGCCATCATCACCGACGGCGAACCGGCCGAGATATCCATCATCGAAAACCTGTTGCGGGAGAATCTGACCGCTATTGAGGAGGCCGAGGCGATTGAGCGGCTGCGGGCGCGGTTTGGGAGATCTGGCCGTTTCCCTGGGTAAACCCGGTTCGACTCTTTCCGAAATCCTTTCCCTCAACAGGTTGCCCGCCGAGGTCAAGGACGATTGCCGCAACGATCCCAAGGCGGGGCGGAGTATCCTTGCCGAAATTGCCAAATTGAACACTCCGAAAAAGATGATTGCCCTCTACACCAAATATAAGGCCAGCGGCTTGACCCGAGGTGAAATCCGGAAACAGATCGCCAAGAAAAAACCGGCGGATGCACCCATAGACCTGACGTTTGTTGACCAGTTTTATGACCGGCTCTATCTGCTGGATGTTGTCACGTTGAGTGCCGATCAGAAAACGGCGCTCACGACCACCCTGGTTCAGCTTCGCAGCATGGAGTATCAGAAGTTGAAACAGTTGAAGAAATAAAAGCCTGTCATATCAGTTTGTTGCACGTAAAAAGCTACAAAATGAGGTCGGCAAAAATCCAGGGGTCTTTTCTGGGTTTGCGATTATAAATCAGTCAGTTACAGCATAATTCCCGCCGGCGGGAATTATGGGATTTTCAGCGTTCCGGCAGGATGGAAACAGGGATGGGAAGCGTGGGGTTTAAAAGAATGAGGAATGGGAAGGCTTGGCGGGACGCTGCCTGCTATTTTCTTAATCATTCAATAGAAAAATAACAAGCAGCGTCCCCTCAGAGGCTTGATTTTGGGAAGTGCGGAATTTGTCGCCGAGATACAAGAGCGTCATCTCAGCAGCATGGAGGCGGATCGGGATCTGCCGTCCCTGCGGGAACTTACCGTCAGACCAACTCTGGATGAAATAGCAAAGATCGTCAAAAGGGTGTTTGTCGATGATGCAGATTTGGTAAAAAAAGCCAGTATCTATATGTGTCATCGCTACAGTGGGGAAAAGTTGAAAAACATCGGCGCGATCTTTCACCTGACCGAATCGGGTGTAACGCGAGCGAGTCAGCGATTTGAAATGAAGGTCGAGAGTGACGAAGGCATCAGGAAAATGGTGACCGAAATTAGGAATGTTTTGTCAATTGCGTAGGTCTGACCCTTATATGCTTTTCCCGGAGAAGGGTGAGCGGTATGGAGTGGTTGGAAAATGATTGACTCTGAATTAAGTATTGTGTCCCCCGAATTTACTCCGGCAAGCCTTAACCATCGGCGGCACACGGTCTTCGCTACGCTCCGCCGGTGCGCCTCACCACGTTGAACGCAAATAAAATGAAGGATCGCATGAAAAGAAATATAGATCGTGAAATTATCGATATAGTGATTGATTTTTATTTGACTTCAGGAGACTTCAACGGGATTCCCCTTTCATTCCTATTGAGTCAAATTCATGTTAAATTTGAAAAAATAGAGAGTTACTTGTCAAATAAAGTTAAAGATGGTGACTTACGTATCCTTTCTTCTGACAATGAACTTAACCCTCATATCATCCGCACTGGTTTTCAAAACATAGAAACACAATTAATATCGCTCAGAAAGAATAATGAAAATCATACTTGCATATATCCCGGAATTGAAATCCTAAAGAGAAAAACTTCATCTGAATATTTGACAGATCAACCGTTTCGCCGCGAGCTGGCACTAGGAAGGGGGCAACTTGAGCTCTGTTTTTTTGAACTCATGTTGCTAGAATTGTATCGTAACGACCCAAGGTATTACTATAAGTGCAACGATATTGGCGGTAGTATCTGTATCAAAGACGAGCACTATAAAGACTCAACTTTAGATGAAAGAGACAAAGTATTATTAGAAGCATTCGGCTTAGCATATGATAACGATGGAAACAGGTATATTGCCGCTTTCATAGGGGATTTAGCTAACCTGAGTCCTGAGCATCAAAAAATATGGCAATCAAAGATTGTAAATAGCAAGCTTAAGGTCAATCCTGACTTTTATGGCTCGCAGATTTTGGGGCAATGGGCACAACACATTTCAATATTTGATGCCGTACTTCACGAACAGCGAATAATAAATGATATGGTTTGTGCGATAGGCAAGCCACCTCTTTTTAAAAGGGTATTTGGTCGGTATCTTGAAGAAAAACCAAATGATTTCTCTTTTATGATCAGGCCAACTGCAAAAGAATATCATGATTTTGTGCATTTATTGGACAAGCTGTTTTCAGATAATATTGATAAGAAATTTTTCAAAGGGGAACTTGCATTAGAAGTGGAAACCGAGAGAAAGGATGGAAAAATCATTGTCGGTCAAAAGGGAACTATTCTCCTTTTGGATGAATGGCTACGTAAAGTTTATAGGGCTAGCAACTGGGAGCCATGGGATTTTGCTATTAGTGTTTTCAAAAAAATTAGAGCCCAGAGGAGCCCTCCGGCACATTCCATAATTGAAAACAAGTTTGAACCCAAATATATCCACATGCAAAGAGAATTGATGAAAGAGGCATATGAGGCCTTAGCAATCCTGCGCCATGCACTAGGTTCGCACCCCAAATGCGAAGCCCAAGACTTTGATATTCCAAGTGCATTAATAGAAGGAAAGATATGGACTTTGTAAGACATCTAATACGCGGGTCCGACACTCTGCGTAATTATTAAAATGTTTGCACTCTGTTTTGTTGGTGGTAATGTTCTTATGAAAAATATAATGATACAAATATGGAGAGATTATGCGTTCTTTGATCTGTACCACTTTGATTGTGTGGATAATTATTGCTGGAGGAATAGCTAAAAGCGAGTCACCAGAATCGTGTCATAAATTTTGTGAGTCAATGAATAAAATTATCTGGGACTCTTATGTCTCCGCTACAAAAGGTTCAAAACCCGCTAAGATAAAACAGCAAATGATCCGTAATAATAAGAAGCTTGATAAAGTTATGATTACTACGGGTGTCGATAAGGGTTTTGAACTTTTCTACATGTCAGGCACCCAATTACTTAAAAAAAAATCGGCCTCAATCGCTGAGCTTAAGACAGGTTGTTATCTCGGTTGCACTAACCCAGAGGCTTTCATGGGATTAACAAGCCAAAAATCAGAAATGAGTGAGGCTGTAATTGAGCCTCAAAATGAAACTATTAGTAATGGGCGAGTATTGATTACAATGAACAAAGGAGGCTATACTTATGTCAAAATTGAAGAAAATGGTGAGGGATTGTGGGTTGCTTGTCCTGAAATTAAAGTTAAAGTAGGCGATATGATTGAATTTAGTAAAAGTTCACCATTACTTAACTTTGAAAGCAAATCATTAATGATGACATTTGATAAAATCGTTTTTGCACCAGAAATACGTGTAATATTAATAAAGTAACTTCAGAATATTAGTGACGCGAGTCATTGCAACACAGAGGGGAATAGAGGATCAACTCTCCATTCCCCTCTTTTTTAAATTACGATCATGAGAAGCCAAAATATTCAACCAAGCGCAGCAGCGGCGAACCCGCTGTGCTCTCAGCCGTGTGCGCCCAGCATGGCGCGTGGCGCGTAAGCGCCGTCTGCTTGATTGTGGTGGTCAAGCAGTGACTTGGAGGTGAAAGTCCTCTATGGACCCTGATGGTGGGAACCATTAGCCGGACGGCAAGG